>NZ_RQSP01000037.1:18840-20493 GCF_009078285.1 Bifidobacterium jacchi
CGGACGGTAATCGAAGCGCTGCAACCGGCCCAGAGACATGGCACGTTCGCATTGGCATGAGCGACGATTGCGTCCGTCACAGCGACCGCAGGTACTCCCCCAGATGCGGCACGGCGAACTCCACCTGCCCATGACCGGCCGGACGGATGAGTTTGTCCTTGATGAGAATCGCACGGTACTTGCTCACCCAGCTCCGACTCCGTCGTGTGCGCTCCACGAGATCGCCGATCTGCGTGACGTGCGGCGAATCCACCGCCATAGCTTTCAAAAACAGCCGTTCCGCGCTCGTAACGCCGTCCAGGGCAGGCGCGCATACGGCATCATCAAACGCAAGCAACGCGTCAGTGACACCAGCCGCCACATCGTTCGTCGTGATGATGGACGCCCCGCGCCGCTGGGCGGATTGCCACATGTAGTACCCGACGAGCTGCACCATGTATGGATATCCCTCGGACCGTCGGGCCGCTTCCAGCGCGTCGCTCTCGCTGATGGACTTGCCCGAATCGGCCACGGTTTCCAGATAGGCGTTCTTCACGTCTGGCAATGGCACATTGTCCAATTCCCGGCGCAGTGCACGCCGCAGGAATGTGGTCACCTCATTATCCAGCAAATCGTTGATCATATAGGGCAGGCCGGCGAACACGATGGCGACGCCTTTCTTCTCGTCATCGGGAACGTCGCTTTCGTCGGCATCTGTGATAATGTGCTGCACAGCCGTGGCAATGGCCACCAAGTCATCATGTGAAGCCGCCTGCGTTTCATCGATGGTGATGAGGATGCCTTTGCCCTTTCTGATTTTCTTGGATTCCAGCCGTTTGTTCAATGCGTTGCGAAGGGTCAGCGGATTGGACTCCGCAGAGAAATGGGCTTGGCCGAGGCTAGCGGTCGCAATGCCAGGAATGCTGATGGATGGGCTTATATCGGCCTGATTCAAGCGCATTCCCGAAGGAGCCAGAACTGTTACGAGGCGGGACACCAATCCCGGGGACGCCGTTTCGGCGATGGTCTCCCATTGCTGTGCTTTGGCAATCCGACGAAATTCGGTCAGCATCACCGTCTTGCCGAAACCTCGCTGCCCAGTGACCAGCATGATTCTGCCCGGCGCGCCGACACCGTTTGTCAACGCCTCCGAAAAATCATCGATGATGGACTGGCGACCAATGAGAATCGGCGGCATCTTGCCCGCAGTTGGCTTGAACGGGTTAATCGCCATGACCGCACCTCCTTACACATGTTTCCTCTGCTCTCACGCCTTTGTCGTCCGTTGCATCCATCGGGCGCCATGCATGATTCGTCGCACCAGGCTACTGATTAGTGGTGCACCGGAATCATCAACGGCTCGGCGGGAACACGCACCATGTTACACGAAATTACACCAATATGTACGAATGCGTACCAAGTTACATGAATGCGTACCATTGTGTACTATTTGCCGCAAGCACGATGTCGTCAGGTGCGCCCCCACAAACTGCCACATCATAACGAACACGGCGAGCACGGCGAGGCGAACAGGCTCATTTCGGTTCAACAGCCTATTCTCGGGCATATCTTGCAGTTGTGTGTACCGCCAGGCGCGCACACATCGGCAAGGCTGACGGGCAGGAACTCCACGATCGTTGCAATTCCGCCATTATGCAACACCGCCGACACGAC
>NZ_RQSP01000037.1:20592-21885 GCF_009078285.1 Bifidobacterium jacchi
CAGGAGCCACCCGTTTTCACCCGATCTCCAGCCGCCGGTACACACAACTGCAAGATACGGTGCAAAACACCCCACTTTTCGCCCCACACCCCAACCGCACCACCCAGCCGAACCTGCCGAACCACACAATAAAGCACAAATCGAGACCGGTCTGACTTATCTGCAAAACGGAAACGAATCGGCACAGGATAATCCGCTCACTGATCAGGCGTAGACGCGTTCGCGAATCGCCTGAATGCCGTCGGACTTCGACTTATGAGATTTGCCGAGGAATTCCAAGACATCCTCGCTCAGAGGCGCGTCGCACAAGCGAAGATAATCGTATTCCGCGCCGTCCTTATCAACGTTGTACCGATGACTGAGATCAACCATGACATGCCTCTTTTCGCATGAGACATACATCGCATGTCATAGTCTGTCACTGACGGTAAGTGAGCGGGTAAGAGATACTATGCGAGCACGCGATTACAGCTCGCCGCAGAGGGCGCGGGGCTGGAAGGAGGCGAACACTACAGGGCCACGACCTATTCGTCCCCTGCTACCTCCCCACATTTGATTCGAGCTTGTATTTGCAGTTCCTACTGGACGCTGGCGCGGTGGCGGTCACCAGACCGACGACGATGAGGCTACGTAGAAACTTGCGTACCGACATCAATCCTCTGCCGGTCACCTCGCCGATCTCACGAGCACTCAAAGCCTTCGAGGGGGATAGCGTCTCCAGCAGTTCGCGTTCTGCCACAGAAAAATCAGCGATCCGAGCTAGCAAGGAAGACTCAGAGTCAGCCATGCGTTTGACGCACTTCCGTATTAAGAAACACCCGGGAATGAAGGGATGGATGTGATTGCGATGACCGATATCAACGAGGGATACAACCTGTTTGTACCGTTGGACGAGCAGGGGGAACGGGATATGCAGTACGCGGATTTCGATGATCGTCATTGTGCATCGTTCGAGCTGAGAAGAGTCGAATATGAGGCACTCAATCCACTGTGGGATGCTTACAACTTCGCCTTTCACATCATCATCGACGAATACGAGGATGAGGAGCTACCTGCAGAACATGTTGCCACGGCACTACTGATGGCTCAGACCGCATTGGAAAAGAGCGCCAACGCGATCGAGCGCAACGGCCTGCATACCCTGATTGAGGCCTTACAGCTGGCGCAAAAACACCACACCTTCAGATAAGGCCCGATTTTTTGCGCACTTTGGTTTGGGCTTGAGATGGAAGGGCATGGCCCGTGTCCTGTGTACGATTTTCTGTCGCCAAACAAAACAAATCGCGATTGGAA
>NZ_RQSP01000038.1 GCF_009078285.1 Bifidobacterium jacchi
GGAATTCCGCCATTTTGTAATTATTCAACACGATGATGGTTTTATCACGGTTTATCGTTCGCAGCCACGCGATGAGAAAACAGGCGTTTTTTGCATCGCGTGGCTGAACGAACCGCCACGACGCACGATGTGACCGATCACAACCGGTCGTGTGGCTGCAAAAACGACGCGAACAACGCAATGTAATCGGTCACACGACGCCCCGTGGTATACCACACAGCCACGCGATGAAAAAATGGGGCATTTCTCCATCGCGTGGCTGCGGCAACCCCAGCTGCGGCTACGACGCCATCAAGCCCAACGCAAGAGAATCTCGAAAAACCCCAAGCCCGAGAAAACCTTGCGCCACACGACCGCTCGGCGCAAGAGAATCTCGAACTCGCCACTTTCCCCGAGAATTTCTTGCGCAAATCCTCATTAATGGTCCGCCTCACTAATCTGTCTCACTAATCCTTGCGCTAAGGAAGTGCAAGCGAAGTGTCTAGCGACGCACGAGGAAGCGAGGAAGCACGAGCGAGAGAGGTATAGGAGGGGAGTCACAAAAGGGTGCCAGGGCAGAGGAGCCCCGCCCAGATTGCTCAGAGCACCCGTGAGAGGAGAGTCGAATAAGGATACCAGCGCAGGGACACCACTTTGCGCAGGTTCCATGGTTCTTTCTGGTCGTTGAGTTCCTGGTTGTTGAGCACCCTACCCGAAAAGCGGCCTTCCCCTACCATCCCAACGGCTCAGCAACGAACCACCACCCACGATGACAACAGAAGTGCATAATGCGTCAATATGCAAGGCGTCAGCATACAATGCGACGAGGCCGCCCAATCCACCCGGATGGACGGCCCCGCAAGAACCACAGCCGATCAGAGGAATCAGAAGCGGATGAGCGACTTGATGACCTTGCGCTGATCCATCGCCTCATAGGCGTCCTGAATATGATCGAGATCATATTCACCAGTGAACACGCGGCCCGGATTGATCGTGCCGTCGAGCACCGCCTGAAGCAATCCGGCGTGAAGATCGTAATGGCGTACCGGAGCGGGACCGCCCTTGATGCCGATGTTGCCGTAGAACGTGCCCTCGGCGCTGATCTCGACATCATGCGGCAGACCGACGCGTCCGATCACCCCGCCGCGGCGGATGAGGCCGACCGCCGTGTCGAACGACTGCTTGGAACCGACGCATTCGAGCACGGCGTCCGCACCATAGCCGCCAGTCATCTCCAGCACCCTGTCGATCGCCGCCTGATCGCGTTCGGGCACGATGTCGGTCGCGCCGAACTCACGCGCCAGCGCCGCGCGATCCTCATGCCGACTCATCGCGATGATGCGGCTCGCCCCGCGCATGTGCGCCGACAGCACGCCGCACAGTCCAACCGCGCCGTCGCCCATCACCACGGCCGTGTCGCCGCGCTTGACTTCGGCGGATGCGGCAGCGTGGTAGCCGGTCGACATCACGTCGGCGATCGTCAGCAGCGACGCGAGCGTCTCATCGGAGTAGTCCTCGGGTGAGCCGGGCACCACGACGACCGTGCCGTCGGCCTCGGGAACGCGCACATACTGAGCCTGGCTCGCACCGAAATAACCGCCGTGGGGGCACACCGACTCGAATCCGGCACGGCACACCGGGCACTTGCCGCAGCTGTACGGGAACGGCAGCACCACGAAATCGCCCGGCTTGACGGACTCGACGGCGGTACCGACCTGTTCGACCACGCCGATCGCCTCATGGCCGATCTGGCTGTTCCTTGGATGGTCGGACGCGCCGCGGAAATACCATAGATCCGAGCCGCACACGCAGGCACGCACCACACGCACCACGGCATCCGTATCCGCCTCGAGGCGCGCCTTCGGCACCTCATCGACGGTCATACGCCCGGGCTCCACGAAGATCGCGGCCTTCATCATCTCGCTCATGTCAATATCCTTCCGTTCATCTGATTCGACCGACGCCGCACCTCATGCACCGCGATCGAGACACCACATCCAAGACACCGCGCCCGAAACGCCACCGCACCCAAGGCGGCAGCCAACGAGGCACCGCCGCACTCAGGACGCGACGGCGACGGCCTTGCAATGCAGCATTGCAACACGGCATCTCAATGCAGCATTGCAAGGCCGCATCTCAACGCGGCATCGCATGTAACTTCCACACTAGACGATTTGCGCCCGACGACACAATAGCCGCGCTACGCCGTCAGCCATGCCTTGAGCGCATGGCTGCGATGAACCGGGCTCACGCGCCGTAGCGCTCCAGATACGCGTCGGCGGCGGTCTTGATCGACTCGGTCACGTACGGCTCGCCGGATGCGGTGGCGATGTGCCGTCCTGCCTCGAAGATCTCGCGCACGTTGGCGATGGCGAGCACCGGGAAGCCGAATTCGGCCTCGACGGCCTTGACCGCGGACAGATCGGAGTCGCGGGTCTTCTCCATGCGGTCAACGGACAGCACCAGTCCGACGATCTCGACATCGGCCTCGGCGCGCAGCTTCGGGACCACCTCGCGCACTGCGGTTCCGGCGGTCATCACGTCGTCGACGAGCAGCACCTTCATGCCGTCCTCGAGCTGCGTGCCGACCATCATGCCGCCGTCGCCGTGGTCCTTGCGCTCCTTGCGGTCGAACGTGTAGCCGACCTCCATGCCGTGCGCGCCGGTCAGTGCGATCGCGGTGGACACGGCCAGCGGAATGCCCTTGTAGGCCGGTCCGAACACGGTGTCGATGTGCTGCGACAGACGACCGGCCTTGATCTCCTCGGCGATCTTCTCCGCGTAGAACGCGCCGAGCGTGGCGATCTTGCGGCCGTCGTCGAACGCGCCCGCGTTGATGAAGTACGGCGACTTACGGCCTGATTTGAGCGTGAAGTCGCCGAATTTGAGCGCCTTGGATTCGAGCAGGAACTGGGTGAAGCGGATGTCGAGCGACGCGGTGTCGGTCATGTGCTGATCTCCTTGGTTGGTGATGATGCCGCCGCATGGCGGGCGGACTGCCGCGGTTTTCGCGGCTACCGAAATCTGTTGTTGTGTTTCCATGGTTTCGCGGTACCGCCGGACGTTCCTCCGAATGCGATGCTCCGCTCACAATGCGCCGCTCGCGGCATCGCTCAGCGCCAGGTCTTCCCGGCGGCGAGCTTGGCGGCGAGTTCGGGGCGCGCGTCAAGCAGATCGTCGAGTTCGCGGGCGACGCGCAGCGGGGCGACCGGATCGAACAGCGCGGCGGCGCCGACCTCGACCGCGTTCGCGCCGGCGTACAGGTATTCCAGCGCCTTCTCCCCCGAATCGATGCCGCCGATGCCGATGATCGGAATGTCCGGCAGCACGGTTCGCGTGCGGTAGACGGCGACCAGACCGATGGGCAGCACGGCCGGACCGGACACGCCGCCGGTGGTGTTCGCGATGATCGGCCTGCCGGTGCGGATGTCAATGCGCATGCCGAGCAGCGTGTTGATCATGCTCAGCGCGTCGGCGCCATGCTCGACCGCGGCGCGCGCCGGCACGGTGATGTCGGTGACGTTGGGCGTGAGCTTGACGATGATCGGCTTGTCGGTCAGCGGACGCAGCTTGTCCATGAGCGAGGCGAGCGCCACCGGATCGGTGCCGACGCTCATGCCGCCGTGGGTCACGTTGGGGCAGCTCACGTTGATCTCCAGCATGTCGGCGGCCGAGTCGGCGAGCTTCTCGGTGACCTGCACGTAGTCGTCGTCGCAGTGGCCGGCCACGTTGGCGACGACCAGCGCACCCGCCTTCTTGAGATCGGGCAGATCGTGCGCAAGATAGTGGTCGACTCCCGGGTTCTGCAATCCGACCGCGTTGAGATTCGATGCCGGCCCTTCGGCGGTGCGCGGACTGGGATTGCCCAGCCACGGCACCGGCGAGCAGCCCTTGGTGCTCACCGCGCCGAGCTGGCTGACGTCGTAGAACCAGCGCACGGCCGCATACTGGAACGTTCCGGATGCGGTCGCCACGGGGTTCTTCCACGGCACGCCGGCGACGCTGGTGCCGTGCTTCCATTCGTGCGGCTCATACAGGTTGATGTGACCGGGTTTCGAGGATGCGTTCGCGGTGGCGGCCGCATCCGCTGCGGTCGGGGCGGTCGGGGCGACCGGGGCCGCCTGGTCGGTCGCAGCCGCGGATGGATTCGGATTCACGATCGTACCTTCTGCCATGTCCTGTGTCATGTCATTCGCCATGTCACTGCCCCCATCCGAGCTGTTCGCGGGTGAACACCGGCCCGTCGGAACAGACCTTGAGCCGGCCCTCCACGGTATCGATCGTGCACAGCACGCAGGTGCCGTAGCCGCATCCCATGCGCTGCTCCATGCTCAGCTGGCATGCCAGATCGCGTGTGGCGGCCCATGCGGCGACCGCCTTCATCATCGGCAGCGGGCCGCAGGAGAGGATCACCGTCTCCAATCCGTCGACGGCGAGCTCGCCGCTGGTCTCCAGCCGGTCGAGCAGGGTGATGACATTGCCCTCCGATTCGTCGATGCTGACCGTACGGTCGGCGAACGGTTCGACGAAGCGGTCGGCGAAATGCTCATTGCGGTATCCGAACACCGCGGTCGTGCGCACCGCAGGGTCGGCGGCAAGCCGTTGTGCCGTGTAGATCAGCGGCGGCACGCCGAGTCCGCCCGCCACCAGCACGTAGTGGGCGGGCTTCCTGGTCGCGAACGGGCGGCCGAGCGGTCCGAGCACCTGGATCGCGTCGCCGGGGCGCATGGCGGCGAAATCCGCCGTGCCTTTGCCGACGATGGCGAAGATGACGCTCACGTCGTCGCCGTGCACCTCGCTGACGCCGAACGGTCGGGGCATTGGCATGAGCGGATCGTCGGTGAACAGGTTGACGAACTGCGCCGGGCGGGCGTGCGCGGCGATGTACGGGTCGCGGAAGGTGAGTCGAATCACGCGGTCGGCGAGTCGCTCGACCGCGGTGATCTCGACGGGGTGGCGCGGCGGGAAGTACCCGGCCGCCACGGCCTCGTCCACCACGTCATAGGTCGGGGTGAAGGTGGCTGTCATCATGCTCCTTGTCGGATTGATCTGACGGATTGCTGTGTCTGATTGCTGTTTTGCTTGCGTTGTTGGCTTGCGTTTTGGCTTGTTTTGCAGGCTGGATTTGCTGGCTTTTCTGGATTTGCTGGATTGCTTTGCTGGGGATTCGCGCGATGGGTCGCCGGTGGCGCGCCATGCGCATCCGGCAGCGCGCGTCCTACAGTGCGTAGCCTACAGCACCGCGCGAAGATCGTCGCGCATGGCGGTCGCAGCCTCGCGCGCGGTGTCGAACACGAGGGCGAGCGCGTCGTCCGCGGACATGTCCTTGCGGTAGCGACCGGATGTGCGCCAGGCGCCGATGATGCCGCGTGACGAGTTGACGATCGCGCCGGAGCCGTTTGCGTCGAACATGCCACGCACGTCGGCGGCGGTGCCGCCTTGGGCACCGTATCCGGGCACGAGGAAGAACGTGCGCGGCATGCGCTCGCGCAGCGCCCGCCCCTCCTGCGGATGCGTGGCGCCGACGACCGCGCCGACGCGCGAGTAGCCGTGTTCGCCGATCGTGTCGGCTCCCCAGCGTTCGACCAGATCGGCGACATGCTCGTAGACCTTGGAGCCGTCGGCCAGATCGAGCATCTGCAGTTCGCTGGATGAGGGGTTCGAGGTGCGCACGAGCACGAACAGGTCCTTGTCGGCCGTCTTGGCGGCGTCGACGAACGGGGTGATGCCGTCCGTGCCGAGATATGGATTGACGGTGACGGCATCCACGTGCCACGGATCATGCGCACCGGCCCCGGCACTGCCGGCCTCGGCGGATGCGCCGGCGTTGACTCCGGTGAGCATGTGCGCGTAGGCGGCGGCGGTGGAGCCGATGTCGCCGCGTTTGACGTCGGCGAGCACGTAGAGGCCCTGCTCGGCCGCGTACTCGCAGGTCATCGTGTACACGTCGATGCCGGCCGGGCCGAGCGCCTCGTACATGGCGATCTGCGGTTTGACGGCGGGCACGATGCCCGCGACCGCGTCGATGATCGTGCGGTTGAACTCATAGAAGGCGACGGCGAGCTGGGCCGCGGGCGCCTCCTCGGGCGTGTCCACCGAGTCGCGCACCTCGTCGGCGAAGCTCGCGACCACCTGCGCCGGCACGAGCGCCTCGGTCGGGTCGAGTCCGACGACGCTGGGGTTCTGGGTTCTTTCGATCGCGTCGATGAGACGATCCATGACGATTCCTTTCCTTGCCTGTACTTCTGCTCCTGCTGCCTACTGCCACCCACCTATGGCCGCCTGCTGTTGCGAAACGCGGCGATCGCCTGCATCGGCGACCGGCCGGCCGCGCCTTGCTGGCAGCCGCGCCGACTGGCAGCTACATCGGCCGACGTTCTACCGCAGACGGCTGAACGCCAGTTCCCCGCCGATGATGGTGGCCAGAGGCCGCCCGGTGACGTTCCATCCGCCGAACGGGGTGTTGCGCGCCTTGGAGTGGAATGCGGAGGGGTCCACCTGCCATGCCTCGGCGGTGTCGAGCACGACCAATCCGATGTCGGAGGCGTCAAGCGCGGTGGACGCATCGGTCAAGTCGAGCAGACGCTTGGCTCCCGGCTCGCGGGATGCGTCGGTGTCGCTGTCGAGCAGCGCGGCGATGTCGGTGGCCTCGTGGCCCATCAGCCGCATCGGGGCGACGCTCATCAGCTCGATGAGCCGGGCATCACTGATGTAGCCGCCGTCCACGAGCGTGGCGTGGCACACGCCGTACGCGCATTCGAGTCCGATGATGCCGTTGGGGGCGTCGAGGAATCCGCGCGCCTTCTCCTCCATCGTATGCGGAGCGTGATCGGTGGCGAGCATGTCGACGGTGCCGTCCGCCACGGCCTCACAGGTGGCGCGTCGGTCGGCCTCGCTGCGCAGCGGAGGATTCATCTTGGCGAGCGTGCCGTATTCGAGCAGCGCCTCGTCGCACAGCGCCAAATAGTGCGGCGCGGTCTCGCAGGTGATCGGCAGCCCTTCGGCCTTGGCGGCGTGGATCGCCTCGAAGCTGCCCGCCGTGCTCACATGCTGGAAGTGCACGTGCACGCCGGTCTCGCGGGCCTTGGCGATGTCGCGCGTGACGATGTTGAGCTCGGTGTCCTCGGGGATGCCCGGCACGCCGAGCCGTCGGGAGACCGGCCCCTCGTTGACCGCGCCCGTGTCGTGGTGCTCGCAGTGCTCGATGAGCGGCAGTCCGGACTGTTCGGCGAGCGTGAACACCGCGTCCAGCGTCGCCGGGGTGACGGCCGAGCCGTCGTCGCTGATCGCGGTGACCGGGTGCGCGAGCTGCGCCTCGTCCTTGTCTGCCTCGTCGATGCCGGGCATGTATCGACGCCACTTCGCAAGCTCGGTCGCCTCGCGGCCCGCGCGGCCCTTGGACGCGCACACGCACAGGTCGTAGCGCACCGGCAGCGTGACATCGTGCGCCTCGCCGTAGTGCTGCAGATAGTCGATGACGGTCCCATACCCGGCGTCGATCACTTCGCGTGCGCCCGGCGCATTCGGGTCGTCGAGCCGTTCGCCATCCATCGCGGGCACGGTGTTCGGCATGATGAGCACGTCGGTGTATCCGCCGGACGCCGCCGCCGCGCAGCCGGAGACCATCGACTCCTTGTAGGTCTGGCCGGGATCGCGGAAATGCACGTGCGGATCGGCGAAACCGGGCGCGAGCGTGAGCCCGCCGGCATCGATCTCGGCATCCGCAAACCCGGCGGAGCGGGAACGCTCCCCCTCCAGCAGCGCATGCGGCGCGACCGGCACCCGCACGTCGATGATCTCGTCGGTGTTCCACACCCTGATGTTACGCAGCGTAGGCATGTCGGCTCCTTGCAGCTTGGCGGCCTGATATGGCGGTTGATATGGATGCAAACGACCCGGTCGGCTGGTTGCCCCGGCCGTCCGGGTCGCTCCGGCTTTACAGCTTGGCTTCCTCGTCGCAGTAGTCGCAGCGGTACTCCTGGCGGCCGGAGTGCGTCAGATGGAACATCTGGTCGATGCCGCGCTCGGTGGTGGTCACGCAGCGCGGGTTGCGGCAGGTGAGGATGTTGACCACATGCTCGGGCAGGGTCGGCGTCTTCTTCTCGACGATGCGGCCGCCGCGCACGATGCCGACGGTCGCCGTGCGCGCGACGAGTCCAAGCACGTCCAGATCGATGGCGGGCGTCTTCTTGCCGTCCTCGTCCTCGATCTTGATGATGTCCTTCGTGCCGTACAGATGACTGTCGGTGTTCATGATGAGGGCGAGCTTGGTCTTCGCCGGATTGATCTTGAGATATTCCAGCACCTTGAGCGCGGTGCCGGCCGGCACATGGTCGATGATGATGCCGTTCTGTACGCTGGTGACCTCCATCAGGCCCGGACCTCCTTGGCGTCGATCGTGGAAACGGAATCGGAAGAATCGGAAGAATCGTAAGAATCGGAAGCGGATTCAAGCGGCTCGTAGCCGGGCAGTTCGTCGCCCACCACGGAGCTTTCGAGCGCCATGCGCATGAGCATGCCGTTCTTGACCTGCTCGAAGTAGGCGGCGCGCGGATCGTCGTCGACCTCGACGGCGATCTCGTTGACGCGCGGCAGCGGGTGGAGCACGGCCATGCGCGGCTTGGCGAGGGAGAGCTTGTCCTCGTCGAGGATGTAGGTGTCACGCAGACGCAGATAGTCGTCCTCGTTGAAGAAGCGCTCCTTCTGCACGCGGGTCATGTACAGCACGTCGAGATCGCCGATCACGGAGGCGAGGTCGCGCACCTCGACATAGGAGCACGACGGGGTGGCGTCGATGCGGTCGAGCACGTACTGCGGGGTCTTGAGCTCGTCGGGGCTGATGAGCACGAAGCGCACGTTGCCGAACCGGCACAGGGTCTCGATCAGCGAGTGCACGGTGCGGCCGAACATCAGATCGCCGCACAGGCCGACGGTCAGATCGGTGACGCGGCCGAAGCGCGACTGCAGCGTGGCGAGGTCGGCGAGGGTCTGCGTGGGATGCATGTGGCCGCCGTCGCCGGCGTTGATGACCGGTACCGACGCGGCGCGCGCGGCGACGAGCGCGGCACCCTCCTTGGGATGACGGATCGCAACCACGTCGACGTAGTTCGACACGGTCTTGAGCGTATCGGCGATCGACTCGCCCTTGGACACGGATGCCAGCTGTGCGCCGGCGAAGCCGATGACCTTGCCGCCGAGACGCAGCATCGCGGTCTCGAAGCTCAGTCGCGTGCGGGTGCTCGGTTCGTAGAACAGCGTGGCGAGCACTCTGCCGTCGCAGGTGTGCGCCACCTCCCTGCGATGCGCGTCGATGTACTGCGCCTTATGCAGCAGCTCTCGAATCTGGCGAATGGAAAGATCATCGAGCGAAATGACGCTTTTGCCGACCATCGGCGTCTCAGCCGACCCATCTGTAACTGACACGGCTCACCTTTCTAGCGTGAAGCGGACAAGGTGGCCACAGAAGTGACCTATGCGACTATACACGCCGCTCTCCCCCGCCGCCGCATCGGCGTGCATCGCGTGTCGCGGGCGCAGCTGCGGCGGCGAGGAAGGAGTCAGGAGACGCGCGTCAGCCCAACTGGGCGAGGATGCCGCGCGCGTACGCGATCTCGTCGTCGCCGGCGCCCGACCCTTCGGCGACGATTCGCTCGGCAACGTCACGCACCGAACGCACGCGCGTCTCGTCGGTGAGCGTCACCGGCGTGCCGTCCTCGGTCACATACCTCGCCCACAGCTGCGCGTGGATGTCGGTGCGGTAGTCGCCGGCGAGGAAGCCGGTGAGCACCAGATTCGACGTGAACGAGCCGTCGTCGCCGTCGATGCGGTTGCGTCCGGCGAGCGTGCGGTTGAGATCGTCGCTGCCGACGCCGAACCGCCATCCCCATGCGCTCACCGTGGTGCCGTCGAACGGGCGCACCCGGTAGCCCATGCGCAGACTGGTGCGCGTGTAGTCGATGCCGCCTTCGGCGTTGCGGTAGTCGGCGCGCAGCGAACCGCCGCGGAATTCGAACAGGCCGGTCGCGTCGACGAATCGCGGCCAGGCGACGCCGCTGGTCATCTCGTCGGGAATCGCGCTCGTCAGCGCCTTGTCGAGATACCATCCGGCGAACGCCTTACCCTCCGGCGCGGCCGGCGCGGTCCAGTCCTTGGAGTCGGGGGCCGCGCGATACGGGTCGATGACGCATGCGGCGCTGCCGTCGCAGGGTGCGGCCTTCCACTGCGCGGTCAGCGTTATGGTGCCGTTCGCCGCGGCGAGGTCGCTCACCTGCGCCGAATCCGCGTAGCTGTTGCCGTCGGAGCCCTTCCATCCGGCGAACGCGTAGCCGGGCGCGCTGTAGGCCACGGCGGGCAGCATCGTCGTCACGCCGCGGTACAGGGTCGCGTCGGCCATCGTGCCGCTCGGCGTGACGCCCGCGGCCGGGCTTCCCGGCTCGAAGCGCACGGTGTAGCTCGGCAGGGCCGCCTCGCTGAGCACCTCGACCTTGACGGTGTGGATTCTCTGGTCGATCGTGTAGTTGCCGAGCCAGTTCTGGCTGCTCGTGTAGACGAGCGTGTTGGGATTGCCGATGAGCGTCACCTTGTAGCCGGCTGGCACGGCCACGCTGCGGATGTTCTCATAGTGCTTGCCGAGCTGCTCGGCACCGGTGTACGTGCCGGGGGCGAGTTCCAGCTTGTCGCCGCCGAATCCGGAAGGCCCCCACATCGCGGTGTAGACGGTTACCTTGCGCGTCGCCGTCCAGCTGGCGCTCGCCACGTCGCTGGGAAGGTAGCCGCTGCGGTAGGCGCGCGCCCTGATGGTCATCGAGTCGCCGGTGAAGCGGATCGCGTCGCCGACCGAGTATCGCGTGCCGTTAGCGTTGGTCGGCTCGCTGCCGTCGAGCGTGTAGTACACGGTCACGTCGCGGCCGATCTCGCCGGCGCCGGCGGTGATCACGTACGCCATGTCGCCGCCGCTGGTCGTGGGCTTGCCGCCCGCATCGACCGCCGTCGCGGCGATCGATGGCTTGGCGGTCTTGCCCAGCGCGGCGGTCACGTCGTCGGCGACGATGCTGATCGGCGTGGTCTCGCCCGCCCAGTCGAAGGCGTCGATCTCGAAGCGGTCGGGCGTGGCCGTGCACTGCTCGCATTCGATCGTCACGACGGCGCTGGGCACGCCCTTGATGGTCATGTCGCCGTTGGTCAGCGCCACGACGGTGGGCTTGATGCTCTCGTCCTTCGGGGTGATCGTCGCCTTGGCGCTCACCTTGCCGCCCGCATTGCCGGACGTGCCGTCGCCGGCCGATGCGCCGGCCAGAATCGTCACGTCGAGTTTGAGATCGATCGTCTTGGCGATCGCGACCCGCTTGCTGGCGTTGAGCCGCACGTCGTAGGCGAGGACCTCGTAGTCGGGCACATGGTCGCCGGGCGAGACGCTGAACGTGCCGTCGGTCGAATAGCCGGCGACCTCGCCGTCCGCGTAGAGCCGCCATGCGGTGGTGGATTTGGCGGCTGCGGCGTCCTTCATCGTGGCGGTGATGTCGATGCCGCCCTTCGCGTTTCGCTTCGCGGTGACGGTGGGGGTCGGCAGGTGCGACGTATCGTAGCCGGTCGCGCCGTTGAACGTCTGCACGTCGGATGCGGTCGTGTAGTATTCGAGCGGCTTGTCGAACGACGGGTATCGGGCGGCGAACTCATTCGCCTTGTCACCGACCGTCACGTTCAGTCGCCCGAACACCTCGGCCATGTTGAATCCGGTGACCTCGCTGAACGCGGCCACCATGCGGTCGCGCTTCGAGGAGCCGACCTCGTTGTATCGGCTCGGATTCTCGCGCACGAGCCGGTAGATCGTTCCGAGCGTGCCGTACTCCTTGATCTGCGCGACGATCGACTGGTCGTGTTCGAGGCCGTCGGCCGCGTAGTCGTATTCGTCGAAGTAGCGCAGCACCTGCCATCGCAGCATCACCGCCATGAACACGTCGCTCCAGTCGATCGTCGCGTTCTCGGCCGCCTCGCCGCCGGCGGCGCGCGCGGCAAGGAATTTCTGGTATGCCGGCAGCGCCCTGTTGGAGATGTCGCCGTGATACGTGGTGATCTTGAATTCGCCGCCCTCCTTGGCGACGCGCGCCTTCTCGGCGCGCACACGGCCCCACAGCGAGATGAGGTTGTTGGTCTCCTCGCCGATCGCGATCGGCCCCAGATCGACGGTGTGCCCATACTCGTGGTCGAGTCCCCAGCCGTCGGGGTCGGTGCCGTCGAGCAGCGCGGACGTGGCGCCGATCGGCAGCGACTGCAGATACGCGTAGGCGAACATGGTGGACGGGGACGTGAGGTTCTCGGACGATTCGGTGACGACCCGCATCCTGGTGCGATGGTGAACCGGGTTGGCGTCCTTGTCGTTGAATCCCATGATGTGGTCGAAGTAGGCGAGGCGGTCCGAGGTCTCGTGCTCGGCCTTGGTGATGTAGGCGACGGCCGACGCCTCGTCCTTGATGCCGGCGAGCATGGTCACGGCGTTTCTGGCACTGGTGGTGAGCACGGTCTGGCCGATCATCAGGCCGGTCATGTTGGCGTCGAGCGTCGGATCGGACGCGAGGTTGCCGACGTAGTTGGTGACCGTGTCCACGTTCTTCGCGTATTCGCGCAGTTCGACCACGTAGTCCCAGAATCGTTCGGGATGGTTCGCATCGTACACGTAGTACGGGTACTGGCCGAGCGTGGTGCCGACGACCGGCCGCGCGTCGGAGGCGTCGGCGGCCTCGATGCGGATGCGCGCCCGCCCGGTGCCGTAGTTGCGCGCGAACAGCGCATAGCCGACCGTGCTGCTGGTCACGTTGGCGAGCGTGCGGTCGTTGGCGCCGTTGGAGAAGCCGCTGAATCGGTCGGGAACGAAGATCATCTGGTAGCTGTTGGAGTCGAAGTGGCCTGATTCGCGGAAGGTGAATCTGACGTCGGCGGGGTTGTCGGCCTCGACGTAGACGCGGAATGCGCCGTTCGTGCCGGGGCGCACGTAGAAGCCGGTGAAGTCCATGTTGTCGAACTGGTAGCCCTGCTGGGTGCGGCGCTGTTCGACATCCATGCTGCCCAGTCGGCTCAGTTCGATGACGCTCGCGTCGACCTGCTCGCGGTGGGCTTCCAGATAGGTGCGCTTGGCGTCGATCGCGTCGAGTTTCGCCGCATAGACGGCCTTGTCGTCGTCGCTGACGCCGCTGAGCGCGGCGAGCTGCCGCCTGACGTCGGCGATCGCGTCGGCGGTGGAGAATTCGTCGATGAGTTCGGTCTCAAGCCCGTCGGTGAACGGGTTGGCGATCCTGTCGAGCAGTTCGTCCACGTTGCCGATCGCCACGTTCGCGCCGTTCGCCACCAGTCGGCGCGAGGTGCCGTCCGCGTTGACGGCGCGCAGCAGCGACAGCGATTCGGCGGCGAGCTCCTTGCTGGGGAACGCGGCCACGACCCGGCCGACCGTCCATTCGGATGCGGCGAGGGTGAGCGGCGCGTCGGCGGTGTGCGCGGTCAGCTCGGCGGTGACGGTGACGCGGGCGGTTCCGTTGAGCGTGATGCGGTCGGCTACGCGGCCTGCGCCGCCGATGCGCACGTTGCCGTTGGCGGCCTGCGTGACCGTGTTGACCGTGCCGGATTCGACGCGCAGCGTGCCGCCGCCGCGTACGGTGACGCCGCCGACGCATTCGCTCATCGTCGCGCCGGCGAACACGACCGTGCCGCCGTTGATCTCGATAACGCCTTTGGACAGGTTGGTTGCGTTGAGCGCGTGCAGGTCGACGCCGTTGCCGAGCGTGACGGTCGCCGAACCGGCGGTGTAGAACGCGGCCATGCCGGATGCCGCGCCCGCGCCCTCGAAGGTGAGCGTGGCGTTGTCGGCGGCCTCGAAGACGAGCCCGCCCGTGTCCATCGCGACCATGTGGATGCCGACGGTGCGCGTGATGGTCGCGTCCGACGTGGCGCGCACGGTGACGGTCTTCGCGGTGGTGATCGTAAGGCGTTCGGTCAGCGCGATGTCGCCGCCGATGGTCACGACATCGCCGTTCTTCGCCGCGGCAAGCGCATCCTTGAGCGTGTCGTATGCGGTGTCGCCGATCGCGATGCGCGGCGATTCGCCGGTCGCGGTCGGCAATGCGTCGGCGATGGGCTGCGCGGCATCGTTATTGTTGATTGCATCAGTGCCGACCGTGGTCGAATCGGCCGTGGCGGATGGCGTTGCCGGCGTCGGCTGCGCGTAGGCGCCGGCCGCCGTTCCTGTGCACAGTGCGACGGCGAGCAGCGCCGCGCTGATGATGATATGGCCCTTGCGTCGGTGCACGGGTGTCTCCTTTGCGATCGTGTCGTGCCGTGGTGGCGCGGGTTGAGCGGTCGGTATGCGTATTGGCTGGATTCGTGGCCGGCGTGATCGGGCGTATTCGGCACGGTCGTCGTTCGCCGATGCCGCACGCCACATGATCAGATGCCGACGTCGGTAGGATTCAAGCGCGCCGCGTCCATCGTCAGTCGGTGACCGACCAGGCCTGCGTGCCCGGGTGCACCGGAATGCAATTGTCTGCTCCGCTGCCCGCCTGGGAATCCGTGCAGCTGTCGCAGATCACGTCTTGCGGCTCCATCATGATCACGCTGATCGTAGGGGCCGCATAGGGGCGTGTCGTGTCGTGCGGACGAACCATCGTCATCGTTCTGCTCCTTGTCTCGGTGCGCCGCGTGACGGCCCACATCTCCAATGTCGCGCGGCGCCGCGAACGATCATGCAGCAGATGCAGGCTTCGAGACGCACTCTGCATGTATATCCGATCGCCGGGACGGGTCGGCACACGATGCCAGTCGCCGTCCAAAGACGCCGCCGCTGAAGCCGGACGGGGATGATCGCCGACCGATGCTGATCGACGCTGACCGGCACCAGCCGACGCGCATCGGCGCGCATCGGCCGCATGCCGGCAGGTCAGCGATATCAGCGCATGATCGCGTCGACGCCGTCGATGACCGCGCCTCGGAAACCGGATTTCTCCAGCTGGGCGACGCCGCGGATCGTGGTGCCGCCGGGCGAGCAGACGGCGTCCTTCATCACACCGGGATGGTCGCCGGTGGCGATGGCGAGCGCGCCGACGCCCTCGACCATCTTCGCGGCGAGACGGTAGGCGGTGGCACGCTGCAGCCCGTATTGCACGCCGGCATCGCCCAGCGCCTCGATGTACATGTCGGTGAACGCGGGCGCGCATCCGGCGATCACCATCGCGATGGTCATATGCGCCGAATCGACGCGTTCGATGAGGCTGATCGGCGCGAACAACGACTCGAATACGGCCCGCTGCGCGTCGGTGAGCGTGTTGTCGGTCTCGGTGACGAGCACTCCCCTGCCGACCGCCATCGGCGTGTTGGGGATCGTGCATTGGATGTGCATGTTCGCGAAGGCGTCGGCGAACAGGGCGCGGTATTTCGCCAGATCCCAGCCGGCCGCGATCGAGACGACGAAGTGGCCTGGCTTGGCGAGCTCGTCGGCGATCGGCGCGACCACCGTCTCGATCTGATACGGCTTGATCGCGATGACGACGACGTCGGCCGCGGCGGCTACCTCGGCGGCCGAATGCAGCGGACGGGCGCCGATGAGCGCCGTGGTGCGCTCCAGCTTGTCCCAGTGGGCGGCGCAGGCGACGATATGGCCGCCTTCGACGACGCCCGCATCGACGAGACCGCGGGCGATCGCCTGGGCCATGTTGCCGTATCCGATGAATCCGATGGTGATGTTGTCGAGAGTGCTCATGACGTGCTCCTATGTGTTGGTGTTCTCGTGGATTCGTGATGCTGGCGTCCGTCGCCGTTCGCCACGTTCGCCGTGGATGCGGCGGATGCGGCGGATGCGCACGCCGTGTGCACGACGTGCGCCACGTGTCAGCGCCGGAACAGCGCGGCGAGATCGCCGCGATCCAGCGCCTCGGCGTACAGATGTGCGAACACGCGGTCGCCGTGGTTGCCGTCGTGCTCGAACTCGTTGGTCACCCAATAGTGCGAGTTGCCGACGCGGCTGAGCGTGTCGAGCTGCAGGCCGGAATCGACGTACATGTCGTCGAAGTAGACCGCGGCCTCGAGCGGCACCTCGTTGCGGGCGAGCTGCGGCTCGTCGTAGATGACGCCGAATCGCGTGTCCTCCATGAGCACGTCCATCGCCGCACGGAACGGGCGCAATGCCGCCTCGTGCTCGAACATCCACGGGAACATCGCCTCGCCGGTGAACGTGAGCGGGCGCGCGCCGGTCGAGAATTCGGCATGCCGGTCGCGCACGCGCTGCGCCGCCCAGCGGATCGGCTCGTCCAGTTCGCCGTTCGCGTAGATGAACTCCTGCAGCGGCCAGTACAGCGGCCGCGACGACGTGGCGTTCATCACCGATGCCATGAACTCGTCGGACAGCGGCGAGTCGGCGGACACGGAACCGTCGCCGTCAAGGAACGCCTCGTCGAAGATCCAATGCACGCGCTCGAAGCTGGGCTTCATGCCGAAACCGGAGCCGAGGCACTGGAGCCGCTCGACCGTAAGCGGATCGCCGTCGGGCAGTCTCGGCACGTCGGCGGCGGCCTGACGGCTTGGCGAGGACAGATCGGCCACCGAGGGCAGACGGTCGGCGACCGCAGCCACCCGGTCGACGTCCTGCGGATAGCGCGCGTAGAACTGCGCGGTCTTGGTGGCCATGCGCGGGAACGTATGCTCATACACCTCGGTCGCATCAGCCGGCACATGCGGAATGCCGCCGCAGGTGAAGCTCGCCGTGATGCCCTGCGGGTAGAGCGACAGATAGGTGAGCGTCAGGAAGCCGCCGTAGCTTTGACCAAGCGTCACCCATGAGGCGCCGCCGAACTCGGTGCGGCGCAGATGCTCGAAATCACGCACGATCGAATCGGCGAGAAAACGCTTGAGATAGTCGGCCTGCACGCGAGCGCCGGCATCGGCGAGACGGCTCATCGCATGCGTGTCCACGCGACTGGAACGCCCGGTGCCGCGCTGATCGGGCAGAATCACGCGAAAATGCCTGATCGCCTCGGCGATCCAGCCATCCGACGTCGGATTGAGCGGGCGCGGCGACGCACCGCCCGGACCACCCTGCAGATAGATCAGCAGCGGCAGCTCATCATGCACATGCTCCGGCGCGGTGACCACACGATAGAACAGGCTGAGCGCCTCGCCGTCGAATCCGCGCCCCGGCTCATGGCCGGACCAGTCCAACGGCACCTTGATCGCATGATCCTCGACATGCAGCCCCGGCACATAATAGTCGGCGAGCAACGTCATATCGTCCCCTTTCGCTCGGCTTCGCCACAGGAAGCCCTGTTCACACCATAGCCATCATGCCACCGCGGGCGCGCCGCGACAACCGCCGATCCCATTGCCAGGCCCCGTGCCGACCCGCCGCCGACCTTGTACCGGCCCGCCGCCGATTCCCGCCGATATCAACCCACCGTACGATGGCGACCCGGCGACGATTCCGCTACGCTGGTCATCCATGGCATTGCATTGGACAGGCGTTCGCAGGCGGGGGTGCGCGCGGGCGACGTCGCAACCCGACGACCGGACGCGCACGCGCACGCAGCGCACCTCGCGCGAATCAGGCGACGACTCCAATGCGCAATGCAATCCCAATGCGCAATACGGCACCAATGCACGCGGCGACCGCGCACGCACACTGATCATCGACACCCTCACCGCGCTGGCGCTGATCGCACTGTCCGCGATCATCACCGGCGCATACGTCGGCTCGCCCGGCCTGCTATTCGCATACGACACCCCCGGCCCGGTCCTGCTGTGGACGATCCTCATGACCGCGCCGATGGCCATACGCCGCATCCACCCCCAGATCGCCGCGGCCACGTTCGCCGTCATGGCCGTCCTCCAACTCATCGCCGGCCCGTCGCTGATCTACGCCGACTTCATGTCACTGCCCCTGCTGTACTCCGTGATGCTGCGCGGGAACCCTCGCAACACGCGCAAGTTCATCGTGACGGCACTCGCAACCGGCACGCTGGCGAGCGCAGTGATCGTATGGGCGGGCGAAGCCACCCCGATGCTCGCCCCATACATCTCGGCCGAGGATCTGGCGCAATACCCCGAACTGAACCAACTTACGACCACGCTCGCGTACAACAGCTGCCGACTGGTCTACGCGCAGGGCGAGGTCAGCGCCGACTGCCTTCGTCTGGTCACTCAGGAGGCGCTCGCCGTATGGGCGGCGATAACGGCATGCATCGTCTCGATCATCATCATCGCATTCTGGCAGCGGGCGAAGCTGGCGACGGTGCGCATGATGCGCGAGCGCAACGCGGCGCTCGAGGCGAGCGAACAGGAGGAGAAGCGCATCGCGGCGCTCGCCGAGCGGGCTCGCATCGCCCGGGACATGCATGACGTGGTGGCGCATACGCTGTCGATCATCATCGTGCAGTCCGATGGCGGCCAGTATGCGGGGGCGGATGATCCGGTCATCGCGCGGCGCACGATGGAGACGATTCGACGCGAATCCGAGCGCGCGCTGCATGATATGAGGCGTCTGCTCGGCGTGTTCGGCGGGCCGCGGCACGCCGATTATGCGGATGTCGATGCACTGGTCGCCCAGGCGCGCGCCGCGGCGAATCCAGGATGCACGATCGAACGCGTGATCGAGGGGACGGCGGCTCCGACGCGGCTGAGCGGGCCGACGAGCGTTGCCGTCTACCGGCTGGTTCAGGAGGCGCTCACCAACATCCGCAAATATGCGGGGCCGGGCGCGCATGCGACTATTCGGGAGCGTTGGGATGCCGATGCGCTGACCGTCACCGTGGCGGATGACGGGCGGGGCGCGGCGGCAGGGCTTGACGGGCATAAGGCTGGTTATGGGCTGATCGGCATGAGGGAGCGCATTGCCGCGGTGGGCGGCAGCGCGGATGCCGGGCCGCGGCTCGGCGGGGGCTTCGCCGTGCATGCGGTCGTGCCGCTGGGCGGGGCTGCGGCTGGGGCGGCTGGAGCAGCTGCGTCGGCTGGGGCTGCGTCGGCTGGGGCGGCGACGGCGCATGACGAGAGCGACGCGATCATGCAGCCGAATCGCGCCGTCGGAAGCGGCACCATCATCAGCGGCGCGATCAGCAACGCCATCAATGGCAGCACTGCCGAATCGACAGCAGCCGAGTCGGCGGATCGCGCATCGGGCGGGAACGCGGCCGCAGCGTCGCCGGCGCCTTCCGGGCCAGCACCAGCCGACCCGACGCCAGCGCAACGGACATCGCCGCCGACTCCGCAGCCTCCATCGGCTCCGCAGCCTCCACCGGCTCCACCGACTTCTTCGCGACGCACATCGCCGTGGCCGTCGATCATCGCCAGCCTGCGTTCCAAGCCCATCGCCCAGGCGGTCGGTGGCGAAGGCATGCGCCTTAATTATGTGGAGCGACTGTCGCAATGGTGCGAACGCCACTATCTGCTGACGGACACGATCATCGCGCTGCTGCTTGCCGTGCTGCTCGCCGGTTTTGGAAGCACGTTCTCGCTGTACTTCGCTGGTTGGGGGACGGATGACGATCTTGCCGTGCAGCATCGCATGATCGCGTTCATGATGATTCTTCCGCTGGCATTGCGCCGGCGTTTCCCGGAGACCACGGCGGCGATGGTCTCGGTTCTCGCCGTACTTCAGCTGATCGCATTGCAGCCGATCAGCGTTTCGGACCTGCTGGCGCCGGTGGCGCTGTATTCGGCGGTGCTCTACGGCCGCCCCGGCACATGGAAGTGGACCGGCGCGGCTTCGATGGGCGTGTCCGTGCTGTTCGGCGGCAAGGTGGCGGTCTCGTCGCTCGGATACGGCAGCATACTGCGCTGGATCGCCGGGACGCCGGACACGCCGTTCCCACTGCCGTACAGCATGCGAAGCGTCGCGTTCAATTCGATATCTTGGACGATCGCGCTGGCGCTCATCTGCGTCGGCACGATCATGCTCGCCCGTTGGCATCGCTCGCGTGGAGCGAACGTGCTCGTGCTGCAGGCGCGTGAGGATGCGCTGCGATTGGAGCAGCGCAAGCAGCGTACGCTCGCCGCGAACATGGAGCGCAATCGCATCAGCGGCAGGATTCAGACGGAGGTGACCGACACGCTGACGCGCGTCATCGATCAGGCCGATCAGGGCATTCGTCGGCTGGACGAAGCCGAGGCGAGCGGCGTGCGGCCAGGCGCCGAGGAGATCGCCTCCTCGTTCGAGGCGATCGGCGATCAGGGGCGCGACGCGCTGGCGCACATGCGGCAACTGCTCGGCATGCTGCGCGAAACGGGGTTCAGCGACGAAGCGCACGGCGGCGCGGATGGCGACGAGGCTGCGGGCTTTGACGACGGTGGCGCAGCGGAGTCGCGCGCCGGGAACAATGGAGCAGCGATGCGACTGCACCCGGCCGCCCCACTCGACGAGCAGTTGCGCCATGCGGCGCGTGCACGCCGTGCGGATGGAGACGACCGCGTATTCGGCGCAGCACACAACGTGACGGACGGGCGCGAAGGGTACAGTGGTGAGCATGAGTGACAATGACAGGATTCGAGTGGTGATCGCCGACGATCAGGAGCTGGTGCGCGTCGGTTTTGCCATGGTGATCGGCTCGCAGAAGGACATGCAGGTGGTCGGTCAGGCGGCGGATGGCGCGCAGGCGGTCGAGGCCGCCGAATCGCTGCATCCCGACGTGGTGCTCATGGACGTGCGCATGCCCGGCATGGACGGCATCGAGGCGACGCAGCGCATCACCACAGGGCAGAATGGAGTGCGGCCGACGCGCGTGATCATTCTGACGACGTTCGATCTGGATGAATATGTGATGGCCGCGATCAACGCAGGAGCGTCGGGATTCCTGCTCAAGGACACGCGCCCGGCGACGCTGCTCAGCTCGATACGCACCGTGTTCGACGGCAATGCGATCATCGCGCCGACAGCCACCAAGCGACTCATCGAGAAGATGATGGAGGATGGCTATGCGCGAAACGGTTCGGCGGCAGCCGCTGGCGCAGGTGCTGGTGCCGGAGCTGGTGCTGGAGCTAGTGCGGGTGCGTTTGCGGGCGCTGTCGGTGTTCGCCCGCTGGCAGGTGCCGCACGGGTTGGTGGCGTCTCCGCCGATGGCGGCGCTGCTGGCGCTGCTGATGGTGCTGGCGGTGGCATGATTGAAGGTAGCACGACGGTCGGCGGGCATGCGGTGGATGCCGGATGCTACACCGATCCGGAGCTTGATCTGCTGACCGAGCGCGAACGTGAGGTGCTCATCGAGATCGCGCATGGTCTGAGCAATCAGGAGATCGCCGCCAAACTGTTCATCAGTCTGCCGACCGTCAAGACGCATGTGGCGCATATCCTCGCCAAGATCAACGCGCGTGACCGCGTGCAGGCGGTCGTTTTCGCCTACGACAACCATCTGGTGTAGCGAGCATCTGGTGTAGCACCCATCTGGTGTAGCGAGCTTCGACACGATGGGCTCCGATGCTGCCCGCCGCGGCAGCCTCAGTGAACAAAATTCGGGAAATTCGCCGCTTTCTCCCGAATAATGATCACTGAGACCATCTCAGCGAACAAAATTCGGGAAACAAACCCACTGCTCCCGAATTCCGATCGCTACGAGACGCTCAGCGAACAAAACTCGGGAGATCAACCAACAATCCCCGAATAATGATCGCTGACAACACGCCCCGAA
>NZ_RQSP01000039.1 GCF_009078285.1 Bifidobacterium jacchi
AGCAGACTGCGCGCGAAGCGCGACCATGATTGCAGGACGAGCTGGCCCGCGAAGCGGGACTGAGGGGTAGTGAATTCGTCAATGAATTTCTGACGCAGGACACTAGAGCCGCGTGCGCAGCGGTATGTGTCCAGTATGTGTTTAGCGCAATGGCATGTTGGTTGCCAATTAGCAACTACGTCCCGCTGATTCGTGATTAGTGGGATGCGACGCAAAACAACGCCCATTCCGCATTCCGTACCACTGGCGTGGCGCGGGTTTGGTCACAGGGCGCGGGTTTAGTCGCGTGGCGCGGGTCGCCCCCCTGTGACCGCTTGATGAAAACCTTGGTATTTCGACGTTTCTGACACCCTGATCACAGGGAGCGGGCGCTCCCTGTGACCAAACCAGCTCCCTGTGACCGCTCCCCGTGACGCGGAGACCGAACAAACAGCCCACTTCAACGGGTCTTCGGACATGTGTGCATTGCAATAGCATGTTGGTTGCCAATTAGCAACCAGTGGAACGAGCAATGATGCTCAAGTGGCCTGAAGGGGAGTGAGACTGAATTGGGATTGAAACAGAAACTCGAGAATCGGCCTCAGTCATGTCATCCCCATCACGTCATTAACAGCGCGACCGCGCAAGTTTTTCTCGGGATAGACGGCCATTTCGAGATTATCTTGCGCTGGCCCTTTTGTGCTGGCACTTTCTTAGCGCATGTTTTTCTCGAACTCGGGGAAAATCCCGAGAAATTCTTGCGCAGAGGGGTTGCACCGTTGTCGGGTGATGGTGCCGGGGCATGGTACGCAGAGTCGGAGCGGGCGGAATCAAACTGCGTCCCGCTGATTTGTGGGATGCAGTGCAAAACAGTACTCGAATTGCGTTGCGTCCCACTCGCGTGCCGGCCCACAGCAGGCATGCCACGAAGTCCTCACTTGCATACGGCCATTTTCCAACGATTCCGCCTGAACGTTCCCTGAACGCACGCTGTGATGCGGGCGATGCCGTGGGACGCAACGCGGAAACAGGCTCGAATCACATTGCGTCCCCCTGATTCGTGGGACGCAGTGCAAAATAGTACCCGAATTGCGTTGCATCCCACTATTCCGTGGGACGCAGTGCAAAACTGTACCCGAATTGCGTTGCGTCCCTCTGGTTCGTGGGATGCAGTGCATAAACAGGCCCGAATTGCGTTGTGTCCCACTCGCTGCCGACCCATAGCAGGCACGCCGCGATGACGCCACTTGCATACGGCCATTTTCCAACGATTTTGCCTGAACATCCCCTGAACGCAGGCTGTGATGCGGGTGACGCCGTGGGATGCAACGCGGAAACGGTCCATCACGGCGTTGCGTCCCACTATTCCGTGGGATGCAGTGCAAGAACAGGCCCGAATCGCGTTGCGTCCCACTCGCGTGCCGGCCCATAGTAGGAATCTCGCGATGATGCCACTCGCAAACCTCCATTTTCCAACGATTCCTCCTGATCATTCCCTGGACGCACGCTGTGATACGGGCGAAGCCGTGGGATGCAACGCAAAAACAGGCTCGAATCACATTGCGTCCCGCTGATTCGTGGGTGATTCGCGGGACGCAGTGCAAAACAGTACCCGAATCGCGTTGCATCCCACTGATTCGTGGGATGCAGTGCAAAAGCAGGCCTGAATTGCGTTGCGTCCCACTCGCGTGCCGGTCCATAGCAGGCATGCACGAAGTCCTCACTTGCATACGGCCATTTTCCAACGATTTTGCCTGATCATTCCCTGAATGCAGGCTGTGATACGGGCGAAGCCGTGGGATGCAACGCAAGAACAGGCTCGAATCACATTGCGTCCCGCTGATTCGTGGGTGATTCGTGGGATGCAACGCGAAACAACGCCCGGATCACGTTGCGTCCCGCTGATTTGTGGGATGCAGCGCAAAAACAGGTTCGAATCACATTGCGTCCCACTCGCATGCCGGCCCATAGCAGGAATCTCGCGATGATGCCACTCGAAAACCCCTATTTTCCAACGATTCCGTCTGGACATCACCTGAATGCAGGCTGTGATGCGGGCGATGCCGAGGTGCGCCGGTAAATCGGGGGTGCAAGCCAGAATCCCTCGGCCGGCATCATCGCCCCCGCGGACACGGCATCATGGCGCTCTGTCCTCGATGTTCCACGCCGCCGGACTTATTGTACCGGAGCAATCGCAGGAACAGGCGTATTCCCGACGGCGTCGCAAGGACGGATCGGCGAACGGGCCGCCGATACGGGACGGTGGTTGCCAATTGGCAACCAACATGCCATTGCGGCCAACACACCCGGCATCCCCCGTCAAAGGCTTGCAGGCAACAGTCGAACAGACCAGCGAGCCGACACACCGAGCGCGTAGCGCGTCCGTGATTGCGTGCAGGCCGCGTCGACAAAGGGCATGAGGCTCCGTGCTTGTTGTTCCGCGACGCAGGCTCATTTCGCCGGACCCCTCACCGGAGCAATCGCAGAAACAGGCGTATTCCCGACGGCGTCGCAAGGACGGATCGGCGAACGGGCCGCCGATACGGGACGGTGGTTGCTAATTGGCAACCAACATGCCATTGCGGCCAACACATACCTGGCATCCCCCGTCAAAGGCTTGCAGGCAACAGGCGAACAGACCAGCGAGCCGGCAGGCTGCGCGCGTAGCGCGTCTGTGATTGCGGCGAGCCGGCCCGCGAACGGGACTGAGGGGTAGTTACACGGGTTGAACGTTCCCAAGGGTGCTACTACCCCTCAGTCAGCTACGCTGACAGCTCCCCTGACAAGGGGAGCCGCTATTAGCGAATCTGACTTGAGGAACAGCGAATTCGTCAGCGAACGTCTGACGCAGGATACCGGGCATGTGGCGCCACTGGCACTCGGTGGCGCCCTGTGGTGCCGCAGGCACCCGGCGTGTCAGTGTGCGACGTTGCGACGGTAGATGGCGGCCATGCCCTTGAAGATCAGATCGGGATCGTAGACGTCGATCATGTCGGTGCCGTCCTTGAACACGCGGCCCAGTCCGCCGGTCGCGATCACTTTGAACGGTTCGCCGATCTCATCGCGGAACTGCTGGATCGTGCGTTCGACGCCACCAAGGAACGCGTAGTAGAGTCCGGCCTGCATGGCGGTGCGCGTGTTCGTCGCCAGAATCGAGGTGGGTTTGGTGATCTCGACCTCCGGCAGCTGCGCTGTCTCACCCCACAATGCCGCCGCGCCGCTGCGGATGCCGGTCGTGATGATGCCGCAGGTGATCGTGCCCTTCGCATCAACGTAGTCGAACGTGGTTGCCGTGCCGAAATCGGCCACCAGCACCGGTCCGCCGTACACTTCGTAGGCGCCGACGCTGTCGGCAAGCATGTCCGCGCCCAGCGAGCGGGGATCGTCGATGCGGATGTTGATGCCGGTGCGCACGCCCGGTCCGACGATCATCGGATCGACGCCGAGAAACTTGACGATGCTCGCACGGAACGAATGCATCACCTTGGGTACCACCGAGCAGACGATCACATCGTCCACGTCGTCGGGCGTAAATCCACTCATACGCAGAAACTGCGTGAGGAACAGCCCGTATTCGTCCGACGTATGATTCGCCTTCGTGGTGACCCGATAGGTGCCGACGATGTCGCCGCCGTCAAGAAAACCGATCACGATGTTCGTATTGCCGATGTCAACGGCGACCAGCATAGCAATCCTCCAATGCCGAGGTGAAATCCTTGCGCATCATTCTACCGTGGTGCGCTCGTCGTGGTGTGCATCGTTCTGTTTGTGGGGCTGCTTTGTAGGGCTGTTGTGGATATCAGATGAATGCCGAGCGGATGCCGGCCAGCCGTTCCTCGCCGCGCATCTACAGCCCCGGGGCTATAGTGGCAAACGGTGACCGACCCGTCGTGGCGGCCAACCATACTGCATCGCCGCATCCGATTGCAGGGAATGCGGCATGAGGAAACCATAACCGAACGACCATAATCGAACATAGAGGAAGAATCATGGCACAGGACAACGGTGTGCACGTCGACGACGGCGCAACCAGCGAATCCAACGCGACTCAATCCAACGAGACTCAATCCAACGCGACCGAATCCAATATCGGCAAGCCCAACGAAACAAAGCCGAACGCAGCCAACACACAGACTGGGAAAGCACAGGCCGCCGAGCCGAACGCAGCCGCATCGACCGGCAGCGCGGCGGCCTCCGCATCCGCCGCATCCTCCGCATCTGCCACGACCGACGCGAGTCTTGCTGGCCGAACCAAGCGGCCGAAGAGCAGCGGCAACCGCGGAAACCGCGGCGGTGCCAACGGCGGCGGCAAATCCAGCAAAGCCTGGCTGTTTTCGCTGATCGCGGTCATCGCCGTGGTGGCGATCGTCATCGGCATCACGCTCGCCTTCGGTGATGGCAAATCCAGCAAATCCAGCAACGGTAGCAACGGCGGCAACGCAGGCGCGTCGAATACCGCCGCAGCCACGGCCGACACCGTGACCATCGGTCTCAAGCTCGCCCCCACCAATCTCGACATCCGCACCACCGCCGGGTCGGCGCTTGACCAGATCCTCATCGGCAACGTGTACGAAGGACTCGTCGCCCGCGACGAGAACAACAAGGTCGTGCCCGCGATCGCACAACGCTGGGACGAATCCCAGGACGGCCTGACCTACACGTTCCATCTCAATGAGAACATGGCGTTCTCCAACGGCGACAAGCTCACCGCGGAGGACGTGACCTGGTCGATCAACCAGCTGATCAAGAACCAGTATCATGATGCCGAATCGCTTGCCGCGGTCAAGGCGGTCACGGGCGACGACGATGCCAACACGGTCACGATCACGCTCAAGGAGCCCAACTCGAACCTGCTGTGGGCGCTCACCGGCCGTGCCGGACTCGTGTTCGACAAGGACGCGAAGTACGATGCGAAAACCGAGGCGATCGGCTCCGGTCCGTACACCGTCGCCAAGTTCGTCGCCAACGACAGCATCACCCTCAAGGCCAACGCGAACTACTGGGGCGAGCACAAGGCGAAGACCGCCACCGTGGTCGTCCGTTATCTCGCCGACGACAATGCGGCCGTCAACGCGCTCAAATCCGGCGACGTGCAGGCGCTCGCGCCCATCACCGAGAATCTGGCCGAACCGTTCGTCTCCGACCCGGACCACTACGTAGTCAAGGCGGGCGACGACACCGACAAGTACGTGCTCGCATTCAACAACGCAGCCGGCAAGGCCACCGCTGACAAGCGCGTGCGGCAGGCCATCCGCTACGCCATCGATCACAAGGAGCTGATCGCCTCGCGCGGCGGCGCGGACAAGGCGCTCGGCGGCCCGATCCCATCGCTCGACCCCGGCTACGAGGACCTGACCGGCCTCTACCCGCACGATGAGGCCAAGGCCAAATCGCTCATGGCCGAAGCCGGCTACAGCGAATCGAAGCCGCTGACGCTCACCCTCACCTACGCGAACATCTACGGCACCGAACTCGGCGACCAGCTGCGCTCGCAGCTCAAGCCCATCGGCATCGATCTCAAGGTGAACGTGGTCGAATTCTCCACATGGCTTGAGGACGTGTACACCAACAAGCAGTACGACATTTCGCTGGTGGACCACAACGAAAGCCACGACTTCTACCAGTGGGCCGATCCGACCTACTACTACGGCTACGACAGCAAGGACGTGCAGCAGCTCTACCAGCAGGCGATCGCCGCCACCAGCGACGAACAGCGCGACCGGCTGCTCGCACAGGCGGCACGCCGCGTCTCCGAGGACGCCGCCGCCGACTGGCTGTTCAACTATCGCGTCACCACCGTCTGGGCCAAGGGGCTCAAGGGGCTGCCGGTCAACCTCAACCAGACGCTGCTGCCGTTGTACGATGTGACGTACGAGAAGTAGCCGCGGCCGGATGCAACGTAGCAGGGCGCAACGTGGAGAGAAGCAACGTAGCATGACGCAACGTAGCAGGGCGCAACACAGCAGGAGGTAGCCGCCATGCGATTCATCATCCGTCGCCTCGCGCTGTTCGTCGCGGCGCTGTTCGGCGTGTCCGTCGTCGTGTTCGCGGCGCTGCGCATACTGCCCGGCGACGTGGCGGCCGTCATGGCCGGACTCAACTCGCCGCCAGAACGCGTCGCGGCCCTGCGCGCGCAGCTTGGGCTCGATCGCCCGCTGGTCGCACAGTACGCCGATTGGGCGGGCGGACTGCTGCGCGGCGACTTCGGCACGTCGATGCTCACCGGCCGCTCGGTGAGCGCCCTGGTGGCTGCCCGCGCGTCGATCACGTTTCCGCTGATCGTGCTCGGGCTGCTGGTGGCGATCGCGGTCGGACTGCCGTTGGGTGTCGCCGCGACGCTGGCACGCTCGTCGTGGGCGCGGACCGCGTTTCACGTCGCAGGGCTGATCGGCGGCGCGATTCCGGCGTTGTGGGGCGGACTGCTGCTGATTCTGCTGTTCTCGCGCGGCAGCGGCCTGATCGGCCTGTTCCCTGCGCAGGGGTTTCCGCTCGACGGCTGGCAGACACCGGGGGCGGCGGTCTGGTCGCTGGTGCTGCCGGCGTTGACGGTCGGCATCATCGTCGGCGCTTCGCTGATGCGTTACGTGCGCTCGGCGCTGGGCGAGGTCGCCTCGTCGGGGCATCTTGACATGGCGATGGCGTGCGGCATGACGCGACGCGCTGCGGTGATTCGGGTCGGATTGCGGCTCGCCATGCCGCAGCTGGTGTCGGTGATCGGTCTGACGTTCGCCGAGATGATCACCGGCGTCATGGTCATCGAGAATCTGTTCGCGCTGCCCGGCATCGGTTCGGGGCTGGTCACCGACGTGGGCAATCGCGATCTGATCGCCGTGCAGAGCGAACTGTTCATGCTCGCCGCGTTCTTTCTGATGATCGGACTGATTGTCGATCTGCTGCATCGTGCGCTGGACCCGCGGCTTGCGGCGGCTGCTGGTGTTGCGGAGGTGATCGCATGAGTGCTGTCGTTGTGCTGCGGTCGATGTGGCGTCGCGGCGAGGGGCGGTTCGCGCTGGTCGTGCTTGGCCTGTGGCTGCTGGTCGCGATCGTCGCGATGTTCTGGACGCCGCGCCCATTGCTTGAAACCGACGGCTATCACGTGTGGGCGAAGCCGTCCGCCGCACATTGGCTCGGCACCGACGGTACCGGAGCCGACGTGCTCAGCTGGCTGATGGCCGGAGCCCGCACGAATCTGCTGATCGTCGTGCTGACCGTGGCGGTGGCGCTCGCCTTCGGTGCACTGCTGGTCGCCGCGATGGTCTCGCGCAGTTCGGCATTGGCATCCGTATCCGTCGTGGTGGTCGATGCGCTGATTTCGATCCCGACCGTGCTGTTGGCGCTGATTCTCGCGGTGCCGCTCGGCGCGTCGATCATGGTGATCGTCGCCGCCTGCGGGTTCGGATACGGGCTGAATCTGGCTCGCGTGGCGCGTCCTGCGGCGATGCTCGCGGCGCGGTCGAGCTACGTGGAGTCGGCGCGCGCGTCCGGCGCGTCGGCCTGGTGGGTGTTCGTGCGGCATATCGTGCCGAATATGATGCCGGTGCTGATCGTGCAGTCGTCGCTGTCGGCCGGCACCGCAGTGCTTGCGGAAAGCGGCTTGACATACTTGGGCATCGGTGTGCCGTCCGGCGTGCCCAGTTGGGGGCATTCGCTCGCCACGTCGGTCAAGTTCATCAACGTGTATCCGCTGACGGTCCTATGGCCGGGACTGATCGTCACCGTCGTGGTCGTGGCGCTGAACGTGTTCGGTGACGTGCTGCGCGACGCCGCGGACCCGCTGTCGAATGCGCGGCTGCGGCAGGGCGTTGGTGGCTGCGGCGGCGATGGTGGCGACGGTGGTTGCGGCAGCGGTGACTGCGGCGACGGCAATGCAGGCGGCGATGTCATGGGCGACGGAGCGAAGCTGGGAGGCACGCAATGAGCGTCGAGATTCGCGGACTGAACATTGCGATCGGCGGCAGGGCCATTGTGCGCGATGTTGACATGAGCATCGCCGATGGGACTCGCGTCGGCCTGATCGGCTCGTCCGGTTCGGGCAAATCGATGATTGCGCGGGCGATCATGGGATTGCTGCCGCTGAATGCGAACGTGACGGGTTCCATTCTGCTTGGCGGCACCCAGGTGGTCGGCGCGGATGATATCGCATTGGCTGATCTGCGTGGCCGATATGTGGGCATGGTGTTCCAGAATCCGGCCATTGCGCTGAATCCGGTGACGACCGTGGCACGTCAGATCGAACTGCCGTTGAGCCTGCACTATGATCTGAACCGTTCCGAACGGCGCGATCGCGTGTTCGCCATGCTCAGCAAGGTCGGATTGCCGGCCGAGGCCGCCGACCGGTATCCGCATGAACTGTCCGGCGGTCAGCAGCAGCGCGTGGCGATTGCGACCGCACTGATCACCTCGCCGCGATTCATCATCGCCGACGAGCCGACGACGGCGCTTGATTCGATCGTGCAACGTCAGATCGTCGATCTGCTGGTGTCGCTGGTGGACGATGCCGGCGCGTCCATGCTGTTCATCACCCATGATTTCGCCGTGCTCGCGCGCGCCACCACGCAATGCTCTGTGATCGACGCCGGCCGCATCGTGGACGGTGGCACGACCGCTGATCTGCTTGCGCGCCCGTCGGTGCCACAGACCGCGCGTCTGGTCGAAGCCGCCCGTGAACTGTCGCTACGACGTGCGGACAGTGGAAGGGATCGTGAGTTGTGATGCATGAGATATCGCCGATTCTTGCTGTTCGCCACATCAGCAAGTCGTTTGGTCGTGCAGTCGGCGGGCGGCGGTTCTGGCGAGGCGCTGGCCGTGATGTTGCGGGCCGAGGCGATGCCGGCCGGCAGGGAGCCAATCAGGTGTTGTTCGACGTGTCCGCCGATGTGCGGCCGGGGGAGTGCCTTGCTGTGATCGGCGGGTCAGGTTCGGGCAAGACCACGCTGACGCGCATCATGTTCGGTCTTGATTCGGCTGATTCGGGTGAGGTGCTGTACCGGGGTTCGTCGCTGAATGCGACGGTTGAAGCCGCGGGTGCTGCGGAGGCGGCTGTTGGGAATTCAGCTGCGGGAGACGCTGCCGTGGGTGCGGTGGGGGATTCGGCTGCGGGCGCTGCCGTGCGCGTACGTGATCTGCTGCGTCGTGAATCCGGTCTGGTGTTTCAGGACCCGTTTTCCTCGCTGGACCCGCGTTGGCGTGTGTGGCAGTCGATCTGCGAGCCGTTGCGTATTCGCGATCGAGTCCTTGGGCGCGACGAGCTGTTGCGTCGCGCCTCGAATGCGCTGCGGATTGCAGGGTTGGACCCCGATGAGATGCTGGATCGCTATCCGATCGATATGTCCGGCGGACAGGCGCAACGGGTGGCGATCGCGCGCGCGCTGATCACCGAACCGCGCGTGGTGCTGGCTGATGAGCCGATGAGTGCCATTGACGTGGTTGCGCGCATTCAGATTCTTCGGGCGTTCGAGGCGATGCTGCACCACGGTCGTGAAACAGGGCGTGAAACATCGCTGGTGATGGTGTCGCATGATCTTGGCATTGTGCGACATATCGCGGATCGTGTGCTCGTGCTGCACGAAGGTCGCGTCGCTGAGAGCGGCCCCACCGAACGGATTCTGTCTCACCCGCAATCCGACTACACGTGCGCTCTCATCGCCGCCGCCACCCTCTGACCGCCACGCCTGCGGCTCCTCCTGCCTCGCATATTCGTGAGACAGACCAATAGGTGTTTTGTGATGAGTGCGTGCATTTGTGCAGCATGCTTTGAGTCTGCACTCAGCAAAGGCTTATCCTCATATCAAGGTCGGCGTTATCGAGAGTTTCTTCTCCGCCGAGCCGGCTGTTTCCGATTTCTACCCCCAGTGGCTTGGGGCGCGTCCAATGCCCAGTCGGGTGATTATTCGAGCTGAGCAGAAGTACATCACAATTGCAAAGCTGATCATCATATAGGTAGACCGACCAGACCTACGAACGATCTACTGCGTACAGACTTTATTGTGAAGGTGATGCATCATGTCGGCATCTGTCTCATTGCCTAGGAGATTCCCGGCGATTCCTGCCGCATATAAGACAGCGGTTGCCATCATCGTGGCCATCGCATGGGAGGCTTTGCTGGCGTATTGGAAGTACAGTTACATTCCCTACGGCATCGAATCGGTGATTCGGGAGTTTCCTGAAACGGCGTTTCTGCGCGAACCGTCGCGTTTCTGGTCGTTTACCGCCATCAGTTGCGTGCAGACGGTGATCCTGATCAGCGTGGTCGTGCTGTTCCTGCGTCGCATGCCGCGCGCGCGACTCGTATGCGAGCTGCTACGCATCGCATTGATGATCGCGTTCACGCTGATATGCGCGATCAGTGACATCGTGGTATGCGGCTACGGATATCAGACGCCGGGCTTCGTATATGGCCTCATGCTGCTGTCGATATTCGGCGTGGCGGTCATCGTGGTGTACATACGCAATATCGTTCGCATCGTGCGTCACACGACGGCGTTGTAGTCGCCGCCTTTGAAGAACGAGGCGACCGATTGGAAGACCTGGCGGGTCAGGCTTACGTAGGCTTCGTCGTCGCGCCACGCCACATGCGGGGTGAGCACCACGTTCGGCATTGATCGCAGGGGATCGTTTGCAGGCAGCGGCTCATGCTCGAACACGTCGAGTCCCGCTCTGATATCGCCTCGGGCGAGCCGGGCCGTCAGCGCGCCATGTTCGATCACTTCGGCGCGGGCCGTATTCACGAACAATGTTCCCGGCTGTAGCCGATCAAGATGCTCGGCCGTGATCAGACCAGCCGTGGACTCCAACAGCGGCAGATGCACGCTGAACGCATCCGAACGGGCCATGAGATCCCCCAGATCATCGACGAGTTTCACGCCGAGTTCGCGCGCCGCAACCGGGTCCACATGCGAGTTCCACACCGCCACACGCATGCCGAATCCTCGCGCGATACGCGCCACAGCGCGCCCGATGCCGCCGAATCCGGCGATGCCAAGCGTCTTGCCGTTGAGCGCGAATCCATCCAAGCCGGACCAGTCGCCCCGGCGCACCGCGGCATCCTGACGCCCCACGCCGCGCGACAGCTCCATGAGCAGTGCGAACGCGTGCTCCGCCACCGACGAATCCCCGTAATGCACCACGTTGCGCACGCTGATGCCACGGCTGCGCGCCGCGTCGAGATCAATGTAGCTGGCCACGCCGGTGCCGCCGAACGCGAAGCAGCGCACGGTGTTGCCGCCGCCATGAGAATCGATATGCGAAATGCCGTCCGAATTGCCGTCCGAATCGGTACGTGAATCCCCGCGCCGATTCGACGGGTTGGGCGGGTTGATGCCGAGCCGACCGAGCAGCGAATCGCCCACATGGAAGCCGATGACCATGACCGCATCCGCTCCGGCGGCACGGCGTGTGATCTCGTTCTCGTCAAGCGTGGTGTCGGTGTACATGCGCACGCGCGCCACGTCGTGCAGCAGCGGCAGATTCGCGCGGAACGGCTCGATCATCGACGCCACGACGCACGGCATCACCGCCAGCGGCAGATCGGTTCGATCCGACTGTGTTTCGATATACGGTGGCTCTGCCCCCGATGAGGTGACCGTGGATGCGATGACGTGCCTGGTGTGTTCGTTCATGCCTTCACTCTAGTTCATTCAAGTTCGTTCCTGTGATGCGTTGCGGATTTCGCGCTCATGTTCAAATGAGACACCTCGTGTGCGACACGCCGGGGTGGAGGGCGGTGGTATGGTATGAGTCATGACGTATCTCATGTGTTGTTGCTGTTGTCGCTGACCGCGCCGCCCCATGCTGGGGTTGGGCAGGCGGTTGACAACGCATAACTTGAGATAGGATTCATTCTTCGCGTGTACCGGAGTTCCTCGCGTTTCCAGTAGTTTCCCTGTAGTTCCATAGATGGGTGCTCCCGGTTGTTGGAAGCCATCAAGCGTATTGGAACCTTACTGCATCGTGATTCCCCCGAATAGAATCATGACCCGCATGGGGACGCAGCCACACGCTTGTCATACCAGAGCTTGCGGCGTATCCGAAGAGGAACACGAACCGACACCGACTCACATGAATCCCGTTTCATCCGCGATCGATCAACTGCCGGACCGGGCGCCCCACGCGACATCGAGCTATCCGATAATCAAAGCTGTCGTACCAACCCATCCAGGACCATCCAGACCACACCCGCCAACGCGCGCCGACCAAACGGTTCAAGCGGCATCAAATCAAACGAGGATCATCATGACCATCCACAACAGCATCACCGAACTCATCGGCCACACCCCTCTCGTCAAGCTCAACCATGTCACCGACGGCGTCAAAGCCACCATCGCCGCCAAAATCGAATATCTCAACCCGGGCGGCTCCTCCAAGGACCGCATCGCCGAACGCATCATCGACGCGGCCGAACGCAGCGGCGAACTCAAGCCGGGCGGCGTGATCGTCGAGCCGACCTCCGGCAACACCGGCGTCGGACTCGCCCTCGTGGCGCTCAGCCGCGGCTACCGCACGATCTTCACCCTGCCCGACAAGGTCAGCCAGTCCAAGCGCGACGTGCTGAAGGCATACGGAGCGGAAATCGTCGTCACACCCACCGACGCCGGCCCCGACGATCCGCGATCCTACTATCAGGTCGCCGACCGGCTCGCCAAGGCGATCCCCGGCGGCTACCGCCCCAACCAATACGACAATCCCAACGGCCCCGACAGCCACTACCACACCACCGGTCCCGAAATCTGGGAGGACACCGACCACAAGGTGACGCACTTCGTGGCGGGCATCGGCACCGGTGGCACGATCTCCGGCACCGGCCGCTACCTCAAGGAGGTTTCCGGCGGCGCGGTCAAGGTGATCGGCTCCGACCCGGCGGGCTCGATCTACTCGGCGGGCCCCGGCGACACGATTCACCAGTACGATATCGAAGGCGTCGGCGAGGATTTCTACCCGAAGGCGTTCGACCGCACCATCACCGACGACATCGTGCGCGTCAATGATCATGACGCGTTCCTCATGACCAGGCGTCTCGCTGCCGAGGAGGGGCTGCTGGTGGGCGGCTCGTCCGGCATGGCCGTGGTCAGCGCCGTGCGCTACGCGAAAGAGCACGATCTCGACGAGAACCAGATTGTCGTCGTGCTGCTGCCGGATTCCGGGCGCGGCTACCTGGAGAAGATCTTCAACGACGACTGGATGCGCGCCCACGGCTACGCGGATGTGGTCGAGGCGACCACGCGCCCGTCGCTCGTCGAGCAGTATCTGTAAACCCGCGCGAGCAGTCTCGCAGCATCGTGAAGCCTCGCAGCAACGAGACGCATCGCAAGGCAGCGCAATCGGAAGAGCAATCCAAAGCATATTCCACAGCACAATCCGAAAACCGCATCCCTGCAACGTACGGCCACAACAAAGCCACAACACACAGCCATCAATCACCCATACCAAGCCATCAAGGAGCAAGCAATGACCACGCCCGCCGCCACGCCCGCCGCCGCAACCGTCGCCTCCAACCCTGCCAACGCCACCAACCCCGCAGCCGCCACTGATTTCTCCGCCGACGCGCTCGCCACCCGCGCCATCCACGCCGGCCAGACCCCCGACCCTACCACGGGCGCGGTCGTCACCCCCATCTACATGACGTCCACGTTCAAGCAGGACGGTGTGCTCGGCCTGCGCGGCGGCCACGACTACTCGCGTTCGATCAACCCGACGCGCACCAGCTTCGACGAGCAGCTCGCCGCCGTCGAGGGTGCGAAGTACGCGCTCAGCTTCTCCTCGGGACTCGCCGCCATCGACGTGCTGCTGCGCTCCACGCTGCGCCCCGGCGACAACGTGCTGCTCGGCGACGACGTGTACGGCGGCACCTACCGACTGCTGTCCAAGGTGTTCGTGCCGTGGGGCGTCGGGCTCGACGTGGTGGACATCACCGATACGGCGGCCGTCTCCGCGGCGCTGGAATCCAAGGACTACAAGGTGATCTGGGTCGAGACTCCCTCGAACCCGCTGCTCAACATCACCGACATCGCCGCGACGGCGGCCGTGGCGCACGCGCACGGCGTCAAGGTGGTCGTCGACAACACGTTCGCCTCGCCGGCGCTTCAGCATCCGCTTGACGAGGGTGCCGATGCGGTCGTCTATTCGACCACCAAGTACATCGGCGGCCATTCCGACATCGTCGGAGGCGCGATCGTCGTCAATGATGAGGAAACGCGAGAGAAGGCCGCGTTCCTGCAGAACGCCGCCGGTGCCGTGCCCTCCCCGTTCGACTCGTGGCTGGAGATCCGCGGGCTCAAGACCCTCGATCTGCGCGTGCGTCGGCATAGCGCCAATGCGCTGAAGATCGCGCAATGGCTGGAATCGCAGCCGCGCGACGTGGTGGAGCGCGTGTGGTATCCGGGCTTGGAGTCGCATCCGGGCCACGAGATCGCCGCCCGGCAGATGCACGGCGGTTTCGGTGGCGTCGTGTCGGTGCAGCTCGCGGCCGGTGCCGAGGCGGCGAAGCGATTTGTCGATCATACGCGCCTGTTCACGCTGGCCGAGTCGCTGGGCGGCGTCGAATCGCTGATCGAGGTGCCGGCGGCGATGACGCACGCCTCGGTTTCCGGCACCACGCTGCAGGTGCCTGCCAACCTGGTGCGCATTTCGGTGGGCATTGAAGGCGTGGATGATCTGATCGCCGACCTCGATCAGGCGCTGGCCGCCGTCTCCGCACAGTAGATTGCGATACGGCGGTTTGCTGTACGGCCGCTGACATGCGGTGGCCGCTGCTCTACGGCGGTCGCCGCGGTTGTGCGGTGGCGGTTGCGCGGTGGCGGCAGCGCTGCGAGACCGGCCGAGCTGCGCGGCATGGCCGACCTCGCGGTAAGGTGGGGTGCATGACGACGGATGGCAACACTGACATGATGACGCATTCCGATGCCGCGCTTGCCGCGCTGCGCAGGTATTTCGGATACGATGCGTTCCGCCCCGGTCAGGCCGGTCTGGTCGAAACGATTCTCGCCGGACGCGACGTGCTCGGCGTGATGCCGACCGGTGCCGGCAAATCCGTGTGCTATCAGATTCCCGCCACGCTGCTCAACGGCCTGACCGTGGTCATTTCGCCGCTGATCTCGCTGATGCGCGATCAGGTCGACGCACTCAACGACATCGGCATCCCCGCCGCGTTCATCAACACCACGCAGAGCGCCGACGAGCAGTTCGCAGTGCTCGCTCAGGCGGCAGAAGGCGGTGTGCGACTGCTGTACGTCGCGCCGGAACGCTTGGAAACCGGACGATTCCGCGATTTCGCCGCGCGCGTGCCGATCGCGCTCGTCGCCGTCGATGAAGCGCACTGCGTCTCCCAATGGGGACAGGATTTCCGATCATCCTATCTGGGCATCGGCGAGTTCATCGCATCGCTGCCGCATCGGCCCACCGTCGCCGCATTCACCGCGACCGCCACCGAAAAGGTGCGCGCCGACATCATTCGCATGCTCGGACTCAACGACCCCAAGGTGACGGTCACCGGATTCGACCGCGACAACCTGTATTTCGACGTCATTCGCATGGAAACCAAACGCAAGGCCGCATGGGTGGCCGCCTATGTGGCCGCGCATCCGAACGAATCCGGCATCGTCTACTGCGCCACGCGCAAGGACACCGAGGCGCTCGCCGAATCACTCAATCGGGTCGTGCCCGAGTTGCGGCGGGCGCGCGGCGGCGATGATGCTGCGGTGGGCGGTATTGCAACCGGTAGCGGCCCCATCGCGGTCGCCTATCATGGCGGCATGCCGGCCGGGCAGCGCGAGGCCGCCCAACGCGACTTCGTCAACGACGCGGTGCCGGTCGTCGTCGCCACGAACGCGTTCGGCATGGGCATCGACAAATCGAATGTGCGCTACGTGATTCATCACAACATGCCCGAGTCGATCGAGGCGTACTATCAGGAGGCCGGTCGCGCGGGCCGCGACGGCGAGCCGAGCCGATGCACGCTGCTGTGGAACGAATCGGATATCGTCACCCGTCGCCGACTGCTCGACAGCGACTACGAGAACGAGCGGCTCAGCGCCGACGAGCAGGAGATCGTGCGCCGCAACAAACGCCGTCTGCTCGACGCGATGATCGGCTACTGCCGCACCACCGACTGCCTGCATGTGTACATGACGCGGTATTTCGGCGAAACCGGGGGTGATGCTGCTGTCGGTGAGGTCGGTGTGGTTGGCGGCGCGTCGGGTGGCACCGAATCGGGTGGTGGCGAATCGACGCCGGCGAAGCGCACATGCAAGGGCGGCTGCACCAACTGCGATCACACGTTCGAGACGATCGATGTGACTGCGATCGCGCGGCTGATCAGCCGTTGCGTGCACGATGTGATGTACGACTATGACGATCAGGGCCGGCCGGGCAGCGCGCCCGTGCGGCAGGGATTCGGCTCGGGCAGAATCGTTGCGGTGCTGCGCGGATCGCGTGCGCAGGATGTGACCGGTCGCGGTCTTGATCGCTGCCCGAGTTACGGCGGTTTGCGCGATGTGCCCGAGGCACGGGTGCGCGATGTGCTCAGTCAGATGACGACCGACGGATTCCTGTTCATCTCCGAGGGGCGTATGCCGATCGTCGGATTCGGGCCGCGCGCCGCGGAGACGGTCGCGCCGGATTTCCATTACGAGATCAAGCGCGTGGAGCGCTCGCGGCGTGCGGGCCTCGGCGCGGCGCCCGGCGGTGGCGGGCGCAATCGTGGCCGAGATCGCTTGTTCGGTGACGCCCAAGGCACTGGCTTCGGTGGCGGCGCTGGCTTCGGTGGCGGTGCCGGCTCTGGCGGTGCCGGCTCAAGCGGCTCTGATTCAAATGGTGCTGCGCTCGGCTCGTTCACGCCAGACGATGGCGATGCCGAATCGCTGTTCCAGCGGCTTCGCGAGGTTCGTCTCTCCATCGCACGCGACAACGGACTGCCGCCCTACATGGTGTTCAATGATCGCACGCTGCGCGATATGGCCCGGCTGCGCCCGGCTGACGATGCCGCGTTTCTGGCGGTCAACGGCGTGGGGGAGAGCAAACTCGCCAAGTACGGCCGGCGATTCATGGACGCGATCGCACAGTTCGCCGGCTGACAACGCTGATGTGCGCCGCCTGATCATGGGCAGCTGCCTGATCATGTGCGCCGCCTGATCATGGATAATGGTAGCCGTGAGTGAACGATACGAGCGCGGCACGCGAAGCTACATTATGTCGCATATCCGCGGCAAGGATACGTCGATCGAAATGCTGGTCCGCGGCTATCTGTTCCGCCAAGGTCTGCGGTTTCGCAAGAATGATCGGCGATATCCCGGGCATCCCGATATCGTTCTGCCCAAGTGGCATACGATCGTCTTCGTCAACGGCTGCTTCTGGCACATGCACGAGGGGTGCCCGCACTGCACGATGCCGAAGTCGAACGTGGAATTCTGGACGGCCAAGCTGGTGCGCAACCGCGATCGTGACGCTCGGCAGCATGCCGAGCTGGCCGCCGCAGGTTGGCGCGTGATCGTCGTGTGGGAATGCGAACTTGCCAAGCCACTGCGACAGGCGCGCCTGGAACGGCTGTATCGGCAGATCGTCGGCGGTGCCGTCGTCGGTGGCGGCGGCAGCGGCGAGGCAGCGTCCGGCCGCGGCTCCGCCGATTTGCGCGATGCCGACCAAGGCGAGTAGGTTGGCGACTATGGTGAATCTACGGTCGCACGCCACTCGTCTCGGCGTGCTGGATATCGGCTCCAACACGGTCCATATGCTCATCGTCGACGCGGCGCCGGGAGCGCGGCCCGAACCGGAGGCGAGCACGAAGAGCACGGTTCGGCTCATGCAGTATCTCAAGGAGGACGGATCGATTCGCAAGGCCGGCATCGAGGCGATCATCGAAGCGGTCGACCAGTGCATGCGGCTCGCCGAGGAATATGAGATCACGCAGCTGTTGGCGTTGGCGACGTCGGCGATACGCGATGCGACGAATGGCAACAAGATTCTGCATCGCATCGAGGAGCGCATCGGGCAGGCGGTGACCGTGCTGTCCGGCAATGATGAGGCACGGCTCACGTTTCTTGCCGCTCGCCGTTGGTATGGCTGGGATGCCGGCCGTCTGCTGGTGATCGACATCGGCGGCGGCTCGCTTGAGGTGGCGATGGGTTCCGATGAGGAGCCTACGGTCGCGATGTCGGTGCCTGCCGGTGCCGGGCGCATCACCCATGAGTTTCTTCCCGAGGGCACTGCCGGCGTTGATGAATTGGAGGACGTGCATCGTCAGGTGCGGCGGATTCTCACCCCGGTGGTCAAGGCGCTGCCGCCCGACAAGATGCCGAATCATGCGGTGGGCACGTCGAAGACGTTCCGTTCGCTGGCGCGGCTTGCCGGTGCGGTCATGCGTCAGCCTGGGCGTGAGGATACGTGGATGATGACCCGCGAGCAGCTGGAGGATTGGATTCCGCGCCTTGCTGCGATCTCACCCGAACAGCGGGTGGCGTTGCCTGGCATCACGCCCGAGCGCACGATGCAGATCGTCGGCGGCGGCATCGTGGCTGATGAGATCATGCGCGCGCTTGACATCGAAGAGGTCGAGATCTGCCCGTGGGCGCTTCGCGAAGGTGCGATTCTGCGCTGGCTGGACCAGTTCGGTCGCACGCGGCTTGGTTTCTGATCGCGTCGGATTGCGTCGGATTGATCGGATATCGGATATTTGATATCGGATATCTAATATCTAATATCCGATATGGCAGCGATATCAGCGAATCAGTCAATCATCAATAATTCAATAAATCAACCAACCAATAAATAAATAAATAATAAAAAAATAGAAGCAATATCAGCGGCAGCAAAAGACCCGCGTGGCTAGCGAATGCCGGCCATGCGGGTCTCTTGCTGTTTTGGGCTGCTGGTGAGCCGCGTCAGAAGTTCGTTGATTATTGCCAGCTCCCCTTGTCAGGACAGCACCGTAAAGCAAACAGCGGAGCTGTTTGTAGGTGCTGTGCGAGCCGACCGGCGAGCCGGCAGACCGCGCGCGCAGCGCGTCCGTGATTGCGGATCGAGCTGGCCTGCGAAGCAGGACTGAGGGATAGTGAATGCGTCAACGAACTTCTGACGCAGGTTGCTTGTGCAGCGCGGACTGGTGCAGCGCGGAATTCAGACGAATCGCTACGCCTGAATCTCCGGGCGGCCCTCCTCGGTCCACAGCGTGTGGAATGCGCCGGGCTCGTCAACGCGCTGGTAGGTGTGCGCGCCGAACAGGTCGCGCTGGCCCTGGATCAGGGCGGCGGGAAGACGCGGCGAACGCAGGCCGTCGAAGTATTCGAGCGACGAGGCGAACACCGGCACCGGGATGCCGAAGGAGATCGCGCGCGACACCACGCGGCGCCACGAGCGCTCCGCCGTTTCGATCGCATCCTTGAAATACGGGGCGAACAGCAGCGACACGTTCGCGTCGCCGGACTCGAACGCCTCGGAGATGCGGTTGAGGAACTTGGCGCGAATGATGCAGCCGCCGCGCCAGATGCGCGCCACCGCAGCCAGATCGATCTTCCAGTCGTACACCTTGGCGGCTTCGGTGATCTCGTTGAATCCCTGCGCGTAGGCGACGATCTTGGAGGCGTACAGCGCCTCGCGGATGTCGTTGATGAACGCGATCTTGTCTTCCTCGGCCATCGGCACCACGCCGGACGGTCCCTCGAACGCCTGCTTCTGGGCTTCGGCGCGCAGTTCGGTCTGGCCGGACAGGCCACGTGCGAACACGGCTTCGGCGATGCCGGTGACCGGCACGGCGAGGTCGAGCGCGGACTGGACGGTCCACGTGCCGGTGCCCTTCATGCCGGCATGGTCGACGATCACATCCACCAGAGGCTTGCCGGTCTTGTGATCGACCTGATGCAGCACCTCGGCGGTGATCTCGATCAGGTAGGAATCAAGCTCGGTCTTGTTCCACTCCTCGAACACGTCACCGATCTCGGCCGGGGTCATGCCCAGCGCGCGACGCATCAGATCGTAGCTTTCGGAGATCAGCTGCATGTCGGAGTATTCGATGCCGTTGTGCACCATCTTGACGAAGTGGCCGGCGCCGTTCTCGCCGATGTGCGTGACGCACGGCTCGCCGTCAACCTTTGCCGCGATCGACTCGAAGATCGGCTTGAGGGTCTTCCATGACTCCTCGGAGCCGCCTGGCATCATGGACGGGCCGAGCAGTGCGCCCTCCTCGCCGCCGGAGACGCCGCAGCCGACGAAGTGCATGCCGCGGGCTGCGATCGCCTTTTCGCGGCGGATCGTGTCGGGGAAGTGCGCATTGCCGGCGTCGACGATGATGTCACCCGGCTCCATGAGATCGGCGAGCTGGTTGATCATGTCGTCGGTCGGTTCGCCGGCCTTGACCATGATGATCGCGGTGCGCGGCTTGGTCAGCGATGCGACGAACTCCTCCATGGTCTTGGCGGGGTAGAACGTGCCTTCGCTGCCGTGCTCGTTGATCAGCTTTTCGGTGCGCGAATAGTGGCGGTTGAACACAGCCACCTTGTTGCCGTGACGTGCGAGATTGCGGGCCAGGCTCGCGCCCATGGCGGCGAGGCCGACCACGCCGACGTTCGCTTCAGCGGTCATAATGCTTCCTTCCGATGATTGCCGTGTATGCAGTTCGTTCGCGCGGGTGCGCGCGCTGCACGCGGTTTGTGCGGATTGCCGCAACCCAGTCTATTACGCCGTCGTGCCAATGCGCGGCGATTGTACGGTTATTGTGCGGTTGTTGTGCGGTTTTCATCCATTCGCGCATTCACGGTGATGCGTGGCGTGCGGTGTGTGGCGTGTGCGGTTGGTGTGCCGACGGTGTTTCGAGTTTGATTCGCCGGCTTGTCCGGTCGCCTGGCGTGTGTGGCGGTGCGAGGTGGGGGTGCTGTTTCGGGGCGTGCTGTCAGCGATCATTATTCGGGGATTGTTGGTTGATCTCCCGAATTTTGTTCGCT
>NZ_RQSP01000040.1 GCF_009078285.1 Bifidobacterium jacchi
ACCGACCACATACTTGCCATCACCAGCCTTCAACGACGCGCCAATCGACGCAATCGTCGGCTCAGTCGGCTCGGGAGCGGGATCGGAACCGGCGACGACCGAAACCGTGGCCGTACCGTCAGCGATGCCGGTCAGCGTGTCGCCGGACTGCGCCCAGCGGCCGGTCAGCTTCAGTGCGAACGTGGCCTTCGTGTCCGCCGTAACGCCGGCCGGCACCTTCACCGCAACGTCAACGGTCGTCGTCGCGCCCTTCTTGAGACCGCCGTCGATCGTCACCGGTGCCGCCGACCAGCCGGCCGGCAGCCCGCTCGGCGTCAGCGTGACCGACGTGTAGTCGGCATCGAAATCGTTCGTGACCGTGACCGGAACCGTGACGGTTGCGCCATCGGCACCGACCTTGTCGGCGCCGGTGTCAAGCGTCAGCGTCGCCGAACCGGACGCGGCTGCCGTCAGATAGCCGAGCCATGCCAGCGAAACGTGCGTGTATGCCATGCCGGCACCCTCGTAGAACAGGCCGTAGCCGCCGCCGGCCGCGTCGGACAGCGCGGTGATGACCGAGTAGGCCATGTAGCCGTCCTTGAACAGCTTGCCGGCGGACCAAGTCGTGCCGTCGTCGAACGAAATGCGCACCAGACCGTTCGAGCGGGCGTCGGGGCCGGCCGACGAGTAGAGCAGGATCTTCGCCTTGGCGGAGCCTTCCGGCGCGTCGGGGAACGCGCGCGTGATCTGCGCGTTGTTGTTCGGATCGGGCAGATTCTTGTCGTCGTGCAGATTCGTGTAGTTGACGCCGCCGTCGCTGGAGATCGCCACGCGGCGGTAGCCCTTGGTACCCGGACGCGAGTTGAGCATCACGCGGCCGTCGGACAGCTCCACGACCTTGTTCTCGTCCATGTTCATACCGTCCACCGGATTGCCGGCGTGCCACGTCTTGCCATGGTCGTCGGAGTAGACGGAGACCGCCACGTTCGCGTTGCCGACCGTGCGCACCGCGTACTGCTGGATCAGGCGGCCCTTATGCTCGCCGTAGCGCAGCTGGATGCCGGCGCCCGACGAGGCGAAGCGCGACTTCCACTGGGTTTCGCGGCCCTTGGTGATGTCCTTGGTGATGTTGCGCGGCTCGCTCCACGTCTGGCCGTTGTCGCTGGATTCGACCACGACGGCCTGCAGCACGTTGCGCACGTCCTCGACGCCCTGCACCGAGCCGAAATAGCCCTGATCGTAGGACTTGACGAAGAACAGGAACACCTTGCCGGTTTCGCGATCGACCACGTAGGACGGGTCGGAATAGCCGTACTTGCGGTTGGTCTTGTCGTTGACGTTGTAGCCCTGCGCCACGTAACGGACCGTCTCCCACGACTTGCCGCCGTCCTTGGAGATGCGCTGCACGATGCTGTTCGGACCGGGAGCGTCGCCGCCGGTGGGGCGCAGATCCCATGCGGCGAGCAGCCAGCCGTTGGGCGCTTCGGCGAGCGCCGGGATGCGATACCATTCGTCCTTGATCTGCTTGTCGGTGGCGAGCGCGATCGGCGTGCCGTCGTTGCGCTCGGCCGGCGTGGAGGCGGCGTCGGCCTTCGGGCCTTCGACGGTCACGGTCTCGCCGTTGACGTCGAAGTCGACCTGCAGGACCTGTGTGCCCTCACGGTTTTTGGTGGCGCGCCACGTCGATTTCGGCGTGTACGAGCGGCCGATCACGTCCTCCGCGGTGACGACGTGGTAGCCGAAGCCGCAGGTGCCGCTCTGGTTGGGCTGCAGCAGGGAGCGGCAGCTGGCGTTCGGATTGGACGGTTCGTCCACCTTGGTCATGTTCGACGCGGACGGGTAGGCGACAACCTGCTGGTCGGTGAGATTGGTCATCGTGAATTCGTAGGTGAGCTTGTCGCCGGCCTTCACGGTGCTGCCGAGGCTGTCGGTGCGCTTGATCGTCACCTTGATGTGCTCCTTGCCATCCGGCACGGTCGGCTCGTTCACCTGCACGGTCTCGCCGGTGATCTTGACGGTCTGCAGCACGTTGGTGCCGTTCACATCGGACGACGCGACGACGGTGGCGGTGGGGGTGAAGCCCTTGGCTATGTCGTCCTTGGTGACGACATGGTAGGTGAACGCATTGGTCGACGTGCCCTTGCATTCGGCTTTCTGCTGGGGCTTGAGGCTGGACCAGCGGCATACCGGGGCCTTGTTGGTGGCCGACTGCGGCGTCACCACGCCGTCCATGTTCGATTCGGTCGGGTAAACGGCGAATTCGGTGTCGGTGGTCAGGTTTTCGTAGCCGAGGCTCCAGGTGAGTCGGCTGCCCACTTCGACCGGGCCGTTGCCGAGGTCGTCGGTGCGGGTGAGGGTGAGTTTGAGATATTCCTTGTCGGCTGCCGGGGTGGTGGCTCGGGTGGCTGCTTGGACGGCTGCTTGGGTGGCTGGAGCTGTGGCTGCCGCCGCCGAGGTTTGGCTGGCGGGGTCGGCGGCGTTGGCGATTGTTCCGGCCGGCACTATGGCAAGCATGGATGCCGCCGCGATCAGAGCAAGCGGTTTGCGCCAGCTGCCGCTGCGGCGAGGCTGGTCACCGGTTCGACGGTTGTCCGAGTTGGTTCCCGAGGGGGATTTGTGCTTCATTGGACTCCTTCTTCGGATGGCACCCCCCGATGCCGCTGGCGTGAACTGCACGATTCGTCTGCGACCCGCTATGCCGAGTGCAATCAAGGCCGGAGCTGCGCGGAGAGCCGTTCTGCGGAGTTTCGTTCTGAGGAAATCCGTGTTACGGCTAGACGCTGCGGTTTCGTGCTGCGGCTTCGTGCTGCGGCTTTCCGATTGCGTTGGCGTATTGGGTTTTGGTTATTGCAGACTGTACAGTCACACCGGTGGTTTCGTTCCGGCTCTTCCTCGATCCGGGTAGCGGTATTCGCCGCTGAAGTGCCTATACGGTGGTGTCCAGTGTAGTCACAGGCATGGTCGAATACGCCGGCATATGCCTCGCGAATGAGACGAATATACGACGATCGCCCGGCTGATCCTGGCTATGCTCGGCTGTCCTCGGCTATTCTCGGCTATGCTCGACTATTCTCGGCCGGCGGTGATGAGCAGCGGTTGGATGCGCATCTGGCGCGCGCGGTTGCGGCGACGCACATGGTACAGCCGCGACTGGCGCACTTCGACCACTTCGCCGTCCATGTCGGCCTCGAACACGCTGTCGCCCTCGGCGACGCGCCGCAGATGCCTGATCTGCCGCCGCAGCTGGCGGTTCTCCTCCTGAAGCGAGAGGATGTGCGCGATGCCGGCGAGATTGATGCCCTCGTCCTGGCTCATGCGCTGCGCCTGCGCGAGCCGATCGAGGTCGCGAAGCGTGTAGCGGCGAGCGCCGCCTTCGGTGCGCTGAGGCACAATGAGGCCGAGCCGGTCATACTGCCGAAGCGTCTGCGGATGCATGCCGGCTAGTTCAGCGGTCTGCCCGACCGTGAACACCGGCATTTCCACACTTAATCCCAGTGCGTCCACGGCATCCAGATCGGCTCGCCCGGAGACGAGTGCCGCGGCGCAGGCCGCATAGGCGCGCCTGATCTCCTGCGCGATCCTTGCCATATGCTCATCTCCTTGCTGTTCGTCCCGTTCCGCTCAATGAGCGGTACGGGAATGTGCGAACGGGAATGCGATCGTTCGCACGGATGGCCACTCGGCGCACCTACAACCAACACTAGGCGCGCTGTTCGGCAAGCTCGGCGACGAAGTCACCGGTGGTCTTGTCGAACTCCCTAGCGGCATGCTTCACGCCGAGACCGGGCTTGGCCGGCACGTGAATCTGCACGCGACCGATAAGATCGCCGTACGCGTTGCCGTTCTTCACGCCCTTGCCTGCCACATGCACTTCCGTGCCACTGGACGAGCCCGCCGGCACCTTGAAGGTGACGGTCTCGCCGTCGATGTCGGTCATATCGACCCTTGCACCGGCGACGGCCTCACCCACGGTGACCGGCAGATCAACGATGAGATCATGGCCGCTCATCGTGAACTTCGGGTCCGCCGGCACATGCACGGTCAGGTACATGTCGCCGTTCTTGCCGCCATTGACGCCCGGCTTGCCCTTGCCCGCGATGCGGATGCGCTGCCCGTCGCGAACGCCGGCCGGCACATGCGTCTTGAACTGCTTGCCGTCGACGCGCAGGGAGACCGTAGCGCCTTTGACCGCCTGACGGAATGTGAGCCGGATGCTGGAATTGCGGTCGGCGCCCTGCTGAGGCTGCGGCGGCTCCTCATAGCCATAGCGACCGCCGCCGAACTGCTGTCCACGGCCCGCACCGGAAGCGCCGGTACCGCCGAACATCGAGAAGATGTCGTCCATGTTCGGAGCGCCGCCGCCGGACGTGCTGAACCGGATGCGCGACCCGCCGTTGCCGGCACCGCCGCCGAACATCGAACCGAAGATGTCCGAGAAGCCGGAGGCGTCGAATCCGCCCTGGCCGGAGCCGCCCGCGAAACGAGCGCCGCCCATACCGAACTGGCGGATCGCATCGTACTTCTGGCGGTTGTCTTTGTTGCTCAGCACATCGTAGGCTTCGGAGATGTCCTTGAACTTCTCCTCGGCCTCCTTGGTCTTGTTCAAATCCGGATGGTATTTGCGGGCGAGCTTGCGATACGCCTTCGTGATGTCGGCCTCGCTGGCGTCCTTGGAGACACCAAGGACTTTGTAGAAGTCTTTGCTCAGCCATTCATTCTCAGCCATTCATGTCTCCTTTCTCCTCATTATTCTTGGCTCCCCTTGCCCGGACAGCACCGTTAAGCAAACAGCAGAGCTGTTTGTAGGTGCTGTGCGAGCCGACAGGCGAGCCAATAAGCTGCGCACGAAGCGCGTCCATAATTGCAGGACGAGCTGTCGGCGAAGCCGACTGAGGGGTAGTCAAAAATTAAAAATACTTGAGAGTTACCGGTTACATTGCTATCCGGCAACAACGTAAGTCCCTGCGGTGACCGCGTAATACACCGTGGCGCCGTGTTCGGTGAGGGGATGCATTGCTCGACACACTCAGGCTGAGCCGTTAAACGGACAGTCCAGTGGACTGTCCGTAGGCTCAGTGAGCAGCTTGCTGCGAAGAGCGCGTGCAACGCGCTACGGCCAAGCCTACGGTCGAGCAATGCATCCCCTCACCGAACACTCGGTAGTTGCCGAAACTTGCGTTGATCAATACGTACTCAGCTATACGCATTGCGTGAATCCCGTTGTTCAGAAGTTAGCTGGGGATGATCTTGATGGGGATCACGATAGCCAACTTCTGCAAAGTCCTCTTAACAGATGGAAGGGATTAGTGGGGGTTAGTTTTGCGGGGAGGCGACGACCACGCGGGCGGCGCGAATCACGCGATCGCCGATGCGATAGCCGGCTTCGACGACCGTGTCAACGGTCTCCTTCTCGGCATTCGCATCCGGCTTGTGCAGGATTGCGTCGTGCCGCGTCGGATCGAAGTCCTCGCCCTTTTCGCCGAACTTCTCCACACCGAACTTCTCGAACGCCTTGTCGATCTTCGAGGCGACGGCTTTGAAGGAATCGTCCATCTCGCTGTGCTCTCGAATGCGATCGATGTCGTCAAGCGCGGGCAGCAGCGCGGTCAGCACGTCGATGATGCCGTGCTGGCGGAACCGCTCCTGCTCCTTCTTCGTGCGATTGCGGTAGTTGATGAACTCCGCGCGCTCGCGCTGCAGCGCCTCCAGGTAGTCGGCGGCCTCCTTCTTGGCCTTGCCAAGCGGCGTAAGGGTGTCCTCGGACTGATCGGCACCGGACTGGTCGGCCCCCTTGGAGTCACCCGCGGACGCGGAGTCGTCGGTATGGGAAGCCTGTTCGGCTCCGGACGATGCCGGCTTGTCGCCCTCAGCCGCGGCATTCGCCGCGCCGGCTTCCTTATCAGAGGAAGCGGAGGCAGCGGCTTCATCATGGGACGCGGCCGAAGCGGCGGAGGCAGCGCCAGTAGAGGCGGATGCCTGCCGAGCCGCGGAATCCGTAGAATCCGCGGGATCAGTAGACCCCGTAGAGGCGGCCGTGCCGGCCGCGGACAGATCGTCCGCGTCCGGCAGGTCATTCAGGTAATCGTCCTTGTTGAACTCGGACATGATTACTTGTTGTCCTTCTTATCGTCGTCGTCCACGACCTCGGCGTCCACCACGTCGTCGTCGCCACCGTTGGAGGCGGCACCCGACGCACCTGCGCCAGCCGCACCGGCAGCGCCGGCGGCACCAGCCGCGGCCTGCTGCGAGTACAGGGCCTCGCCGATCTTCTGCGCGGCGGTCATCAGCTCGCTCTGCGCGGTCTTGATCTTCTCGATGTCGTCACCCTTGAGGGCTTCCTTCAGGGCGTTGACCTTGTCGGTGACCTCCTTGGCGATCTCATCGGAGATCTTGTCCTTGTTGTCGTTGACGAGCTTCTCGGTCTGGTAGGCGAACGCCTCGGCCTGGTTGCGGGTCTCGGCATCCTCCTTGCGCTTCTTGTCCTCGGCCTCGTGAGCCTCGGCCTCCTTGACCATGCGGTCGATCTCGTCCTTCGGCAGGCCGGAGCCGCCGGTGATGGTCATCGACTGCTCCTTGCCGGTGCCCTTGTCCTTGGCGGACACGTGCACGATGCCGTTGGCGTCGATGTCGAAGGTGACCTCGATCTGCGGGACGCCACGCGGAGCCGGCGCGATACCGGTCAGCTCGAAGGTGCCCAGCGGCTTGTTGTCGCGAGCGAACTCACGCTCGCCCTGGTAGACCTGGATCAGCACGGACGGCTGGTTGTCCTCGGCGGTGGAGAACACCTCGGAACGCTTGGTCGGGATGGCGGTGTTGCGGTCGATGAGCTTGGTCATGATGCCGCCCTTGGTCTCGATGCCCAGCGACAGCGGGGTCACGTCGATCAGCAGGACGTCCTTGCGGTCGCCCTTGATGACGCCGGACTGCACGGCTGCGCCGACGGCCACAACCTCATCCGGGTTGACGGACTGGTTGGCTTCCTTGCCGCCGGTGAGCTCCTTGACGAGCTCCTTGACGGCCGGCATACGGGTCGAACCACCGACCAGCACAACGTGGTCGATGTCGGACACGGAGATGTTCGCGTCGCGCAGCACGTTGTTGAACGGCGTGCGGCAGCGGCCGAGCAGATCGGAGGTCATCTCCTCGAAGTGGGCGCGGGTCAGCGTCTCGTCGAGGTGAACCGGCGTGCCGTCAGGGGTCATGGCCAGATACTGCATGTTGATGGACGTCGAGGTGGACGAAGACAGTTCCTTCTTCGCCTGCTCGGAGGCTTCCTTCAGACGCTGCAGGGCGATCTTGTCCTTGCTCAGGTCAACGCCGTACTTGTTCTTGACCTCGCCGACCAGCCAGTCGATGATCTTCTGATCCCAATCATCGCCACCGAGGTGGTTGTCGCCGTTGGTGGCCTTCACCTGAATGGTGGAGAAGCCGTCGTCATCCTTGCCGATCTCCAGCAGGGACACATCGAAGGTGCCGCCGCCCAGATCGAAGACCAGAATGCGCTCGTCCTCCTTGCCCTTCTCAAGGCCGTAGGCCAGAGCGGCAGCGGTCGGCTCGTTGATGATACGCAGGACGTTCAGGCCTGCGATCTTGCCGGCGTCCTTGGTGGCCTGACGCTGGGCATCGTTGAAGTATGCCGGGCAGGTGATGACCGCATCGGTGACGGGCTCGCCGAGGTACGCCTCGGCATCCCTCTTGAGCTTCATCAGAATCTGCGCGGAGATCTCCTGCGGCGTCCACTTCTTGCCGTCGATCTCGACGGTCCAGTCAGTGCCCATGTGACGCTTGACGGAGGAAATGGTGCGGTCGACGTTGGTGACCGCCTGACGCTTGGCGACCTCGCCGACGAGGATCTCGCCGGACTTGGAGAACGCAACCACGGACGGCGTGGTGCGAGCGCCCTCGGCGTTGACGATGACCGTGGGCTCGCCGCCTTCCAGCGTTGCGATGCAGGAATTCGTAGTACCAAGATCGATACCAACTGCACGTGCCATAATGTGTGCTCCTTACGTGATGTATTCGTTCTTACGTTCTTCGCCCGAGTTCCGTACCGGCCGTCTCTCGGACCTTCCAGAACTTGAGCCTACACCACTCAACTTCCGACGTGCAACTTTTATTCCCACTTCTTCACAAAAACTTGAGCGAAGCCGGCTCAAGTTTCTCAAGCCCAGGCACGTCGGCCAGACACACCGATCAGACACACCGATCAACCAGCCACCCCGCCGGCTAGCAGTTCCAGCGTTCGATCACGCGATCGCCCTTGTATACGGACAGCACCGAGTAATGAGCCGTATCCAACCGCAGCAGCTTCGCCGCGCGGGCATCGACCCCCAGCCAGCGCATCGTCAGGATTCGCAGCACATGCGCGTGCGCCACAAACAGCACGTCATGCCCCTCCCCCAGCAGCGGCACCGCCGCGTCGATCGCCTGCTGCACGCGCTCGTACACGTCGGTCAGCGATTCGCCAGCCCCATTGTGCACGGTCACCTGCGTACCGTCCGGCAGCGTATCGACCCACTCGCCCTCCAGGCTCGCAGGCAGCGCGGTCGGCCCATCCTTCCACATATCCCATGAGCCGCCGTTCAGCTCGGCAAGCCGGCCACGCGTGCGCCCCTCCGCGCGACCATAATCCCATTCGGCGAGCGCCGGCAGCACCCCCGCATCGAAACCGGCAAGCCTCGCCGTTTCGGCGGCGCGCCGCAACGGACTGGAGAACACGCAGCCGGCGTCGAACCCATGCGGAAACTCGGCGAGAATGCGCGCGCCGGCCGACTGAGCCTGCGCGCGTCCCGTCTCGGTCAGGGGGATATCCGTACGCCCGGTATGCTGCCCGGATTCGCTCCATGCGGTCTGCCCGTGGCGCAGCAGCACCAGCCGACCGAAGGACTTGCACGCGCAATCGCGCGCGGATTCTGCGGATTCTGCGGATTCTGCGGAGGAGGCATTCGGCTGCGACGCTGCAGCGGAATCATATTGACGTGGTTCGTTCATACTCACACTCTACTCGCGGCACGGCATATTCGCCGATTGCCGCAGCGGCCGCCACGGCTGCGGCCGACCCGCGCGGTCGCCGCAGGTCCTGCCGGCAGCGTCAGCCGCAACCCCGCGCCGTCGTCACCTCGAAAAATAATGTTCCTATGACAGATTTCGACGCGGACTCGACCGCCGACCGCATCATCGCCGGTTTTGACCGCATTAACGACAAGGTGGATGACATGCGCGCCAAGCGACTCGACGATCCGGATTCCCTCGGCGACAAGGCGCTGAAGTTCGCGTTGCCATCCATCGCAGGTTTCGTCGCCGGCAAGCTGTTCACGCTGGCGTGGAATCGCAGCGTCGGCCGCAACCGGGCTGCGAAGCGCGGCGGCGAGGCGCTGGGCGACGGCGTGGTTGACGGCAAGGAAAGCGTGTTCATGAGCGTCGCATTCGCAGCATTGTCGGCTGCGATCGGAGCGGCCGTGTCCACGCTGTCCGATCGCGGATCCCAGGCGATCGTCGATCGCCGGCATCGCCGCCGCAATCGCTGACACAACCCCCGATTCAGCCGCAGCAACACCAGCAGCTGCCTCAGCCGGATACCACCGATCCAACGCAGCCGACCGAACGCCACCAGCGATTCCGCCAATCGATTCCACCAGCCGCATACCGCTCTTGCGGTCGGCTCAGCGTTTCACGACAATGGAATCATGGTTACCAACGCAACTATCGAGACACTGCTCAACCGCAGGTCCATTCGCAAATTCATTGACGAGCCGATCGACGACGACACCGTCGCCACGCTAGAGACGGTCGCGCAGCACGCCGCTTCCAGCCAGTATCTCAACGACTGGTCGGCCATCCGCATCAAGGATCAGGAGCTCAAGGATCGCATGGCGCAAATCGGCCACCAGCCGTACATCGCCACCGCGCCGCTGCTGTACCTGTTCGTGGCCGACGAGCATCGCAATGCGCTGATCGCCCAGGCCAAGGGCGTTGACACCTCGGACCCCGAAACGTATGGCCTGTCCGGCAGCTACCGGTTCTCGCAGGCGAACAACGACGCGGTTCTGGCGCTGCACGCGATGGAGACCGCCGCATACTCGCTCGGCTTGGGCTGCGTGATTCTCGGGTCGCTGCTCAATGATGTGGACGCGCTGATCGAGGCGCTGCACCTGCCGCAGTACACGTATCCGGTGCTCGGTCTCGCCATCGGCAAGCCGGATCAGGAGCCCGCGTTGAAGCCGCGCATGCCGCGCGATCTGCAGTTCTTCGACGATCGCTATCCGGCTGACGATGCCTCCCGCACTGCGGTTTCCGAAAACATCAGCGCGTTCGATCAGGAGGTGCACCAGTATTACGATCTGCGCAATACCGACCGTCCAGTGGATGCGTTCAGCGACCAGATCGCCAAGATCGCCTCGCAGCAGATGGATGAGAAGCACCATGTGACGCCTCGCGCCGAAGCCCAGGGCTTCCGCTTCGACAAATAGGCCTTCAACGGACCATATCTGCGAGTTGTGTGTAGGGCATGCGCGTAGGCAGTCATATGCAAGGCCGCAGGCACAGGCACAGGAATTGCTGGTTTTGCTTGGAATTTAGCGGTTTTGCCGTGCTTGCTGGATATACGAGAATGGCGTGAGCGCTCGACTGCATCTGGCCGGTGGTACACACAACTCGCATATATGCCCTCAATCAGGCTCGGCACATCCCGTCTGACGAGGGCTGGCCTCAAAAAACTGACACCTCAAAAAAAAGACACCTCAACAACTGACGAGAGCGATCGAAATTCGGGAATTTCCCGTTGATCTCCCGAATTTCGATCGCTGGCTCAGGCTCAGTGAACAAAAATCGGGAGCAATGGGTTTGTTTCCCGAAAAATGATCGCTGAGCGGCCGTCAGCGATCGAAATTCGGGAGATCGCCGTTCTTTTCCCGAATTTCGATCGCTGGGACGAGCGCGGGGATGGGCGCGCATGTCGACGCGCAACACCCGATGCACTGCCTTATGCATTGATACAGCGTTTGGCATCCGCTGGCCGAACGCTAGTGTCCTCCGCCAGAAGTTCGTTCACTAATTCGTTCGTGAAATGCCAACGAAAACACAATTATTCCAGTGAAGCGTATTGGCAGCGCCGAACGCTACGTTGCACTATTTGCGGCGGGGCTTGTAGCCGCGTTTGCGCGAACGCTGGCGGCCGCTGCCGTATTTGCCGCCGCCCGCAAACGACTCGTGCACGAACGAATTCGCCGGATCATGATGGGTCAGGTGCCATGTTCCGCAGTATTCGCAGCGGTACACCCACAGTTCGGCGCCGCGCTCGATCAGGCTCTGTTCGGCGGCGCGCTGCGCCTGCACCTTGTCGTGATACATGATCTTGGATGTGGAGGCGCAGCGCTTCGGCGTGAAATAGTGCATGCAATCCTCCAATCCGCTATCAGCCGCAGGCATCCACGGCTTGAGTCGCTGTCGCCATATGGACCGTCACCAGATGGCGCGACTGCTCCACGCATATCTCACGTATATCACAGGATTCGGCCACATGCGCAGTCAAGTCCCGCAATCATACGGCTTTGAAGGCCGTCCGAACAGGCAGAAGGCAGGGTCGCCGTGTCGGCTTGATTCATCTGCTAGACTTGTAACACTTTTCGCTTTCGGCGAAATGGTTCGTTGACAATGACGCCAACACTACGAAGGAGCAGAAACCATGACCGGCAACACATTCAAGAGACTTGAGTCCCGGGATTTGGTATATTCTGCCAAGGTCGATCCGCGACTCGAAGTTGACGCACACGTATCGCACGGTCAATCCATGAGACAGGGGATAACCTGACATGCGTAGCAGTTTGCGTATCGGTATCGCAGCGATGATGTCGTGCTGCATGGTTGTCGCACTGAACGGCTGCAGCGCGCCGCAGCCATCGATCAGCGTCGACCAAGCCGTGCTGGATGACGTCGTCGCCGCGATACCCCTATATGAGTTTTCGTCATCCCGAAGAGACCGATCCCAGATCGCTCTGGTGAAAACGGACGGGTCGTATGCGTTGATCACCAATTCAGCGATGTTTTACAACGTTCCAATCTGGACCGATAGATGGCTGTTCTTTCCTGACAGCAACAACGACTACTACATCGGAGTGGATCCCACGGACACGAAGGTGGTTTCCAACGAGAAGACGGATTTCTCATATAACGCCATAGCGATAGATGATGACCACATACTGACCGTATACAACAGCGGCCTGCAAGACATGGACATCGGTGACAATCAGGTTGTCGTATCCTCTCCAAATGGAACCATCAAGCAAGCCGTATTCTCCACAGCCGATGGCGGCGGAGGGGGAGACCTTGCTCTATGTGGGACCGACGTCTATAACATCAGCAGCACCACTACCTTCACCAGCGAGGACGATATAGACCATAGTCGCGCGATCATGGGTCAGGTGTCGCGGGGAACATATCCGACAATCGGCCCGTTCGTAAGGCTGAATGCCGACCCTTCGGACTTTACCGAAGAGGAAGTGAACATCGTCGGCGAGACCGTAAGCATATACTCGATTGAGCCTGGACTTGGCCTTCCATGCAGGAACGATGTCGTTGTTTTCATAGGCCTTGCGGCAAAGCGAACCGACACCCAGCTGACCGACATACCTACGGTGGTGTCATGGAACGTGAAAACCGGCGACTATTCGCTGGCCACGCTCAAGGACAGCAACGGAGCGCTCATCACGCACTCGTATGGAGACGAGTGGGGCGACTTCCGGTATACAGACAACGGATTACTCGGCGATGAGCTTATATTTCTCAATGGCGAGTCAGGTCGCATCCTACGTGTCAATATCAAGACGGGAATCTCAAGGGAGCTTGCCATGCCCGACTATCCTGGGGGATTCCCCTACAACGGTCGTTTCTCCATGGAAGTCATGAATGGGCGAATATACCTGTCACTGCTTCCCATGAACGACAGCGCTGGCACGGAGTCATTCATCAATGTGTACGATGCAGACAACGGATCGCTCATCAAGCAGATGAAAATTGACGACCGATTCACTGAATACCTGCAAAAGGACACTGTGCAATCAGGTCGCCTTGCCTACAACCCGAGGGAGCCTCTGTTCTGATGACGGAATGATCGTCATCCCGAACAGACCGGCCTTACTCAAATCATCGTGTGCATGGCACAAGCGGAGTCGAAGGATTACGGTTGCACAACCGCAAGCCCCGCCAGCCACGTGGGGCGGGGCTTGCAGGTGCGTCACCTCGACGAGCGCCTTGCCTTGCTCGCCGCAAGTCCGGCGGCGGTCAGCAGCGCCATCATCGCCACGGCGATCGCAGCAACCGAAGCGCCGGTGGACGCCACGGTCAGGTGATGCCGCTTGTTGATCACGTCCGGCTTCGCCGAGCCGTTCTGCCCCGGCTGGCCGCCATCGCCGGCATTGATGCCACCGTTATCGCCGCCACCGTTGTTGCTGCCGTTGCTACCGTTGTTGCCGCCATTGTTGCTGCCGTTGTTGCCATGATCTCCGTTGCCGCCCGGCTGCTGCGGCTCGCCGGCCACAGTGAACGCCGTCGATTGCGACCATGCCGATGCTCCGATCTCGTTGACCGCGCGCACCTGCACGCTGTGCTTCCCGGCGTTCAGACCGGTGAACACGTACCGCAACGCCTCTGCACCAGCATCGGCATCCGTGGAGACGCGCACCGGCTGGCCGCCGTCAAGCCGCACATCGTAGCCGGTGACCGGGGAGCCGCCGTCCGAAGCCGGCGCCTTCCACGTCACCTCGGCCTTGGCCACGGCATCCGAACCAGCAGCCGATCCAGCACCAGCACCAGCCTTGCCGCTCACCGCAACCTTCACGTCGGTCGGCACGCCGGGCGCGCCCTTGACCTGGAGTTCGTCAATCGCGGTAACCAGCCCGTCGAGCGCCTTGCCAAGCGCCTTGTCCGATGCCGCGTCGTCATTCACGTCAGGCGTTGCAGCGGCTTCACGAGCGGACTTCAGCGCCTCGGTGAACGCGGCCCACGACGCATCGGTGTACTTGCCCTGCCCGGCCTTCTCGATCGCGGCGGCACGACCGCCAATCAGATCGTTCAGGCGCAGTCGGTTCAGATACGTCAGCTGACGCTCGGCGAGCCGCAGCACGCGCAGCGCCTCGTCCACGTCGCTCTGCGTGATCGCAGCAGACGAATCCGAACCATCCGCACCGGCCCCGACCACATCCTTTGCCGCGTCAAGCGCCCGCGCGAACACCGCATAGTCGATCCACGAGTACGCGCTCTTCGCATCCACGAATCGCGAAGCCTGCTCGATCTGCGACTCCAACGCCGTCCTGTCAACGGTCGTCGGCTTGTCGGAGCCGGTGGCAGCGCCGAACGTGAATCCGCGCACGTTCGCCACGTACGGATGCCCGTTCTGGTCGTCGTTCACGCCCACGAACGCCGCGTACACGCCATGCACGCCCTTGAACACGGCCGGGTCCACGTCGACGGTGGTCTTCTTCCAGGTTCCCCAGCCGTCGCCGGTGTAGTCCAGCGGAATCTTCACCTTGGGCGCGTCGGCCGTGTTCCTGTCGAGCCGCAGTTCGATGTACGAGTCGGACGCGGCGCGGTTGCGCGGCTTGTCGTATTCGACGGTCACCGTTGCGGCGCCCGCCGAGCCGAAGTCCTGCGCGGACCATTTCATCCACGTGCCGTCCACGATGTTCTGAATCTGCGTTTCGTCGCTCAGGTTGAGTTCCTTGCCGTACTTGCTGCCGCCATGATCGCTGTCGTTGGCATTGCTCAGCTGCGGCAGCGCGGTCGGCTGGCTGGGCTGGGCGGCGGACGCCGGTTCGGTGGAGAACCGGAACCAGTCGAAGTTGCCGACCCAGTCGCGCCCGGCAGGCATGTGGAAGACGATCGTCGCGGCACCCGCCTTGGTGAGCGCGGCGCGACCGGTGTCGTCCAGGTCGACGGCGGTGGTCGTGTAGTTGGCGAATCCGTTGGTGCCGTTCATTTCGACATGGGCGATGATCGGACCGTTCTGATCGCCGGCATGCACGTCGAGTGTGCTCTTGGCATCCGCGCTGCCGTACTTGTTCGAATACCGCACGATGAACGACTTGATCGGCTTGCCGGCATCCGATTCGGCACCGGAACCGGATTCGGAACCGGATTCGCTGCCGTCGCTGGTGGTGCCGCTCAGATCGTTGTAACGCACCCAGGCGCCGTCGCGCACGCCACCCAGATCGCCGGACGACTGGAAGCTTTCGTTCTTGAGCTCGCCGCCCGACCATGCTTCGGACTGTTCGGCCTGAAGCGTGCGGTCGGCCGCGCCGCGAATCGCAAGGTCGTCGATCGCGTTGCGCAGCGTCTCCTCGGCACGGGCGTATTCGTCGGCATCGACCGGAGCCGCCGAACCACCAGCCGTGCCGGCAGCGCCCGCCGAATCAGCCGTGTCAGCCGTACCAGCGGTCTTGTCGAGCAGTTCGGCCGCCGCCTTGCGCGCCTTGTCAAACGCGCTGAACGAACTGGTCGAATAGCTCTTGTTCACGATGATGCGCGCATCCTCGGTCAGCGCACGCAACGATTCGCGCGCCTGCGCCGCCGCCGACACCAGCACCGGGTTCTTCAGGCTCACGCCCGGGCCGACCAAGGTCGAGGCCTTGAGGCCGCCGGCGAGCGCCTTGTCGTCAATGGTGACGTACACGCGCGCCGACGTGCCGATCGTGCCCTTCAACGTGATCTTGAGCGTGCGGTCGCCGGTGATTTGAGCCGTGGCGGTCAGTCCGGCCGGCAATCCATTCACCGCAACCGCACCGACCTTGATCGGATCGCGCCGCGTCGAAGCATCCGCAACGAACACAACCCCAGAACCTGCACCGGAGCCAGTCGCACCAGCCGGCAGCGTGATCGTGAACGACCCGTCAACCGACCCATCGGCCGCCGCACCGATCGTCACATGATCGACGCTCACCAGATGCGCGCCCTGCGGAACCCCGGAGCCAGCGCCGGAACCAGAGCCAGCCGTGGACAGCGAGTACGCGGGCTTGCCGTTGCTGCCCCAGTCGCTCGCCTTGCCCTGCATGCCGAACGAAAGCGTCGAACCGGATTCGATGGCGCTGTAGTCGAGCCACGTATTGTTCCACGCCGTGCCGTCGAGCTGCGCCGAGCCGATGTAGAAGTTGTCGCCCGACGCGCCCTTGGCGTTCACCGTGAACGTGCGGCCGCTCGGCTGGGTGATGCTCACCTGGTCGAAGAACGGCGTGCCGATCTGGTATTGCGCCGAGCCGGCCGTCACCGGGAACAGGCCGATGGCCGCGGAGACGAACGTCGCGGACATGGTGCCGGCGTCGTTGTCCATCGTCGGCAGGAATCCGGTCGGGCTGAGCCGGTAGACGCTGGTCTTGATCGGCGGCGTGAATTCGCCGTTGTTGGTGGCGTATTCGTTGCCGTCCACGCCGCCGGTGGCGATGTAGCGGTTCCAGGATTCCTTGGTGAAGATGTTGCGCACCCAGCGCTGCGTGCGGTCGGCCTGACCGACGTAGTTGAACAGGTACGGGGTCTGGAGGTCCACTTCGTTGGCGTTGGAGTGCAGCATGCCGTTGCCGTTGTCGGGGGTGGCGTCGCTGTCGGGCGTTTCGCCGAACATGTGGTCGATGGCTGCGGTTGCCGCCGCGCGGCCGCCCATCGCCTCGATCAGGCCGTCCATGTCGTAGGCGTCATACCAATGGTATTGCCACAGCGTGCCCTGGTAGAGGTTCGCGGCCTGGAACTGTTCGAGATTGTCGTTGCCGAAGTTGCCGTCCGCACCGCGCGAGGAGAGCACGTTCACCTTGGTGCCGTCCGCCGCGGTCCATGCGCCGGGCTTGAGCTGGTTCTTGAGCGGCAGCGAGGCGAGCTTGCGGTACTGCTCGGCGTCGCTCTTCCTGCCGAGTCGGTCGGCGATGATCGACATCGCCCAATCATCGTAGCCGCGCATCACCGAGTCGCCGGGATGGTCGGCCAGATAGCCGCGATTGAGGTCGTCGGCCGACCATTCGCCGGTGATCCGCTGCAATGCCGGCCATGCGGCGTCGAGATTCGCGAAACCGGTGTATCCCTTGCTGAGCGCGTCGGCGATGATGACCGGCGTGCGCTCGAACCGCACGGTCGGCACCGACTGCATCAGATCGCCGGGGTTCTTCGCGCTGCCGGCCGCGTCGGATGCGGCCTGCGCGTCGGCGGCGAAGTTGATCAGCGACTGGATGATGTCGCGATACTGGTCGGGGTAGATCATCGCAAGAATCGAGAACTTGCGGAAGTCGTCCCACGACGACCAGCTGTCGTAGTGCGTGTAGCCGTCGGCCTTGTGCACCACGCCATCGATGCCACGGTAAGTGCCCGACGTGCTGGTCGCGTTCATCGGCACCGCGTTGATGCGGTACAGGTGCGTGTAGAACTGCCGCAGCAGCGTGCCGTCCGGATCGTTGGTCTTGCTGGCGGTGACCTTGACGCGGCTCAGTTGGCTCTTCCACAGGTCGTGGGATGCGGCACGCACCTTGTCGAACGATTTGTCGCCGATTTCGTTGGTCTGGTCGATGCGCGCCTGCTCGACGCTGATCGGCGAAAGCGTGATCTTCAGGCCGACGGTACGGGCAGGATCGTCGGCTGCATCGGAGCTGCCGGCAACGCCGAAATCAAGCACGGCACCGGTGTCGACGCCGCTGCGGCTGGTCGCATCGCCCAGCGCGCCGTCGTCGCCCCACGTCTTGACCGACGTGACCGGCTGATCGGTGGTCGCATAGAAGTAGAGCGTGTACTGCGAGCCGAACGCGCCGACCACCTTGCCGCTGATGGCCTTGCGGCCGCCGCCGTTGGGCAGGTCGGTCACGCTGATCGACGAAGCGACGCGCTGCGTGAAGTTGTTCTTCAGATCGATGACGATGCGGCGATCAGCGTTCTGCGGGAACGTGAATTCGCTGTCGGAGGTACGCACAAGCGCGGCGATTCGCGCGTTGATCGTGCCGTCCTCGTCTTTTGATCGCACTGTCGGTGCCGCTGGTCTGGCCGAGTCCGACCTGATAGTAGCCCGGCTGTGCGGTTTCGTTGTCGTGGCTGAACTTGTGCGCGTAGGAGCCGGTGTCGGGGCGCTTGGTATAGCCGACGGACGTGGGTACGACGAGGATATCGCCGCCTGCGCCCGATCCGCCGGTGCCGTCGATACCGGTCTGGGTGAATCCTGCGATGTGCGTCTGGTTGTAGTCGTATCCGCTGTGGGCGCGACCGGGCACGGTGAGCGGATTCGCCTTGACGAGTCCGTGCGGGGCCTGCGCGCCGGGCAGATCCTGACCGTGGTCGCCGGCGGTGGAGACGAACGGGTTCACATACGTGGTCACGTCGTTCGGGTCGCCGGCCTGCTGCTGGCTGGGTGTTTTCTTCGTGAGTTTGACCGTGTAGACGCGTTTCGTGGTCTTGTCGGGAGCGGTCACGGTCACGGTGACCGCGCTGTGGTCGGCTGCGACGGCGGTTGATACGGTGGCACCGACCACCGGGGTGCGCGCGATCACCTTCTTGCTTGTGATTGCGGCCGGGTCCGCGACCGCCAGCGTGGTGCCGTTGTCGCCGGCTGCCGCATCGCGATCGACCAGCTGGCCGTCGATCTGCAGCAGGGCGAGCGTGGCATCGGAGTCGAGCGGCGTGGCGATCTTCAGCGTGCCGTCGGTGTTGCGGGTCACCTTGGCGGCCATTGCGGCGGCAAGGTTGACGCGCTGCCAGCTGTCGGAGCCGTCGTTCGACTTGTCGAGCGGGTAGCCGGAGTCGAGGGCGGTTGCCTTGATGATCTGCTCGCGTTCGGCATCGGTCAGATCGGGGAACGTGCTGCGCAGCAGATCGGCGGCACCCTGCGGCACCTTGAAGTCGGCGCCGCCCTTGTTGACCTGTCCGAACCCGTAGGTGAGCCGCTGCGTGTAGATAGCCACCGCGTTCGCGTCGGATGCGTCATCGGTGTTCCCCGCGCACTGTGCGATGGTGTCGCCGTACCCCTTGGCCTTGCATCCGGCGATCAGCGCGGTTTCCAGCTCGTTGTGGGCGTCATCGAACAGCTTGCGGAATTCGGGATCGCTCCAACGGTAGCCGACCTGCGACATGCCGTTCATGCGCCCGCCCATCACATCGATCGGATAGTGGAAGCCCAGCACGATGCGGTTGTTGCCATAATCGGATGCGCGAGCCATGATCTGCGGGCCGAGTTCGGGCAGCAGCGTGGCGAGCGCGGTTCCGTCGCGGTAGCCGGACGTGGTGTGCCCGGAGGGGAACGCATCGTTGACGAACCCGTATCCGATGTCGCCCTTGACGATCAGACCGCTGGCATCGGCGAATCCAAGGCGATGATACGGGCGGCTTTCGTGCCAGTGGCCCTTCGCGTCGCCGGTCTGGTCGATGCCCTGACCGATGCGGTCAAGCAGCGCGTTGGTCTTGGCGAGTTTGCCGTCCTTTTTCGCCTGCGTATAGACTTCGGCAAGATGCGTGCCGAGCGCGTCGGCCATCGTGTCGCGCGGCGAATTGTTGGCGTCGGTCACGGCCTTGGCTCGCTGGTCCGCGCTGGACGCATGGTTGATCTGCACGAGCACCTTGTCGTTGAGCGCGGTCGGCTGGTCGCCGCGGGCCACGACGTTGGTGTCAAGCACGTCCGGCTCGTTGAGCAGCTGATCGTAGCCGCTGAGCATGGTGACGAGGTGGCTGGCGTCCGGCCACGAGTCGGATGCGTAGCCGGGCTTGGCGTAGCTGAGCGTAAGCGCATCGGCGGTGGGCTCGAGCCCGGACAGGTCGAAGAACGCATCCGAGCTGCTGGTGCCGATCTGGTGGACTTCCACGGCGATCACATTGTCGCCGACCTTGAATGCGCTTGCGGGAATGGCGATCAGTCGGGTCTTCGGGTCGGATTTGGCGCTGCCTTGCGCGAAACCAGTGTTGCCGCCGCGCACTTCGTCTTCATACCCGGCGATTCGTTCGCCGTTGACGTATAGCGTGATCGTGTCGTCGTAGGTGACGGTTCCGATCAGTCCTTTGAAGGAGTCAAGCTGGGCTTGGTCGGCAATGGTCACGTTGCGGCGGAAATAGTAGGCCGGCACGATGCCGTCGTCGCCCAGGCTGCGCTTGAGCTGGGTTTTCGCAACGAATCCGTTGCCGAGATCGGTGGTTTCGCTGCCGCTGTGGTTTTTCACGCCGAACGGGGAGGCCGCTGCCGCGTGCCATCCGTTTTCCGATTCGCTGACGGTTCCGGTGGCCCAGCTCTGATCGTTTTTGCCGCCGGTCGGGTCGCTGTCGTTCTTCTTGGAATCGGTGGAATCCCAGTACTGCCAGCTGTTTGCGGTGAGTTGTTCGCGCAGCTTGGTGTCGATGTTGAGATCGCTCAGGGTACCGGTCAGTGTCCAGTCGGCGATCTGGAATTCGTTGGTGTTGTCCTTGTTTGCGGTGACGCGCAGCTGGTAGTACTTGTAGGCGTTCTGCTTGCCGGCTGCGATGGCGTAGCCTTGCGAACCGTGTCGATCGGGGAAAGACTGGTCGGTGCGCTTGTCGAGCTGCTGCCAGCTGGCATCGTCGGCGTTGGTTGCGGCGGCATCGCTGTTGGAACCGAGAATCGTCCAGTTCTTCGGATCGCGCTTGTCGTAGTCGTTGCCGGAGGTGATCACATAGCCGTTGGCTTTGGCGGGCTTGCTCAGCGTGTAGATCGCGG
>NZ_RQSP01000041.1:0-14422 GCF_009078285.1 Bifidobacterium jacchi
GCCGCGCACATCTGCGACCTCGTCGCGTACTCCACGCCCTCGAACAACCACCTGCCCACCTGTTCCTCCCGTCGGTCGGTCAGGTGTTGCAACGATCACTGGAACCCGCCGCGTTGGAAACGAAGGTGGAAGCGGGGTTCCCCATCGGTCCTCGCCATTGATGCCACTGATCAATGGCGATCCATCCATGAGAATCCCCCTAACGAAAAGAAAGAAGGAACCATGAACGGAACAATGCTCAAAGCCGTTCGGAAAGTGGCGGGGCTATGTCTCGCGGCCGCAGCGGCGGTCACACTCACGGCCATGCCAGCCATCACTCCACAGGAGGCACAGGCAAGCGCCGCCCCTTGTTTCGGTGGTCCAAGTTTTAAAGATCTCGTTGCGATGTACCGCTTGTATAACCGCAATTCCGGCGAGCACTTCTACACCAGCAACAAGGCGGAGCGAGACATGCTCCGCAAAGCCGGGTGGAAATACGAAGGCATAGGATGGAACGCCCCCTCTAAGAGTACCCCTAAAGGTTATGCCATCATCGAACCTGTTTACCGTCTTTATAATCGCAACGCCGGCGATCACCACTACACGATGAACTCCGCCGAACGCGATATGCTCGTCGCCAAGGGATGGAAATACGAAGGCATAGGATGGTACTCATCAAATAGAAGCTGCATGTGGCCACTCTATCGTCAATACAATCGGCGTGCTCGGCGCGGCTCCCACAACTACACGCTAAACAAGGCCGAAAACGACATGCTCGTCGCGAAGGGATGGAAATACGAAGGCATAGCTTGGTACGGATTGTATCCTCAACCAAGCGTAGAGTGACCGCTAAGATTTATAGAGTTATAGAGGGGATGCGACTCACACCATGTGAGTCGCATCCCCTCTTTTCCATTCCGCTCTACTACCTCTCCCTCACCCAGAAATTCCCGGATGAACGAGACAGGTTCGGATTGTAGTAAGGATCATTATCGACGATCTTGCCGTACCGGTGCCGGAATCGAACCGATTCCCGCTCCAGCCGAGCCTTCTTCGCACGGCTCTTCACATCGTAGCCACGCGTAACCGATTCATAATGGTACAGTTCGGCCTCACATGCCCACACATTGTCTCGCCCAAGCTCATCATGGACGCGAATGCACAGGTCCACATCGTTGTAGGCCACGGCAAGAGACTCATCGAATCCTCCAACCGCCTTGAAATCGACTGCCTTGATCATGCAACATGCTGCAGTAACCGCATAGTAATTCACGTTCTCGATAAGACGACCGAAATACCCTAGATACGACCGCGGGAACCCGACCTGAATATGACCGGCGGCACCACCAAGACCAAGCACGATACCGGCGTGCTGGATCGTCTCCGTGGGGTAGTACAACTTCGCTCCGACCACGCCCGCACGGCTCAATTGGGCGAATGAAACCATACGCGTCATCCAGTCAGGCGCAATCACCTCAGTGTCATCGTTGAGGAACAGCAGGTATGTGCCTTTGGCCGATCTGGCGGCGATGTTATTGATCGTCGAGAAATTGAACGGAATGTCGATCTCCTCGACACGGAATCGAGAGCCAAGCTTGCGACGATATCGATCATACAGATCCTGCATGTGAGGATTGGTACTGCCATTGTCGGCGATGATGATCTCGTAATTGGGATAGGTGGTCTTGCCGATCACCGAATCGACGCAGCGTTCGATATTGTCGTATCCGTTCTTGGTGGGAATGATGACCGACACCAATGCGGGATCGGCAATCGCATAATGCACATGATAGATGCCCGCGACCACGGAACCGGTCGTAGGATCACCGGATATCACGGGGGTTGTGGCAGGAACCACTTCAGCGTTGACGCCGCGGCGCTCAACCGCCGAACGCAAGGCGCGAAGCCCAGCATCGGAAGCGTAGTTCTTCGCGCCGCTGCCTGACGCGGTGGACGTGGCCAACGTACGCCAGTGGTACAGCACCTTGGCGATATGCCTTACACGTGACGGCGTGCTGTGTTCCATGAACCGCAACACCAGATCATAGTCCTGCGATCCCTCGTAACCGGGTCGGAATCCGCCGATCTGATCGACGATGGACTTGCGATACACCCCCAGATGACTGATGTAATTCGTGCTCAGCAGCAGATCGGGAGCATAGTCCGGCTTGAAGTGAGGATCGGAACGATTACCCTCCTCGTCGATCTTGTCCTCGTCACTATAGATGAGATCTGTTTGGGGGTGATCATTAAGCTCGCGCACCACTTCGAACAGAGCGTGCGCAGGCAGCTCGTCATCATCGTCCATCAGAGCGACAAACTCGCCGGACGCAATCTCCAATGCGGAATTCGTGGCTCTGGAGATATGGCCATTCTGTTCGCGGAATGTCACCTTGATGCGAGGATCGCGCTTGGCATACTCTTCCAGTAACGGACGCACATGCGGTTCGGTTGAATGATCGTCCGCCATGCACAGCTCCCAGTTGTCGTAATACTGGTTTTCAATGGATTCGATGCATCGCTCCAGCCATTTCGGCTCGACGTTATACACCGGCATCACAATCGAAATAAGCGGCCTATAAGCGAAGCCGCAGGCCTTCAGCTTCGTCTTTGCCGCATCATACCGCTCGGTGGTGGCGATGAGTCGCTGGTACGCCTTCATCTGCCGGCGGGGAGCTAGATACTTGTCGTCCAGCCGATGCATCGTGGTGCGGGGATGACGCAATAGCGCAATCTTACGTCCGAATTCCATAAGACGACGTTTGACTTCAGAACGTTCCACATGGACTTGTACGATCCGCTGATCGGTGGATGTGGTCAGAATGAGCGGAATATCGTTGGTGCGCAGGGAGCGTTTCCCACTAGGTACCGAAAGCGTCAGTGTGAATCCAAGAATCGAATCCGCAGGAACCGGCAATGTCAGATTGACATCCGCCCGAAAAGCGCGTGAGCATGATTCCAGTCGAACGCCGGCGCAATCGCCCAACTGAATATCAACGTTCTCGTTTGCATGCAGGTCCGCCACCCAGCCGTCGACACGCAGACCGCTCTCATGGTCACGCCATTCAACCAGATCGATGGAGTAAACGATGCCTTCCTGCTTATGCGTCTCGTCATCAGGAAAACACGCAGAGGAGAAGCCATCCGAAAGTCCCGAATGCTGTTTGAGATACGCGTTGATTGCATTTAGCTCAATGGTGACCGGCCTTTTCTTGAGATCGACGAACAGAGCGTACGGCTGCCACAGGGTCTGCCTGCCATGCAACTCACGTTCACGCACGCACAGGTCGATGCCGCGAATGCCCGCAGGCTGGCTGGTATTGAAGCCTTTGAGCGACAAAAAGTCCTCTCGCGAGATCATCAGACATTCCTCGGTAACACCGAACATCTCGCGCTGCAGCAGATCGCGGAAATAGTAGCCGATACCGTCATCCCATTCACCGCGCATCTCGAACGGCCGACCGCTTTTCAAAGCGCGTAACGTCACTCCGACGTCAACCACGCGCTGACGGGAGTCGAACACCTTGCCGCCAACGATGCCGACACCGGGATTGCGCATATAATTGACCATCTGCGACAGCCAACTCGTGTTTTTGGGCATCAGCCCATCGAGAAACATGACGTAATCGAACCCGTTATCGATGCCGTCGCCGCTCTGCCTATCGGCTGAAGCAACGAGGCGATACGCGTCATCCAAAGAAGCGGCTTTTACGAACTTCACTGAAGGATAGCGGGTCAAGCTCCTCAGTTTCTCAAGCTGGCCATCCGAGTATCCGCTTGCGATCACGATGACGGGCGGACGCCTGTCGTCTGGCCAATACCAATCGATCTTGTATGTACCGAGGTTGTCGAGCATACGTACCGAACCGCGCAAGCCGCGTCGCTCCAAAGCGGCTTCCAGCGCCTTACGTCCCGCTTCATAGGCATACATCTTGCTACGCGGATCACCGGCGACAGAACTGGCGAGAGTCCGCCAGTGATACAGCATCTGCGGAATATGCCGCACTTCGCTGGCCTGTTCGGTGGCGCGCAGCACGAAATCATAATCCTGACTGCCATCGTATTCAGAGCGGAGAGTTCCCACCTTATCAAGCAGATCACGCGACACGACAACGAAATGCGTGATGTAGTTGTGTCCCAGCAAGAGATTCGGCGAGAAACCGGGCTTGAAAAAGGGATCAAATCGCTGCCCCGATTCGGTGATCTTATCCTCGTCTGTGTAGATGAAATCGGTCTGCGGATGCTCGTTGAGCGTTCGGACGACCTCAAACAGCGCCTGAGGAGCGAGTTCGTCATCATTGTCTGCAAATCCGATATAGTCGCCGGTGGCAAGTTCAATGGCTGAGTTGGTAGCTTTGGAGATACGACCATTCTCAGTGCGAAAAACCACTTTGATACGGCTGTCGGAAGCTGCGAGTTCCTCCAGCAACGGACGAATGTGCGGAGCCGACGAGTGATCATCAGCCAGACAGAGCTCCCAATTCGGGTACCATTGCGTCTGAACCGATGCAACGAATGCGCGTAGCCACTGCTCATCCACATTGTAAACTGGGGTAACAATGGAGATGAGAGGCATCCTAGAGAACGTGCTTTGAACGGATTCCGCCTGTTCGCAGGTCATGGTCTCATGTCGTTCAATCCAACGATCATAAAACGTCTGCTGCTTGGTGATTTTCCCCTTGACGGCTTTCAGCAATGTCCTCATTCCAGCCGGTGACCATGCGTGAGCGCTTAGGTGCGCAAGATGTCCCAGTCGCATTCGCCATCGCTGCACACGCAACATGTTAAAGGCCTTGCGGATATTGACAGCTTTCCTCACTGTATCGCCCGGACTGCTGAGCATGATCCGCGCAACCGATTCTCCCGCGGGAATGCTGATTTGGAATCCCGCGCTCACACCGTCGTTGAGAGAATACACCGTGGAAATATCTGCACGTCCTACACGACTCACTTTGCCAGGGCTATCCAGCTCGACCTGCATCGTATCATGACGGATCTTATCCACAGCCCACCCCTTGAGGACAACACCGCCGTCCTTGTTCATGGGCAATGTAATCTCTTCGATCTCCGCCCGATAGTTCTGATTCTCCATCAATTTCAGCATATACAGTCCATTCCCCCCTACGTATGACGTGAGCAGTTGCCGAGAGTCGATAACAAGCTAGCGGCTCGCAGTCGTCTGCGAACCGCTAATCTGCCGCTCGCCGCTGGGTATCCGACACGAGGGATGCATCGACTTCAACCGTTCCCCTTGGAACTGTCACCGGCATGGCGGCGGTAGCATATCCTCTCATATGGAACTGATAGCAGGCAGGCTTAATGAGATACCTCTTCGTTCCGTCATCGAACACCGCATCAATGTGGTAGTCGCCGAAAGCAAGAGAATTCTCCACATGGAAGCGAAGTACGTGTTCACCAGCGTCGAGGACGCGAACGGACCCATCTTTGTCTGGCAGCGAAAACACTAACCACCCGCGACCGTCAACTACATCGATGCGAATCGCCTGATTGGACGCGGGTGCCGAAGTCCTGACCGTCAGCTCGATGTCAAAGTCTTCGTATTTGTCCAGATATTTCTGTTCCTCCCCGTTGACGAGGACGCGCACACCGTTGATTGCGATGTCTCTGGTCTTTTTCGTATCGGTCACATGCTCAGACGGCTTGGTGCCTAAGAACGAGTTGGAATAGGCATCGGCAATGCTGTCGGGATCGCCAATCTGATCGACCACGCCATCACGAATGAACATGGCACGATCGCAGTATCGACGAACGTCTCCCATCGAATGCGTCACAAGAATAATGGTCTTCTTGCTGCGCTTGGCCTCAAAGAAATAGTCCTGACATTTCTTCTGGAATGCCTCGTCACCCACGGCAAGCACCTCGTCAAGCACAAGGATGTCTCCCTGCGACTTGATCGCCACAGAGAAGGCAAGTCTCACCTGCATGCCGCTGGAGTAGTTCTTCAGCTTCTGCTCCATGAAGTCACCGAGCTCTGCGAAGTCGACGATATCGTCGTACATGTTGTCGATTTCCTCATTAGAGAATCCGAGCATAGCCCCATTGAGATACACATTTTCACGCCCCGTCAGCTCCGGGTTGAAGCCCACGCCGAGTTCGATAAACGGCACAAGCTTGCCGTTGACTTGCACTTGCCCCGAGTCAATGCCGTAGATCTGTGAAATGATCTTCAGCAACGTGGATTTGCCGGACCCGTTTTTCCCGACAATGCCAAAGAATTCCCCTTCTTTGACATCGAAGGAGATGTCGTTCAGCACATGTTGGATACGATAGCCGCGAACGCCGCGAATCCAATTGAAAATCGTGTTCTTGAGACTACCTGCACGTTCTGTCGGCAATCGGAAGGTCTTGGAGACATGTTCGACTTTTAGCGCAATCGGCCGATTGTCTTTCATGGATTCCTTGGGGTCGTCCTGCACGTTCGTCATCGTCACACCAACTCCGCGAAATACTTGGATTTAACAGTAAAGTATCGCAGCCCTCCGATGAAGAGCAGCACACTGAAGATCACCGGCCACATCTTAAGAAACGGATTATCAACCATCTGCCAGATCGTGGGATTCTCCGGAGCGATCATAACATGCCGTGCATCCTGCACAATCTGAGCCATCGGATTAAGGATGAAATCCAGTCGTGCAAACAATGGGCCCAGCTCACCGGCCCTTGCCGTAATCATGGAAATCGGGTAGATAATCGGCGTCGCATAGAAACCAGCCTGCATAACAACTTCCCAGATGGGATTCAGGTCTCGCAGATTGACGTACACGGCGCTTAAAAAGAACGCGACACCCAGAGCCAGAATATAGAGCTGGATCATGATCGGTATGATGAGCAACCAACTCCACGTAATGCGCACTCCGTTAAGCAGCGTAAAGGCGACCACCACGATGAAGTTGAAACCGAAGTTGATCAGAGCGCTCATCGAGGAGGCGACGACCACTACATGCTTGGAAAAATGGATTTTCCGCAGCAGATCGCCATGCCCGACAATAGACATCATGCCACCGGTCGTGGTTTCGTTAAAAAAGTTCCACAAGATGATGCCCAACAGAAGGCCGACAGAGAAATGCGGTACGTCCGCTCCGAACCTAAGGAAACGGATAAACACCACGTACATGATGGCGAACAGCATGAGCGGCTTCAGCACCGACCATACGTAGCCGAGCACCGACTGCTGGTAGCGCAGTTTGAAATCCGTGCTTACCATTGCCTTGAGCAATAGCCTGTTCTTCCGGGTGAAGATCTCCGTGATATTCAATGGCATCTCCTCATGCATCGCAGACGGAAGAATTGTACCAGACGGACTTCATAAGCGGCTCAAGCATCGCCTCCACACGGTGCGCATGTGCGCTGATCAGCTTTCGGCGAGGTCGTCGCGGGTCTTGACGATGATACGGTTTTCGGCGACGTCCTTGAGGTGCTTGCCGTAGGGGGATTTGCCATATTTGATGGCGGCCTCCATGAGCTCGTCGCGCGTGATCCAGCCGTTTTCGTAGGCGATCTCCTCGGCGACCGCAATCGGCAGTCCCTGCGCGCGCTCAACGGTGCGAACGAATTCGCCGGCCTCGTATAGGCTGTCCATCGTGCCGGTGTCGAGCCACGCATACCCGCGGCCGAGTGTGGTGACGTTGAGCGAACCGTCCTCCAGATACATTTTGTTAAGATCGGTGATCTCCAGTTCGCCGCGCGCCGACGGCTTGACCTGCTTGGCGAATTCGGTGACGCGCTCATCGTAGAAGTACAATCCGGTGACCGCGTAGTTGCTGGCCGGGTGCGCCGGCTTTTCGACGATGGACACGGCCTTGTTGTTCTTGTCGAATTCGACCACGCCGTAGCGCTCCGGATCGTCCACATAGTATCCGAAAACGGTTGCGCCATGCTGGATGGCAGCGGCTTTGCGCAGTGTGCGTCCAAGCCCGTTGCCATAGAAGATGTTGTCGCCGAGCACGAGCGCACAGGGATGGCCGTCAACGAATTCCTCACCGAGAATGAACGCCTGCGCAAGCCCGTCCGGGCTGGGCTGCACCTTGTAGCTGAAATGCACGCCGTACTGTTCGCCGTCGCCGAGGAGCCGCTCGAAGTTGGGCAGATCGTGCGGCGTGGAGATGATGAGGATATCGCGGATGCCAGCCATCATCAGCACGCTCAGCGGATAGTAGATCATCGGCTTGTCGTACACAGGCAGCAACTGCTTGGACGTGACCGTGGTCAGGGGATAGAGTCTGGTGCCCGACCCACCCGCGAGAATGATGCCTTTCATGCTTATCGTTCCTTTCGGTGTTATCCAGCGGTGTTCTTTAATCTTCGTCTGCAACGCGACAGGCAGCACCCCTACAATGCTCCTACAATCGTAACCCGATACTTCTTTCGCGGAGTTTCGCAGAGCTCAGCGCAGCCGGCCTAGTCGCGCTTGAAGAGGTCGCGGGTGAAGACCTTGGGGGCGACGTCGTTGAGGTCGGCGTTCCAGCGGTTGGCGACGATCACGTCGGCCTGCTGCTTGAACGCGGCCAGATCGTGCGTGACGGGGCTGCCGAAGAAGTCCGGCTTGTCGAGCGTGGGCTCGTAGACCACCACGTCGATGCCCTTGCCCTTGATCCGCTTCATCACGCCCTGGATGCTGCTCTGACGGAAGTTGTCGGAACCGGACTTCATCGTGAGTCGATAAATGCCGACCACCGGATGGTCCAGACCGGCAACGCGTTCCTCGATCTCCTGCGCGATGAAGTCCTTGCGCGTGCGGTTCGACTCGACGATCGCGCTGATGAGGTTCTGCGGCACATCCGCGTAGTTCGCGAGCAGCTGCTTGGAATCCTTCGGCAGGCAGTAGCCGCCGTATCCGAAGCTCGGATTGTTGTAATGCGATCCGATGCGCGGGTCCAGGCACACGCCGCGAATGATCTGCTGCGCATCAAGCCCGCGGCTCTCCGCATACGTGTCAAGCTCGTTGAAATACGCGACGCGCAGCGCCAGATACGTGTTGGCGAACAGCTTGATCGCCTCCGCCTCCGTCAGGCCGCACACCAGTTCGGGAATGCCGAGACTGCCATCGCGGTTCTTGCGCACCAGTTCGGCCGGGTCGGCGCCATGCGCCAACAGCTGTACGAATCCCTGCGCAGCCTCGACCGCTTCGGCATCATCCATCGGAGCGCCCACCACGATGCGCGACGGATGCAGATTGTCGTACAGGGCACGCCCTTCGCGCAGAAACTCCGGGCTGAACAGAATCCGCTCGTCGCCGCGCTGCGCACGCAACTGCGCCGTATAGCCCACCGGAATAGTGGACTTGATAACAACCCACGCGGTCTTGTTCACCGCGCGAATCGCGTCGATCGCAGCCTCGACGCTGGACGTGTCGAAATAGTTCTTCTTCGGATCGTAGTTCGTCGGCGTCGCCACCACGGCATAATCCGCATCCGCGTAAGCCTCGCGCGGGTCCAGCGTGGCATGGAAGTCCAGCGGATGGCTGCCGTTGCGATTGCCGTCCAGAAACTCGGTGATCTCACGATCCACGATCGGGCTGACCCCGCGATTGAGCTTCTCCACCTTCTCGGGGATGATGTCGAGCGCGTGCACCTCATTATGCTGCGACAGCAGCAGCGACACCGACAACCCCACGTAACCCGTTCCGGCGACAGCGATCTTCATATCCGTTCCTTTGCAACATCGGATAGTGCAACAGTTTGGTTCAGTAGTATAGCGCCGGGGGTGCCTTCACAAGAAACCCGCGGGCCGCCCGCATCGGACCACCCAACGCGGACCGTCCAACGCGGACCACCCAACGCGGACCACCCAACGCGGACCACCCAATCCCGACCGCCCACCACCGAACATCCACCGCCAAAACAACCACCGGCGGAAACAACCACCGGGCATAGTATAGTTGAAATGTTGAGCATCCAGAGGAAGAACAGGATATCGTAAGGAGCCGGGATGACGGTGGCTGAGCCGACTATCAGAATGAGCAGCAGACCGGGCGACACAGACACCGCAGCGCAATCGCAGACCGCATCGCAGATGCAATCACAGGCGGCATCACCAACGGCAGCCACCGTCAGCGCCAACGATATGCGCACCATGCAGCTGCCCATCAGCCGAACCGGAAACCCCCGGCAGACAGGCGGCAGAACCAGAATGACCGCCACAAATAATGCCAACACCAGCGCGACCATCCCCATCAACGCATCCATCCGCAACGCAGCCGCCCCCACCGCAGCCATCCCCTCCATTCCCCAGGCGACGTTCTTCGACGGCTCGTATGCATCCATCGAAACAGCTGCATCAATGAACAGCGGCAAATCCGGCAAATCCGGCAAATCCAGCCAACCCGGCAGCGGCGCGTCCTCCAGCGCAGCCTCCAGCAGCGCCCCCGGTCAGCGCAACCGCGGCGGTGCGAGCGGCGGCACCCGCACGACCTACCGTCGTCGCCCGACCTGGCTGCCGGTGATTCCGAAATGGCGCTATGTCTACAACGCGACGCTTGTCGTGCTCGACGCGCTGATGATGATCGTCTCCTGCTCGTTCATTTTCCTGATTCGGCCCGATATTCTCAGCACCGTCCAAGCCCAGCTCCCCGGCGGCGCCGCTGCCACCGTGTCAGTCTTCAGCCTGACGTGGCTGGTCTCGCTCGCCATCATCAGAAGCTACCATCGGCACACCATGGGCGAAGGCTACGACCTGTATGCGAAAATCCTCACCGCCGCCTTCATCAACTTCATCGCACTGTGCTTCATCGCATACTTCTTCGCGGTGCCCTACCCGCGTTGGCTGGTCGGCCTCGCCTCGATCTTCTCCGTATTGCTCACGTTGGTGGAACGTTGGCTGATGCGGCGCGCGCTGCATCGCAACCGCCGCCACGGCGAATACAACTACCCGACCGTGATCGTCGGCTCACCGGAGGGCATCCACGACACCATCGACCGTCTCAGCACCGTCGTCGGACTGTCGGTCGGATACGCGCCGATCGCCGTATGCCCGATCGCGCAGGCCACCATCGAGGACGATCCGAACGCGCCGCAGCATCTCATCGCCGTGCCGTTCACGCCGCGCAACGAGCGCGAATCGAAGCTGCGCGTGCTCGCGCTCAACTCGCGACTCGCCCAGACCGCCAAGCAGATCGGCGCGCAGACCGTACTGATCGCCGATGTGCTCACCCGCGATTCCGAAACGATGCGCACGCTCTCGCTCGCGGTGGAATCCGCCAACATGGAGCTCGCGCTCACCACCTCGGTGGCCGACCTCGGCGGCAGCCAGCTGGTATTGCGGACCAACATGGCGCTGCCGGTGCTGTCCGCGAGCCTGCCGCAATATTCGTGGCCGACGCGCCTGCTCAAGCGCGCGATCGATATCGCCGGCGCTCTGATCGCGCTGATCCCCGGTTCGATCATCATGGCGATCGTCGCCGTCGCGATCAAGATGGAGGACGGCGGTCCGGTCTTCTACAAGCAGGAGCGCATCGGCATCTACGGCAATCCATTCTATTGTCTGAAACTGCGTTCGATGCGAGTGAATGCCGACAAGCTCGATGCCCAGGTCGCCGCACAGGCCGGCGTGGATCTCGGCACCACGTTCAAGGTGAAGAACGATCCGCGCATCACGCGCGTCGGGCGTTTCATCCGCAAAACCTCGATCGACGAAATCCCGCAGTTCATCAACGTGCTGAAAGGCGATATGTCGCTCGTGGGGCCGCGTCCGCAGCGACAGTACGAGGTGGATCAATACTCCACGCTCTACTCCACCCGACTGCTTGTGCGCCCCGGCATCACCGGACCGTGGCAGATCTCCGGGCGCAATGACCTCAGTCCCAAGGACGCGGAGTTCCTCGATGTCAATTATGTGGAAAACTGGTCGTTAATGACCGACATCGCCATTCTCATCAAGACCGTTGGTGTAGTCTTGCGCGGAGACGGCGCGTACTAGGGCCGCGTACTACGACCGCGTGCTACGACAAGGCACGCAAACAGCGCCTAGTGGTCCGTCTCGCAAATAATCAAAGGGGCCAGCTTCTGTCTCTCCCCCAGTCAGCTTCGCTGACAGCCCCCTCATCAGAGGGGGCCACAGCACTCGGTGATTTGCGAGACGGACCGCTAGAGCACCGAGCAGCACGAGGCAGCATACGGCGGCATCCGGCAGCATACGACAGCATACGACGACACTGCGTTGGGAACCATGATAAGGACGGTGTACATATGGGCGCACGGCATAACGGACGTCACGAAGAGCGGCATGCGGCAGCGCACGGCGCTCGGCGCGCGTCGAATCGCGCGGCCGCCCGCGTTTCGGACAGCCGCATCCGCCAGCGGGGAGCCGCCCACGCCGCCGTGCTGCCGCGCAAACGGCACACCGCGCGCAATATCATACTGACCGTGTTCATTCTGCTGCTCGCCGCGGCTGCAGCGGCTGGATATGCCGGATTCAGGCTCTACCAGTCCGCGATGAGCGCCAAGACCCATCTCAACAACGTGGTCGCCACCGCCAAATCGCTCAGCAGCGGCGACACCACCGAGGCACTGTCAAAGATCGGCACCTCGGTCGACACCATTCAGCGGGAGGCGGCGGCGGCAAAAAGCGACACCACCGGATTCCTGTGGGATTGGGCCGAGAAAGTGCCCGTCTACGGCAATGACGTCAAGACCGTGCGTTCCGCGATCGACACGCTGAACGACTTCTCACAGACCACGCTCCCCCAGCTCAAGACCGCATCCGATACGCTGCTCAACGCCAAGCTCTCCGACGGCAAGGGCGGATTGAACACCGAGCCGATCATCACGGCGGCCAAGCAGCTCACCGCCGCGAACAACAGCCTCAAAGCCCAGGTCAAGGAGTTCAACGCGCTGCCGAACGCAAAGATCGGCATGATCCAGTCCGCGCTCGGCAAGGGCAAGACCCAGCTGGCGAAGGTCTCCGACAAGGTGGACGAGCTGACCGGCATGGTCAACATGATGCCCGGATTCCTTGGCGCGAACGGCTCGCGCAACTATGTGATTCTGGCCCAGACGAACTCGGAGATCCGCAGCTCGGGCGGTCTGATCGGTTCGGTCGGCTCCTTCAAGGCCGATCAGGGCAAGATCACCATGGGCGAGTTCCATTCCAATCTGGAGTTCCACGGCAGCGCGACCGACCAGATCGGAGAGAACGAGGCGTCGCTGTACAACGGCCTCTACTTCGGCACCGTAATCCACAACATCTCCACCAGCCCCGATTTCCCGCAGGTGGCGCGCATGGCCAGCGAATTCTGGAAGCAGCAGTCGTTCGGCGGCGACAGTGACGGCGTGCTCAGCCTCGATCCGGTGGCATTGCAGGCGATGATCGGCGCGACCGGACCGGTCACCCTCTCCGACGGGCGCGTGCTCGACGGCACCAACACCGCCGACTTCCTGCTCAACGGTGCCTACATCGAGCTGTCCGTCGACGAGCAGAACACCTATTTCGCGGAAACCGCCGCACAGGTCGTGGCGAACATGTTCAAGGACATGAACTCCAAGAAGCTCATGACACTCGCCAAAGCCATGATGAGCATGGCCGAGCAGCGCCATTTCTACTTCTGGTCGTTCCATGACGACGATCTGCCGGCGTTGCGCGACGCGAACATGACCGGCGAGATCACCGACGACAAGGCTCAGCCGGTGACCGGCCTGTATCTCAATGAGATGCAGGCGTCGAAGATGGACTACTACATCCAGCGCCAGAGCGTGGTGAAGAAGGTCGCGGCAAACGCGGACGGCACGACCACATGGCATGTGACCACCACGTTCACCAACACGCTGAAGGCCGCGGACGCGCCGAGCCTGCCCGAATACATCATCGCCAACACGCAGAACGGCACCGCGATGAACCTCGTGACCATCTTTGCGCCGACGGGCGGCAGCGTGTCGAATGTGAGCGCCTCCACCGAGGGCGTCCCCACCGGGACTGCATTCGCGCAAACCAGCGTCTATCAGCATGATGTCATGTACGGCACGCTGAGTTTTGCGCCCGAAAGCACCGTGACGCTGGAGTGGGATGTGACGACCGCCGCGGGCAGCGGGTCGCTGAAGCTGGATCAGACGCCAACCGCCAACACGAAGAACAGCGTGACGTATAAGAACTAGAAGGACTAGTGGTCTGTTTCGCCAATAATTCCAATAATTGAGGTGCCCAGCTTCTGTCTCTCCCCCAGTCAGCTTCGCTGACAGCCCCCTCATCAGAGGGGGCCAGAGGGGGGCAGCACCATTCAGCCAATTACGAGACAGACCACTAGCGATTGGCGCGCCAGCGAAGTGCACCAAACACCTGTTCAAGGCGTGTCGCTCGTGAAGGCATGTCGCTCGTGAAGCGTATCGCTCGTGAGATGTGCGCCGCGAGGACGGAATGACAATGATCTGATCGTTCGCGTCAATCGTTCGCGTCACTCGTTCGCGCCGCATGTTTGCCACCACGCGTTTGCCGC
>NZ_RQSP01000041.1:14544-14678 GCF_009078285.1 Bifidobacterium jacchi
CACGCGTTCTAGTGTACTGCGTCAGAAGTTCGTTGATTATGTTGTTGGCTCCCCTTGTCAGGACGTTGCCTACAAACAGCAGAGCTGTTTGTAGGCAACGTTGCTCGACGACAGTCGAGCCAGCAGACTGCGCG
>NZ_RQSP01000041.1:14800-19437 GCF_009078285.1 Bifidobacterium jacchi
CGCAGCGCGTCCATGATTGCGGATCGAGCTGGACCGCGAAGCGGGACTGAGGGGTAGTGAATTCGTCAACGAACTTCTGACGGAGGACACTAGCCAATCGTTCGCGTCACTCGTTCTCGCCACTGGCATGTTGGTTGCTAATTGGCAACCAACTGCACGCTGTTCGCGCAATGCGGATCCTTGATATGCCGCCATTCCTGGTTTTTCTGATTGGTTGCCAATTGGCAACCAACCTGCCAGTGGTGAGAATGGCATATCCACCGGAGGGGCGGCGGGCCCTCCCGAGTTATGGGACTTAGGGCGGGAAGTCGCGCGCAGGTCTGAGGGTGCGGTTCGTCAGTAGTGTTTCGGCAATGGCATGTTGGTTGCTAATTGGCAACCAACCGCACGCTGTTCGTACAACGCGGATCCTTGATATGCCGCCATTCCTGGTTTTTCTGACTGGTTGCCAATTGGCAACCAACATGCCATTGGGGCGAACGGTATATCCACCGGAGGGGCGGCTGGCCCTCCCGGGTGAGACTCAGGCCGGAAGGACGTGCACAGTGCGGGAGGGCGGCTGGCCGCCGATCACACCAATCGCATGTCGTACCGCTTTGCCAGCGCGGCCACGTCGGGTACGCCGTACTGATCGACGAGAGCCAGCCAGTGCTCACGATTCGCTTCCCCGAACCTGGCTGCCTTGGCCGTGTAGGCCTCGACGGTCAGGAACTTCGGCGGCGTGGACTTGCTGTGGTACTTGTCCGCAACCATCACCACCTCCTGCTCGAGGTTGACGGGCGCATAGTCATCCGGAGGCAGTGGCAGCTCCTGGGCGATCACCTGCTCACGCGTGAGCCCCACACCGGTGTGGTTGCGTGCAAACTGCGCGATCGACTCGTCGACGCCCTGCTCCAGCAGATATTCATAACCGAGCAATCCGTGCAGAATATAACGTTTTCCGCTGAATTTCAGCGGTTCGCCGTCCGCTCCGTCGTGTTTGAACACGCGGTAGGTGCCGATGTCGTGCAGTAGTCCGCCAATCGTCACCAGATGCTCGTCGATCAGACGCTGCGGCACCCTACCGCCGGTCACGCCGTCGTCTGCAACAAAGCGGGAATTGCTGACGTCGGCGGTGTCATTGATACTGCTGCTGTTGCTGCGGTTGTTGCTGCCGCTGGCATCGCTGGTACTGCTGGCATCGCTGGTACTGCTGGCGTTCACCGTGCCGTCATTCGCGCTGTCGAGTTCGCATCGGTGCGCGAACAATGCATTTTGATGATGGGCGAGTTCGCGTGCGATCGTCGCGACGATCACGCAATGGGTGTGCACCAGGTCATACGCGGCCTGTGACGGGGCGATGCGGCGGTGCAGCTCGTCGATCTGGTCAAGAGTTGGAATGAAACCGGTCATACCGCCATTGTATGACACGCCAGCATACGACCTATGATCGCTGACTGGGCTGGCTGCACGCCCAATCCAATGTGCGCGGCTGGAAGCGGGCGTCGGCATCGCGGATTGTGCAGGACTATCAGCGGCATATGCTGCCACGCGGGCGTACGGCACGCGGGCGTACGGCACGCGGGCGTACGGTGGGGAAGTTGCGGATATCCGTGCGTTATCGCGTCGCGGGCGATTCGTACGCGATACGCTCGAATCCAGTCATCGTGATTACACGGTATGACACGGTGACACGGTTCAGGCGGGAGCGAGCATGACGGAATTCAAAAGGCTCGACGAGCAATCGTCAGTCGATGCGTCACGTGAGGATGCCTTTGCGGACGCCGCCACAGATGCCTCCGCAAACGACTTCGCGGACGACTTCGCAGAACGGACCACTGAATCCATCGAACCTCTGCCGCCCAGCTTCATCCCGACGAACACCGGTCGTACCCGACCGATCACGCAATCATTCAAGCCGATCTCGGACGTGGGCGACACCAAGGTCATGCCGACAGTCCGCAGAGCATCATCACAGCCCTCGCGATCAGCGTTGTGGCAATCTGTGCCGCAATCTGTGCCGCAGCATGTGCCGCAACTGAACGCGGACCAAAGCGACAATTCGACGCATCCCCAGCAGTATCCCCAACAGTGGCCGCCTGCATCGCCGCAATCGCAACCCATGCCGCAACCCATGCCGCAGCCGTCAGCGGCGTTTGCGCAGCCGCTCGGCGCGCACTCAACCGCCGCGCAGCCAGCAGCAGCCGCGCAGCCGGTCCCTACGCGCTCAGGAGGCAACTTCGTGATCAACTGGTTCGTCAAACCCGGCAAGCATGGCGTGCTGAGTTCGCTGCTGTGGCTGATGACCATTCCATGCGTGGCGGTCATGGCGCTTCGCGTAGCGCCGAACGTCGATCAGGACGGTCGCCTGCTTCCGGAGATCATCGCATTCGTGCCGGTGCTCGGCATCGTCTCCGTGGTGGTGCTCCTGTTCGCGCTGCTGTGGCGTCGCAAGCTGCTGACTGCGGTTTCGCTGGCATGCGTGGTGATTCAGGTGATGTGGCATATCGGATTCTTCATGCCAACCGTCCATATTTCGGATTCCGCCCGGCAGACGGTCGCCGCGGCCGCGAAGACGGATGACAAGGCGGCGCGTCTGATGACGCTCAACACCAAGGAGGGCAATGCGAGCGCGTCCGATATCGTGCGCACGGTGCGCGACGAGCATGTCGAAGTGCTTGCCTTGCAGGAGGTCAGCGACGAGCTTCTCGGCGAGCTGCGCTCCGCCGGCCTGTACGATGTGCTGCCGTACAGCATTGTTTCGGCGCCGTCCGCGAATGACAACGGCGGTCTGAACGGCGTGTGGACGATGGCGCCGATGTCGAACGCCTCGCAGAGCCTGTTGCCGGTCGAGACCTCGCAGATGCCGGCCGGTACCATATCGATCGGCGGCAAGCTGGTGCGATTCGTCTCTGCGCATCCGAATTCTCCGACTCGCGGGCTGCAGAGCCTGTGGAGCGAAGGTCTGAACACGATCGGCGATCTGAAGAACTATCAGTGGACGTATGTGGTGATGGGTGATTTCAATTCCACGTGGGATCATCCGCGTTTCCGCGCGCTGCTGGGCGATCGATTCGTCGACGCCGGCGAACAGGCCGGTCAGGGCTTCCACTTCACGTATCCGTCCGGTTCGCGAATTCCGCCGCTGATCGAAATCGACCACATCATTCACGACAAGGGCGTGACCGTCGCTGATCTCGCCACCGTCGAGATCAGCGGTTCCGATCATCGCGCGCTTCTCGCCACACTCGAAGTATCCTGAAGTATCCTGACTGACCAAGACATGTCGAACCTGTCTGAATGAGCGGAATGAAGCATATGACGAACGAGCGAATGAGCGCAGCAGCGGCCGAGGTAAGCACCGTCGCGGATAGGGCCGTCGCGGATAGCACGATAGCGGGGAGCACCATCATGGATAACGCCATGCCATGCGCGACAGCAGACGTGTTCCGCCATATCATTCGCATGACGGGTTGGAGCGAGTACGAACTCGCGAAGCATACCGGAATCGAAAAATCATCGATATTCAGGGCATTGCGCGGACAGCGAGAAATCAGCTACGGCAAGCTGTCGGCCGGACTTGAGCGGGCCGGTTTCCGGTTTTACATTGAGCGTGACGCATTCCCCGCCACAGACGCAGCCGATGCCACAGGCACCGATGCCGGCAATGCAGGCAGCGCTCTCGATGTGACTGACGACAACGCGATGCTGCGATTGATCGGATACGTTCAGGATTCCCCATGCGAGGAGCGCATCGCAAGTGGCGAGACATGGGCGCACCTGAAATCATTCATCAACGAGATCGCAGTGCACCCGGGCAGAGACGATCTGTGCATACCGTTTTCAAGAGTCATCCGTCGCGTACGCAACCCGCATTGGCAGGCGTTCATGGCAGGACTGTACCGGTTCATGCGATGGGGTGACGGGACCAGTCGCCGATGGTTTATTACAAGCGTCACAAGCACCGATGCCCACTATCGGCTCGACGAACCATGGTCGCCCCTGCCGAAAACCGTCATCAACCATCTGCTCCAGCGTGTACCGAACACCCGCGCACAGTACGTTCATGCACAGAACGACCTCACACAGTACAGCCGCGCATATGATCGCACCCAGTACGCATACGATGCCGATCCAGCATTCAGCGAAGCAGCCAAAGACGCAGCCGACGAAACAGACAAGAGCGCGGTCAGCAGAACATCCAACGAGCCATACAACGAACCATACAACGAAACGACCGGCAGAACGCCCAGTGCTCCGGCAAACGCCCCGGCCAGCGCACCGGCAAACGCCCCAGCCAACGCACCCGCCAACGAAACGACCAACGATCAGTGGTTCCTTGATACACTGCCCCCGCTGCCGCGCGCGTATGCCGACGACCCGCTCAGCAAACCACTCGGCGCACAGGTCGATGTGTTCGACCCGTCGTTTGCACGATTCAATGTGCTCATTCCGCGAGCCGATCTGCCCACACTGCCCACACTCGTCGGCATGACTACACGGGCATGACTCGCCCTGTGCTCCTCCTGAGTGAGCTCTCCTGGCCTGAGTCTCACCCGGGAGGGACCGCCACGCCTCTGACGGATATACCATTCTCACCACTGGCATGTTGGTTGCCAATTGGCAACCAACCAGAAAAACCAGGAATGGCGGCATAT
>NZ_RQSP01000041.1:19547-20036 GCF_009078285.1 Bifidobacterium jacchi
CAAGGATCCGCGTTGCACGTGCACTGCACGAACAGCGTGCGGTTGGTTGCGGTTGGTTGCCAATTGGCAACCAACATGCCATTGCAGGAAACACCACTGACGAACCGCGAGGTGCCTCACGTCGTTGTTGGGGTAGTATTCTGGGCCATTGCCGAAACACTACTGATGAACCGCACCCTCAGACCTGTGCCGCGGGCCAACAGTACGCCATGCGACTCGCGTGACGGGCGGCCCTGTGCGAACCTCTTTGCGCGCATCCTTCCCTGTGCGCATCCCCTTCCCACACGCACTCCTCCGCCCTGCGCGCGACTTCCCGGCCTAATCCCCATAACTTGGGAGGGCCAGCCGCCCCTCCGGTGGATATACCGTTCGCCCCAATGGCATGTTGGTTGCCAATTGGCAACCAACCAGAAAAACCAGGAATGGCGGCATATCAAGGATCCGCGTTGCACGTGCACTGCACGAACAGCGTGCGGTTGGTTGCGGTTG
>NZ_RQSP01000042.1 GCF_009078285.1 Bifidobacterium jacchi
ATCTTGCCTTCCATACGACAAGCCAAGCAGGACCGGTACCGTTCGCGCTCAATTCCAATGAGGCACCACTAACCATTACGCGCTCAAAAAACGTGAGGCACGTCGGGGTTGTCGCGAGGACTTGCGGCGCTGGTAGTGTGGTGGGTATGTCTATCGCATCGGATGAAGCTCGCAGGCAGCTGGATCGCTTGGTGGCATTGGGGTATCCTGACGTGGCGGATATCAGCGCCGCCGCGTTTCGCGCGCTCGCCCGGCCGCTGATCGGCGTGTTGGAGGGGCTGGACGCGCAGCATGATCTCGGATCGAAGATTCTGCTGGTGCCCACGCGCGAGCTGGTGTCGCCCGAGTCGCTGATCGCCCGTACCAGCATCTATCGCATGGCTGGTTTCACGACGATGCCGCCGCGTGACATCGCGAGTTTTCTGCCGCAGGACGGGTTCGAGCCGCCCGAGGGGCCGTTCTATCTGGTGGTCGATCCTCACACCGGAACCTGCTATATCAACCGTGAGCCTGATGTGGCGCGCAAGCTGATCGATTCCGACGAGCGGCTGCCGCTCACTCTGGAGGAGGGGTTGGCGATCGCAACGCAGCATCCTGAATGGCTGTTGGAGAAGAACGGGTTCAATCTGCTCGGATCGCGCTCGGCGGACGGCCGCGTGCCTAGCATCTGGATGAGTCAGAACGCGCCGCGTTTGGGTGCTGTCTGGCCGAATTCCAAGCATACGTGGCTTGGCAACGCCTATTGCGCCGCCCGCCGCGGTGTTTCGCTATTCCGCTGATCATTGCGCCGGGCTGATTGATACGCTGGATAGACATCTTCGACAGATGTCCTTGCCATTTGTCGGCGGCCCTTGTCGGAGGCTTCTGCCAGCGGTGTTTCGTACATGATCGCATGATTGATGCTCAGGTTTGTGTGGCTCCCTGATCTCCTTGAGCTCTCGCAGGGTGTGTTCTCGTGGGTTCTTTCGGTATTGCCAGGGTTCACGCGAGTACGCGACCGAGTACGGGAGTTTCCGTGTGCATGCATGCCTCGTAGCGCAAGTAACGCTAGCAGCGCAAGTGTCTCGTGTAGCGCAAGGATCTCTCGGGATTTGCCTTGAGTTCGTGGAATCTTTGCGCTAAGCGTCTCATAGCGCACGTCTCATAGCGCAAGGATTTCTCGGAAAGATCCTTGATTTCGTAAAATCTTTGCGCAATCGGCCCCCTTAGCGCAAGGATTTCTCGGGATTTGCCCTAAGTTCGTAAAATGTTTGCGCTAAGCCTTGTCCCAGCGCAAAGATTCTACGAAATGGCCCTTTTCCCCGAGAATTCCTTGCGCTGATGGGGTCGGACTGAGGTCGGAACGGACTAGGGTCGGGACAGATCGGGAGAGCGCAGATCGGGGGGCCGAGTCTGGGACACAAGCGCTCGGTGTCGCAAGTGTCTGTCGTCGCAAGCGTCCTGATGCCGGAAGTGGTGGGGAACGCAAAGCGCCCGGGTGTCGCAAGCGCTGAGGAACGCACGATCTTTCGCAAGTTCTGTGAGTGCACGTTGTTTCAGTTGTTTGCAAGATGTGCCTTGATTGTGCATCGGATGTGCGAGATAAGCGGCGGCTGATATGAGTGGGTCGTTTTACAATATGAACGATAACTATGCATCGTTGATGGAGGAGAGAAGACGATGATATGTCAGCATTGCGGCGCTCACAATGAGCTTGGCAGCAAGTTTTGCATCGGCTGCGGCAAACCGCTGAACGCTCCAGCATCAGCCGCATCGGCTGCAGCGCCAGTTCCGCCGACCCCCGTACATGGCGCCTCGGTGCCGCCGGTTCCCATGCCGTCCGGTCCTGCGGTCGGCGTGCCATCAGGATTCGCCTCGGTTCCCATGCCCGGTGCGGCAGCGCAGGGCCAGCAAGCCCAGCCAAAGCAGCAGCAGGCCGCTCGTCCGCAGCAGCCACAGCCGGTCACTGACGAGACGCGCACCGTGCTGGATTCCTCCGCTCCCGTAGACGAGAGCGCCGCATCTGCCGCTCCTGCCACTGCCTCCGCTCCCGTGCGGCCCGAACACAGCGGTCGAGCCGCGCAGAGCACATCGACCACCGTCGCAGACAACGCTGGCAATGATGCAACGGAAGGCGGCAAGACCGGCAAGAGCCGCAAAGGACTCATCATCGGCATCATCGTCGCCGTGGTGGTGCTGATCGCAGCCGGCGTCGCACTGTTCCTCACCTACAACAACGAAGTATGGGGCGGCAAGAAGCTGCCCACCGAAGCCGAATTGCAAGCGGAGACCGGCAAGACAGTCACCGCGAAGGAGGTGGTCGCGCGTCTCAAGGCCAAGGGTCTTGACGCACACACCAAGGCGATCTTCTCCGGAAAGCCCAAGGGATCGTTCATCGGATATGACGGTCAGCAGGCCGGCATCCGCGTGTCTGCCGGTTCCAAGGTGACCGTGCAGGAGTCGCTCGGACCGGGCGTGCCGAAGGGCACCCTTGGCCAGCAGGCCACCAAGGTCGTGGACGAGCTCAAGGGCATGAACGTGCCGGTCCACTACAAGCAGGTCATCGTCAACGACACGTCGAAGAAGCCGACCGGCTCAATCGTCGCCACCTACCCGTCCGATGGTCAGGCCGTGACCGACACCGACAAGGGCATCTACGTGGGCGTGGCCACCGAAGGTGACGGACTCGGCGCCGACATCATCGGTCAGAGCACATCCGACGCCCAGTCGGCCGCCGAAGCCAAGGGATTCGACGTCAAGCTCGCGCCGCGTCTGTCCAGCAAGGAGGACGCCGGCAAGATCGTGGCCACCGAGCCGGCCGCGGGCGGCGAGATCCCCTCCGGCAGCACCGTCACCCTCTACTATGGCGTGGATTCCAGCGGCGTCAAGGACGCCTACACCGACTCCACCGGCACGTTGGGCAATTCGGCGCTCGCGGCTGGCACCTGGTGCCGAGCCGACGGCGACTGCATCACGCTCAAAGCCGACGATTCCGGCGACAACTCGGCATCCACACATGGTGCCATCGCCTATACGGAAGGTCGGGACGGCACGTCCTACACCAACGGCGGCAGCTACACGGAGACCCTCATCTCATGCGACGCTGTCCAGCAGGCGTACTGCAGCAGCACCAACGCCGACTATCTGATCACCGGCGACACCGGCGCATTCGAGCTGTTCCCGCACATCTCGGCCACCAACTACTGGTGCGGCGATACGATGGTGAACGCCAACGGTCCCTCGTCCAAAGTGTGCATCAACGGCAAGATGGTCGATGCCGGCGACAACGCCGACCTGTACGGCAAGGAGTCCGGCTCCGTGTACCGTATGCAGGATCTCTACGTGGTGGTTCCGGCCGGCGCCGATCTCGATGCGCTCGAATCGAGCGGATACTTCGACAAGGATGCGCTCGCCGAAGCGAAGAAGCAGCAGGCCGTGGACGCCAGCCGTCCGTTCCTGCTCTACCGCGATCCCAAGCTCTACGACAAGACCACTTCGCCGCGCAAGTCCGGCTCTAAGTTCCTCAGCAACCCGTTCCTGCCATATACCGGCTACGGCGACAAGAACACGGTGGCGTTCAAGCCCGCGCCGAGCAACGACAGCGCCTACTATCTGGTCGTCTCCAGCGATCTTGACTGGGATTCGTTGGCGGATGCCTCCGTCAAGGGCGCAGGCTCCTCGGATGCGGCGAAGTCGTCAGATTCGTCGGATTCGAGCAAGACGAAGGATGCGAAGGACATGTCGCTGTCCGAGGTCCGGCTTGCCCTCAACGATGGCGACTTCTCGCCGATCGCCGGCAAGTACTGCCTGAAGGACAACACGATGTGCGTCACCGTCGACAAGACCGGCAAGGCCGTGCTTTCGGGAAGCCAGAGCTATCCGATGAGCCCGGACGATCCGAAGTCCGCACAGCTGAGCACCCTCACCGGGCGCAAGGACAAGGGCTGGCAGATCCCCGACGATGTCGGCATCGAGCTCATGGGACCCGACAGCGACTACCGTTGCGACAGCGAGAAGGGCTACGATGCGTGCATGGGCGGCGGATATCCTGAATACAAGATCAACCGCCCGGTCGATATGGTCTACATCCCTGCCGGTATGAGCAGCGCCAAGTATAACGGCATTGCCAATACCAATCCGGATGATCCGCAGGTGGCCGGTCAGGGCGAGCCCGACAGCTCGAAGCCGTTCCTGAAGCTATTGAGGTATCAGATGAACGTGCCTCCGACCGACAAGAACGTGCTCTACAAGGTCGAGTAGTCGAGTAGTCAGTCGAGTAGTCGAGTAGCGCCTGACAGGTGCCTGACGGGCGGGTAACGTCCTGCGGGTAGGCTGGGTATCAGCACGAGGCTGAGAATCCGAGAAGGGAGCACTCGATGTACTGCACGAATTGCGGGGCGCGAAACGATGGCGGGCGGTTCTGCTCGAACTGCGGCAAGCCGCTGCCGACGGACGCCCACCGGCAGAATCCGCCCTCCCCACAGCCGCCGTCGATACCTGCGGTGCCGCTGCCGGGTGGTACCACGATCATCGATCAAAGCGTGCCGCCGCTGGAGCCGACGTTCCCCGATGCGGCTGCGCAGCATACGGCACCCGCCATGCCGGGTGGCGCGCAGCCGCAGCCGGCATGGCAAGCCCAGCCACCACAACCTATCCGGACGGCAACGACCCAGCCCGTCGGCCAGTCGGCCGGTGGCGCGGCCGCGGTTGCCGGTGGCGCGGCCACGGCCGCTGCGGCCACCGGTACCGCCACCACTACTGCGGCCTCAGTCGGCACAGCCGCAACGGTTGACGATGCCGCCACTGCCGTGGTGAATCCGCACCGTCGCATGATCATCGTCGCCGCCATCGTGGCGCTGGCGATCGCGGCCGTTGTGACGACGCTGATCATCACATACAACAACGAGATCTGGGGCGGCAAGAAGCTGCCGACCGTCGCCGAAATGACCGACAAAGGCGCGGCCAAGGCATCCGACGTGGTGGCCGAGCTCAAATCCAAGGGTCTTGAACCGCATACCAAGACCGTGTTCTCCGGCAAGCCGAAAGGCGATTTCGTCGGTTATGAGGGCGCAGATGAGGGCACTCGCGTGCAGCCCGGCAGCACGGTCGTCGTGCGCGAATCGGGCGGTCCTGGCGTGCCGAGTGACACGCTGGGTCGCAAGGCCACCGACGCGGCGGACACCCTCGAATCGATGAACGTGCCGGTGCATTACAAGCAGGTCGTCATCAACGACGCAAGCAAGCACCCGACGGGCACGGTCGTGGCGACCAACCCCGCCCCCGGCGTGGGCGTGACCGACAAGGAATCAGGCATCACCGTCGGCGTCGCCACCAAGGGGGACGGACTCGGCGTCGATCGCGTCGGGCAGAACATCGATGATGTGCGCTCCGATCTGGAATCGCAGGGCTACAGCGTGAGCGTCGAGCAGCGGTTCTCGTCCGAGAAATACGTCGGCAAGCTCGTCGGTGCGATTCCCGGCCCTGGCACGCCGCTGCAATCCGGGCAGAGCGTCGTGCTCTACGAGGGCGTGGATGCTGGTTCCGTGGACGATCTGGCGATAGACCGCAGCACCAGTGAGGGCTACGCCGTGAACTTCAGCGTGCCCTACGCGGCGGAGGGAGTCTATTGCAAGGCCGAACCGACCGGAAGCGACAAGGACTGCATGACGCTGATCGCGCATCAGGGCGAAGGGCAGGCCCAGGCGCAGATGTACCAGCAGTGGGGTGCGGCGGATGCGGGCGGCGGCGCCCAGCCGTCCAGCGAGGATCTGGTCTCGCAGTGCTTCGCTACCAACGGCGGTGACATCGGACGGTGCACCGTCCAATACACATCAAGCGAGTTGGGTGGATCAGAGGCGAAGGGCGGCTCCTCGAACCGACTCGTCGCGAAGCATCTCGGCGCGTTCGACTTCGGCAAGGGCGGTGAACGGGCGATGTGCGGCGATCAGCCGATTTCCACGTGGTTCGCCGGATGTGACAACGGCGTTGTGCAGAATGAGCCGGGGACGATGACCGGCGCCACCTATGAGATGAACGACTTCTTCGTCTATGCGGCGGCTGGAGCCGATATCGAAGGCATCGAAGATACCGGCTATTTCGATGCCGACGCGCTTGCCGAAGCGAAGAAGCAGAAGGCGGTGGACGGCGACCGGCCGTTCATCCTGTACCGCGATCCCACATTGTACAAGGAGACCAGTGTCGAGGTGACCGATTTCAACAAGGAGGACAACCCGTTCGTGCCGTCTTCCGGCTACTTCAGCGACGGAAGCGGCGACAAGAACGACGTGAAGTTCAAGCCGGCACCGTCGAACGCAACCGCCTACTATCTGGTTGAATCGGCCGAGCCGGACTGGGCGAGTCTTGCGGATGCCGACGTGAGCGCGAAGGGCGACGCGGCGGCGGATTCCGCGGATTCGACGGATTCTGCGGATGCTGCGAAGGGCGGTCAGAGCGATCAGAGTGGCGCCTTGCTCAAGCAGTTCGCCGGCGACTATTCGATGGGTTCGGGCGCGGGCGCGTGGGGCACGAGTATGACGGTCAACGCGGACGGCACTTTCACCGGCAGATATTCGGATGCCAACATGGGCGATACCGGCGAGGGGTATACTCACGGGTCGATTGCCGCGGCGAACTTCAGCGGGCGGTTCACCTCGCCGAAGAAAAACCCGGACGGCACCTACACGCTGCAATGCGCGGATTTCAAGGTGGATGGCGTCAAGGGGTCGTCGCGTATCGAGGACCAGACGAAGATCACCGTGAGCGAAGCCGTGGGTCTTGAGCCGTGCCGTACATTCACCGCATATCCGCAAGGCTATGCGGTCTCCAAGCTCAGTAGCGATATGAAGACCTGGAGCATGACGTATCTGTCGTCCGTCGACAGCACGATCACCAAGTTGCCCGGGTGGGCGCTGAAGAACGATGCCTCCGAGCACGAGTACACGCTTTACTCCGGATTCGGCACCAGCTCGAACTAGCGCAGCATGCGCGCGATGCGGCGCACCAAGGCGGCGAACGCGAGCGATGTGGTCAGTGCCACGGCGGCGAACACCTGCGGGCGGCGCAGATCGTTGCGCAGCGAGATCGTGCCCGTGATGCAGTGATCCTCGAAGAACACGCGCACCTCGTTGCTCGAATACCGTCCGACCAGCTCGCCCCACGTGAGCATGCGCGTTTCGTAGGCGGCCGGATCGGATTCGTGGAACTCGAACAGGCGGATGCCGCGATACCGCGATTTGGGACCATAGCATTCAAAACCGCAGGTCGGCGCGTATCCCAGATCAAGCCCATGCACATGCCCGACGAACGCGTTCTTGTGGTCGTGGCCGCAGAACAGTGCGAAATAGCCGCCCGCCTCGCGCAGCGCGGCGACCTCGCCCACGTTCTCGTCGGCGCATCCGATCGCCTCGCCAAGACGCGATCCAGGGCGGCACACCTTCTCGTCAAGCACATAGCAGCGGCCAGCGAACGTGCGTGCGCCCTCCACCGCGTTCGGCGTCCATGCGGGCACCTGTTTGAGGCAGTCATAGTACTCCTGCGGGGGAATATGCTGGAACGCGATGGTCGGCACTGGGCGACCGTCGCCATTGCGGGCGCTCAGCTCACGCTGCGAGGAGCCGAGCCATGCGATCGCCTCGCTGGTGGGCGTGCCGTAGCCGTCCGAATCGGCCAGATCCAGTCCGCGCGAGTTGACCACGTACTGCGGGTACTGCGCGTCGTTCTCCGCGGGATTGCCGGCATAGTCGCCCGAGTTGACGAGCGTGACGCTCATCGCGATGTGGTTGGAGCCGTCCGACGACAGCACCGGCAGCGCGAATGTGCCCGGTTCCAGTCCAATGGCGCTGGCGGAGCTGACCGCCACGCGCGGCGCGTCGCCGGTGGGGCCGACGGGGTTGGCATTGCTGGCATTGCTGGCGGTGTGGCCGGCGGCTGCCTTCGGATTGAGGCATCCGGGGAATTCGCGATAGATGTCGTCCTGTTCGTCGGCGAGGATGCCGCATTGGAAATCATGATTGCCGTATGTGGCGGCGAACGGTACGCCGGCATTGATGACCGGCTTGAGGAATGCGGCGAACGTGGCGCGCACCTTATCTCGGGTGGCGTCGAGCAGCTCGTCGAGCGTGGGGACCGGCGTTCCCTCCAGTTCGCTGACGGCGACGCGAGGGCGGATGCCCTTGAGGAACGCCTCGACGTGCGTTACCGCGCGCACTCGCGCTCCGGGTTCCTCGCCGCGCCGGCGCAGGAACGTGTCGATGTAGGCGGGGTCGTATCCGCGGATCTGATCGCCGGTGAGCACCACCAGATCGGGCTTCGCCTCGCGGATGGCGGCCTCGATCATGCGGATGGTGTCGCGATTGACCGCGGGGCCGTCCTGAATGTCGGCCATCTGCAGCACGCGGAAAGTGCCGTTCTTGCGAAAGCGCAGTGTCATGATTCCACTGTAATGCCCGCGGCTATGCGCCGCGCCGGTCACAGGGTGCGGGTTCGGTCACAGGGTGCGGGGCGCTCCCTGTGACCGCTTTCGGGAAACCTTGATATTGCATGGATTCGGGCACTCTGGTCACCGGGCGCGGGCGCTCCCTGTGACCAGAGTGCCCGGTGACCAATCGAGTGTGCGCGACATGGCTGAGCGCGACCGGATGACGAAATGCCGCCGATTCCTTGTGACGGCCGGCCGCTAGGATGGGGGCAAGGCGCAATTGTTACGCCTACGTAAACCACCGAGGGCGTATGCGGCGCGCATTGTGCATGCCGAGATGCCCGCATATGCCACTGGGCCGTCCTATCACGGCCAGCACATGAACGAAAAGGAGGAGTCATGGGTCAGGATCAATCGTCTGTGTTTGATCTCGCGGCGGTCGCCGCGGCATCCAACGGAGGGAACAACGACCCGCTGCTGCCTCCGGCGCGATTCATCGGAGATCCGCAGAAGCCCAGCCGCATGCCGTACAACAAGTACGCCGCATACGACAAGCAGGTTCCCTTTGACTACCCGGAGCGCACGTGGCCGGGCAAGCGACTGCAGCGGGCGCCGCGCTGGTGCTCCGTCGATCTGAGGGACGGCAATCAGGCCCTTGTCAATCCGATGGATTCCGAGCGCAAGCTGCGTTTCTGGAATCTTCTGGTGTCGATGGGATTCAAGGAGATCGAGGTCGGCTTCCCGTCCGCGTCCGAAACCGATTTCGATTTCATCCGCATGCTGATCGAACGTGAGCTGATCCCGGATGACGTGACCATCGTCGTGCTCACCCAGTGCCGCGAGCATCTGATTCGCCGCACCTACGAGGCGCTGCGCGGGGCGAAGCGCGCCATCGTGCACTTCTACAACTCCGTTTCCGTGCTGCAGCGCGAGGTCGTCTTCCGCAAGAACAAGGACGAGATCAAGAAGCTCGCCACCGATGCCGCCGAACTGTGCAAGGATCTCGAATCCGAGGCCCAGGGCATCGATCTGTACTACGAGTACAGCCCCGAATCGTTCACCGGCACCGAGCCGGACTACGCGGTCGAGGTGTGCAATGCGGTGATCGGCGTCATCAAGCCGACTCCCGAACACAAGATGATCATCAACCTGCCGGCCACCGTCGAAATGACCACGCCGAACGTCTTCGCCGACGAAGTGGAGTACGTCTCCACGCATCTCGACGACCGTGACGCCGTCGTGCTCTCCCTGCATCCGCACAACGACGAAGGCATGGGCGTCGCCGCCGCCGAGCTGGCGCTGCTCGCCGGTGCCGACCGACTTGAGGGATGCCTGCTGGGCAACGGCGAACGCACCGGCAACGTCGATCTGGTGACGGTGGGACTCAACCTGTTCACGCAGGGCATCGATCCGCAGCTCGATCTGTCCAACGTGCCGGAGATTCGCAAGACCGTCGAGTACTGCAACCAGATCAAGATCTCCGAGCGGCACCCCTACGCCGGCAACTTCGTGTTCACCGCGTTCTCCGGGTCGCATCAGGACGCCATCAAGAAGGGACTCGAAGCGCGCCAGGTGGCCGCCGAGCGCGCCGGTGCCGATCTCGACAGCTTCGTATGGCTCGTACCGTACCTGCCGATCGATCCGAAGGACATCGGCCGCACCTACGAGGCGATCATCCGCGTCAACTCGCAGTCCGGCAAGGGCGGCATGGCATATCTGCTCAAGACTAACCACAATCTCGATCTGCCGAAGCGTCTGCAGGTGGAGTTCGACAAGATCGTGCAGAAGTACGCCGACGACACGAAGAAGGAAGTCAAGGACGAGGACATCTGGCGCCTCTTCAAGGACGAGTACCTTCCCGTCGAGGAGTCCGGCGCTACCGCGGCCGGCGCAGTGGTCGGCGATCGTCGCGACGAAAGCCTGGAGCAGTGGGGTCGCCTCAAGCTGCTCAAGGTGTCTGTATCGTCCGGCGAGGATGGTTCCGACACCGTGCTCAAGGCGAAGCTGCTCGATCGCGGTCCGTCGGGTGCGAAAGGCGTCGAGCCGGTGGTGCGCGAACTGAGCGGCGTGGGCAACGGTCCGATCGCCGCGTTCCTCAACGCGGTTGCGACGCTGGGGCTCAACGTGTCCGTCATGGACTACGTCGAGCACGCCATGACCGCCGGCACCGACGCCATGGCCGCCTCCTACGTGGAATGCGAGATCGGCGAGGCGCCGGAGTCGCAGGTCATCTGGGGCGTGGGCATCGACTCGTCGATCACCACCAGCTCGCTCAAGGCGATCATTTCCGCGATCAACCGCTCCGAGCGCTGAGTGCGGACTTAGGTTTCTGCTTTCGCTGACTGACGCTATATGTGATAAGGCGGCTGGCCTCGTGCAGGAGATGCTCTTGCAGGAGGCCAGCCGCTTCTTTTGTGTGCGTTTGTGGTCCTGTTGCACATACGTGCGCACTTGCCTACTTGTCACGCGACGCGTTTTTGTCGCTTTTTTGCGCCGCGTGACAGGCGGTATTGTCACGCGACGCAAAAATACGCCTGAAACGCGTCGCGTGGCAGATTGCTCTTGTAGCGAGTGGCGGGTTTCCGCCATTATGTGTAGCGGTCTGATCTGGCTGGTTTCGACAGCTTGTCACGCGACGCAAAAACGCGCGATTATTGCGCCGCGTGACAAGTGCCGCGTGACAAGATCAGGTGCTGAGCTCCCCGCTTTGCGGCTACTGTCCGCCTCGCGCCAATCTCCGCTGTGCGACTACTGCCCGTTGCCGCCGCCGTTCTCGCCGGTCCCATCACCGTTGCCGCCACCTGTCTCGCCGGTGCCGGTGCCTGTGCCACCGGTGTCTGTGGTGCCGTTGCCGCCGCCGTTCTGATCGGTCTGCTGCCCGCCGGTGTTGCCGCCTGTACTGTTGCCGCCTCCGTTGCTGCCGCCGGTCCCGTTGCCGGTGCCATTGCCACCGGTCTGCTGGCTGTTGCCGCCGCCTGTCGTGTTACCGCCGTCGCTGCCGTCGGTGCTGCCGTCTGCATTGGTCCCGTCGTTGCCGCCGGTCTGCTGGCCGTTGCCGTTGTCGGTGGACTGGTCGTTCTTGTCGCTCTGTGACGGTTTCTTGGTCGTGGTATAGCCGCCGAGTCCCCATGTGCCGTCCGGGCCGCCGACTTTGCCGTCGTCCTTCGCGGTGGGGAACTGCTCGACCGGCATGTCGGCCATTGCCTGCGTCATGTACTCGGTGAACAGGTGCGACGGGTATCCGGTCGAGGAGATGCCGTATCCGGCGAACTGCGGCACGACCTGCGGATTGCCGTTCTCGTCCGGGTTCCAGATCGCCCACACGTTGAGCAGATTCGGCGCGTATCCGACGAACGAGGCGGCCTTCTCGTCGTTCGCCGTGCCGGATTTGCCGGCGAGCGGGCGGCCGACCGCCTGCGCCTCGGTCGCGGTTCCGTACTGGATGGTGCCCTGCATCGCCTTCTGCACGAGCGCGCAGTCGTTCGCGTCGAACACGCGCTTGTTCTCCAGCAGCGCCTTGTAGAGTTCGGTGCCGTCGGCGTCGGTCACTCGCGCGACCATGTGCAGCGTGTTTCTGACGCCGTTGTTGGCGATGGTGGTGTGCCCCTGCGCGAGATCCTTGACGGTGATCGAGTTGATGCCGAGCACGTTGTAGGCGCTGTTTTCGTCGATGTCGCCGGTGATGCCGGCCTGATGCGCGATTTCGGCGAGCCGCTTCGGCGTCAGATGCTCGTTGACGTTCATGAACACGGCGTTGACCGAGTTCGCGGTCGCCTGATAGAGGTTGATGTATCCCCAGTTGTTGTTCAGCGCGTTGTTGACCTGTGCGCTGACCCCGGGCGAGATCGTGAAGGTCTGACCGGAGTTGCCGTTGAAGATCGTGTCGAAGCTCACGCCCGACTGCGCCGCGCCGAGCAGCGCGAACGGCTTCATCGTCGACCCCGGCTCGAACACGGCCTGCGTGGCGTTGTTGAGCTGCTGTTTGAGATAGTCGGAACCGGAGTAGATCGATACGATGCCGCCGGTCTTCGGATCGACCGCGATGCCGCCCACCTGAATGCTTGCCGGCATGTCGGCTGGGCGGGTGTCGCCCACGGTCTGCATAATCTTCTGCTTGTTCTGGTCGATCGTGGTGATGATCCGGTATCCGCCGGTGTCGAGATCCTCTTTGGTGAACGCCTTGGATGCGATGAGCTCGTTGCTGACCATCGTCAGCAGGTAGCCGTTCGGCCCCTCGTAGTTGTTCTGAGTCGAGTAGGCGATGGTTTTCGGCATGGTCGCCGCGTCGCGCTGTTTGGTGGTGATGTAGCCGTCCTCGGCCATGATGTTGAGCATGCGATGGAAGCGCTGCTCGGCGATGGTCGGGTTGTCGGCCGGGTCCCATGTGGACGGGGATGGAATGATGCCGGCGATCATCGCCGCTTCGGGCATGGTCAGATTCTTCGCGTCCTTGCCGAAGTAGGCCTGTGCCGCAGCTTGGATGCCGTATGAGCCGCGACCGAGATAGATCGTGTTCATGTAATTGCACAGCACCTGGCTTTTGTCCTCGGTCTGGGCGATCTTCAACGCCATGATCGCTTCTCGCGCCTTGCCGAGGTACGTGGTCGTTTCGCCTACGTAGTAGCGTTCCACGTACTGCTGGGTGATGGTCGAGCCACCTTGGCGCGTCCCCTTGGTGATGTTGTTGAACAGTGCGCGTGCGATGCCTTTGATATCGATGCCGCTGTCGGTGTAGAACGTGCGGTTCTCGGAGGCGACGATCGCGTTGCCGATGTAGCTGGGCAGGTCGGCGCAGCTGATGATGTCGCGATTCTGCTCCGCATAGGAGCCGATCGGTGTTTTGCCGTCGGCGTAATAGACGGTCGTCTTCTGCGCGAGGGCGAACTTCTCCGGCTGCGGCACCTCGGTGGTGATGTACAGGTAGGCGAACGCTCCGATGCCGAGCGCCAGCACCGCGCCGATGATGCCAAGCGTCCATTTGAGGATCAGATGACGTTTGCGACCCTTCGGGCGTGGTCCTTTCGAGCCGCGTGCGCGGTGCGCTCCCGACCCGTTGTGGCGGGGCGATGGGCGGCGGCCGTTGTCAAGATCGGTGTCGCCGCGCCTAGTGCCGGCCGTGTGGCGGGCTCCCGAGGTGCCTCTGACCCCTCGCGTATGGCTTGTCGTCGTGCGTGCCGCGCCGGTGGCGCTGCGCGCCGAACGGGCGCGCCGGGGCGTCGAGGCGCTGCCGCTCGTGACGCGCCCCAGCATGATGCCCATGCCGGTGAAGGGTTGCGATGATGCACTGCGTGACTGTAGGACCATGCCCACCACCGTAACGGCCCCCCTTGAAAAAACGCGGAGAGGTGGCCGTTTATCCGAGGGTAGTGTATACTGGACCGAGCCTCCGCGTGGCGTTACGTCACCCAATCCCCCCAGGGCAGGAATGCAGCAAGGGTAAGTGGCCTCTGACGGGTGCGCGGAGGTTTTTCTGTATTCCGCCGATGTGTGGTACGGCACGTCAAACGGCGCGCGCACCGGCTCGACGGGGATTCTCCTGATGCTCCTCGCACTGTTCCATGCCATTTGTGCACATTTGCCCCGAAGTCGGCCGTCTCGCCTCGCCGATCGACCGCAACGCCGTAGAGTCTTGGTATGACACCAACGAATGACGGACTTCCAGAACTCACTGGGCACTCGGGCGGACGCAAGCCGACGGATTCGCCGAACTCGGCGCGTCCGATCGCCCATGCCGATCCGACCGGGTCGACAGAGCGGGCTGAGCGCTCACAGCATGCCGGGCAATCCGATCAGCCGCCGTTCGCCACGCCGCCAACGCCGCCAACGCCGTTCGTACCGTTGCATCCGCCGATCGCATCCCCGTCGGGCGGCCGGCAGACCATCGCGAATCAGTCGTCCACAAACCCCGGCCCATCCACGACGCGCGCCGCGGCGCTCGGGCAGCAGGACGACGACATCTTCGCCAAGGCGATCGGCAGTGACGCGTCGCGGAAAACCGGCGCGAAAACCGGCGCGAAAACCGGCGTTGCCGACGCGGCGCTCGCCGACGCCGCCATTGTGCCCACCGATGAGTACGACGTCGACCGAGCCCTCGCCCGACTCGACCCGCTGACAATCCGCCCGCGCCTCTCCAGCCGGGTGATGTGCGCGGTGTTCGGCGTTCTGCTGCTGGCGCTCGCCGCGCTGGTGTGGTGGACGGCCGTATGGACCGAGGTCGGCCAATCCTACGACGATCTCGTGCTGACGAATTTCAATGATTCGATTCTGGGACCGCTCGCGCCGGTGGTGCGCCTGTTCACGAAGTCGCCGGTGGTGATCGCCGTGTCGGCCGCGTTTGCGCTCGCCGCGTTCGCGATCATGGCGATTCGTCGCCGCTGGTGGCTGATCGGCCAGAGTGTGGCGCTTGCCGCGCTGTGCTATGCGGCGACGCTGCTCAAATACGTGCTGCCGCGCCCGTTCATCATCTATACGAATTATCCGGTCGTCAATTCCGCGCCGTCGGGGCACACGATGCTGGCCGCGACGGCGTGCGCGCTGCTGCTGATCGCCGTCGCGCGCGAGGGGCGCGCGCTGGCCGCGGTCGTGGGCATGGTGGTGTCGTCAACGGTCGGATTGTCGGTGATCGCGGGCAAGTGGCACCGGCCGAGCGATGTGCTCACGTCGCTGCTGATCGTTGCGGGATTGACGCTGATCATACTGTCGTTCACGCGCGCGTCCGGCATGGATGCGCCGGGGCGCCGCGTGTCGTCGATCAGCGTGCAGATCGTCGGCACGGTGATGATCACCGCCGGGCTGATCGCCTGCGTGTATGCGGGGTATGTCGTCTGGCAGATTCTTCCCGGATTGTCGCTGAGCGCCGGCTGGGCGGTGAACGGCGCGCATGCGTCGACGGTGGTGGGCGTTCTTGCGGTTTCGTCGCTGACCGGTGGGCTGGTGCTGTCGATGCGGCATCTGACGGCCGCCCCGCTGAGTCGGATGGGTCTGATCGGAGCGCCGCCCACCCCGCCGAAGCAGCCGAACCGCCAGGAGCAGCAGAAGCGGCAGCGGCAGCCGAAGCGGCAGTCGAAGCGATCGAAACGGTAGATCGAGGATGCGGCGAACTGTCGGGTGGGCGGCATCTCGCCGGCGCTCGCCACGCGAACATGGGACGTTGACCGCCCTTCATGGGTAATATGACGTTCCGTAGGACACCTATGTAAGGAGCGGACATGGTCAGCGGCAGCAAGCTCGTCATTGTGGAGTCTCCCACCAAGGCCAAGAAGATAGGCGGGTATCTCGGCAAGGGATACAACGTCATGGCGTCGGTGGGCCACATTCGCGATCTTGCCCAGCCCAGTCAGGTGCCGGCGGCCGACAAGGCGAAGTTCGGCCGGTTCGGCGTGGATGTGGAGGATGGGTTCAAGCCGTACTACATCGTGGACGGCGACAAGAAGCGCACCGTTTCCGAATTGAAGTCCGCGTTGAAGGGCGCCGACGAGCTGTATCTGGCGACTGATGAGGATCGCGAGGGGGAGGCGATCGCCTGGCATCTGGTGCAGACGCTCAAGCCGAAGGTGCCGGTCAAGCGCATGGTGTTCCACGAGATCACCCCGGAGGCCATCAAGGCGTCGCTGTCGCACACGCGAGACGTGGATGATCATATGGTGGACGCGCAGGAGACTCGCCGCGTGCTTGACCGCCTGTATGGCTATGAGCTGTCGCCGGTGCTGTGGCGCAAGGTCGGTCCGGGACTGTCGGCTGGGCGCGTCCAGTCGGTCGCCACCAGGCTCATCGTCGAGCGTGAGCGTGAGCGCATGGCGTTCGTGCGGGCGTCGTACTGGGACATCGTCGCCACGCTTGCCGCGCCCGGCGCACAGGGCGAGTCCGTCGCCTTCGACGCGCGCATGGTCGCGCTTGCCGGCAAACGACTGGCCAATTCCAAGGACTTCGGCGCTGACGGCCGCCTCACGCCCGCAGGATTCGCGGACAACGTCCGCCAACTGTCTAAGGAGCAGGCCGGTGCGATCGCGCAGACGCTGCGTGATGCCGCATTCACGGTCATGTCGAACGAATCGAAGCCGTATCGTCGTCGCCCGATGCCGCCGTTCACCACGTCCACGCTGCAGCAGGCGGCCGGCAACCGGCTGTCCATGAGCTCGCGCGCGACGATGCGTGCCGCGCAGGGACTGTACGAGAACGGCTATATCACGTACATGCGAACCGATTCGGTGACGCTGTCGCAGGAGGCGATCGCCGCGGCCCGCTCCTCGGTCGAATATCACTACGGCAAGGCGTATCTTTCCGAGGCTCCCAAACAGTACACGACCAAGACCGCAGGCGCTCAGGAGGCGCATGAGTGCATCCGTCCGGCAGGCGCTCGATTCCGCGATCCGGACGAACTGGCGGACAAGGTGCCGCCGGACCAGCTCAAGCTGTACACGCTCATCTGGCGTCGCACCCTCGCCTCGCAGATGGCCGACGCGACCGGTTCGACGGCCACCGTGCGGCTGAGTGCTCCCGCCGGCGATCAGGGCGAGGCGGTGTTTCAGGCATCCGGCACGGTGATCGAGTTTCCCGGATTCCTCAAGGCGTTCGGCGATGGCAGTCGCTCATCCGGCTCGGATGCGGCGAAGGCGGGTGCGCGCGCGGCCGAGTCGGAGCGCAAGGGCGACGAGCGCAAAAGCGATGAGCGCAAAAGCGATGAGCGCAAAAGCGATGAGAACGTCTCGCTGCCGCCGATGACGGTCGGACAGCGGCTTGATGCGCGTTCGGTCGAGGCGGACGGCCATGAGACCCAGCCGCCGGCGCGCTACACGGAGGCCTCGCTGGTCAAGACGCTGGAGGCCAAGGAGATCGGCCGCCCGTCGACCTATGCGAGCATCATTTCGACGATCATCGATCGCGGATATGTCTACGAGCGTGGTCGTGCGCTGATTCCCTCGTGGCTGGCGTTCTCGGTGATCAAGCTGCTGGAGACCAAATTCCCCAAGTACGTGGACTACGCGTTCACCGCCGACATGGAGAACGGGCTCGATCAGATCGCCCACGGCCAGCAGACCGGTCGGGACTGGCTCACGCGGTTCTACTTCGGCTCGGGCGAGGGGGCGGCGAAGTCGGCTGACGAGGCGCATGCCGGATTGCAGCAGCAGGTCGCCCAGCTTGGCGAGATCGATGCGCGCGCGATCAACACCATCGACATCGGCGACGGGCTTCATGTGCGCGTCGGCCGCTACGGCCCGTATCTGGAGGATATGGAGCACTTGGATGCCGAAGGCAATCCGAAGCGCGCGTCCATTCCCGACACGATGGCTCCGGACGAGCTGACGGTCGAAGCCGGGCACGATCTCATCGAGCATCATTCGGGCGGTCCGCGTGTGCTGGGCGTCGATCCGGCCACCGGCGGCACGGTCGAAGTGCGCAACGGGCGATTCGGACCGTATGTGGCGTTGGTGCCTCCTGCTGCCGAATCGGCATCCAAGCCCGTTGCCGCAAAGCGAACCACGCGCAAAAGCGAGTCTGCGCCGAAACCCAAGATGGCGTCGCTGTTCAAGACGATGAATCCGGAATCGCTCACTCTGGAGGATGCGCTGCGACTGCTCACCCTGCCGCGCATGGTCGGCTCCTACGAGGAGACGAACGCCGAAACCGGGCAGATCGGCCAGTCCACGGTCGAAGCCAACAATGGTCGCTACGGCCCGTACCTGACCAAGACCGCGGCGGACGGCAAGACCGAGACGCGGTCCCTTGGCAGTGAGGATGAGATCTTTACGGTGGACATCGAAAAGGCCAAGGATCTGTTCGCTCAGCCGAAGTATGGGCGCGGACGCGGCCGTGGCGCCGCCAAGCCCCCGCTGCGCGAACTCGGCCCCGACCCTGAGACCGGCAAGCCCGTGACCATCAAGGACGGATTCTACGGTGCCTACATCACCGACGGCGAGACCAATCGCACGGTGCCCAAGCAGTACACGCCGGAGTCGATCGAACCGGCCGAGGCGTTCCGTCTGCTCGCCGAGAAGCGTGCGGCCGGTCCCGCCAAGCGGCGTACGCGCAAGGCCGCCGGCTCGTCGGCGAAGTCGGGCGCGAAGACGGGCGTGTCCAAGTCGGCTGCGTCCAAGTCGGCTGCGAAGACGACCACGAAGGCATCCGGTGCAAAGACGGCTGCGTCCAAGCGCAGCGGCGGCACCACACGTAGCAGTGGCACCACGCGCACGACTCGCACCGCGAAGTCGACTGCTGCGAAGTCGACTTCAGCCAAGTAGACTGCGGCCAAGTCGGCTGCTAGTGGCCTCGCAAATGATCGGGAACGGCTTTTCTTAGCTGGATTTGTCACCGCCGTCAGGGGGGCAACAAATCTCAACTATTGGTGAGGCAGACGACGTGCTTCCTGTTTGGCCAGTGGCTGTTCGGCCACTGGCATATTGGTTGCCGATTGGCAACTAAGTGGCATCTCAGCGCAAGGATTTTTCGGGATTTGCCTTGAGTTCGTAGAATCTTTGCGCTAGGCGGCATCTCAGCGCAAGGATCTTTCGGAATTAACCTTGAGTTCGTAGAATCCTTGCGCTAAGCCCTGTCCCAGCGCAAGGATTCTACGAAGTTCGCCTTCTTTCCGAGAAATCCTTGCGCTACTGCGCTACTGCGCGCCCCATCCCGCAAAACAACCACACAACAGTGGGATGGAATGCAATAATCGATGATTTCGTCGTCGCGTGACAGGCCGAATTGTCACGCGACGCGGTTTTGCCCCATTTTCACGTCGCGTGACAGACCGGCCTGGTTCAGCCCGGCACAACCCCGTGCCAAATCATTGCAATTCCGCCGTTTTGCAATCACGTAGCACGACGACTGAGCATCGCAGCCGATCGCAGCTTGTCACGCGACGCGGTTTTACCCGTTTTTTGCATCGCGTGACAGACGGGTCCGGACTAGCACGGACTAGCACAGACCGGTTCAGCACAGCACAGCACAGCACAGCCAAGGATTATGCACAAGGGTCATACAGCAAGAGTGCGCTACTGCGCTACAGCACTCGCGCTAA
>NZ_RQSP01000043.1 GCF_009078285.1 Bifidobacterium jacchi
GGTGAGGACGGTGGGCGATGGGCAGCGGGGTGAGGACGGTGGGCGAGGGGGAGGGTGAGTATTATCGACAGCAGACGGCACAAGCCGCCTCACAGTAGAGACGGGACAAGAATCAGACCACCTCAGAGGACGCATTGAATCGAACTGCGAAATGCCGACGACGCATTGAATCGAACCGAACCCGAATATGCCGAGATGTCTTGAACCGAATCTGGATATGCCGAAACGCATTGAATGCGACTGGCCAAGCAGTGCGCGCAGTAGTGCCGCGAGGCCGCGAGGCCCTGCTATCCAGCGTGCGTCGAGACGGGAGAGAGGCTGCTCAACGAGGCGACGCGGAGGTGGCAGCGCAAACCGCTCGGGATGATCGCATGGTGGCAGAATGTGAGTAATGGATGTGAGTAATGGATGTGAGTAGCGGAAGCGAGTGGTAGCGCTTGCAGTGGCGTCGCGAGACCTTGCTGCAAAGGCTTTGCTGCAAAGCACGCGTCACACGGCTCTTCACGTTTCGCGCACATCTCCGTACCCCCTGCGAGAATACGGGAAAGGTCGCCTGTAGTTTGCGGCTGCGGCGAACATGCACACGGTATGGTTAGGGAGCGGATATGACTGTCATCATCGTCATGTCGATCATCCTCGTTGTCATCATCGCAGTGGTGGCGTGGGCTGTCGGCACTTACAACGGTCTTGTCGCGATGCGCAATCGCGTGAGCAACGGCTGGGCGCAGATCGACGTGCAGCTCAAGCAGCGCTCCGATCTCATCCCCAACTACGTGCAGACCGTCAAAGGCTACGCCTCGCACGAGAACGAGGTGCTTACACAGGTGATTCGCGCCCGTGCCGGCGCGGTCGCCGCGGCGCACAATCCGAATGCGAACGCCGTCGAACGTGCCGCAGCCGAAAACGCGCTGTCCCGTGCGCTGTTCAATCTTCAGGCCACCGCCGAGGCATATCCGCAGCTGCAGGCCAATCAGAACTTCCTTCAGCTCCAGGCCCAGCTCACGCAGATCGAGCAGCGCATCGCCTACTCGCGTCAGTTCTACAACGACGTGGTGCTCAAGTACAACACCAAGGTGCAGACCGTGCCCAGCAACATCATCGCAGGCATGTTCAACTTCCTTCAGGCCGAGTACTTCCAGGTTGATCAGGCATCCCGCCAAGTGCCGCAGGTACGGTTCTGATGGCGGCTCCGACTCGGGAGCTGCGGTTCTGATCGAGAACCCGAGCTTCTGATAGCTCACCGAACAACCGAAAGCCGCGTACGTACCGCCGATGCACCGCCGACATCGGCACCACCGCCATCGGCACCAACACTCGGCACCGACACGGCATCGGGGGAGAAGGGGGAACCGCCATGAAATCGATGACACGTCTCATCAAGGCGCTTGTCATTGCGCTGGCGATGACGATCGGCACGTTCGGCGCGCTGACCGCCTTCATCGTCTTTGACGGTGACGCCCCGGATCTGAGCTACACGAGCCTTGACTACAACGTCACGATACAACGCGACGGCAGTCTGCGCGTCGTGCAGCAGATCGACGTGCGTCTGCGCGACCGCGGCGATGATGCCGACGCCGCATGGCACCAGCTGTTCCAGCGATACACGCTCAAGGAAAGCAACCTCACCAACATCACCGACATCGCCGTCACCAACGCCGACACCGGCCAGAAATACCACCAGGGCGAATACGCCGACCCCGGCTTCATCTCGGATGCCACATGGGACAGCGACTATGCGAACCGCTGGTACATCGGCGAAGTGCGCAACCCCGGCGGCTCCCGCGAAAGCATCGAGCCATATGATCCAGCCAGGGACGGCTACCATATTCCCGATGACGGCCTGTGGGCGGGCGGAGCCAGCAAAACGGTGGAGATCGGCTGGAACATCCCCACCACCAAGCATGCGAGCAGCATGAGGTTCACCGTCGCGATGACGCTCGAAGGCGTCTCCACCGAATATCAGGATGTGGCGGCGTTCCAATGGGAGCCGATCGCGCCCGACAACCAGACGCCAGCCGGCAGGGTCACGGGAACCGTGCGCTTCCCGAGCGGCATCAGCGCATCCAACAGCTGGGCGTGGCTGCACAATACGAATTCCTCCGAAACCAGCCGCGACGACGACGGCACCCTGCATTTCGCCGCCTACGACCTGCGCGCCGGCGACTACCTCGACCTCGTTGCCGCATGGGACAAATCCACGCTCGCGCCTCCGGACGGCTGGAGCAAGAACGACGAGCCCTGGATTCGCCACGACTCGTCCCGCGATCTGGCTTCCATCCGCGCCGACGAGGACCAGCAGGAGACCGAATGGCGCAGCAAGCAGCGCACCAGCGCGATCATCGCCATCGCGTTCTGGACGATCGTCGTCGTGCTCGCCGCCATATTCGCCGTTCTCGGCATTCTCGCCGCCATCCGCGCGTTCCGTGCGTCGCAATACCACGGCGGCATCGAATACTGGCGTGAGCCGCCCGACATGAGCCCCGCATCCGCGGCGAAAATGGCCGAGGTGATCGCGCTCGAACCGGGAAAGCTGCAATCGCGCCAGCTTACCTCCACGCTGCTGTCGCTCGCGTCGAAGGGGGCGCTCGCCATCTACCCCGGGTCGGCAAGCCTGTACAGCGGCATCGACATGAGTCGAGCGGACGACCGGCAGCTCGCCGCGATCATCGGCGCCGACTCCTCTCGGCAGAACGCAACGCTTGGCACGATGACGCTGGTTCTGCTTCCCGCCGCCCGCGAGCCCGCCTCCCGGCAGGCACTGCGCCTGAGCGCAAGCGAGGAGAACTGCCTCAAGCTCATCGAGCAGCTCAGTCAGCGCGTCGGCTCACCGGTGTTCGACCTCAGACAGGTGAAAGTCGCCTGCAAGGGCTGGAGGACCGGGTACCGGTGGATCGAGTCCTTCTCGACCGCATGCAGCAACGAGTTCGCCATGCTGGGTGCCACACGCTCCAGCGGCGGACTGGCGTCAGTGATGGGCGGGCTGCTGCTGACGCTTGGCATCGTCGGCGCGATCGTGGCGGCTGTGGTGGGCAATCTGGTGTTGAATTGGCTGATCTGCGCGCCGATCTTTGCACTTGGCATGTTCATCCTCATCTATACGGTGCGCGACGTGCTCACCGATGTCGGGCAGCGCTATGCGGGCGAAGTGCGGGGATTGTACCGGTATCTGGAGGATTTCAGCGATTTCCACGACCGTGGCGCGGCTGATCTCGCGCTGTGGGATCGCTATCTGGTGTATGCGGCAGCGTTCGGCATCTCCGACAAGGCGATGACCGAGCTGGCGAAGGCGTATCCGCAGGTCGCCGATCCGCGTTGGCTGGATGACAACGCCTCCGGTTCGCTGCTGTACTGGAACTATCGCACCTATGCGTGGCATCACGCCTATGGTTCGAGCTCGTATGGCGCAACCGGCGGCTCGTTCGGCTTCGACGCGAGCACGTTGAGCTCGAATTTCGGGGATTTGGGTGGTCAGCTCCAGTCCGGTTTCGCGGACATCACGTCGACGATCCAAAGCGCGGCGCCGTCCGGCTCGGGGGGCTCGTTCTCGGGCGGCGGCTTCGGTGGTTCGTCCGGTGGTTCCGGCGGCGGCAGTTTCGGCGGTCGCTGATCTGCCGCTGGTCGGTCGCAGCGCGGCGCCGTGCGGCTGCCGTGTGCCGCGCTGCCCCCGATCACGGGGAATATCGTGAGTCGGGGGTACTATATGAACTTAGCTTGACGATCGGTGGAATCGTCTCTGAAGATTCGTCACTTTGAGAAGTGCGTTGGCGATTCGTCACTGATCCGTACGCCGCTTGCATCATCGCAATGCGGACTTATGGATAAGCCATAATAAGCCTTATAGTGCATGTAAGGAAGAGCGAAATGCGTTCAATGAAGACGGTTAGGCATACAGAGGCTGGGCGGCTTGGTTGGTGCCGGTACGTCGTGGCGCTACTGGCGGCGCTCGCCGTGTTGATCACGGGAGCCGGCATCGGACCGCGCTCCACCTCGGCCGCCGAAAGGGCCTACAATCCGGATGCGCCGGCCGTGGAGGTGACGAGCGGCGTGACGATGGACCTCTTCCGCGACACGAACCACACGCAGCCGTTCGACCCGGCCAAAGACCAGCTCGTCGCCGGAAACTCGCTGTTCGGCCGGCTTTCGTTCAAGTTCACCGATGCGAACAAGCCCACCCTGGACAGTCCGGTCAGATCATACACATTCCCGACCGGTTCGATCACCGTGCCGGACGTGGCCGAGACCGATCTGCATGATGCGGCGGGCAATGTCGCCGGCCGATGGTGGATCAAAGATGGCAAGGCGTATGCCCGGTGGTCAGAGCAGTGGCTGAACTCGCATCCGTCCGACATCACCTCGTTCATATCGTTCTCGTTCACGCTCAACGGCGACGGCGGCCTGAATGGCAACCAGGAGAAAGTGACCTTCCCGGGAGTGGGCGACATCACCATCACCATCGACAAGACCCATGTGGAGGGCACCAAGCAGATCACCCTCGGCAACGACGGCACGGCCACCTTCTCGATCGTTTTGAAGAACCGATTCGACGTGCCCAACATGGTCGTCACCGACACGATGGGCGAGAACTTCGTGTTCGTGCCAGGCGAGTTCCAGCTCGACGGCACGAAGATCGCCGACGACAAGGTCGTGATCGAAGGGCAGAAGGCCACGATCAGCCTCGGCAACCTTGCCAAGACCGAGGCGCCCGATGGCGCCCATCAGCTCACCTACAAGGTGCGCCTGACCGATGAGGCGCGCCAGTTGATGGAGCAGGGCAAGTACCTGCCCCATGCCGGCAACAGCGCGACGTGGGGCTGGACCGGCGTCGCACAGGGCGGCTCGGCGTCCGTCAACCCGTACTTCTACGGCAACATGCTGGAGAAAAGCGACGGCGTCGGCACCAACACCGACATCACATGGACGGTCACGCTCAACAGCGGCGATCCCAAGGCCGACATGGGCGGCTACGTGTTCCGCGACGATCTGCACGGCAACCACCACTACATCGGGTCATATACGATTCGCGACGAATCCGGCGCGGTCTTCGCCACCGGCGAGCTGCCCAAGGATGCCGGCGCCACCTCGTTCAACTACACGTTCCCCGCCGATGCCGGACGTCGCAAGTTCACCATCGAATACCACACGGCATACAACGATCCGACCGTGGGCACCAAGGTCAGCAACGACGCCTATCTCAAGCCCGGCGCCCAATTTGGCGTCATCGCGCAGGACGGCGGCTCGTACACGCCGAAGAAGAACGAGATCGTCAGCAAGACCGAGGCGCGCGACTGGGATCAGCGCGACATCATCGAGTACACGATCAACGTGAACAAGAACGGTGCCGATCTGGTCGAGGGATCAAACACCATCACGCTCACCGACACGATGGACGCGGACTTCACGTTCCTTCCCGCCACGCTCAAGATCGTCAAGACCGGCACCAACGAGGTCATCATGGCCAAGGTCGAGCTTGACGACATCACCGACGCGCAGAACAATCCCGCCAAAAAACTCACGGTCGAACTGCCGGACGCCACGCCCATCACCATGACCTATGGCGTGCGTGCGATCGGTCCGGTGGGATCGCAGGTGCAGCTGACCAATCGCGCCGAGATCAGCGGCGTCGTCAACGGCGCGTCCACCACCGACACGAATTGGTTCGTATTCGAATCCAGCGCCGGCACCGCAGGCGCCGGCGGCGTGATGGCGATCACCAAGGTCGATTCCGCCAGCCTGAGCCGCAAGCTCGCCGGCGCGCAGTTCACCCTGTACGAAGTCGATATGAATCAGCTCACCGGAACCAACGTGACCGATGCACAGGTCGCCGCCGCATCGACGCAGGTGGGCCAGCAGACGACCGACGACAGCGGCGTCGCGCGATTCGGCACCAAAGCGCAGCCGTTGGAGACGAGCACGCTGTTCTACTTCACCGAGACGAAGGCGCCGACCTACACCAATGCCGATGGCAGCACGGTCGACTACGAGCTGGACACCAGCCCGCATTACTTCATGCTGGAGGGCAGCGACGGCAGCGCGTTCCGTACAGCGTTCAACCGCGCGAAGGGATTCGGCCTGCCGGTTTCCGAAGCCTCCGAATTCACCGTGCAGGACAAGGTCAAGCCCAAGCCGGTCGAGGCTTCCGTCGCATTCGGCAAGCAGTTGTCCGGTCGCGCATGGACGGCTGATGATGCGTTCGCGTTCACGCTAGCCGCCGACACCGCCGATGGGGCGAGCGAAGACGTGACCGCCGCCGAGGTCACGGCCGCGATGCCGAGCAGCACGACCGTCACCGTAAAGGGTGCGGATGGTGCCGACGGTGCCGTGTCGAAGTTCTCGTTCGGCCCGTTCACGTTCAAGAAGGCCGGCACATATGCCTACACGGTTCGGGAGAACGGCTCCGGCATCGACGGCGTGAACGGCATGACGACCGACATGACCGTTGCGAAGGTGACGTTCACCGTCACCCAGCAGTTCGGCGAACTCAGTGTGAAGACCGAGGTCACCGGACTGAAGGACGATCATGGCGTGCCGACGTTCGTCAACACGTACAAGCCCACGCCAGTGTCGGTCAGCGATGCCATCAAGGTGCGCAAGAATCTGAGCGGACGCGACTGGAAGCCCACTGATTCGTTCGAATTCCGCCTCGCGCCGGACTCAACGACGCCGACCGCGCCGCTTCCGGAGGGAACCACAGGCCAATACGCGTCGGTGACGGTCAGCGATGCCAACGAGTACGCCTTCGGCGAGATCACCTACACCAAGGCCGGCGTCTACCATTACGATCTGTACGAGCACACGCCGACCGGGAGCGACGGCAAGGACGCCATCCCCGGCATCGACTACTCCAACGCGCTGTATGACGTGACGGTGACCGTCGACGACAACGGCAAGGGGCAGCTGATCATCGACCAGAAAACCGGCGTGATCATCACAAAGAAGGTGGACGACAAGAACGTCGCCATGACCGGCAGTCGGGCGCGCGTCGCCGTGACCGGAGGCGTCGCCGAGTTCACCAACACCTACAGCGCCGGCGACATCAGCTTCGGGCTGCTCGTCACCAAGCGATACACCGACGAAAGCGGTGCCAAGCCGCTGACCGACGGCATGTTCTCGTTCACGCTTGCCCGCCACGAGTCGTCTCCGGACGCGCCGCTGCCAGCAAGCGCCACGGACGGCAAGGTCGTCGCCCAAGTGGCCACGGACGGCACCGTGTCGTTCCCGGCGATCACCTACACCAGCGCGCACGATGCCGACAAGACGTACGAGTACACGTTGAAGGAAAACGTGCCCGCCGGCGCCACGACCAGCGCGGACGGCAAGACCGCCACGCTCAACGGCATGACCTACGATCTGACCGAATACCGGATCCGAATCAGCATCGGCACCACAGTGGATGCCGACGGCACCGCCGTGCTCAAGCAGTCGCTGACCGTGCTCGACGCGCAGGGCAATCCGGTGGACCCGAACAAAGACCCCGGCAAACTGGATGAGAACGGACGCCCGACATTCACCAACCGGTACGCGCCGAAGCCGACCGAGGCGGCGATCGCCGGTCGCAAGACGCTCACCGGCCGTGACATGGCCGACGGCGAGCAGTTCACGTTCCAGCTTGCCGCAGCTGGGGACGATACCGATGCAGCCAAGGCCACGCGCGCCGGATTGGCCGACGACAGCATCGTGTTCGGCACCGACACCGCCGCCACCACGATGAGCCAGACCGTGACCGATGCGAAGGACAGCGTGGCCAAAGGCTTCACATTCGACCGTATCCACTTCACCAAGCCCGGTAGCTACAAGTTCAAGGTGAGCGAGACCGGCGACGTGAAGACCGGCACCACGAAGGACGAGCACGTCTCGTATGCGACGGTGACGGTGAAAGACAACGGTGACGGCACGCTCGCCGTGGACAAGATCACATACGACAACACCGCGGCGCCGACCGACGGCGACAAGGCGGCGGGCGACGCGGCCGCGTTCACCAACACGTATGCGCCCAGGGGCAGCGTGTTCTTCCTGCTGCACAAGACGATCACCGCGCAAAGCGGCATCACCGCGCCGAAGCTGACCGCAGGCCAGTTCAGCTTCGCGCTGTACGCGGGCGGCGGTGACGGCGGCGACGGCGGCAACGTGACCGGCACGCCGCTGCAGACCAAGAAGAACATCGCTCCGGAAGGCGGGGCGGCGTTCGGCAACATCACATTCGACAGGATCAGCTACACGCCGGCCGCGCTCAACGACGCCGTGACGCAGAGGTACGCCACCTACGATGCGGCCGCGCGGACGTGGAAGGTCACCTACACGGTGGTCGAACTCGGACCCGACGGCAAGCCGGCGACGGAATCGACCCGCAATGGCGACTTCTTCTATGACACGCAGGCGCGCACCGTCACCGTGACCGTTCATGATCGCGGCGACGGCGTGCTGCAGACCAGCTACGCGATCAGCGTGCCCGGCGGGGCCGCCGTGCCCGGTGGGGATGGCGAACCCGGCGGTGGTGCTGTGACCGGTGGGGAGGCTGCGCCCGGCGATGCCCGTGCGGTTGACCTGACTGCGGCGGATACGTTCCGCAACATGTATCTGCCCGGCGTGGCCGCGCTACCGATGACCGGCGGACTCGGCACCGCGCGCACATGGGCGCTCGCCGGTGGCGCGCTGGTCGTGGCATCGGGGATTGCGCTGGCGCTGATCGATCGCCGCCGCCGTCTCGTGTGACGCTGCGTGCGGCACCGCGACATGGCGTGCGACACGGCGTTGCCGGTCACGTGGCGCGGGTTTGGTCACAGGGAGCGCCCCGCTCCCTGTGACTGGGTGTTAAAAACGTTGATATTTCAAGGGTTTCGCGAGTCGGTCACAGGGTGCGCCCCGCTCCCTGTGACCAAACCCGCTCCCTGTGACCGGCGCAGCGCATTCGGTCCCGGCATTCGGTTCTGTCTATGAACCGCTATCGAACCGCATGATTCCAACGTTTTGCGCGCATGCGACCGATTCGCGTCGCAGTGCGCGTCGTGACAGACTGGAATCATGACTTCAGACCTTGTGCATCATGGCGAATCCTTCGACGACACCCCGCTCGGCTTCGCAACGAAATCCATCCATCTGGGCAATGGCGTCGATGCCGAAACCGGCGCGATCCGCCGTCCGATCACCCTCGCCAACGCCTACGCGCTGCCCTACGATCCGTCCGACATCAACTGGTCCAGCTCCGACGTGAACCTGTACACGCGCAACGGGCACCCGAATCAGCGCTATCTTGAAGCAAAACTCGCCAATCTGGAAGGCACCGAGGATGCGGTCGTCCTTGCATCCGGCGTCGCCGCGCTATCCGGTACGTTCACCACCCTGCTCGGCCGCGGCGACCATGCGGTGTTCTCCGACACCACCTACATCGCCGCATACCGGCTGCTGGAACAGATCCTGCCCGAAAAATACGGCATCGAAACCAGCATCGTCGACTCGTCCGACCCAGCCAACATCGCCAATGCGATTCGGCCGAACACCAAACTCGTGCATATCGAAACCCCGGCCAACCCCACCCTCAAGGTGACCGACATCGCCGCGGCCGCGCGCATCGCGCACGAAGCCGGCGCGCTGCTGAGCGTCGACAACACGTTCAGCTCGCCGTTCAACGTGCGCCCGGTGGATTTCGGCGCGGACATCGTCATCGAAAGCCTGACGAAATACATCAACGGGCATGGCGACGCGCTCGGCGGCGTGATCGCCACGCGCAAGGAGCTCACCGACAGGATCCGGTACACGTATCAGGTGAACTACGGCGGCATCATCTCGCCGTTCAACGCGTGGCTCATCAACCGTGGTTCGGTCACGCTGCCGTTGCGCATGCGGCAGCACAATGCGTCGGCGCAGGCGGTGGCCGAGCATCTCGAATCGCTGCCGCAGGTGCGATTCGTCGCGTACCCGGGACTCGCGTCGCACCCGCATCATGATGCGGCGGTCCGTCAGCTTGCCCGCAAGGATGCCGGATTCGGCGGCGTGCTCGCATTCGGATTGGACACTGATCATGACGGACACAACCGGTTCGTCTCCAAGCTCAACGTGATCACGTCAGCCGTCTCGCTCGGCCACGACGAATCGCTGATCGTGTTCCTCGGCGAGGATGACGAGCGGCAGTACCTGTATCCGTCCGAATTCCACCGCGGATTCTTCCGCCTGGCGATCGGACTGGAGGACACGGACGATCTCATCCGCGACATCGACCATGCCCTCGCCGAAGCCGGCCTCTGACCGGGGCTGAGGGGCGGCCAGCCGAATCTCAGCCGACCAAGCCGGCCAAGCCTACTCAGGAATCAGCCGATCAAGCCGACCAAACCGACTCAGAAATCCCAATCGTCGTCGTCGGTCTCCTCGGCCTTGCCCATCACATACGATGAGCCGGAACCGGAGAAGAAATCGTGGTTCTCGTCCGCGTTCGGTGAGAGCGCGGCGAGAATCGCCGGATTCACATCGCATGCGTCCGCGGGGAACAGCGCCGGGTAGCCGAGGTTCATCAGCGCCTTGTTGCCGTTGTAGCGCAGGAACTTCTCCACATCGTCGGTCAGACCCACGCGATCGTACAACGACTGCGTGTACTCCACCTCGTTGTCGTACAGCTCGTTGAGCAGATCGTACGTGTAGTCCTGCATGTCCTCGCGCTCGGTCTCGCTCAGCTCGGCGATGCCCTTCTGATACTTGTAGCCGATGTAGTAGCCGTGCACGGCCTCGTCGCGGATGATCAGGCGGATCACATCGGCCGTGTTGGTCAGCTGCGCGTGCGCGGAGAAGTACATCGGCAGGTAGAAGCCGGAGTAGAACAGGAACGATTCGAGCAGCGTCGAGGCAACCTTGCGCTTGTACGGATTGTCGCCCTCGTAGTAGTCGAGCACGATCTCGGCTTTCTTCTGCAGGAACTCGTTCTGCTCGCTCCAGTCGAATGCGGCGTCGATCTGCTCGGTGGAGCACAGCGTCGAGAAAATCGACGAATATGATTTCGCGTGCACCGATTCCATGAATGCGATGTTCGTGTACACGGCCTCCTCGTGCGGGGTGAGCGCGTCGGGAATCAGCGACACGGCACCGACCGTGCCCTGGATGGTGTCGAGCAGCGTCAGGCCGGTGAACACGTGCATGGTGAGCGTGTGCTCATCCTCGCTCATCGACTGCCAGCTGGGGATGTCGTTCGAGACGGGGATCTTTTCGGGCAGCCAGAAGTTGCCGGTGAGGCGATCCCATACTTCGAGATCCTTCTCATCTTCGAGCTTGTTCCAGTTGATCGCGGAGACGCGGTCGATGAGCTTGAGCGGTTTGCGCGGAATGGAGATCGGTGCCATGATGCGGTTTCCTTTGGCTTGGTTTGCTGGGTTGGCTTGCTGGGTTGCTATTGTATGCTGCTTATTCTTCGCTGTGATTGCTGACGTTGTGGTCGCGGTCGGCGCATTCCTCTGGTGCGGTGAGGCGCAGGATCATGCGGTAGATGGTTTTCGACATGCGATCTCCTTTGGCTTGTAGGGGAGGGGCTTCACGGGTGAGGACGCTCCGTCACGGGTGAGGATTGGCATGATGTGTGCGGTATCAAGGCGTGGCGGGCGAAGGCGTACGAAAGGTACGTCGAGCTCGCCACAACGCAGATAACGCTCCATCATATTGTGCATTGTCACGGGTGAGGATTGGCATGATGCGTGCGGCCTCGAGGCGCACCGAGGGAAGGCGTACGAAGGTACGTCGACCGAGGGGCAACGACGAGGACGCTCCATCATGCCAATCCTCACAGCATGCAGGAGACGCAGCCGGCCACTTCCGTCCCCTCCAGTGCCTGCTGCCGGATGCGGATGTAGTACAGGGTTTTGATGCCTTTGCGCCAGGCGTAGATCTGTGCTTTGTTGACGTCGCGGGTGGTGGCGGTGTCGGGGAAGAAGAGGGTGAGGGACAGTCCCTGATCGACGTGCTGGGTGGCTTCCGCGTAGGTGTCGACGATGGCCTGCCAGCCGATTTCGTAGGCGTCCTTGAAATAGTCGAGATTCTCGTTGGTCATGTACGGCGCGGGGTAGTACATGCGGCCGATCTTGCCTTCCTTGCGGATTTCGATTTTGGAGGCGATCGGGTGAATCGACGACGTGCTGTGGTTGATGTACGAAATCGAACCGGTGGGTGGCACGGCCTGCAGATTCTGGTTGTAGATGCCGTCGCGCAGAATCTCGTCGCGCAGTGCGGCCCAATCGGCAACGGTCGGGATCGCGATGCCGAATCGTGCGAACAGGTCGCGTATGCGGGCGGTGCGCGGCTCCAGCGAGCGGCGGCCGTCGGTGTACTTGTCGAAGTAGTTGCCGCTGCCGGCCGGTTTCGCGTAGGCGGACCGTTCGAATCCGACGAATGCGCGGCCGCGTGCGACGGCGAGGTCATGCGATGCGCGGTAGGCGTGGTAGGCGACGGTCATGAAGTACATGTCGGTGAAGTCGAGCGCCTCGTCGGAGCCGTACATGATGCCTTCGCGCGCGAGGAATCCGTGCAGGTTCATCTGGCCGAGGCCGATCGCGTGGCCTTCGTCGTTGGCGCGGCGGATTGAGGGCACGGCGTTGATCGACGTGTGTTCGGCGACTGCGGTGAGCGCGTGGATTGCGGTTTCCACGGTGTCGGAGAGACCGCCGTCCATTGCCTTGGCGATGTTGAGCGAGCCGAGGTTGCAGGAGATGTCGCGGCCGACGTGCGCGTAGGTGAGGTCTTCGTTGAATGCGCTCGGCTCCTGCACTTGCAGGATTTCGGAGCACAGGTTCGACATGGTGATGCGGCCGTCGATCGGATTGGCGCGGTTGACGGTGTCCTCGAACACGATGTATGGGTAGCCGGATTCGAATTGGAGTTCGGCGAGGGTGGTGAAGAACTTGCGCGCGTCGATGTAGGTTTTCTTGATGCGATCGTCGGCGACCATCTCGTCGTAGTTGTCGCTGATCGAGATGTCGGCGAACGGCTTGCCGTAGACGCGTTCCACGTCGTAGGGGCTGAACAGGGCCATCGGCGCTTTGCGCTTGGCGAGTTCGAACGTGATGTCGGGTACGACGACACCGAGGGCGAGCGATTTGATGCGGATTTTCTCGTCGGCATTTTCGCGCTTGGTGTCGAGGAAGCGCATGATGTCGGGGTGGTGGGCGTTGAGGTAGACCGCGCCGGCGCCTTGGCGCGCGCCGAGCTGGTTGGCGTACGAGAACGAGTCCTCAAGCAGTTTCATGACGGGCACGACGCCGCTGGACTGGTTTTCGATGTGTTTGATCGGCGCGCCGAGCTCGCGCAGGTTGCTCAGCAGCAGTGCCACGCCACCGCCTCGCTTGGAGAGCTGCAATGCGGCGTTGATGCCGCGCGAGATCGACTCCATGTTGTCTTCGATGCGCACGAGGAAGCAGCTGACCGGCTCGCCGCGCTGCGCTTTGCCGAGGTTGAGGAACGTCGGCGTGGCGGGCTGGAAGCGGCCGGCGATCATCTCGTCAAGGTATCGGGTGGCGGCGGTTTCGTCGCCGCGCGCCAGATCGAGTGCGACCGCGGCGCAGCGCTGCGGGAAGTCTTCGAGGTACTGCTTGCCGTCGAAGGTTTTGAGCGCGTAGGAGCGGAAGAATTTGAACGCGCCGAGGAACGTTTCGAATTCGTAGCCGCTGGCGGCGGCGTGCGCGTAGAACGCGTCGAGGAATTCGGGGGCGTAGCGCTCGAAGACGCTGCCGTCGTAGTACTGGTGGTCGATCAGGTAGTCGAGGCGCGCTGCGGTCGACTCGAATCGCATGGTGTTCGGTTCGATTTCGGTGGCCACGTAGGCGCGCTCGGCTTCCTTGTCCTTGTCGAATTGGATGCGATGCTGCGCGTCGTACAGGTTGAGCATCGCGTTGAGCGCATGGTAGTCGGTGGTCGGATCGTAGGTCGTGGTCATGGGTCTCTTTCTGCTGGCTGGCTGCGGATGGCTAGCTGACTGGCTGTGCTGCGAATGCTGGTCGATTGCGAATGCTGGTGCGGTGTCGCTACTTGGCGAAGAAGCGCACGAGTCCGTCGCGCACCTTGCGGGTGTCTTCGCGGGTGCCCATCAGCTCGAAACGGTAGAGGTAGGGTACGCGGCATTTTGCGGCGATCATGTCGCCGGCGGCGCCGTATGCGGTACCGAAGTTGGTGTTGCCGGAGGCGATCACGCCGCGTATCCACGCCCGGTTCGCAGGTCGGTTGAGGAACCGCTTGACCTGCGGCGGGATGGCTTTTTTCGCGTCGCCGCCGCCGTAGGTGGGCACCATGATGACGTACGGTTCACGCACGTTGAGCATCGGCGCGTTGGGTTTGAGCGGGATGCGATACACGTTGATGCCCGCCGCGGGCAGGTTGAGCCCGGCGACGAATCGCGCGGTGTTTTCGGATGCCGACGAAAAGTAGACGAGTGCGCCGATCGCGGTGCCGCCCGCCGCCGGTGCTTCGGGTGTGCTGGGCTGGCTGTCGTCGCTGCTCGGCATGACGCTGGCGTGCATCGGTACGGGTGCGCTGCGGCGGGCCGGTGCCGCCGACGCGGGCGACGCGGCCGGAGCGACCCCGGTCAGCGCTGCCAGATCGGCACCGCCGGCACCCGCGTCGACGTTCGGCGTCGCGCTCATGCGGCGACGGCTGCGGTCGGGGCGGATGCGGTCTGTGCGGTGGTCTGCGCGGCGGCCTGCGCAGTGGCGGCGAGCGCGCGGATCAGATCAGGGCGGTAGCCGCTCCACGAATTGTCGGGTGTGATGACGACCGGGGCCTGCTTGAATCCGGCCTGCTGCAGCTGTTCGAGCGTGGAGGGGTTGTCCGCGAGATCGACGGTCTCGTAGGGCACGCCCAGCTTGTCGAGCTGACGCTTGGTGGCGTTGCATTGCGGGCAGTGCGGCTTGGTGAACACGGTTACGGTCATGGCGGTTCCTCTTCGCTTGTTGTGCCGGTTGGCTTGTTGTGCCGGTTGCGGCGTGGCTGATTGGCGCGTCGCCGACGCTTGCTGCTGGTGCTGTCGGCGTGAGGTGCTCAGGTCAGATTACATGGTTGTGGTTTGATGTCAATTCACTATAACTAGTGGCGTGTCGTGTAGTGCGTTACTGGATGTAGTGATTCGTTGGTTTTTGCGGCGTGTTGCGAATCGGGTGCGTTCGCGATGCCGACGCAGTGTGTCGAGACTCACATTTCGCGACTCGTGCCGGTGGCGTTCGGCGGATGGCTGGCTGTGCGATCTCACAGGAACATGTCACAGGAACATGGCCATATAGAGCGGCATGACATCGACGCGCTCGCCGATCGCCCCCATGTTGCCACTGGAGAGCTTGATGCCATGCTCCACGCCATGGTTCTCGATCATCGATTGCATGGACTTCGCCTTTCGGTTCGCGGACGACTTGACCTCGATGGCTGTTGCCATGTCGTGGTAGCGGATGAGGAAGTCCATCTCCAGTCGGGAGTCCTTCTCGTAGTAGTACAGGCGGTGTCCGTTTTTGGCGAGCATGTCGCCGATGATGTTCTCGTATATGGCACCTTTGTATATGCCCAGATCGTTGTTGAGAATGTCTCGTTGCGCGCCATCCTCCAGCATCGCGATCAGCAGGCCGGTGTCGCGCATATACACTTTGAACTTTCTGTCGTCGGCATTGCCTTCGAATGGAAGCTGGGGTGTTTCCAGGCAATGGCAGAAGTTGATGATTCCCGCGTCATACAGCCATTGCAGGCTTCCGGCGTATTTTCTCGCCCCGGCCTTTTTCTCGACCACGGCGTAACTGAACTTCTTCCTATCGCGCGCAAGCTGCCGGGGGATGGACAGGAAGCACGCGCGTGCCTTGGCCTTTTCGGTGCCCTCGGCATATTTGGCGATGTCGTCCTCGTAGTCGGCGAGGATGCCGCGTTGCTCGTTCAGCACCTGCTGGTAGTCCCGCGTCTGCACAAACGACCGCACGGCGCTCGGCATGCCTCCGATCACGATGTACTGGCGGAAATACCTCATCATCTGCTCGTGGATCGTGTCGTCCACTTTGACACGACGGTCGAAGAACCCCCTGACGTATTGGATCATCTCCTCATTCACGCCGATGGCCCACAGGAATTCCTCAAAATCCAGTGAATGCATGGTGATGCGTTCAGTGTATCCCACGGGATATGAGGAAACGTCCTTGTAGTTGATGCCCAGCAGCGATCCGGATGCAATGACGTCGTATCGGCCATCCATGGTCAGGAACTTGAGTGCGACCCGCGCGTTGGGGCAGCTTTGGATTTCGTCGAGGAACAACAGTGTCTCTCCTGGAATGAAGACGCTTCCCGGCTTGGCGAACTTTATCCGAGCCACGATGTGATCAACGTCGTTGTCCCCGTCGAATATGTCTCGAAGACTGGATTGCTGCTCGAAATTCAGACTGACGTAGTGTTTGTAGTGCTGCTCTGCAAATCGATCCACGATGTATGTCTTGCCGACCTGTCTGGCTCCCTGCAGGAGCAGGCTTTTCTTCGTCGGTTTGGTTTTCCATGCGATCAGACGCTGCGTGATCTTGCGGTTCAGCATGGTTTCGCCTCCATTGGTATTGGTCCAGCGGTGTTCGTGCTGCGGCGCGTGTGCGCCGGCTGCTTTTGGATGCCTTTGATTGCTATGGTATATCAAGAATGCAGCTTTTCTGCGCATAAAAGTTGCATATCTTGCAACTTTTATGCGCGAAAAAGTTGCATGGTGTGCAACTTTTCTGCGCGAATGTGGGTTGTGGGGTGATGAGCGGGAAGTGGGTCTTGGACGCGTTGTGGGATGATTGGGCGGACACCCCGGGGCGCGAGGTTGCGGAACGCCGGCCGGCAGGTTTACGAGTATTGCGGTCTTTGACACCAGGACCGGTGCAAGTGCCGACGCGGACATCCCGTACACCGACGATAGTTCCGCCGCCTCCCAGACGGCCGCCGGGCAAGCTGCCTCGCAGCGTTTCTGCGCACAGTGCGGCGCGCGACTCGGTGACGGTGCCACGCGATTCTGCCCGAACTGCGGAGCGCGGCTGTAACGGATCGGTGCGCTCGTCGTTGCGCCGACGCACATCCGTTCACGCGGACCGCGATCCACGCCGCGGCACACTACAATAGGTGGCGGAATCCCAGCCGCGAATCGTGTGCAGAATCGTGCTCATTGCGAATCGTGTGCATTGCAAACGCGGCGCGCTGCACCAGCACAAAGGAGAACACTATGCTGCATCGCAATCTCGGACCATACGATACGACCGCCGTCGGCCACGGCGAAATGCCGTTGACCATCGAAAACAACCGCGGTCACGATGTCGGCATCGAGACGCTGCACGCCTCGCTCGATGCGGGCTGCCGCCACATCGACACCGCCTGGGCGTACTACACGCCCGGCGAGGAGGAGCAGGCCGGCGAGAAGCTCACGCGCGAGGCGCTGGAGACCTGGAAGGGACCGCGCGAGGAGGTCACCGTCGCCACCAAGATCGGTCTGCGCCGAGTCTGGGGTGAGCATGGCGAGCCGCTGTGGCCGCGCGACGGAAAGCCCGAGCATCTCATCAAGTACGGCAAGCAGTCCGCGATGGCGCTGGGTGTCGACACCATCGACCTGCTCTATCTGCACCGTCACGACCCTGAAGTGCCGTACAACGAGTCGATCGAGGCGCTCAAGCAGCTGGTCGACGAAGGCGTGGCCCGCGTGGCCGGTGTTTCCAACGCGTCGATCGAGCAGATCGACATCGCGCGCGGCATTCTGGGCGACAAGCTCGTCGCCGTGCAGAACCAGTATTCGCCGATCCACCTCGACACGCAGGACACGCTCGACTACTGCGCCAAGCTGGGTCTTGCGTTCGTGTGCTGGAGCCCGCTCGGCGGCTACCGCCACCCGTACGACGAGTCCAAGTTCGACCCGTTCCGCGAGGTCGCCGCGGCCCACGGCGTCAGCTACCAGCAGGTCGTGCTCGCGTGGGAGCTCGCCAAGGACGATCACATGTTCGTCATCCCCGGCGCGCACCGCCCCGAAACCATCCTCGACAGCCTCAAGGCCGGCGAGCTGGAGCTGAGCGACGAGGAGCTGGCCAAGCTCGGCTGATTGCTCGGCTGATTGCCCGGCTGATCATTCGGCATCCGGCAGCCGCCGGCAGCAGCGAGCCTAACAGCGAGCCAAACGCGGCAATTCGCGCGCGGCAATTCGCATAAGTATGGAAAAATGTCGTCGTGCGCATTATTATCTAGCAAAAAATGCGCGCCACGACATTTTTCCATAGTTAACGATGATTGGTGATTGGTGGCGGTGTGATGGTCGGTTGATCGCGGTGGTCGGTTGGTTGCGGGCAGCAGACGGCGGACAGTGGCGGACAGTGGTAGGTTGACGTTCGTGTGTTTCATCGACCGCGTACGAACTGGAGCATTCCGCGCATGTGGGGGCTTGTCTCGCTTGCATGTGCATCGGCTTTGCTTTGTCATCGGCTATGTTCCCTGCGAATAGTTCCGTTGTCTCCGTGGTCTGCTTCACGGCAACGGTTCGATACGGGGCTTACGCTCAGCAGCACCGTTCGGCGTCAGCTCGGCAACAGATTTGCGCAAGGATTTCCGGAAAGGGTGTAGCGTGCAGCTGTAGCGTGCACACAGCTGTAGCGTGCAGCCACGCGATGAAAAAATGGGGCTTTTTGTCGTTGCG
>NZ_RQSP01000044.1:0-17485 GCF_009078285.1 Bifidobacterium jacchi
TCCAATGAGGCACCACTAACCATTACGCGCTCAAAAAACGTGAGGCACGTCGCCGCGCACGCGAACGGACCGCATCCGATATAATCGGCATATGGCCGTTCCAGAAAAGCCAGCGTTGGCATCATTCGAAACCTTGTTCACCGACAACCCGCAGATTCTCGAGCGCGCAACCGGCTATTGGGAATCCGGCCGCGTCGGCCCGGTGCGTCAGATCGCGCCACAGCTCTACCATGCGCAGGTGACCGGCACCAGCGACGACCACTACGACGTGGACATTCGCCTCAGCGCCACCGACGCAGACAGCGCCACCGACACAGGCAGCACCGCAGCCGAAGCCGACGACACGACAGACGCCGCCGAAACCGGCGAATCCGCAAGGCAGTCGCGAGGCAGCATCATCCGCATCCAATCCGCGGCCTGCACCTGCCCGTATCAGAGCACGCCATATTGCAAGCACATCGGAGCGGTGCTGTTCGAACTGCGCAGGCAACTCGTCGCCGCAGAGAACCATCGCGACGATGACGCCGACCGGCCGGCGATCGCGCATACCGTACTTGCGCCCATCCAGCACGCGCTCGCCAAACGGCTCGATCAGGGCGACGGCCATCTGCTGTTCATGTGGTCCACGGTGTTGCGAAACACCGCGAAAACCATGTTGAGCGCCCCGAATGCCGAGCAGCCGCTGCTTGCCCAGTCGCAGGCGCAGGAACTGATCTTCACCGCGATACGCGACTATGGCGAATACCGGCAGAATCTCGACGGGGATGCCGGCCATGACGGGGACGATCCCGATCAGGCAGCGCACACGAACGATTCCGGGGATGGGCGCGGTCCCGGCACCACGTACAGGGGCGACGCGCCATATCAGCAGTTCATCGACGCCATCCTGACGGTTGCCGACAACGCCCTGCAATCGCGCGATTTTGCGAATGCCTGCAGCAATCTGCGACTGTGCGTGCATTCGATCATCACGTTCATCCACGGCATCGACGTCGATCCCATGCCGCTGTTGGGTCTGATGGACAGGCTGGTCATGCGCATCCGCTGTTTCATGGAGAACGTGGCCGAGTTCGCCGACTCCACCGATGCCGGCAAGGCGCTGAGCACGATCGAGCAGGCCGCCTACGACGACGATCTGCGCCGATGCGATCCGCTCAACAGCATGCTGCTGATCTCCTGCGCGCTCGCATTCGCCCGATACGACGACAAGCGCATGTGGGCGTACGATGTCATCGACAACGCGCTCGTCCGCAATCTGGGCGATTCCGACTACGATCCAGGCGACCCTGACTACCCGTATGACCACGACTGCCCAAATTGCCCGGACTACGACGATGACGACGACGTCGGCGACCACTTCGGCTGCCCCGATTGCGAATCCGCCATGCCACCCCAAAGCGCGCGCATCCTGCGCATGTTCACGCTGATGGCCGCCTACGATCTGTTCGCGCTGTCGGACGACGACGCCCGACGACGGCAGCTGCTTGACGCACACCCCTCCTCGTCGCCGCTGACGCTGATGGATGCCGCCGTCATGATTCGCGAGAACCGGTTCCGTTCCGCCTACATGACGGCCAGCCGGTTCCTCGCCATGAGCGCCGATGCGCGGGAAGCGGATCTGGACATCAGTCGCAACGGTCTGCTGCCCGATCTGCTACCGCACGGGTGGCATACGATCATGGAATGCTGCGCCGAGGGGCTGGCGGACGTGGCCATGCTCGCCGGCGTATACCGGCACTACATCATCGCCTGCGACGACAAGACGGACGTGCATTATGTCGCCGATCTGCGCGCCCTGATGCGTCGGCATGGCGGAATCAGCACCGAGGAATGGCATGAGACCGCGCGCGTGCTCGCATGGGATTGCGCACGCGACGTCATCGCTCGCATCAAACGCCGGTCGGAGACGATCGCCGGCATCACGCTAGGTAGAACCGGTCAGAGCATCCTGCGCAATCCCGCATACGAGCAGATCATCATCGACGAACGGCTGTCGGACGAGGCGATGGTCTGCTGCACCGCGATCGACTATCCGCCGCTGCCGTTGCTGCACGTACTGGCGATCAACCATCCCGATGCCGCGTGGATGATCATCCTCGATGCGCTGCCCGCCGGAGCCGTGGAGCCTGGCATGGCGATGAAAGCGCTCGGATTGGCGGCCGGGGCGGCGTTCCGCATCGATCGTGGGAATGGCTGGCATGACGGACGCGGCGGCAGCGCACGACTGGAATCGCGCCGAGGGATCTATCGGCAGATCGCCGCACAGCTGCGACGGGCGGCAGCGGTGTTCGGCGACGATGCGACGCGCGTGGTGGCGCGCGGCATCGTCGCACGCTACCCGAACCGCCCCGCGCTGCGCGAGGAGCTCGCGTTCGCGCTGTGACCACGCGGAACATCAAAACGTGACGAATGTCGATCCAGACCCCATACGAATCACGACAAATGCCGATATAAGCATCAATGGAATAGCGATAAGTGTTTGAACAAGGTGTTCCGAAATCAAGATAAATGCAAAAACAGGCTATACTGAAATCTGACGAATGTCATCCGTGGAGGTAACACCATTGAAACGCAAGGCTTATGAGCGCATCAGATTCTGGAAAACCCATAAGACCAAGCAAGCGTTGCTTGTGACGGGCGCGAGGCAAGTGGGCAAGACCTTCATCATCGAGCAGTTCGGCCGTGCCGAATACAGCCACATGGTCGAATTCAACCTCGTGCTTGACGACAACGCCCGACTATCCTTCGCTCAGGCGACCAGTCCCGATGACCTGCTGTTCCGCATCTCCGTCGCTGCCAGCGAACCGCTCGTTCCCGGGGAAACGTTGGTGTTCCTCGACGAGATCCAGCAATGCCCCCAGATCGTGACCTTCATCAAAGGACTCGCGGACAAGGGCGACTACGACTTCATTCTCTCCGGTTCGCTGCTGGGCGTGGAGCTGGAGGACGTCAGATCACTGCCAGTCGGCTATCTGGACGAATTCGCCATGTATCCGCTCGACTTCGAGGAATTCTGCTGGGCGAACGGACTCGTGGAGACCGTGTTCGACGTCGTACGCGAATGCTTTGCGAACACGAGTGAAGTCCCCGATTTCATCCATCGCCGACTCACCGACCTGTTCCACCGTTATCTGCTGGTGGGTGGCATGCCGGCAGCCGTGACCTCCTTCATCGAGAACAACACCATCGATCCCGTGCGAGCCATCCAATCGAACATCCGCACATACTATGAGCACGACATCAAGCAATACGCTCCCAAGGAGAACCGGCTTACCATCCAGGAGATCTACCGGCTCATCCCCAACGAACTGCAAAGTCAGAACCGCCGGTTCCAGATCAGCTCCATCACCGACATCAAACGATTCAGCCAGATCGAAGACGAATTCCTGTGGCTCACCCAAGCCAATGTGGCATTGCCGGTCTTCAACGCCTCCGCTCCTATCGCCCCGCTGCGGGCCAACTCGCAACGCCGACTGATGAAGCTGTTCTACTCGGATGTCGGTCTGCTGGTCAGCTCGTATGGCAAGAAATCCGCACTGGGTATTCTCGACGGCAACGCCGCGATGAACATGGGCGGTGTCTACGAGAACGTCACTGCGCAGGAACTCGTCGCGCACGGATTCGATCACCTGTATTACTTCACCAGAAAAGGCATCGGGGAATTGGACTTCCTTGTCGAAACGAATGATGGCGACGTTGTGGCGCTTGAGATCAAATCGGGAACCAGATTCCGATCTCACGCCGCTCTTGACAATGCGATGTCGACACCCGGATACGACATCGACAACGCCTATGTCCTCGCTGAAACCAATGTAAGCGCAAAGGATGGCGTCACGTATCTTCCCATGTACATGGTATCGATGCTGCGCAACGAGTAGGGCACGACGACGACAGTGCCGCCCGGAGCCGCCTTCACACCGCGTAGGCGGACCAGCGACCGTGGCTGTGCTCGACCTCGATCGGCATGCCGAACAGGTCGGTCAGCCGCGCATTGGTAAGACCGTCTTCGAGCGCGCCGGAATAGACGATGGTGCCGGCACCGGGGTTGCCCATCGCATCCACGCCTTCATCGGTGGCATCCTCGGCTGGAATCGGCTTGCGTCCCATGATGGCGATGTGGTCGAATCCGGTCGGAATCTCCTCCAAACGATGCGTGACGAGCACCACCGCGCGATCGGAGCTCTCCTCGCCGATGCGGCTCAGGGTGCGCATCACCTGTTCGCGCCCACCCAAGTCAAGTCCGGTGGTCGGCTCGTCCATGATGAGCAGTTCCGGGTCGCCCATCAGCGCGCGGGCGATGAGCACGCGGGTGCGCTCGCCCTCAGACAGCCGCCACATCTGCTTGCCTTCCAGATAGCTCACGCGGAAATCACGCAGCAGTCCGCGCGCACGTTCGTATTCCTCCTCGGTGTACGTGTCCTGCCAGCGGCCGGTCACTGCGGTGAGCCCGGTGACCACGGCGTCGAGCGGGTCCTCGAACGGCGGGAACTGGCGGGCCAGATCGGCGGAGGCGAGACCGATGCGCGTGCGCAGTTTGAACACGTCGTATTTGCCGAGCTGGTGGCCGAGGATGAACACGCGGCCTTCGGAGGGGAACGTGCGCGTGGCGAGCATGCCCACGGCCGTGGATTTGCCGATGCCATTGGGGCCGAACAGCACCCACCGCTCCCCCGCGCGTATGGTCAGGTTCACGTCGGTGATGATGACGCGCCGGTTGCGGCGGAATTCAACGTTCTCCAGTTTGAGGACTTCGGCTGGGTTCACGGTGGTGCCTTTGCTGTTCGATGGTTGTTGTCGATGATGGACAATCATAGCGATGTGTGCCCGGCTGCGCATGGCATGACTCGGATGCGAAAGGGAGAGACCGTGTGACGATTGGTCTCTTGGTCTCCTCCGGTCTCTCCCTCCGTCACGCTTCGCGTGCCACCTCCCTCATCAGAGGGAGGCAGGCTGGTCGTCACGGATGCCTACATTTCGACGGCCGCGCCTCCCTCATCAGAGGGAGGCAGGATGCGCGCACCGCTGGTCCTCCCCGTCAAAGGGAGGGAGGCGCGGTGTGCGGAACCTACTTGCGCTCGTCGAGCACCGACTGGTAGACGGCGATCGTCTGATCGGCGATCGACTCCCAGCTGAACTTGTCGCGGGCACGCTCATAGCCGGCCTGGCCCATCGCCTTCGCCCGTTCGGGGTCGGCCATGACCCGGTTGATCGCGTCGGCCATGTCGTGCACGAACTTGTCCGGGTCGGTGGGAGTGCCGGTGCCGTCGTGCAGCTGGTCGATCGGCACCAGATAGCCGGTCTCGCCGTCCACGACGACCTCGGGGATGCCGCCCGTCGCCGAGGCGACCACCGGAAGACCGCATGCCATCGCCTCAAGGTTCACGATGCCGAGCGGCTCGTAGATGGACGGGCAGATGAACGCGTCGCAGCCGTGCTCCAAAGCGCTCAGCTCCTTCTTCGGCAGCATCTCCTCGATCCAGATGATGTTGCCGCGCTTGGCGTCGAGCTCCGCGAAGGAGGTCTTGACCTCCTCCATGATCTCCGGGGTGTCGGGGGCGCCGGCGCACAGCACCACCTGCACGTCCTTGTTGACGAAGTGCAACGCCTTGAGCAGGTACGGCAGACCCTTCTGGCGGGTGATGCGGCCGACGAACAGCAGCGTCGGCTTGCTGCGGTCGATGTGGTAGCGGTCGAACACGCCCCACGCCGGATCGTCGGCGGCCGGCGTGGCGAACTCGGACATGGTGATGCCGTTGTGCACGACGACCACCTTGTCCGGATCAAGATTCGGATAGGCGGTCAGAATGTCGTTGCGCATGCCGCCGGAGACGGCGATCACGCGATCGGCGTGCTCGTAGGCGTCCTTCTCGGCCCAGGAGCTCAGATTGTAGCCGCCGCCGAGCTGCTCGCGCTTCCACGGGCGGAACGGCTCCAGCGAATGCGCGGTGATGACCAGCGGCGTGCCGTGCAGCATCTTGGCAAGATACCCGGCAAGGCAGGTGTACCAGGTGTGCGCATGCGCGATGTCGGCGTCCACGTCGGAGGCGATCTGCAGATCCACGCCGAACGTCTTCAACGCCGGATTCGCGCCGGCGAGCTGACCGGGCGCATCATAGCCGACGACGCGAAGGCTGCCCTTCGCCTCGGCCGCATTCGGGATCGCGGGCACGTCCGCATTGCTGCGGGGCCCGTCGAAGGCGCGCACGGTCACATCGACTCGCTCGGCAAGCACCTTGGACAGCTCCTCGGCGTGCACGCCGGCACCGCCGTAGACGTGCGGCGGGTATTCACGGGTGAGAATGTCAACTTTCATGATGGAAGTCCTCCTTCATCGGCCTTCATCGGCATCGATGGCATCGATACCCAAGGGAGGCCCACAGCGCACGACGACCGTCCGCATATGGATGCCACTGGATGCCACCACGAACAACTTTAAGGCATCGGCCGTCTCGAAACGCACATATCACCAAACGCGCATGTCGCACGCGACTGACGAGACAAAGGAGTAAAATGGCTTCTCGGTGTTATCCGAATCGGCCCGCCGTGCCGCATCCAAGGAAGCCCCGAGGAAAAACGCGGCAAGCCGACAGAAAACAGAACAAACAGGAGTTGTACGATGCCGAACCGTGCCGAACGTCGCAAAGCCGCGAAGAACCAGCGCCGGGGAATCCCCAGCCAATACGATCAGACCAGGGGCCGTGCCCGCGCCGGCATGATCGACGAATACGCGCTGCAGGAGAAGTCGCAGCGCATTCAGGACGGCACCGACGGCGAGTGGAAGCCGTCCGGCGGCACGATCGAACAGGCCGATCTGACGCTGACCACCAATCCCGACTACAGCAATCCGAAGGCGTTCCGCTCGCCGCACTCGACCCGTCAGTGGTTCCGCGTGCTCAGCTGGCTGCTCATCGCGCTCGCCGGCATCGCGTTCGTCGTGATCATCTGGCTGCCCACGCATCCGCTGTGGCTGGTGCTGACCACCGCCATCGTGTTCGCCGTGGGTGTGCTGAGCCTGTTCTTCACGGCCGGCAACTATCGCAACAATCCGAATCTCGACGAGAACGGCACCGCCGTCTGACGCTGTTCCGACACTCTTTTCTGACACTGTTCCGACACTGTTCTCACAGTGCTCCGACAGTGCTCGTCGCTGTCGGCTGGACGGGTGCAGAGTCCGTCTTAAACCTTATGCGCAATCATTTCTTGTGATGGTCTGCTGTGATGGCCCGTTGCTGCAAGAAATGATTGCGCATTTGCGTTCCTGGACGCTGTGGCCTCGGTGTCAGCGACTGGCACGCCTACAGCAGGTGCTCGCGCACACAGATACGAATCGCCTCGGCTCTCGAATGCACACCCATCTTGCGATACGCATTGCGCATGTGCGTCTTGACCGTGCCTTCGCTCATATGCAGCAGTCGCGCAACGGCCGGCGTGGTACGGCCCTTGAGATATTCGCGCAGCACGGTGATCTCCGTGTCAGTGAGCATCATGCGTTCAAACGCCAAGGAGCGTTCGGTCCAATCGATCAGCGCACGATCGCCCAACGCCATGCCGATGGCATGAACATAGTCCTCAAGCGGCGCCTCCTTGCGCAGCACCTGCGACATGCCGGCCGATCGCAGCTCCTCGACCGTGTGCATCATCTGGAACGCGCTCATGCCGACGATGCCCAACGAGGGATATCGGGCACGAAGCCGTTCGGCGAGCTGCCTGCCATCCATGAGCGGCATCATCAAATCGGTAAGCACCGCGTCGGGGCGGGTCATCGCATCATCGCATAACGTCAACGCCTCACCGGCCGATCGCACGTTCCACAGCACCTTGAGCGGCGTGGGACGATCGGTGAACATCGCCTCCAAGGCGCGAGCGACCAGCGGATCATTGTCCACAATGCCGATGAACGCCCGCGCGTCGGTATTATGCCCGTTCATGATTCCGCCCTTTGCTGATATCCATGATCATCGTTGGCCTCATCCGATCCGATGGCCGCAGCCGCGGCCGCAGACGGAACGCTGACATACGCTGTCCATTCGTCGTCCTCGGCGCTGCATGAAAGGAATCCACCCCGGCGGCCTGCCTCTTTGGCGAGAACGGCGAGACCGCTGCCGGAAGACGAGGCCTCGGGGCGCACATCGCCACGGTCGTCAACGCCGTCAACGCCGTCTACGTCACTACGAGCAGCATCGTCGTGCATCGGGTTGGATGCGCTGATCGACACCCCACCGTCGCGCTGCATGTCAACCGCCAGCGAATACGCTCCCGGACGACCGTATTTCGCCATGTTCCCGCCAAACTCACGTACGGCATCCGCAACGAAACGAAGCGTGTCCTCGTCGCAGGCGGCAACATGACCGCTGATCTGCGGCTCCCCCTCGAATCCCAGTCCGCGAAGGCGCCTGCCCATCTCACGCATCACCTGTTCCAAGTCAAACAGCGCCGGAGCAAGGTCACTGCGCCGATACGACGCTGCCGCAGTCGCGATCGGCGTCTCCTCCAAACGCTCCTCCCCCTGCGCAATCCCGAGCAACTCGTTCTTGGTTGGCACGATGATCTGTTGCCGCATCTGCGTCAGACAACGCTCAAGCACGGTAATGATCTCATCGATGCGCATGTCCGCATCAACCGAAACAGACTGCGATGCGGCAATCGCCGAACGCACAGCGCGGCACTGCGTCACCGCATACACCAGATCGTTCGCCACCGAATCATGCAGCACATGCAGAATATGAAGATGCTTCTCACGCCGTGCGACCGCAGTCTGCGCTTTGATACGCTCCGCCTCCTCAAATCTCGCCCATCGCACCAGCGCACCGATCGCCCATGCTATCGACAACGGCGCAAGACTCGCCGCGGCGCTAATCGCGGCATACAGGACATCGTTGAACGAAAAATCCGCGACACTCTGCACCGCAGCAGCGAATTCAGTGACCGCGACGGCAACACCGCCCGTCCACAGGCTCCCCCACTGCACTCCCAACGCCGCAGCGGCAAGCAGCATGGGAGCAAGCCCCGGGATGAATCCCATATCGGAAAACGGGGCGAACACCATGACGGCATCAGCCAGCAGCAGCATTACCGCAACTACGCATGGACGCAACGGCAGCAATGCAGTCAACAGCGCGATGACAGCGAACTGGACCGTGTCCGCAGCCGACATCCCATCCGTATTGAGCCATTGCAGTAGGAAATACACCAGGCACAATGCCGACAACACCATGTACAGCATCCGCGTGCGATCACTCACCCATGCATGGCGCACCTTGCCGATCACAGCGGTCCTCCCTCATCGTTTGCGGATATGGTAACGGTAACGGACTATAACGACCGCGCGATGGTCAGCATCCAACATATCAGTCCCGTCGCAAGTGCGAGAGCCGCAACCGCTACGGCCACGACCGGCAGAAAGCCGGTGGAGCGCCACGAACGCTTGTCCCATGATTGACTCGTCAACGGCTGTCCGTTCATCTTGATCGTGTTGTGGGGCATGACAGACTCACTTTCTACCCTGTGCTGACTCTGCAGCAGCAATTAATACGCGGGTGGCCAACGACGGGATGTGCATGCCTTGCGGCACCGAACATCCCGGTACGACGAATCATCTCGCCGCACGACACTCATGCTCGCAGATGCGACACGGCGACGCTGCCGCGCCGCATCATACGAACGGACAGAGTTTGCGAGACCGACTGGGTGGTGATTAGGTGGTGATGGTTCGTTGCTGAGCCGTTGGGATGGTAGGGGAAGGGCGCTTTTCGGGTAGGATGCTCATCGACCAAGAAGCACCACGGAACTTGCGCTCATCGGCATCCCGGCTCTGGCGTCCTTTTTTCCCCCGACTCCCCTCCTGTGCCCCTCCCTACATTTCTCCACCTCTCTCGCTTGCGCTTCCCCTCTCGTTTGTGCTTTGTGCTTTGTTTGCGCAAGGATTTTTCGGGATTTGCCCGGAGTTCGTAGAATCCTTGCGATAACAGGCCTCGCAGCGCAAGGATTATTCGGAATCCTCCTTGAGTTCGTAGAATCTTTGCGCTAAGCCCTGTCCCAGCGCAAAGATTCTACGAGATGGCCGTTTTCCCCGAGAAATCCTTGCGCTAAAGACTGCACTAAAGACACTTGCGCTAAAGACGCCTCGTGACAGCACTGTGACAGCACACTGCCCCGAGATAACACGCTGCTTTAGCGCACTGCTTTAGCGCAAGGTGTACTGTCTCAGCTGTCTCAGCTGTCTCAGCTGTCTCAGCTGTCTCAGCAACCAGACCAGCAACCGGTGAAAATGCCGCGCGATATCGGCGCGATATCGAAAAAGTCCTCCCGCCCGTAAGGGCGGAAGGACTTTCAGCGGTCGGCGATTGGCAGTTGGCACCGATTCCGGCGTACTGCCCTTGGCGCTCTGCTTAGCGCGGCAGAGCCATCGGACGCTGCGAGGCGACGATCGGCGCGGGCAGCTCGGTCGTGCCGGTCAGGTATTCGTCCACGGCGGCAGCGCAGGAGCGCCCCTCGGAGATCGCCCATACGACGAGGCTCTGGCCACGACCCGCGTCACCGGCGACGAACACGCCGTCCTGCGACGTGGCGAACTTGTCGTTGCGAGCCACGTTGCCGCGCTTGTCAAGCTCGACGGGCAGCTGATCGACAAGCGTGGTCGTGTCGGGGTGCAGGAAGCCGACCGAGATGAGCACGAGATCGGCGGGCAGCACGCGTTCGGTGCCGGGCTGGCGGGTGAACGGACCGTTCTCCCCCGGTGCCACGTCGACGACCTTCAGTCCGGTCACGTGACCGGTCTCGTCGGCGATGAAGCCTTCGGTCGCGGTCGAGTTCTCGATGTGCACGCGGGCCTGCTCCTCGTCGGAGCCGATGAAGTTGACCGAATCGGTGCTGTACATATAGGTGCCGCCCTCCTCCATCGAGGAGGTCTTCTGGTAGAGGCGCGCGAACGTCGGCCACGGCTGGTTCGCCGGACGCGAGCTTGGCTCCTTCGGCATGATCTGCAGCACGGTCACGTCCTTCGCACCCTGACGGATCGACGTGCCGAGGCAGTCGGAGCCGGTGTCGCCGCCGCCGATCACGATGACGTGCTTGCCTTTGGCGGTGATGTCGTTGACCGGCTTGACGCCGTAGACGCGGCGGGTCGCGTCAGGCAGGAAGTCCATCGCGAAGTGGATGCCCTTGAGTTCGCGGCCGGGCAGCTTCATGTCGCGCGGCACGCGAGAGCCGATGGCGACGACCACCGCATCATAGCGGGAGCGCAAATCGTCCCACGTGATGTCCTTGCCGATCTCCACGCCGGTGCGGAAGCGCGTGCCCTCGGCCTCCATCTGCTTGATACGGCGGTCGAGCAGGCGCTTGTCGAGCTTGAAGTTCGGGATACCGTAGCGCATGAGTCCGCCGATCGCGTCGTCGCGCTCGTACACGACGACGGTGTGCCCGGCGCGCGTCAGCTGCTGCGCACAGGCGAGGCCGGCGGGGCCGGAGCCGACGATCGCGACGGTCTGGTCGGTCAGGCGCTGCGGCGGCAGGGGCTTGACATAGTCAAGATCCCACGCCTGATCGATGATCGTGCACTCGTCGTTCTTGATCATCGTCGGCGGCTGGTGGATGCCGAGCACGCACGCCTGCTCGCACAGCGCTGGGCAGATGCGGCCGGTCACCTCGGGGAAGTTGTTGGTGGTGGACAGACGGTTGTACGCGTCCTCCCACTTCTCCTGGCGCACCAGATCGTTGAATTCGGGGATGATGTTGCCCAGCGGGCATCCGGTCATGCAGAACGGGGTGCCGCAGTCCATGCAGCGCGCCGCCTGTTCGGTGGTCCACGGCTGCAGACCGGATTCGGCGTGCACGTCAAGCCAGTCCTTGATGCGCTCGGCGACCGGACGCTCGGCGAGCTCCCGACGGGTACGGACCTTCAGGAATCCACGAGGATCTCCCATGTCAGTGCGCTCCTTCCATCACATGCTCGTACACCTGTTCCCAGGCGCCGGGCGCATTGAAATCGATGTTGTCTTCCTCGGCCTGCTTCATGGCGCGGGTCATGGCCAGATAGTGCTCGGGCACCACACGGGTGAAGCGCAGCACGTTCTCATCCCAGTTGTCGAGCAGTTCGGCTGCAAACGCGGAACCGGTCTCCTCGGCATGCTTCTTGACGAGCGCGCGCACGACCGGCTCGGTGGTCTCGTCGAGCGGCTCGAACAGCAGCGCACCGCTGTCGCGCCCCTCGGGATTGACCTTGGTCATGTCGAGATCGAGCACATACGCGTTGCCGCCGGAGAAGCCGGCGCCGAAGTTGCGCCCGGTGGGGCCGAGCACGACGACCGTGCCGCCGGTCATGTACTCGCAGCCGTGGTCGCCCACGCCCTCGACCACGAACGTCGCGCCCGAGTTGCGCACGGCGAAGCGTTCGCCCGCGCGTCCTGCGACGAACATCTCGCCTGAGGTCGCGCCGAAGCCGGTCACGTTGCCCGCGATCACGTTCTCATGCGGGTTGAACGTGACGTGCTCGTTCGGCCGCACGATCAGACGTCCGCCCGACAGTCCCTTGCCGGCGTAGTCGTTGACCTCGCCGTAGACGCGGATCGTCTCGCCGCGCGGGATGAACGCGCCGATCGACTGGCCGCCGGCACCGTGGAACGTCATGTCGATGGTGTCGTCCGGCAGTCCTTCGGCACCGTACCGGCTGGTGATCTCATAGCCGACCATCGTGCCGAGCGTGCGGTTGACGTTGCGGATGGGCACGTCGATGCGCACCGGCTCGCGGTTCTCCAGCGCGGGGCGCGCCAGTTCGATCAGACGGTTGTCGAGCGCCTTCTCCAGCTCGTGGTTCTGCGGCTCGGTGTTGTGCAGGATGGTGCCGGGGACCGGACCGGGCTGCATGAGCACGTGCGACAGATCGATGCCATCGGCCTTCCAGCGCTTGATCGCCTCGTTCTGATCGAGGCACTCGACGTGGCCGACCGCCTCCTCGAGGGTGCGGAAGCCGAGTTCCGCAAGGATCTCGCGCACCTCTTCGGCGATGTACATGAAGAAGTTGATCACCGATTCGGGCTTGCCGGCGAAGCGGGCACGCAGCTCCGGGTCCTGCGTGGCGATACCCTGCGGGCAGGTGTTCTTCTGGCAGGCTCGCATCATGACGCAACCTTCGACGATCAGCGCGGCCGTCGCGAAGCCGAATTCCTCGGCGCCGAGCAGCGCGGCGATCACCACGTCGCGACCGGTCTTGAGCTCGCCGTCGCACTGCACGACAATGCGCGACCGCAGACCGTTGAGGATCAGCGTCTGCTGGGTTTCGCTCAGACCGATCTCCCACGGGGTGCCCGCGTGGCGGATCGCGTTGAGCGGAGCCGCGCCGGTGCCGCCATCGTAGCCGGAGATCAGCACCACGTCGGCATGGCATTTGGCCACGCCGGCGGCGATCGTGCCGACGCCGAACTCGGAGACGAGCTTGACGTGGATGCGCGCCTTCGGGTTCGCCATCTTCGCGTCGTTGATCAGCTGCTTCAGATCCTCGATCGAGTAGATGTCGTGGTGGGGCGGCGGCGAGATGAGCTCGACACCCGGGGTGGCGTGACGGACCTTGGCGATCCACGGCGGGACCTTCGCTCCCGGCAGGTGGCCGCCCTCGCCGGGCTTGGCGCCCTGGGCGAGCTTGATCTGCAGATCGGTGGCGTGCACCAGGTAGTCGGAGGTGACGCCGAATCGCGCGGATGCGATCTGCTTGATGCGGCTGTAGCGCAGCGGATCGACGATGCGGTCGTCGGATTCGCCGCCCTCGCCGGAGTTGGAGCGCGCACCAAGCGTGTTCATCGCAATGGCGAGCGTCTCATGGGCCTCCTGCGAGATGGAGCCGTAGCTCATCGCGCCGGTGGAGAAGCGCTTGACGATCTCGGACGCCGGTTCGACCTCGCTGATGTCGATCGGCTTGCGGTCGTGCCTGAACTTCATCAGGCCACGCAGCGTCATGATGCGGTTCGACGTGTCGTTGATGTGCGCCGAGTACTTCTTGAACATCTGGTAGTCGCCGCGCGCGGTGGACTGCTGCAGCAGGAAGATCGCCTCAGGATCGTTGAGATGATCCTCGCCGGTGCGACGCCACTTGTATTCGCCGCCGGTTTCGAGATTCATGTGCGGGAACGCAGTCCACTGGTTCGGATAGGCGACGCGGTGACGGATGGCCACCTCCTCGGCGATCTCGTCGAGGCCGACGCCGCCGACCTGTGAAACGGTGCCGGTGAAGTACTTGTCGACCGTCTCCTTGCTCAGGCCGACCGCCTCGAACAGCTGCGCGCCACGGTAGCTCATGATCGTGGAGACACCCATCTTGGCCATGATCTTGAGCACGCCGATCGACAGCGCCTTGGTGAGGTTCCTCACGGCGGTGTGCGCATCAACCTTGAGATATCCGGTGCGGGCGAGATCCTCGACGGACTCGAACGCGAGGTACGGGTTCACGCAAGCGGCACCATAGGCGACGAGCAGGGCGACATGGTGGATTTCGCGCACGTCGCCGGCTTCGACGGCCATGGAGATCTGGGTGCGGGTGTGGCGGCGCAGCAGATGATGCTGCACGGCCGCGGTGAGCAGCAGCGACGGGATCGGGCCCCACGTGTGGTTGGAGTCGCGATCGGACAGCACGATGAAATTGCTGCCGTTCTCGATCGCCTCGTCGACCTCGGCGAAGATCTCCTCAAGACGCTCCTCAAGGGCCTTGCCGCCGCCGGCGACCTGGTAGAGGCCCTTGACGACGAACGGGCGATAGTAGCCGCCGAGCACCTTGGCACGGTCGAGCCGCTTGAGCTGCGCCATCTCGTCGGAGTTGATGACCGGCAGCGGAATGAGGATCTTCTTGGCGTGCAGCTCGCTGTCCTCCAGCAGGTTCGGCTCGGGGCCGATCGCCGATTCGAGCGAGGTGACGATCTCCTCGCGCTCCCAGTCGAGCGGCGGGTTGGTGACCTGCGCGAACTTCTGGTGGAAGTAGTCGAACAGCATGCGGCTGCGCTTGGAGAGGACCGGCAGCGGATTGTCGTTGCCCATCGAGCCGAGCGGCTCCTTGCCGGTGTTCGCCATCGGGGTGAGCAGAAGCTTCAAATCCTCTTCGGTGTAGCCGAACGCGCGCTGGCGGCGCTGCACGGACTGGCCGGAATGGCTCACATGCTCGCGCTGGGGCAGGTCGGACAGCTCGACGGAGTTGCCTTCGACCCACTGGCGGTAGGGATGCTGGGATGCGAGCTGCTTCTTGATCTCCTCATCGGGGATGATGCGGCCTTCCGCGGTGTCCACAAGGAACATCTTGCCGGGCTCCAGACGGCCCTTGGAGACGACGTGCGCATCGTCGATCTGCGGCAGCACGCCCGCCTCGGATGCGAGCACGAGATAGCCGTCGTCGGTGAGCTGCCAGCGGCCGGGGCGGAATCCGTTGCGGTCCAGCAGCGCGCCGACCTGCGTGCCGTCGGTGAAGATGATGTCGGCCGGGCCGTCCCACGGTTCGATCAGCGTGTTGTTGTACTCGTAGAACGCGCGCACGTCCGGGTCGAGCTGGTCGTTGTTCTCCCATGCCGGCGGCAGCATCATCGAGATCGCGTGCGGCAGTGAGCGGCCGGCGAGGTGCAGCAGTTCAAGGCATTCGTCGAACGTGCCGGAATCCGAGTAGCCTGGCGTGGTGATCGGCAGCAGCGGCTTGAATTCGCCGAGCAGCTGCGAGCTGAGGCGGCCTTCGCGGGCGGACAGCCAGTTGCGGTTGCCTTGGATGGTGTTGATCTCGCCGTTGTGCGCGATAAGGCGGAACGGTTGCGCGAGCGGCCAGCTGGGGAACGTGTTCGTGGAGAAGCGCGAATGCACGATCGCGATCGTCGCCTTCATGGCCGGATTGCTCAGGTCGGGGAAGAACGGCGTGAGCTGCATCGTGGTGAGCATGCCCTTGTAGGTGATGGTGCGGGCGGACAGCGACGCGAAGTAGATGCCGACCTCATGCTCGACGCGCTTGCGGATGCGGAACGTCTTTCGGTCGAGGTCGATGCCGGCGAGTTCGCCGTTCGGATCGGCTACGATCAGCGTCTTGAAGCTGGGCATCGAGGCGAGCGCCTGAAGTCCGAGCCCGTCCGGGTTGGTGGGCACGACGCGCCACGCGAGCACCTCCAGTCCCTCGTCGCGCACGATGGCGGCGATGGCCTGCTCCTGCTGGCCCGAGGTGGCGATATCGCGATCAAGGAACGCGATGCCGGCGGCATAGTGGCCGGCTTCGGGCAGCTCGACGCCGGCGGTGGCACGCATGAACTCGTCGGGCATGCTCATGAGGATGCCCGCGCCGTCACCGGTGTTCTCCTCGGCACCTACCGCGCCGCGGTGGTTGAGATTGACGAGCACCTCGATGGCGTCGTCGATGATTCGTCGTTCCGGCTTCCTGTTGAGCGTGGCAACCATGCCCACACCGCAGGCGTCATGCTCGGCGCCTGGGTCGTACAGACCTTGTGATTCATGGATGCTCAGATCGAGCGGGGCGTGGAAAGTCACCGAAACCACCTTCATATCGTTTTGGGCGGGCCCGGCGGGCTCGCGGTTCTTTGGCAATGCGTAGACAGAGTACCGCTCAGGTATGTCAAACACGTTTCGCTGTCCATATACCGAGTCGAGCAAAATGTCAATACCCAAATGTGCATCGATTCGCCCGGCGTGTCGGATTCGCGGATTGCCTATTCGATACTCCATAATCCTTGCAATCAAGCTTATAATCGAGAATCTGCATGCTTACGGGTCTTTTGGCTGCATGCGACATGCAGCGTGCGCCGTGAGCCGTGAGACGGGCGCTGCACGCTGGCGGATTGATCATGCATGGATGTCGCACCGTCGCCGGCGATCATCCGTCAGCTGTCACGAAGCGACGCCCCGCTCCCTTTCCCCCGCGCAATCATTTCTCGAGTCCTCACGGCGGTACCGCTCACCTCACTGAATCAAGCAACGCCAAAACGCACCATCACCATGCCCACGCGTCGCGCCGCGCGTGTCACGCGACGCGAAAAACAGGCAAAACGTCGTCTCGTGACAGCCGGCCCGCCACAGTTCCGCCACAGCTCTGCCACGCGGCGATGAAATCATCGAAAAACGCATCGCGTGACAGCCGGCGACCGTCCTCGATCACCCCTCGCTCAGCCACACCATCGAAGAACGGCGGAATTCCAACATCTCGAGCCAAACCAAGCAAAGCCGAGCTCCGCTGAGCCGGTACAGCGTGTCACGCGACGCAAAAAACAGGCAAAACGGCATCGCGTGACAGCCGGCCCGCCACAGCTCCGTCACAGCTCTGTCACGCGGCGATGAAATCATCGAAAAACGCGTCGCGTGACAGCCGGCGACCGTCCTCGATCACCCGTCACTCAGCCCCACCATCGAAGAATGGCGTAATTCCAACATTTCGAGCCAGGCTGAGCAAAACCGAGTCAAGCCTGCACGTCGCGAGCGTGTCACGCGACGCAAAAAACAGGCAAAACGGCGTCGCGTGACAGCC
>NZ_RQSP01000044.1:17590-18259 GCF_009078285.1 Bifidobacterium jacchi
CGGCGACCGTCTTCGATCACCCCACACTCAGCCACACCATCGAAGAACGGCGGAATTCCATCATTTCGAGCCATGCTAAGCAAAGCCGAGTCAAGCCCGCGCGTCGCGAGCGTGTCACGCGACGCAAAAAACAGACAAAACGGCGTCGCGTGACATCCGGCCCGCCACAGTTCCGTCACAGCTCTGTCACAGTTCTGTCACGCGGCGATGAAATCATCGAAAAACGCGTCGCGTGACAGCCGGCGACCGTCTTCGATCCCCCCCCACTCAGCCGCACCATCGAAGAACGGCGGAATTCCAACATTTCGAGCCGAGCCAAGCAGAGCCGAGTCGAGCCTGCGCGTCGCGAGCGTGTCACGCGACGCAAAAACCGGGCGAAACGGCATCGCGTGACAGCCGGCCCGCCACAGTTCCGCCACAGCTCTGCCACGCGGCGATGAAATCATCGAAAAACGCGTCGCGTGACAATCGTGGACCATCCGTCACCGTGCTGCATTCTCACGAAACGGCGGAATTCCATCATTTCGAGCCAGGCTGAGCAAAGCCGGGTCGAGCCTGCACGACGCGAGCGTGTCACGCGACGCAAAAAACAGGCAAAACGGCGTCGCGTGACAGCCGGCGACCGTCTTCGATCACCCCACACTCAGCCACACCATCGAAGAACGGCGG
>NZ_RQSP01000045.1:0-17642 GCF_009078285.1 Bifidobacterium jacchi
GCCCCCAGCCCCCAGCCCTCAGCCCTCAGCTTCAGCCCTCACTCAGGCCTTAGCTCTCAGCCTCAGCCCTCAGATCTGGCCGTACAGACTCAGCCCGCAGACTCGACCTCTCAGCCCTCAGACCCGAATCACGCCCTTGAGTTCGGGGTGGGCGGCGTAGATCTCCTCAAGCTCGGCCTGCGTCGGACGAATCGGATGATCGCGGTCGGCGCGCACGATGCAGATGAATCCGAGCGGGCCGTCATCGGTCGCGGAGAACTGATGCCACTCGTTCGGTCCGACGAACACGAGATCGCCCTCCTTGACGTGCCGCGTCTCGAATCCGACCAGCGCGGTGCCGCTGCCACGGTAGATGATCACCTGATGCGTGTGGTTGTGATGCTCGAACGTGCTCCAGCCGCCCGCCTGCACCTCGAAGTAGCGCACCTGATTCTCCTGCCCGGCGTTGGAATCGAACAGGATGCGGCGCGTCACCGAACGGAACGTGGTGTCGTTCTCCTTGTAGACGAGCTGATCGACGTCCTCCCAGCGGCCGGGCGCGGTTTCGGCTCGGAACGGCAGGAGCGGTTTGACGACGTGCGACGGGGTGTGGTAGGCGGCGGACGCCTGCCGCGCTTCGGCCGCGGTCGCCGGAGCCGCCGACACCGCCGGTGCCGCCGACACCGCCGGTGCCGTCGACACACCGGCCGCGCCGGTCGCTTCGTTTGCTGTGTTTGCTTGAGTTGCTTCAGTCATGATTTCATCATGCACCGCCAGACGCGCGCATATGCCCCACAGACCCCCGAATCGATATCGCAATATCTTATAAGTCGTTATCAAAACCGCGGAAAATCAACGAAAACCGCCTTTGCGGCAATGACCGCCGTGCCGCGCCGCGCATCCGTTCCTTGTTATATTCGCAACCATCACCAGCGTCGAACAGGAAGGAATCATCATGGCGGATGGGCAATTCGGCTTCGCGACACGCGCCGTCCACGCGGGCAACATCCCCGACAAGGCGACCGGTGCGCGCGCGCTGCCGATCTACGAATCGGCCGCGTTCGTATTCGAGAACAGCGACGATGCGGCCGCGCGATTCGCGCTGCGCAAGTACGGCGAGATCTACTCGCGCATCGTCAACCCGACCGTCGCGGCGCTTGAGGAGCGCGTCGCCTCGCTGGAGGGCGGACTTGGCGCGGTCGCCACGGCCAGCGGCATGGCGGCCGAGTTCATCACGTTCGTCGCGCTCGCCGGTCAGGGCGATCGCATCGTCGCCTCGTCGCAGCTCTACGGCGGCACGATCACGCAGCTGGACGTGACGTTGCGGCGGCTCGGCATCGAGACCGTGTTCGTGGACGGCGACGATCCGGCCGACTATGCGGCGGTGATCGACGATCGCACGAAGCTCGTCTACGCGGAGGCGGTCGCCAACCCGTCCGGTGAGATCGCCGATATCGAAGGGCTTGCCGAGGTGGCGCACGCGGCGCGCATTCCGCTTGTCGTCGATTCGACGATGGCGACGCCCTACCTGATGCGGCCCATCGAGCATGGCGCCGACATCGTGATCCATTCGGCCACGAAGTTCCTTTCCGGCGCGGGCACGGTGCTGGGCGGTGTGGTCGTCGATTCGGGCACGTTCCACTGGGATGAGGACAAATTCCCGCTGTTCTACGAGCCGGTGCCGAGCTACAACGGACTGACGTGGGTCGGCAATTTCGCCCAGTACGCGTTCCTGACGCGGCTTCGCGCCGAACAGCTGCGCGACGTGGGTCCTGCGATCAGCGCGCATTCCGCGTTCTTGATCGCGCAGGGCGTCGAAACGCTGCCGTTGCGCGTGCAGCGTCAGGTGGACAACACGCGCGAGATCGCCGCCTGGCTTGAGGCGCAGCCGCAGGTCGAGGCGGTGCACTGGGCCGGACTCGCCTCGCATCCGCATCATGATCGGGCGCTCAAATACTTCCCGAATGCCGGCTCCGGCTCGGTGTTCTCGTTCGACATCCGGGGCGGGCGCGCGGCCGGTCGGCGGTTCATCGACTCGCTCAACCTGTTCAGCCATGTGGCGAACATCGGCGATGTCAAATCGCTGGCCATCCACCCGGCCTCGACCACGCACGGGCAGCTGTCGGACGAGCAGCTGCGCGAGGCGGGCATCGGCGAGGGCACGATCCGACTGAGCATCGGCATCGAGACGGCGGCCGATCTGATCGCCGATCTGGGGCAGGCATTGGAGAACAGCCAGGAATCCGCGGGCGCGGATGGCACGCAGAGTGGCGCACATAGCGAGGAGGACCGGTCATGAGCGCAACGGCAACGAATCCAGAGAATGCGTCGAACGCGGCAGCCAAGGCGGCTGAAGCGCAGCTGAATCTCAATCTCAACGTCGCCGCCGGCGGGCTGTCGCTGCGCGCGCCGGGCGCAGACGCGGCAGCGGGCGGCGCGACAGCCGCCGCATGCGACGCGTGCGCCGCGCCGACCCCGGTCGGGGAGCGCCGTTGGAAGGGGCCGGATGCCGCCGAACGGCACCGCATCCTGCAGAAGGCGAAGTCGATCGCGATCGTCGGTGCGTCGTCGAACCAGTCGCGCGCCAGCTTCTTCGTGGCGACGTATCTGCTCGGTGCCACGCCGTACCGCGTGTATTTCGTCAATCCGCGCGAAAAGGAGATTCTCGGGCACCCGGTGTACCCGGATTTGAAGTCGCTGCCCGAGGTGCCGGACATCGTCGACGTGTTCCGTCGGCCGTCCGCCATTCGCGCGATCGCCGACGAGGCGAAGGAGGTCGGCTCGCCGGTGTTGTGGATTCAGCTCGGCATCTGGGATGACGACGTGGCCGAATACGCGCAATCGCTGGGATTGCAGGTCGTGATGGACCGCTGCGTGAAGATCGAATACGCGCGATTCAATCAGGATCTGCACCTGTTCGGATTCAACACCGGCGTCATCAGCTCGCGCATTGCCAGCTGATCTGCGGTTGCGGCGCGCATAACGGGCGATAAGAAAACGATATGACGGCACGCGGTGTCGCACGGCGGAAAGCGGCTACAGTGTGTCTCATCGCCGGTGACAGCGGCGGTCGGGCGTCCGGCGACGCGCCGAACGGGCGCGGGGGAAGGCGTTGGCAGGCAGGCCACAGAAACAACAGCTGGGGCGCTGTATGACACGAGTTACGCAACTCGACATCACAAACCATCACAAACACAGATCAACCAATCAGCTACGGCACGATTCGTGGCGGTCGCGAGGGGCGGTCGCCACGGCGAGGGGGAATGGGAACATGACCACGAAGAACAGGTTCGGCAGGCTCGGCATTCTGGCATCGGCGGCGCTCGCCGTGACGATGCTGCTGTCGGGATGCCAGGGCATCAACACCGGCACATCCACGGCGAACGCATCCAGCGGCAAGGCGGAATCCGAGCTGCTGCAGGACGTCGGCGACGAGGGACTGGACCTCAAGGGCAAGACCATCGGCGTGGCCACGGTCGGCACCCAGCATTTCTGGGATCGTGAGGCGTTCAACGGCGCGGTCGACGAGGTCAAGAAGCTCGGCGGCAAGGTCATCACCACCGACGGCGGTCGCGACAACACCGTCCACGCGCAGAACCACGAGAAGTTCCTCACCGCCAAGGTGGATGCGGTCATCACCATTCTCGGCGACCAGTCGGTCGACCCGTACCTGAAGAAGCTCAAGGACGCCGGCATTCCGGTGTTCGCCGTGCAGCACCCCGGTTCGGACGTCGAGGCGGACATCGAGGATGACGCCGAGCAGGGCGGCAAGGACGTGGCCAAGATCGTCGGCGAGCGGCTTGGCGGCAAGGGCAAGATCGCGCTGTTCAACGCGTTCGAGGATTCGCTGAGCTACTGCGGCGCCCGTGCCAAGGGCTTCAAGGAGACGATCGCAGCCGATTACCCGGGCATCAGCATCATCCAGCCGGAGCTGGCCGAGAAGTTCCAGTCGCCGGCCGACGATGCCCGCCAGCAGACCCTCAACCTGCTGCAGAAGTATCCGAAGGGCGAGATCAACGACATCCACGTCGTGTGCTGGGATCAGCCCGCGATCGGCGTGGTGCAGGCCGTCGAGGAGTCCGGCCGCACCGATGTGAAGGTCAGCGCCTACGATGCCGGCCCTGACACGCTCAAGCTCATGGCCAAGAAGGACAGCCCGTTCATCGCCAACGTTGCCCAGCAGCCGAGGCTTCAGGGCACGCTCGCCGCGGTGAACGTCGGCAAGCACTTCGCCGGCAAGTCGATCGAGAAGACCACCTACGTCAAGTCGTTCCCGGTCGACGGCCCTGAGAACGCGAAGAAGATCTACAAGGAGCTCGGATACGACAAGACCTCCGGCCCGATCGACAAGTAGTCGAACGGGCGGCTGCGACCCAGTGTCCTGCGCCAGTAATGCGTTGACTGCATTGACTACCCTCAGTCCCGTTTCGCGGGCCGGTTCGATCCGCAATCAGTCAACGAACTACTGGCGCAGGACACTGGGCAATTGCAGCCAATAGGACATCAATATCAAACCCAGCAGCAAACCTGGCAAGGCATCCAAACCCAGCATCCAAACCCAGCAGCAACCCAGCACCAGCGAAAGGCAGGCGATCGGCGGTGACATCACGAGCGGCATCGGCGGCGGCATCACGGCTTCAAGTCGAGCATCTGGTCAAGGAATTCAACGGCAACCGAGCGCTTGACGATGTGTCGTTGAGCATCGAGACGGGTCGTGTCCACGGCCTGATCGGGCAGAACGGCGCCGGCAAATCGACGCTCATCAACGTGATCTGCGGCATCTACCAGCCGGACGGCGGGCGGATTCTCGTCGATGGCAAGCCGGTGCACATCGCCTCGCCGGCCGACGCATTCGCGCTCGGCATCCGCGTGGTGCATCAGGAGCTGGTCGCCGCGCCGAAACTGACCATCGCGCAGACGCTGCTGCTCGGCCATGAGCACGCCTTCGGCAGACTGCACGGCCGCGGACTCACCCGCGCGATCGACGAGCGCATCGCCGAAAAACTCGGCGTGCGCCTCGATTCGACGCGACTCATGGAGAGTCTGACGCCGGCCGAGACGAAGCTGGTGCAGATCGCCCGCGCGATCATCTACGGCACTGTGCGCATCCTGATTCTCGACGAGCCGACCGCGCCGCTGTCGCGCGAGGAGTCGGAACTCGTGTTCCGGGCGGTGCGCACGCTGCGCGACTCCGGCGCGTCCGTCATCTATGTGTCTCATTATCTGGGCGAGGTTCTGGACCTTGCCGATGCGATCACCGTATTCCGCAACGGCAAGGTGGTCGCCGACGAATCCGACCTGAGCGGCATGACCGGCGAGCGGCTGGTCGAGCTGATGGTCGGCCGTCCGGTCGGCGAGCTGTTCCCCGATTTCAAGCCGGTTGACGCCGCGCAGCCGGTCAAGTTCGCCGTGCGCGGGCTGTCCGGGCGCACGTTCCACGACTGCACGTTCGCCGTGCGCCCCGGCGAGGTGCTCGGCGTGGGCGGCATCACCGGCTCCGGTCGCGAGGAGCTGATCGACGCGATCTACGGCGCGACGCGGCCGCTGACCGGCACGATCGAGCTCAAGGGGCGCACGATTCGCCCGGGTTCCGTGCATCGATCGGTCGCGCACGGCATCGCCCGCGTACCGCGTGACCGCCGCGCAACCGGATTCGTGCGCGATCTGCCGGTGCGTGACAACCTTGCATTGCCGCGTCTGAGCCAGTTCTCAAAGCTGGGCGTGCTGAATTTCGCTGCGATTCGCAAATCGGCCGATCGCATCATCACGCAGCTGCACATCCGCCCCGACGATCCGACCACGCCCACGCGACTGCTCAGCGGCGGCAACCAGCAGAAGGTCGCGATCGGCGGCTGGATCGGCTCGGGGGCGACCGTGCTGCTGCTGGAGGACCCGACCGTCGGCATCGACGTGGGGGCGCGCGCCGACATCTATCGCACGCTCAAGGAACTGACCGACTCGGGCGTGAGCATCATCGTCTCCGGCAACGATTTCAACGAACTCGCCGGCCTGTGCCACCGGGTCGTCATGCTCAAGCGTGGGCGGATCGTAGCCGAAGTCAGCGGTGACGGCCTGAACGAGTCGAATCTGCTGCGCATCGCCACCGATGCCGACGGCAGCGACGCTGGCAGTACCGATGCCAGCGCCGGCAACGCCGACGCGGTGAACACCGGCGAAGCGGCACCCGCGCAGTCGTTGCAATCCGCGCAGTCTTCGCAATCGCAATCACCGTCTTCGCAATCTCCGCAATCCCAGCCGTCGCAATCCGCAAAGGAGGAACGGGCATGAGTTCAGCAACCACCCAGCCGACCACCGCAGCAAGCGCGGCGTCGGGTATCAGCGCCGACGCGCGTGCCGACGGCCGCGCCGGTGCGCACGCAGACAGCTACGGCGCGCGCCGACTCATCCGCTTTATGCCGCTCGTCGTGCTGCTGGGCATTCTCGCATTGCTGGTGGTGGGCAATCCGCGCATCGCCGGCCCGTCCAACCTCTCGGCGATCGCGGTCGCCGCGGTGCCGAGCGCGCTGATCGCTATCGGATTGGCGATCATCATCGCCGCCGCCGGCGACGACGTGATCAATGGCGGCATCGATCTGTCGCTGCCCAATCAGGCGGTGATCGCGGCGGCGATCATCGCGCTGCTGCTCGCTCGCGGATTCGCGTTCCCGGTCGCTCTGCTGGCCGGCGTGGCCGTGGCGTTGGCGGTCGGCGCGCTCAACTCGTTCCTGATCGTCACGCTCGGCATGATTCCGATTCTCGCCACGCTGGCGACCAGCGTGTTCGTGGGCGGCGCAACCCGCGCGGTGACCACGAATCGCCGCATCGAGGTGACCGACCCGTTCATCATCGCCCTGCGCGACGACGCGTGGCTGGGCGTGCCGGTGGTGATCTGGTTCGCCGTGGCCGTCGTGGTGCTCGCCTCGCTGTTCTTCCATCACACGCGCTACGGCCTGCGCATCCAGGCGGTCGGCGGCAATCGCGAATTCGCCTCGTCCAGTGGCGTCAAGCCGGGGCTCTACACGCTGCTCGCGTTCCTGATCGCCTCGCTGCTGGCGGGGCTCGCCGCCACGACGCTGCTCGCGCGCGCCTCCGGCTGGTCGTCCGGCAGCGAGGACCAGCTGCTGCTTGACATGCTGCTGGCCGCGTATCTGGCACCCGTGTTCTCCGCGCGGTTCATCTACACGCCGCTCGGCGCTGCCATCGGCGCGCTGCTGACCGCCGCGCTGTCGAACGCGCTGGTGCTCGGCGGCATCGACAATTCGTTGATCGACGGAGCCAAGGGCCTGCTGATTCTGATGGTGATCGGTGCTTCGGCGCTGGCAAGGAAGGACTGAAGGGACTGATCATGAGCGAAACCACTCGTTCCGTAGCGCATTCCGCGTCGCAGTCGGCCGGCGCGTCGCAGTCGGCCGGCGCGTCGCATCGCGACCTGCGCGCAACCCTGCGCCGCGCGGGATTCCCCGCCCTGTTCGTCGCGATGATCCTGTTCTTCACCGTGCGCATCCCCGTGTTCTGGTCGCCGACCACCGCGTTCAACATCGTCAACGGCTCCGCCGTGCTGCTGCTCATCTCGCTGGCTATGACGCTCGTCGTCACCTCCGGCGGCATCGATCTGTCGGTGGACGCATCGTTCGCGATCGGCGCGTGGGGTGTGATCATCGTCATGCTCAACACCGGCCTGCCGTGGCCGATCGCGCTGGCGATCGCCGTAGCGGTGGCGTCGCTGGTCGGTCTGCTCAACGCGCTGCTGATCGTCAAACTGCGCATTTCGCCGTTTTTGGCGACGCTGAGCGTCTACTTCATCGGCCGCAGCCTGCAGAAGGCCGGCACGAACGGCGGCGGCAGCGTCGAGTTCTACGATGCGCCAGCGGAGTTCCACGCGGTCGGCTCGGGACGCATCCTCGGCATCGACGTCAAGATGTGGATCGCCGCGGTCATCGTGATCGCGCTGTGGTTCCTGGTGTCGCGCACCTCGTTCGGCCATCGCCTCGACGCGCTGGGATTGCAGTCGCGTGCCGCCGAAAACGCCGGCATCGCGGCGAACCGCTACCTGACCATCACCTATGTGATCTCGGCCGTGGTGTGCGCGCTCGCCGGCGCGCTGCTCACCGCCCAATTGCAGATGTACACGCCGATGACCGGCTACACGTATCAGAACGACGCGATCTCCGCGGTGTTCATCGGCGCGGCGATGAGCTCGCGCGTCCGCCCGAACGTGCCCGGCACGCTGATCGCCGTGCTGTTCCTGAGCACGCTGGGCACCGGACTTGATCTGATGGGGCTCGACTTCAATCTCAAGGTCGCGATTCGCGGCTTCGTGCTGGTGGTGGCGCTGGCCGTCGCCTCCGGCCTGACGAAACGCGTCGTGCGGGGAGGCGGACGATGAGCGATGATGTGCGCTCCGCTGGCGTGAACTCCGAGGCTGATCCGTCCGGCGCTGCGGCGTCTCCGCTGGCGTTGTCGATGGACATCGGCACGTCGTCGATCAAGGCGGCGCTGGTCGATGTCGAGCATGGCGTTGTGGCCCAACGTGCCGTGCCGCTGCCGTACGTCGCCGAGAACGTGGTCGATGCGCAGGCCGTATGGGATGCGTCGGCCGGGCTGATCGCCGATCTGCTGCATGGCGGTCAAGCCTCCCGCATCGCCGGCGTGGTGCTCTCCGGCCAGGGCGACGGACTGTGGGGTGTCGGCGTCGACGGGCGCGGCACGCTGTCGTATACGTGGAATTCCACGTTCGCCGCCGATGTGGTCGCCGATTGGGAACGTGCCGGCGTGGTCGATCAGCTGTACCGCATCACCGGCACGGTGATCTGGCCGGGCACGTCGGCCGCGCTGTGGCGTTGGCTCAAGGCCGAGCATCCCGAGCGCGCGGCAGCGATTCGCACGGTGTTCTGCGCCAAGGATTTCGTCGGATACTGCCTGACCGGCGTCGAGGCGACGGATTATTCGGACGGTACGATTCCGTTCACCGATCCGCACACCGCGGAACTGTCCCCCGAAGTGTTCGCATTACTGGGATGCGAGGATCTGCGCGCGCGCATCCCCCGAATCGCCCACGCCGGCGAACTGCTGGGTCGGGTCACCGCAGAGGCGTCTGCGGCCAGCGGACTGAAGGCCGGCACGCCCGTCTACGTCGGCGCGATCGACTGCGTGGCGAGTGTGCGCGGCGCCGGCGTGAGCGAGGAGCATCAGGCCGTTGTCTCGCTGGGCACCACCACGGCCGCGTTCGTGCTCACCCACGACCCGGTTCCGATTCCCGAACCGGTCGGTGCCAGCCTGGTATGGCCGGACGCTGCGGTCGCCGACACCGGTGATTCGGTTGACGCTGGTGTCGATTCGGCTGCCGGTGTCGATTCGGCTGATGCCGCCGGGCCGGCGCTGACGCTGCGCGTGCTCGGCTCGTCGTCCGGCGCGAAGGTGCTCGAATGGTTCCTCGACCGCCACGGCTACGCGGGCGACGGCAAATACGACCGATTCTGGGCGGATGTCGAATCCGCTGGCGACGGCCACGGCGAGATCATGCTGCCGTTCCTCTACGGCGAGCGGGTGCCGTTCCTGAGCCCCGCCGCCACGGGCGCGTTCGTCGGCATCGTTCCGGCGACCACGATCGGCGATCTTGGACGGGCCGTGGTCGAGGGTATCGCGTTCTCGCTGCGGCATTGCTTGGAATCCTGCGGCGAGGTGCGCGACGTGGTGCTGACCGGCGGCGGCACCGGCGACGATCGATTCAGCCAGCTGATCGCCGACGTGCTGGGCCGCTCGGTCGCCGTCGACACCGACCCGCAGATCGGCGTGACCGGCATCGCCGCATATGTGCCCGGTTTCGAGTCGCTGGCTCACCGCGCCGCCCATATTCGCCGATTTGAGCCGGCCGGCGAGCGAGTTTCGGCATTGGAGCGGCGCTATCGGCGCTATCGGGCGCTGATCGACGCGCTGCTGCCGATCTGGAATCAGACGGAATGAACCGCGCCGCGGCATCATCAAGCCATCATCAGGCCATTATCAGGCCATTATCAAGCCATCATCAAGCCAACGAAAGGAAACGCAGTGAGCGACGCAGCCGAGCGTGCCGACCAGACCATCCATATTCCGATTCCCGACGTGCTGCCGGAAACCAACCATGTCGGCGTGTACCACGGCCCCGACGACATTCGCGTCGAAGAGCGGCCGATGCCGGTGATCGGCCCCGGCGACGTGCTGGTGCGCACGAGTTCGGCGGCATTGTGCGCCGGCGAGGCGATGCCGTGGTACCACGCGAGTCCGCAGGGCAAGACGCTCGGCCACGAGGTCGTCGGCGTGGTGGCGCGCGTGGGGGAGTCCGTCACGCGATTCAAGCCCGGCGACCGCATCTTCGCGCACCATCATTTCGGACGCATGCTGTCGCATCAGTCGCTGCGCGGCCATTTCACCATTGATCCGTACTACAAGTCGGTGCGGTTCGACCCCGGTTCGATCGCCGACTATTTCCGGCTGCCCGCACAGCTGGTCGAAGGCGACAGCTTCATCGTGCCCGATTCGCTGTCCGACGACGCGGTGGTGACGATCGAGCCGTGGTCGTGCGTGCTCGGCGGACTGAAGGTGTGCGGCATCCAGCCCGGCGACACCGTGCTGGTGATCGGCGCCGGATTCATGGGCGTCGGCTTCGCTGTGCTGGCTCCGCTGTTCGGCGCGGGGCGCGTGATCGTCAGCGATTTCAATCCGTGGCGGCGCGCCAAGGCGCTGGAGCTCGGCGCGAACGCGGTGATCGACCCGTCGGCCGGCGATGTGGCAGAACAGCTGCGCGCGCTCAACGACGGACTGCTCGCCGACGTGGTCGTGGAGGCCGTGCCGAACGCGAAGGTGTACGCGCAGGCGCGCGAACTCGTCGAGCCGGGCGGCACGCTGCATCTGGCCGCGCCCGGCGCTCCCGGAACCGACTGGGTGCAGGATTCGGCGCGCGCGTATTTCGACGAGGTGACCGTCACCTCGAAGTATTCCGCCGACCATCACGACACGTTCCAGTACTTCCGGCTGCTCAAGGCCGGACGTATCGACCCGTCCGGCGCGATCACCCACCACTTCCCGCTCTCGAAGCTTCCCGAGGCGTTCAAACTGCTGGAGGATGCCGACAAGTCGCTCAAGATCGTGCTTCGCCCCGACGACCTGTTCTGACGGTCGCAGCTGCGGGCGGCGGGGTTGCAGGTTGTTTGTGCATCAGTCGGTTGCGTACTAGTGGCCCGCGAAGCGGGACTGAGGGGTAGCCAATTCATCAAGGAAATACTGACGCGACGTATCAGTCAGCAAGGAGATCACATGTCCGATTCAGTGCAGTGCGGCGCGTCTTCGCCATCGCGGCCCGCGTCCCACCCGTCCCACGTGTCCCAGACGTCTCACCCTTTGGTCGCCGGCGTGGACACATCGACGTCGGCGACCAAGGTGGTCGTCGTCGATGCCGTCACCGGCGAGACGCTGCGATTCGGCTCGGCGCCCCACCCGGAAGGCACCAGCGTCGATCCGGCGGCGTGGTGGCGCGCGTTCCTCGATGCAGCGCGGCTTGCCGGCGGTCTGGACGATGTGAGCGCGATCAGCGTCGGCGGCCAGCAGCAGGGCATGGTGCTGCTCGGCGCGGACGGCCGACCGGTGCGCCGGGCGATTCTGTGGAGCGACGTCCGCTCGGCGCCGCAGGCCGAGGAGCTGACGCGCATGCTCGGCGCGCTGGATTTCGCGGATGCCGCCGAACTCGGCGCGGTCGAGCCCGGCGACATCGAATCGGACGACGTGATCGCGCGCGGGCGGCTTCGCTGGCTCAGGGCGGTCGGATCGGCGCTCGTCCCGTCGCTGATCATCACTAAACTGCGCTGGGTGCTCGAACACGAGTCCGACAACGCGCGGCGCACAGCCGCCGTCTGCCTGCCGCACGACTGGCTGAGCTGGCGCATCGCCGGCAATGACCCCGATGCCGGCCGATTCGACCTCCATGCGCTGTTCACCGACCGATCCGAGGCGGCCGGCACCGGCTATTTCGACACGACCGCGAACGTGTACCGCCCGCGACTGCTCGACATGGGATTCGGCCGCCACGACGTGATTCTGCCGCGCGTGCTGGGCCCACGCGAATGGACGCTCAAGGCCGATCCCGCGATCGCCGGCTCGAAGGTCGAAGGCGGATGCCTGATCGGGCCGGGCGGCGGCGACAACGCGATCGCCGCCCTCGGCCTCGACATGGGGGTCGGCGACGTGTCGGTATCGGTCGGCACATCCGGCGTGGTGGCCGCGGTCGCCGAGCGGCGCGCATGCGATCCGAGCGGCTGCACCAACGGATTCGCCGACGCCACCGGCCGCTTCCTTCCCGCGCTCGGCATGTTCAACTCGTCGCGCATTTTGGATGCTGGACGCGAACTGCTGAACGTGGACTATGCCGCCTTCGACGAGCTGGCGCTCGCCGCGCGTCCGGGTGCCGGCGGCGTGACGCTGATCCCGTATTTCGAGGGGGAGCGGGTGCCGCCACGGCCCGACGACACGGCTCGGCTGCTGGGGCTGACGCTGGCCAATGCGCATCGGGAGAACATCGCGCGCGCATTCGTCGAAGGACTGCTGTGCAATCTCAACGACAGTCTGCGGCTCATCGCGTCGCTTGGCGTGCCGGTCGAACGCGTGCTGCTGATCGGCGGCGGATCGCGCTCTGAAGCGGTGCGCAACATCGCGCCCGAGGTGTTCGGACTCGACGTGGCGCTGCCTGAACCGGGCGAATACGTGGCGTTGGGCGCCGCCCGGCAGGCCGCGTGGGTGCTCTCCGGCGACGCTCGGCCGCCGCGCTGGGCCGTGCCGGTCGAACGCACGCTGAAAGCCGAGTCACATACCGAGATATTCCGCCGATACGAGCGGCTGCGCGGCTGATTGGCATGTGGCTGATTGCGTGCGGCTGATTGGCATGTGGCTGATTGAGCGCGTTATAAGACGTTATAAGAAACGTCTATCGCAGCGCGGTCGCGTGCGCATTGCGCCGATCCTATAGTGAAAGCCATGTCGGGAACGCCCCGATGATGGATGATGCTTGCACGGCAAGCGATCCGGCAAGCGGTCAGAAGTGATCAAACGAAAGGCGAATGATGCTCGAAGAACTCAAGGCCGAGGTGCTCAGGCGCAATCTCGATCTGCCGAAGAACAATCTGGTGGTGTGGAGCGGCGGCAACGTGTCCGGCCGCGATCCTCAGACCGGTCTGATCGTCATCAAGCCGAGCGGCGTGCCGTTCGAGGAGCTCACCATCGATTCGCTCGTCGTCACCGACATCGACGGCAACATCGTCGAAGGACATCTCAAGCCGTCCGTCGATCTGGGCATCCATCGCCATATCTACAAGCGCCGCCCGGACGTGTTCGGCATCACGCACACGCATCAGCCGTACGCCACGAGCTTCGCGATTCGCGGCGAGGGCATTCCCGCGGTGCTCACGCCGCTGACGCACTTGACGGGTGGGCCGGTGCCGTGCACGCGATTCGCCACCCCCGGCGAGGAGGACACCGCCGTCGCCGTGCTGGAGGCGTGCGGCCCCAACGGATGGATTGCGCTGGCGCGTCGCCACGGTGTGTTCGCGATGGGCCGCAGTGCCTCGGAATCGCTGATGTACACGCTGTACACCGAGGAGGCCGCCAAGACGATTCGCCTCGCGCAGATCGGCGGCGTGGTCGAGCCGATGAGCGAGGAGGAGGCGCAGCGCGAGCTCGCCTGGCATCAGCGCAACTACGGCCAGCACGCCACCGCCCGCTAACCCTTCCCGCTAAACCGCCCGCCGAGCGACAAAGCCCCCCCATGGTGTAGGCAAGTCCCCATCGTGTAGGCAAGTTCGCATGATGTAGGGATCGCCCCATGATGTAGGGACCTGAAAACGGCTTGATTCCGCCGTTTTCACAAAAACGCCACATTTGCGATCCCTACATCATGGGCATATCCCTGCACGGTGGGCATGTCCCTACATCATGGGCATGCCGCTACACCGTGAGGTGCCGTAGCGCGGCGATCGCCATGCGCGTCTGCACCGTGATCACGTCGTCGCTCGCCCCGCCGATGTGCGGCGTCAGCACCACCGTCGGCGCGGTCGGGTCCGCAGCAGAGGCGGCGGCCAGCGCGCGCAGCGGATGATCGGCGGGCAGCGGCTCCTTGAAGAACACGTCGAATGCGGCCCCCGCGATGCGCCGCGACCGCAGCGCCTCCACAATCGCCGCCTCGTCGAGCAGCGACGCGCGCGCGGTATTCACCAGCAGCGCGTCCGGGCGCATCAATCCAAGCTCGCGCGCCCCGATCATCCCAATGGTCTGCGGCGTCGCCGGCAAGTGCAGCGTCACCACATCGCTCGTGGCAAGCAGCTCATCCAATGCAACCTGAGCGACCCCGGCCGGCAGCTCCGCCTCGTGATTATGCCGCGACCACACCAGCACCCGTGCGCCGAATCCCAGAAGCCGGCGTACCACGGCCCGACCGACGTGCCCGTATCCGACCACACCCACCGTGCAGCAGCTCAGTGTGCGCCCGCGGAACCGGCGGTACGGCTCGAACACGTCCGATTCGCGCCACGGCTCGCTTGCCATCCAATGCTCGGCGGATGGCAAGCGTCGCAGCGCCTCCAGCATGAGCCCCATCGTCACGTCGGCGGTGCTGTCGGCGTTGCGGCCCGGCGTGGTCGCCACGCGCACGTCGCGTTTCGCGCACGCCGCCATATCGACGTTAACCGGATTCGCGCGGCACACGACCAGCAGTTTGAGATTCGGCGCGGCATCCAGATCGGCCTCGCCCACGCGGTCGAGCTCCACGACGGCGGCATCCGCGCTGGCAAGCACGTCGGACGCCTCGCTGCTGCGTAGATCGCCGCCCTGCGTGCCGTGGTTGCGGTAGACGATGCGCGGGAATGCCTGATCAAGCAGTGCGCGATCCACCGGCGCGGTCACGACGATCAGCGGCCGCCGCTCGTCGCCGCTCGCTACTGAAGTATCGATCATGATGACACTGTACCGCCGCATCATTACGACCGCGCCCGCAGCGCCGCCACTGCCAGTCGGACAAAGCCAGCCGCTTTGCGCGCGTTCAAGATTTTTCGTATGCCCGCCGCGGCGTTGCCTCCGCGCGCATTCCGTATGCTGAATCCATCTCTTGATCAAGCACCATCCCAGTGATCGTGCACCACATATCGGAAACCGAAATGCATCGTCAGTCGAAATGCATCGGCGATAGAGCAACCCAAGGAGCGGCAACCATGTCACAGCAGCATGCCAACGAATCACAGCGCACCAGTGGACGCGCACCGCAGGCGGTCACCGTCGGCATCCACATCGTTGACATTCTCGGCCGTCCGGTCACCGCCATCCCGGAAGGCCAGGGCATGGTCGTGCTTGACGAGATCCGCATGACCGCGGCCGGAACCGCCGCCGCAACCGCCTACGGCCTGGCGCGTCTGGGCGTGCCAACCGCCACGTTCGGCCGCATCGGCGACGACGAGCTGGGCGGCTGGCTCAAGGATCGTCTGCGCCGCGAAGGCGTGGACGTGACCGGTCTGACCGTCACCGATCAGGCTCCCACGTCGGCCACGATGCTCCCGATTCGCCCGGACGGTTCGCGCCCCGCGTTGCATGTGCCCGGTGCCAGCAAGTTTCTCGGCCCCGAGAACGTCGATCTTGACGTGGTTCGCTCGGCCCGCCATATTCATATCGGCGGCACGTTCCTGCTCGACCGGCTTGACGGCGAACCCACTGCCAAGCTGCTCAGGCAGGCTCGCGAATGGGGACTGACCACGTCGGTGGACATCATCGGCGTGCCGACCGCCGACTTTGAGAAGGTGCTGGGTCCGGTCTACCCGTACATCGACTATTTCCTGCCGAACGACGAGGATGCGATGATGCTGTCGGGCACGTCGAGTGTGGCGGACGCCTCGCGCTGGTTCCGGGATCGCGGCGTCGGCACGACCGCGATCACGCTGGGTGCCGATGGCGTGGCGGTCGCGTCCGGAGACGGCGAGGAGACGATCATTCCGGCGTACAAGGTGGATGTGGTCGATACGTCCGGCTGCGGCGATGCGTTCTCCGCCGGATTCATCGCCGGTCTGCTCGACGGGCTTGATCCGATCGCCGCCGCCGAGCAGGGCGTGGCGACCGGATCGGCGGCCGCCCGCGGACTCGGCTCCGATGCCGGCGTGCGCAGTCGCGCCGAACTCGACGAATTCATCCGCACCACCCCGCGCGCCTGATCGCGTCCGCCGGCTCCGCGGGCGACGAGCCCGGGTATCAGTTGCCTTGTGTTGGGTTGTGATGCTTTTCTGCGAGGAGCAAGCGACTCGGATACACAAGAGTGCGCACGACGGGTCAGATGGCAGACATCCCGGCTCAGGAATCGGCTCGGCGCGACAGCCTGTCCGCCATCGCGGCACGCGTCCAAGCGCTCAGACTCATGTGGCTTCTCTTGGCATCGGCTTCGATGAGATGCCACATTGTGTCGCTCAGGCGTATGGTGTGGGGGCGCAGCGGCTCGGTGTCCGTCTCCCACGCCCTGCCCTCGAAGGGGGTGATCTGAGCACCGGGAAACCCGTTCTCGGCCTCCTCTGCCCACCTGTCCACCAGCTCGTCGGTGATTTCGGTGCCGTTCTCGGCGATGTACTTATCTCCGGTCATCGGCTCCTCCTTATCTCGTCGCGGAACCCCTTGGTCAGAAGATTCGCGTGGATGATCAGTGGCGTATGGTCATCCAGCCGCACGAACACGAGCTCAATGCTCCTGCCCTCTGCGTCAAACCCGATCGTTGCCCAGCGCGGAGGTTCCCTATCCCGATCCCTATAGCGGATCACCGCACCGTTTGAGCCCGTCTCGAAGGCGGATCGGATCTGCTCGGCGCTCAGCCCGTGGATGCGGGCGTGTGGATGAATGACAATGCGCACACCACCAAGAATACACCAGAGAATACGTGAGAGCATGCGGTCGGCTGGAGAATGCGCCGGTCTTCGCCAGTTTGTGTGGTGTGTGGTTTGGTCTCGGTGTTGTCTCGTTGTCTTCGCCTGGGCCGATTTCGAGCGACGGGCTTGTTTCGAGATTCTCTTGCGCCTGCGGGGCGGACAGCGCAAGATTCTCTCGACCTGAGGGTTTTCCGTGAGATTCTCTTGCGCTTGAGTGTTGCTTCGCGCAAGGATTTCTCGGGATTAGCCCTGAGTTCGAGATTCTCTTGCGCAAACCGGCCTGCTGGCGCAAGGTTCTCTCGGGATCGGGCCATGTTTCGCGAGAATCTTGCGCCTATGGGTCGGAGGTGGGTCACTTATGGGTCGGACAGCGCAAGATTTTCCTTATTTCGGTCTGTTTCTTCTCTGTTTCTTCTCTGTCCCTTCTCTATCCCCTCTCTGTTACTTCTCTGTCCCTTGAGATCGGTCTCTCTTGCTCATCCCTCTGTAGTCATCGTGTGCATGGAACGTACATATTGGGGGAGCGGCGAGTCCTCCCGGACGTGTCGGGCCGTCGGTCGTGTGCATGGAGCGTACATAAGGCGCTGTTGATCGTGTGCATGCAACGTACATCTACACGATCGTGTGCATGGAACGTACACGAAGCGCGCGTTTCGCGCCTCCACGCATCCGTTGCATGCACACGATGCCTCCGACGGCATACGTCCTGTGCACACGATGCCCACGGACAGTGCACGCGGCATACATTCC
>NZ_RQSP01000045.1:17752-17865 GCF_009078285.1 Bifidobacterium jacchi
ATGCACACGATGGGGAAGGGCACGATGTGATCCGCGGTGAAAGACACGGCGAGGCGCTCTCCAGTGAACATTATTCGGGAATCGAGGCCACTGCTCCCGAATTTCGTTCGCTG
>NZ_RQSP01000046.1:0-10575 GCF_009078285.1 Bifidobacterium jacchi
CGTTAGCGCAAGGATTTCTCGGAAAGAAGGGGAACTTCGTAGAATCCTTGCGCTGGGACTGGGCTTAGCGCAAAGATTCTACGAACTCAAGGAGGATTTCGAAAAATCCTTTCGCAAAGGGGGCGTCGTTGGAAGTCGTTGGAAGTCGTTGGAAGTGTCGTGTGCATCACACGTATGTCGTTGGAGGCATCGTGTGCATACAACGGATACGTAGAGGTACAAAACGCGCGCTACATGACCGTCGCATGCACACGATCATGTAAACGTACGTTCCATGCACACGATCAGCAACGTCTCATGTACGCCCTATGCACACGACCGACGACCCGCAACGACCGGAAGAGCCCGCGCTGTTCCCTGACTGCGCTGTTCTTATGGCATCCGGACTGGTTTCGGACTCGTTGTATATTTGATGCATTTGTACTGCATTCTGAAAGCGGGTTATGCAATGACGTACGCCGAGCTGATTGGACGAGGTGCCGGTGAAACTGAAATCCGTTCGTATTTAGTTGATGGGGATGTAGTGCCGGTGACCGTACGCATTCCCGTCAATCTCCGTGATTCCGCCAAAGAGGCTGCCGTTCTTCGCGGAATGAGCTTTTCGGCGTTTGTGAGGACCTGCATCATCGATGAACTGGTCAGGGGAAGTGAACGATGACTGATCGCATCAATCTCACGACGATGACCATGCAGCTTATCGACAATGATCCGGATGGCATTCGCATTTGCCGTGTGGAAGGCGAGTCGTTGCTTACCGTCGTGGTTCCAAGGGATAAGTTGGCTGAGGCGAAGCGACTTCCGTATGTGCCGGAACGAGGTGTGTATTACCTGCTGGATGAGGACCACGGCGTGCTCGGCCGCGTATATGCCGGGCAGACCACGCAGGGGCTCGCTCGCCTTGAGGCGCATAAGGCCAAGAAGGAGTTTTGGAACAAAGCCGTTATGTTCCTTGACACCGACATCAATATCGACAGGGATGTGCTGGATGTCCTTGAAGCGAAGGTGATCGACTATGTTCGGCGGAATGGCTCGTATGAGACAGACAACACGTTTCTTCCTGGTCCGCATGTGAACCCATATAAGGAACAGCGCGTGGAAGACCTTCATTCCAGCATTCTGTTCCGTATGAAGGTGCTCGGATACGACCTTGACCGTGAAGAGACGGTGCCTGTCGTGGGAAACACGTTGTTCCACACGACAAGGAATGGCGTGCAGGCAAGCGGAAGATACGACACCGCTACGGGGCGTTTCACGGTGATTGCCGGTTCGCAAGTGGACCTTGATCGAAACATAATCAAGAATCAGAGTGCCGTCGCTGTGCGCAGACATCTCTTTGGAGAGCGCGCGGGCAAGGAACAATTACCTGACGATATCGTGCTATCCAGCCCGTCGGCAGCGGCGGTGTTCGTTCTTGGTGGTAGCCAGAACGGCTGGACCGAATGGGTGAGCGATCAAGGCAAAACGCTCGATGAAGTGTACAGGAACAAGGAGCACATGAATGAATAAGCAGCAGCTCGCCTCCAAGATCTGGGAGTCCGCCAACAAAATGCGCTCGAAGATCGAAGCCAACGAATACAAGGACTACATTCTCGGCTTCATCTTCTACAAGTTCCTGTCGCAAACGGAACTGAACCGGCTGCATGCCGATGGGTTCACCGATGAGGATCTGCCGTCGCTCGTCGAGAGCGATCCCGAGATCGTTGATTACGTGCGCGGCATGTGCGGCTACTTCATCGCCAATGACAACCTGTTCGCCACGTGGATCGACAAAGGCTCCGATTTTGAAATCGCGGATGTGCGTACGGCGCTCTCCGCCTTCGAGCGCAATATCAATCCGGCTCACAAGCGAGTGTTTTCCGGCATTTTCGACACGTTGCAGACCGGCCTGTCCAAGCTCGGAACCGATGAGAAAAGCCGTTCCAAGGCCGCTCGGGACCTGATTTATCTTATCAAGGACATTCCGATGGACAGCCGCCAAGGCTACGACACCCTCGGCTACATCTACGAGTACCTGATCGACAAGTTCGCCTCCAATGCAGGCAAGAAAGCCGGCGAATTCTACACGCCCAGCGAGGTGTCTCAGCTCATGAGTGAAATCGTGGCATGGCATTTGCAGGGGCGCAAGGAAATCACCATCTACGATCCTACGTCCGGCTCCGGCTCGTTGCTTATCCATATCGGTCAGGCGGTGGCCCGTCGCAACGGCAATCCGAATGACATCAAGTACTATGCGCAGGAGCTCAAGGAGAACACCTACAACCTCACGCGCATGAACCTAGTGATGCGCGGTATCTTGCCGGACAACATCGTGGCTCGCAACGGCGATACATTGAAGGACGATTGGCCGTGGTTCGACACCGACGAGACCAAGGACGAAACCTATGAGCCGCTGTTCGTGGACTCCGTGGTTTCGAATCCGCCGTATTCGCAGAACTGGGAGCCGCCGGAGGCGGGGGAGGACCTGCGTTTCGAATATGGCATCGCTCCCAAGTCCAAAGCCGACTACGCCTTTCTGCTGCATGACCTCTATCATCTGCGTGACGACGGCATCATGACCATCGTTCTGCCGCATGGTGTGCTGTTCCGTGGCGGTGAAGAAGGCGAGATTCGTCGTAATCTTGTGGAGCATCACCATATTCAGGCCATCATCGGGTTGCCGGCGAACATCTTCTTCGGCACCGGCATTCCCACCATCATCATGGTGCTGCGCAAGCATCGTGACGATGATCATGTGCTCATTGTCGATGCATCCAAGCATTTCACCAAGGACGGCAAGAACAACAAACTGCGCGCCTGCGACATCCGGCGCATCGTCGACGCGGTGACGGGCTCGAAGACCATCGACAAGTTCAGCCGTCTGGTGAGTCTTGACGAGATCCGTGCGAACGACTACAACCTCAACATTCCCCGGTACGTGGACTCCTCCGAACCGGCTGAGAACTGGGATTTGTATGCCACCATGTTCGGTGGCGTGCCGAAGCACGAGCTTGATGCACTGCAGCGTTTCTGGAATGTATTCCCGAGCTTGAAGACACAGTTGTTTGAAGCGCAGAGCAATCATATTGCGCACGTCGCCGGCGGTTCGGTGCGAGACATTATCTATGGCAATGCCGAAGTGCAAGCATATATGGAACGCTATAAGGCCGGTTTCACGGGTTATCGGGACTTCCTGCGCGGTGAGCTGGTGGGGAAGTGCGAGCAGGTGGCCATAGCTGCCGAGCAGGAGGAATTGGCCGAAGACCTGTTCCACAGACTATCCGATACGCCTTTAGTGGATTCCTACGCAGCATATCAGGTGTTTATCGACGCTTGGCAGACCATTGCCGGTGATCTTGAAGTCATTCAGTCCGAAGGTTTCTCTTCGGTGTTCCAAGTTGATGCCAACATGGTCGTCAAAAAGAAGGGCGGCAAGGACGTCGAAGTGCAGGAGGGATGGGTCGGCCACCTGTTGCCATTCGACTTGGTGCAGCAGCGGATGCTTTCGGCTGATCTCGCTGCGATTGCGGAGCAAGAGCACCGTCTGTCCGAAATCGGTCAGGAATTGACCGACCTGCTGGACGGCATTGATGAGGATGATAAGGGATCCGAGGCAATCAATGAGGAAGGCGACGCATTCGTTTCGGCCGAACTGAAGAAGGCGGTGAAGGCTATCGGGCGGCATCCGCAGACGGAGTTCGACCGTACGTTGGTTGCCGCGAATCATCTGCTTGACGAGGAGAGGAAAGTCAAGAAAGCCATTAAGAATGACCGCGCGGCGCTTGAAGACAAGACTGTGAAGGTTATCAAGAACCTTGATGGCAGTCAGGCTACCGATTTGCTTGCTGCCAAGTGGATTGATCCGCTGCAAAGCAAGCTGGAGGAGCTGCCGACCGCTGTGCTCGACGAGCTGGTGGCTCAGGTCACTGCGCTGGATGAGAAATACGCCACCACGTATGCCGATGTGTGCGGACAGATCAAGACCGCAGAGAACGAGTTGAGCTCGATGCTTGATCAGCTGGTCGGCAACGAATTCGATATGGCCGGCATTGCCGAGCTCAAGACCTTGCTGGGAGGTGAATAATGGCTGATCAGTCGAACAAACCTTCGATTCGTTTTGCTGGTTTTACTGACCCTTGGGAACAGCGTAAGTTGGGGGGAATCGCTCAAAAGGTAACGGCAAAGAATCTTGATGGTCGTGTCAATGAAGTATTGACGAATTCAGCGGAATACGGTGTGATCAGGCAAACCGAGTTTTTCGATCATGCTGTTGCTAAGGAAGACAGCATTACAGGGTATTACGTCGTAGAACCCGGTGATTTCGTTTATAATCCTCGTGTATCAGTCACAGCGCCAGTTGGTCCTATCAGCAGAAATAAGCTGGGGAGAAGTGGTGTCATGTCACCTCTTTACACGGTATTCAGATTGACCGGAAACACGAATGGAAACTATCTTGGCTACTTCTTTAAAACGGATTTATGGCATGGATTCATGAAGTTAGAGGGCAATTCCGGCGCACGGTCAGACAGGTTTTCTATTGGCGATGAGACCTTCTTTGAGATGCCTGTTCCAGTGCCATGTGCCGATGAGCAGCAGGCCATCGGCTCGTTCTTCTCCCGCCTCGACTCCCTCATCACCCTTCATCAGCGTAAGTATGACAAGCTGGTCGTCTTCAAGAAGGCAATGCTCGAACAAATGTTCCCTCAAGAGGGAGAGACTGTTCCGAAGATTCGTTTTGCTGGTTTTACTGACCCTTGGGAACAGCGTAAGTTGGGTGAGGTTGTTGATCAATTTAAGGAGCTAGTTCCAACTCCCCAAAATGGATATGTGCGCATGGGAGTCCGTAGCCATGCAAAAGGTACATTTTTGACCGATGTCAATCCGGGGGCTCAGATCGAAGAAAAAGAGCTATGCAGGGTTGCACCCAACAATCTTGTGGTCAACATCGTATTCGCCTGGGAACACGCAGTTGCGATTACCGCTGAGAATGATGCTGTAGCGTTGGTCTCTCACCGTTTCCCCCAGTTCTCATTCCATGAAGATATGTCTCCGAACTTCTTCAGGTTCATCATTCTTGACGGACGCTTCAGACATCATCTTTGGCTTGCCTCGCCGAGTGGTGCCGGAAGGAACAAGACTCTCAATGTGAAGTCCATGCTTGAGTACGGTTTTGTTGTTCCCCATAAAGAAGAACAGCAAAAGATCGGCAACTTCTTCTCTCGCCTCGACGACCTTATCACCCTTCATCAGCGTAAGTTGGAATTGCTGCGCAACATCAAGAAATCCTTGCTTGACGAGATGTTTGTCTGAAGGAAGAAGGGAGGCATCATGCGTTTGTATCACGGCAGCAATGTCGAGGTTCGCAATCCACGATTGCTGCGTTCGGATCGTCGTTTGGATTTCGGCCCGGGCTTCTACCTGACCAGCAGTCTGGAACAGGCTTCACGGTGGTCGGTATTGTCAGCCAGGCGCCGGCGGAAAGGCCGCCCGTCTGTCACCGTGTATGAGTTCGACGAGCTGCTTCTTGACGAATTCGACACGCTTGGATTCACCGGTGCCACGGCCGATTGGCTGGATTATATCGCGGCGAATCGGAGCGGGGAACCTCTGGGTGACGATTACGATATCGTATTCGGTCCGGTGGCGGATGATGCCACTATGCCTACGTTGAACGGTTTCTTCGCGGGAATATATACTACGGAAGAGGCCTTGAAGCGTCTGCTACCCCAAAAGCTGAAGGACCAATATGCGTTTCGCACGCAACGGGCGATTGACGCTCTGACCTGTATCGAGGTGATTCACCCATGACCACGTTGGAACGGGAGCTGCTCATTCATTACGACCGTGAGATTGTCCAGCGTATATGCAGTAAATACGGTTTTTCTCCTATGAAGGCGCTGGAATCCTTCATTCGTTCGCAGACGTACGCCATGCTGCGCGATCCGGAATTGGCGATGACCGAGTTTTCTCCTGCGGGCATCTTCGACATGTGGGAGGTAGAACAGATTACCGGTGATCCTAGGGATTCACTGTATTTGAGGAGGGATGAGGTTGACGCGTGAAATGAGCTTCTTCATCTACCTACTGGAGCAATATGCCGGCGACAAGGGCCGTTCTGCCTCCGATGTACTGCGTGAATGGGACGAGCATGGCGTCACGCAGGAGATCTACGACATGTACGAGATGTACCATCAGGAGAGCATCTGTAACGCCTACGAGGATATCGATCATCTCGTAGCTACCGGCAAACATAAGTGGTGAAGGAGCCGCATGATCTTCGACAAGGAATCGGAATTCGAGGAGAGCGTCATTTCAGTGCTCAAACAGCACGGCTGGACGGACGGTGTGCTGCGCTATCCGACCGAAAAGGATTTGATCGAGAACTGGAAAGGCATCCTGTATCGCAACAATTGCGGCCAGGATTGCCTCGGCAAATACCCGTTGACGGATGGCGAGATGGCACAGATTCTCGAGCAGATCGAATCCCTGCGCACGCCTATGGCGCTCAACTCGTTCATCAACGGAAAAACCGTGGCCATCACGCGCGACAACAAGGACGACATCGCGCACTTTGGCAAGGAAGTCAGCCTCAAAATCTACGATCGGCGGGAGATCGCAGTTGGCGACAGTGTCTACCAAATCGCGCAGCAGCCGGTGTACTCCGCCAAGAATTCAATACTCAACTCGCGTCGTGGCGACCTCACCCTGCTAATCAACGGCATGCCGCTCATCCATATCGAGCTCAAACGCAGCGGCATACCGGTCAGTCAGGCCACTGGGCAGATCGAGAAATACTCGCACGAAGGCGTGTTCACTGGCATCTTCCGTCTCATACAGATCTTCGTGGCTATGACACCGGACGATGCCGTGTACTTCGCCAATCCGGACGTGGACAAATTCAATCCCAGCTACTACTTCCACTGGGCGGACTACAACAACGAGCCCATCTGCGGCGGCAACAGCCCCGGTACCGACGAGTGGAAGCGATTCATCGGCGGCACGTCAGGTACTGCCGGACTGCTTTCCATCCCCATGGCCCATCAGCTTATCGGGTTCTACACGATTGCTGATTCCTCGGAAGGATGCCTGAAGGTGCTACGCAGCTACCAGTACATCGCCGCCAACGCCATATCCGACCGGGTACGCAAATGTGATTGGGAACAACGGCCGGCATTACCCGGTCGTCCCGGTGGATACGTATGGCACACCACCGGTTCTGGGAAAACCATGACCAGTTTCAAATCGGCACAGCTCATCGCCGATTCCAAGGATGCCGACAAAGTCGTGTTCCTTATGGACCGCATCGAACTGGGCACCCAATCATTGAAGGAATACCGTAGCTTCGCGGACAATGAGGATGATGTGCAGGGCACTGAGAACACCGGCGTGCTGCGACAGCGGCTTGCCAGCACGGACCCCAAGGATACGCTTATCGTCACCTCAATCCAGAAAATGAGCAACATCAAGCTTGGCGAAGGCGGCGAGGCAGGCGTCACCCAAGCCGAGCTTGAACGAATGGCGGCCAAGCGCATCGTCTTCATCGTCGATGAATGCCATCGATCCACCTTCGGCGACATGCTGCAGGACATCCGGCGATCCTTCCCGAACGCACTGTACTTCGGATTCACCGGCACGCCGATTCTGGATGAGAACAAGAAGAAGAAATCCACTACATCCATGGTTTTCGGCGAATGTCTGCACCGGTACAGCATTGCCGACGGCATCCGTGACCACAATGTGCTCGGTTTTGATCCGACCATGGTCACCACCTACAAGGATGCCGATGTGCGGCGTACCGTGGCATTGGACAAAGCGCGGGCCTGCAGCGTGGAGGAAGCGCTTGACGATCCAGACAAGGCCGAGGTTTACGAGCATTACATGGACAAAGCCGAGGTTCCGATGGGTGCGGTCACCAGCGAAAATGGGCAGCGAGTACTCGGCATCGAAGACCTGCTGCCTCGTGGCCAATACGGCATCGGCAGCGAACACGAGCACATGGTGGTTGCGGATATCCTCGACCAATTCCCCGTGCTCAGTCACGCGAACAAATTCCATGCGATGCTTGCCACCAGCTCCATTCCGGAGGCCATCAGCTACTACCACCTGCTCAAGGAACAGGTGCCGGACCTGCGCGTGACCGCGCTCTTCGATCCGAACGTGGACAACGCCTCCGGGTCCACAGTCAAAGAGGATGCGCTTGTCGAGATCATCAGCGACTACAACGCGGCATACGACAAGAAATTCACCATGCCCACATGGTCGGCCATGAAGAAGGACATCTCCTCACGCCTGTCGCACAAGGCGCCCTATGGCAGCATCGACACGAACCGCGGCCAGCGGCTCGACCTGCTTATCGTGGTTGACCAGATGCTCACCGGCTTCGACTCGAAATGGGTGAACACGCTCTACCTCGACAAGGTCATCGAAAACGAAAGCATCATTCAGGCGTTCAGCCGCACCAACCGTCTGTTCGGACCGGACAAGCCGTTCGGCGTCATCCGCTACTACCGTAAGCCGCACACCATGCGACGCAACATCGAACGGGCGGTCAAGCTGTATTCCGGTGACCGGCCACTCGACCTGTTCGTACAAAAACTGCCGCAGAACGTGGCCTCCATGGACGCGCGTTACCGGGAGATTCTCAGCGTGTTCAACGATTCAGGGCAATCGGACCTGAGGCAGCTGCCTGAGTCGGTGGAATCCAAGCGCAAGTTTGCCAAGGAATTCGTGGAGCTTAATCAATTCCTGGAAGCGGCGAAAGTACAAGGATTCGACTGGAATAAAGAATCATTCGAGTTTACGGATGAGAATGGCGACTCGGTGAACGTGCGGCCGGAGCTTGACCAACGCACATATCTGATACTGGCGCAACGATACAAGGAGCTCTTTGACGACAAGTCGGAAGGAGACGACGCGTCGGGCGACAACAAGAATGATGAAGCTCCGTACGAGCTGGACGGGTATCTGACCGCCATCGATACCGGGCTGATAGACACGGATTATATGAATGCCAACTTCACCAAATGGCTCAAAGCGTTGCGTGAAGACAGCCCAGAATTGGCACAGGCGACGGAGCAGTTGCATCGTTCGTTCGCAACGCTCTCTGCCGACGAACAACGACTCGCGGAACTGTTCCTGCATGACGTGGAACGCGGCGATGTGACCGTCGAGGACGGCATGTCATTGCGCGACTACATTACCCGATATGAGCGCCGCGAACAGGATGAGCGGCGGAACAAACTGGTCGCGGCCCTTGGCGTCAATCGCTCGCTGCTTGAGGAGTTCACACTCAAGCTCGTCACCGAGAAGAGTCTCAACGAATTCGGGCGTTTCGACGCGTTGAACCGCACTGTTGACGTGGCTCGGGCGCGAGCGTTCTTCGAGCGTCGTGATGGCATGCGATTGCCGCCGTACAAGGTGAAGATGAGCGCGCGCAGTCTGTTGAAGCGATTCGTGCTATCCGGCGGATTCGATATCGAGCGCGGCGACGGCGGCATTGGCGGCGATATCGGCGATGATACCGCCGCCAATGCCGGTGGGAATGCGTCTGCCGGCGGCAGTGCGGCTGCGGGCACCGGCGATGGCGCGGCAGATCAGGCGATCTGATTCAGCAGCGTCGGCAGCTCGGCCATCGTATCGATGACCGCATCGGCACCCGCCGCAACGAACGCATCGCGAGCCTTCGCGCGTGCCGCCGCCTTGTCGGCATCCGACAGCGCCTCGAACTCGGCCTGGCTCAACGCCATCTGCGAGCTGCCCTCGGTGACGCCGATCGTGAACACGCCTGCGTTCTTGCCTTCGCGGATGTCGGAGAGGGTGTCGCCCACCTTGGCGGCGCGGCGCACATCGGTCACGCCCAGCTTCTCAAGGTTCTTGAACACCATGTAGGGGTAGGGGCGACCGAAGCCGTTCGTGCCGTCCGGGCTGATCCAGAAGTCCGGCGCGTAGCCGTTCTCGGCGGCCTTCGGCACCACGATCTCCATCATCTTGTCGGTGTAGCCGGTGGTGGAGCCGATCTTGATGCCGGCGGCGCGCAAGGCGGCCACCGCATCCACGACGCCCGGCTTCGGGTCGGCGAATCCGTCGAGGATGGAGAGCAGCTTGGGCTCGAAATGCGCGTAGACGGCATCGGTGTCGGCATCGGTGGGAGCGGAGCCATGCGCATCCTCCCAAGCGCGGGCGATGCGGCTCATGCGCAGCATCGTGGCGATGTGGTCATGCTTGAGCATGCCCATCGGCTTGCGGGTCTCCTCCATGGTCGGCTCCACGCCGAACTCCTTGAACGCCTCCTGAAAAGCGCGCACCGGGGCGAAACAGCCGTAGTCCACGGTGGTGCCGGCCCAGTCGAAAATGACGGCTTCAAAACGGTTGGTCATGGTAATCGATACCTCCTTATCGTCGATTGAAGTGATGGAATGAGCTCAGGCGGTGAGCTTCACGTTGGCGGGGGCGGCGGCCTTGATCGGGGCGCCGGCGGCATCCATCGCGGCGATGGCGGCGGGCACGGAATCCAGTCCGGTTGCGGCGGCCAGCAGGCCGCGTTCGCCCATGTACAGGGCCAGCAGCTCGGTCACCTTCTCGATGTCGTCGGTGTAGATC
>NZ_RQSP01000046.1:10721-15998 GCF_009078285.1 Bifidobacterium jacchi
AGATCTCGCCGATGTTGCCCAGGCGGAAGGTCTCCTCATCGGTCAGCTTGCCCGGATAGATCGCGTAGCCGCGCTCCTTGATGAACTCGTACATGTCGTGGAAGTCGAACTGGGTGCCTTCCGGGTAGAGGAACGTGGTGATGATCGGGCCCTGGTGGTCGGCGAGGAACACGCGGAAGCCGAGCGCCTTCATGCGGGCGATGAGCAGGTGGTTGTTCAGGGCATAGCGGGCGGAACGCGCCGGGATGCCGCCTTCGGCGAACATCTCGTCAAGCGCCTTGGAGAAGGCGAGCACCACGTGGGTGGGGGAGGTGTAGCGCCACTTGCCGTTGGCCTTCTCGAGGGTGTTCCACTGGTCCCACAGGTCGAGGGAGAGGGAGCGGGCCTTGCCGCGCGACGCCTCGAGCTTGGCCTTGTTGCAGATGATGAAGCTGAAGCCGGGCACGCCCTGGATGCACTTGTTGGCGGAGGAGACGAGGAAGTCGATGCCCCAGTCCGCCACCGGGATGTCCACGCCGCCGAAGGAGCTCATCGCGTCCACCATGAAGGTGCAGCCGTGCTTCTTGGCCACTGCGGCCACGGCCTGGATGTCGTTGAGCAGGCCGGAGGTGGTTTCGGAGTGGATCATCGAGACATGGGTGATGGACGGGTCGGCGGCGAGGTATTCGGCCACGCGGGCGGCATCGGGGATGCGGTCGTAGGGTTCGGCGTACTGCGTGTAGGCGATGCCGGCGTGCTCGCAGATCTTCACCTGACGGTCGCCATAGGCGCCGTTGGTGCACAGCAGCACCTTCTCGTCCTTGCCGATCACGGAGGTCAGCACGCTCTCGACGCCGAAGGTGCCGGAACCCTGCATGAGCACGACGGTGTAGTCGTCGGCGTTGCAGTGGGCCAGCTCGAGCAGCTGGCGGCGGATCTTCTGCGTGATCTGCTGGTAGTCCTCGTCCCAGGTGCAGTGGTCGAAGAGCATCTCCTCCTTGACGGTGCGGGTGGTGGTCAGCGGGCCGGGGGTCAGCAGCTTGTATTCGTTTGCCATGGTGATTGGTTCCTTTCTTGTGATGCTGCGGGTGAGTCTAGTCACTGACGTAGTTGCTGTAATCTTCTACGTAGTTTTGAAGATAAGAACGGCGTGTCGCCTGTACTTGGCTACAGGCGACACGCCTGGGGATGTGGGTTCGGATGGATGTTGGATGGGCTATGGACAGGCTATGGATGGTGACCTTGCAGGGGTATCCGTTGTCCGTCCGTGTTGGCTATCTGCGCTGTTCGTTCTGCGCTATTTTGGTTTGCGCTATCCGTCCTGCGCTACTCGTTCTGCGCGATGCGCTTGCATTCGGCGGAGAAGTCCTGATGCTCCTGAAGCAGATCGACGGTCAGCGGCTTGGGGAACGTCTTCGAGCGCTTCGACGCGTTGGCGGGTGCGGTCTCGCCCTCGTACAACGGCGTCGGATACGTCTCCAGCAGCTCCTTGCGGCCCTTGTCGATGATCACACCGGCCATCTGCTGCGCCTTCGGATTCGTGGCACGGCCCTTGTCGAGCACCGCCACCGATTCGGTCAGCGAATAGTTGCCCTCCTCGGGATCGATGTAGTCGATCGGCAGCCCCTTCTTCTTGTCGGCGACGGCCTGATGGCGCAGACCGAAGCCGATCGCCACCTCGCCGGAGCGCACGGCCTTGAGCGGGCCCGAGCCGGACTGTTCAAGGTGCGGACCCGCGTTGCGGAAGATGTCGGTGAGAATCTGCTTGCCTTCCGCGCCGGTGCCGTAGGCGTCGGCGATCGCCTGGACCATGAGCCAGCCGGTCGAGGAGCCTTCCATGTCAGGCACGGAGATCAGCCCCTTGTACTTCGGATCGGCCATCTCCTTGAAGCTCTTGGGCGCTTCGACGCCGGCCTCCTTGAGTGCGGTCGTGTTGACGATGATCGCGCCCTCCTGAGCCGTCGTCGGGCTGCGCCACGCGGGCGCCTTGGAGTTTTCGGTGTCGCCGAGCAGCTTCGTCTTCACGTCGGTCAGATTCGCGAACATGTGGTTGCGCTCCTGAGCCGAATCGATGTAGTAGGAGCTCATCGTCAGCATGTCGGCCTCCAGTGCCCTGCCCTCGGCGAGCATCTTGCCGCCCAGTTCGGAGGTGCCGAAGCTTTGGATGATGTACTGGCCCTTGAATCCGTTGTCGTCAAGCGCATGCTGGAAGGCGACCACGGCCTCGTCGTCGGCGTTCGTGTAGATCACGACCTGACCGTTGGCCGACGCACTCGACGTGGCGCCGAATCCAAAGCCGACGAGCAGCACCGCGAGCACCGCCGACAGACCTGCGGTGAACGCGTTGCGCGCCTTGCGGTTGCCGGAGGTGGGCAGCGGGAAGTCGGGCGTGCCGTTGCGCGCGGCCTGCGTGGCGGCGGTCAGGTGGGCGTCGGCGGCGACCGTCGAACGGGCCGCGGCGACCTGCGGGGTCTTCACCGTGACGCGGGCGCTCGCCTTGGCGCGGGCCGCGGAGCGATCCCGCGTGGCGAACGCGATCACGCCCTTGACCACGAGGTTGGTCACCAGGATGAGCAGCGACAGCACGAACACGTCATCGAACTTGGCGATATGCTGCAATGCGGAGATCTTCGTGGTGATGACCTGCGTACGCGCGCCGGTGAGGAACACGACCGCCGAGATCGTCACCATCGCGTTGACGAAGTAGTAGCCGAACACCTGCAGGATCGTCGGCGCGGCGTTCGGTGTGACGACGCGCACGATCGTCTTGATCCAGTTGTCGCCCATCAGCTTGGCGGTGGTCTCCCAGCCGGCGTTCATCTTGCTCAGCGAATCCTTGATCATCTGATAGGGCGTCGCGAAGTAGTGGATGATGTTGGCGATGATGAGGATCCAGAACGTGTTCTGCAGGCTCGATCCGGAGAATGCGAACAGGAACGCGATGCCGAGCACCATGCCGGGCACGGTGTTGATGATCGCGCTGATCGCGTCCACCGACCGCTTCGCCCAGTTCGGCAGCTTGGATCGCGAGGTCACCAGGCCTGCCGCATAGGCGAACAGGCAGCCGAGTATGGCTGTCATCACGGCCACGTACAGCGAGTTCGTGAACACCTGCGTCAGCTCGGAATCGGTGAAGATGTTCGCGATGTGCGCGAATGTGAAGCTCGTGTCGAACGGCCATTCGGCGACGAACGGGATGAGCAGGATCACCGCGAACACCGACAGCGTGCACACGAGCGTGACCACCGAGCCGATGCCGCACAGCCAGTCGCGGCGCGGCCCCTTCGGCAGATCCACCTGGCTGATCTGCTTGTAGCGGATCGCGAAGCGCTCCAGCACGGTCATCAGAATGATCGAGATGATCGAGGGGATGAGCATGAACACGGCGATCACGGCGCCGCGGTTGAAGTTCGGAATCGAGCCGAGCATCTGGTTGAACAGCGTCATCGCCAGCACGTCGTACTCGCCGCCGACCGACGTCGGGATGCCGTAGTCGGTGAACGCGAGGAAGAACGACTGGATGAACGCCACGGCCATCGTGCCGATCAGCGGCCGCAGAATCGTGTTGAGGAACGTCGTGATCGGCTTGTCGCCCATGATGTGCGAGACGATGATGAACTTCTTGTCAACGAACTGGAAGCTGTTGTTGATCAGCAGGAAGCAGGTGGGCAGCGTGTAGATCACGTAGCCCATGAGCAGTCCGTTGAATCCGTAGATGTCGAACAGCTGGTGGCCGAACAGTCGCGTGATCAGACCCTGCTTGCCGAACGAGTAGATGATCGCGAAGCCGTAGGTGATGGTCGGCAGCAGCATCGGCAGCTGCGCGAGCAGTCCGATGGCCTTCTTCAGCCCACGCGGCACGTTGGTGCAGTTGATCGTGTAGGCGAGCAGGAACGCGAGCAGCACGGCGCACAGCGCTGCGGTCGCCGAAACGGTCAGCGAATTGGTGATCGACCGACCGAACTCGGGTCGCGACAGCACCGCCGCGTAGTTCGACAGCGTGGCCTCGCCGCCCGGCGTGGTGAACGAGCGGATGATGACGAGGACCATCGGCACGACGAGAAACGCGGCGAATGCGACGGCCACGATCACGAGCAGCGTCCACAATTCGGTTTGCCGGGGCGTGCGCGGCTTGCGTTCGTAGTTGACGATCTCGGGGCGGATGTTGGGCAGCCGGTTGGCCGCCTGAATCGATTCGGTGGACATGTCAGGCCTCCTGTGCGCGGCCGGCGGTGGCGGTTGCGTTGGCTGCGTCGCGGTCGGCTTCGTGGAACAGCGAGTAGATGTTGTTGCGCTTGACCTCCAGCTGATGCAGGATGAACGTGCGCACGAAGTCGGACGCGGGGTGCTCGATGATGTTCTCCGGCGTGTCGTACTGCGCGATCTTGCCGTGGTTGATGATGAGGACCTTGTCGCTCATCGTGCACGCCTCCTCCGGGTCGTGCGTGACCATGATCGTGGTGAGCTTGTACTGCTCCACGATCTGCTTGATCTTCGCCTTGATCGACTCCTTGATCACGCCGTCGAGGGCGGACAGCGGCTCGTCGAGCAGCAGCAGCTTCGGCTTCATCACGAGCGTGCGGGCGAGCGCGACGCGCTGCTTCTGGCCGCCCGACAGCTCGTCGATGCGCTTGTTCAGGTGCTCCTCAAGGCCGAGCAGGGAGATCATCTCCTTGATCTCCGCCTCGGAGGAGATGCCGGGATTGTTGCGCAGACCGTACGTGATGTTCTCGTATGCGGTGAGGTTGGGGAACAGCGCGTAATCCTGGAATACTATGTTGAATCCGCGCTTCTCCATCGGCACGTTGGTCAGATCCTCGTCGTTGTAGATGATCTGACCGCTGGTCGGATCGCTGATGCCGAGGATGATGTTGAGCAGCGTGGTCTTGCCGCCGCCGGAGGGGCCGAGGATCGACATGATCTGGCCGTTGCCGAGCGTCAGGCTGATGCCGTTGAGGACGTGGACGTCCCCGAATGACTTGGTGATGTTCTTCAGTTCGAGCATATTTCCCAACTCGCTTCCGGCGTTCCGCATTGTGCGGTCCGCCCTATTGTCGATGCCGGTTGTTGTGGGCCGACATGTCCGTTCGGTATTCAGTTGTTGCTTGTTGCTTGTTGCGACTACAACCTCCCGCCGCGATTTCCATATTCAGGCCGGTTGACGCCGTTGTTGGCCGGATAGGGGGAAAAGTCATTAAAAAGAATGTGAATATCAAGTAAAACTACGTTTGAACTGCGTAGTTTTGGAGTTTGCTGCGTGTTCAGGCGTTGTTTGGGGTTTGAGGTGGGGCTTGTTTG
>NZ_RQSP01000046.1:16059-16529 GCF_009078285.1 Bifidobacterium jacchi
GGGGCTTGAGGTGGGGAGGATTGGATGCTGGCGACTGGTTACTGAGGTGACTGGAAGCTGGTGACTGGTTACTGAGGTGACCGGCTACTGGTGGCTAGCAACTGAGTCGACTGGGCGACTGAGGAGTTTTCGGCCGCACTTCGTTAGCGCAAGTATATTTCGGAAAGATCCTTGAGCTCGTGGAATCCTTGCGCAAACCGGTGTCTTAGCGCAAGGATTATTACCGGCAGATTCTACGTTCCGTCCCACAAAACACCCACAGGCCAGTGGGACGCAATGCATTTCAGGGCCTATTCCGCGTTCCGTCCCACGGCTTGCCCACCGTCACAGCGAACATTCAGACAGTATTCAGGCAAAAACGTTGGGGCGCAGCGGATCGCGAACGCCAGAGCAACACCGGACCCGTTGAGAACCCCACGCGCGTGGGATGCAACGAAAAAACAACGGCCAATCGCGTTCCGTCCCAAAAT
>NZ_RQSP01000047.1:0-4042 GCF_009078285.1 Bifidobacterium jacchi
TTGGGGTGTGTTGTGGGGCGGGGTTGCGTGGGGGATTGTCGGCGGCGCGCACGGCATGATGGTTACGGTTGGGTGAATTCGTCGGGAATGATGTGATCACGCGATGATGCGATTGCTGTTGCGGATAGGTAGTTTTTCATATATTGGATAAAAAACGGTCAGAATATGGAATGACTGGCAATGGCGTCTGGCTGATGTGATCGCTTACATATGCGCGTGTTTTCAAGGTGGATGCGAACGATCGCTCAGATGCCGACAATGTGGCGAGGCGAGTGATGATTTCGATTGTTCACCTTATCTGGTCGCAACGGGAGTGTGCCCATAGCCTGAAGGCGAATTTCGGCATCGGCGTTCAGGGGTATTGGATACCGGGGTCGGAACCAGACGGCGCAGAGCCGTTCGAGGAAAAGGACTTGGCGATGAGGCCGGGTGCGCACACCGCGTACCCGGCCTCATCGCGTTGAAAGAGGGGAGCGATATGCAAATCGCGAACATTCGCAAGGGCTGGCGTCCACTCGCCGCGCTCGCCGCGGCAGTGGCGATGCTCGGCGCAGTGACCATCTCCCAGCCGCAGACCGCGCAGGCTGCGGGCAACACCTGCACGGCGACGCCGTACGGCAAGGATGGAGAAAACTCAAGCATCTGGGAGGGCGGCGACAAATACGACAAGAGCCCGTTCTACCGTTGCATCAGCGACCCGAACGTTTCCACGATCAATGTTTCGGGACTTACTGTCATTGGTCGTACCAATACCGCTGCTGACTTCGTTGATGTCGAGGTCAACCGCGATCTGACGCTCAACGGTGTGAGCGGCAACAACAAGATGGGCATTCTGCGTTTCTTCCGCTTCAACGTCACCTCCGGCCATACGCTCACCCTTACCGGTGACCTGACCATCGATGACGTTCTTGCCTCCGGCAGCAACAACACGGCTTGGATTCCTGTGACGCTGCAGGCCAACGCGCATCTGGTGACCCGCGACAACGTCAAGCTGATCTCCGATAACGGTAGGAGCGAACAAATCGACAGCAATAGCCTCGGCTACGCGGTTCGCGTGCGCGGCAACAACGCCACCGTCGAGCTTGGCGGCAATGGCCAGTACAATGCTCAGGCCAATGACGCTCAGACCGGCTCCATGTACCCGACCGTCTACGGTCCTGATGGCGCCGTGATCGTCGATCCCGGTGTCGATGGCGCCAAGGTGACCATCACCAACGGCCAGGTGCTGCAGGAGAACGGCCGTCGCGCTGCTGTGCAGAACGCGGGCCCGAACAGCGTCACCACGATCGGCGGCAACGCCAACGTGGAGAGCGTGAGCCAGAACGGCGGCACGTTCGTGATGAACGGCGGCTACCTTGATCGCTCCCTGTTCTACAGCTATAAGGACATCGCAGCGGGCGGTTTCGCCGCGCACAACAAGAACTCCCTCACCCTCGCCGGTGGTGCCAAGGGCTACATCACCAAGGGCCAGATCTGGGACTACAACGCATCCCAGCATCAGGAGGATGCTCCGACCGCAAAGTCGGTGAACCTCTCGGCTGATTCCTCGCTCTATCTGCAGGCGGCCAACAGCGGCGACATCCGCATCGACGCCTCCCAGCCGTGGATCGGCCAGCTCAAGGGCGACGCCAACGCAGACAACGTGCAGTCCAGCCCGTCGATGGGCGCGAACATCAACGATGTCGCGAACTTCGACGACAAGGCTCAGGTGGTCGTCAACTACGACCTGAGTGGCAAGAGCGACCTCGCCAAGCTGGTGGCGTCCGAAGCCTCCAAGGCCAAGACGACCCAGAACAACAAGGTGCAGAACTCCTACCTGCTCAACACCTACGCCGGCTACCACGGCCACTACCTCGCCTACGGCCGCTACGTGCTCAACAACGCCGACGAGCAGAGCACGCTGATCGACGGCACCGGCCTTGCACAGGTCTACGGCGTGCCCGCCGACATCGACTACGAGTGGTACTCGAAGGCCGAAGTCACGGGCAAGAAGCAGCAGAAGACCTCCCCGGACGCATCCAACCCTGATCAGAGCTTCCTCGCGGAAGGCTATGCGGGCCGCAAGTTCGCAGGCTGGTACAAGAGCTACGACGATTGGAAGGCCGACAAGGACGTTGACAACATCGACGTGAACGACGATGCCAACTACACCACCGTCGAGAGCTTCAACACCACCGCCGACGGCACGCCCGGCCAGAACAGGTTCGCATGGGCTCACTTCGCGGACGCGAAGAACCAGAACGTGGCCGTGCAGGTGTCCACGAGCAAGACCGCGGTGCGATTCCTGACCGCGATCGACACCACCAAGTACAAGAACGTGGAGTTCACTGTCTCCTACGACTCCAAGGTCGGCGATGGTGAAACCGGCGAGCTGTTCCCGCTCTCCACGCAGCACGTGTACACGACGGTCTCGGGCAAGTCCCCCAAGGATCTGAACGTCTTCGGTGATTTCGCGGACGGTGGCAACGGCTACTTCGCCACCGCGATCATTCGCAACTTCCCGAACGGCTGGATCGGCTCCGGCAAGCTCACGCTTACGATCACGCCGAGCTGGACCACGCTCGACGGCACCACGGTCACCGGCACTCCGGTGACGAAGACCCTATGACAATCATCCATCAATTTCATCAGGAAAAGAGAACATGATGAAGAAGCAGTATGAGATGCCGAGCCTGTACGTGCTCGCATTCAGCAGCAACGCCGATGTCATTACGGGATCGCCTTGTGAAGAGACCGGAGGTAATTTAGGCGGCGACTTCCAGACCTTCAACATGAAGAACTGCGGTCCGCTGCAGGGTGGCGGCTTTGGCGATCCCCAGTGACCCTAGTCCCATCAATCCCGAATGAGTGAAAGGCGACTCGAACGTGAGTAGCAGCAAGCATGCGGCGCAGAGCGCCGAGGAGGGCATGGTGACGGTGTTTGGTCGCAAGATCAGCAAGCGTTTGCTGGCCATCATCGGCGCAGTGCTCGCTGTGGTCATCGTGGCTGGTGTTTCAACCGCGGTCGTGACCATCATGAACAGCGGCGAAACCAATCCGAGCACGCTGGTGCGTCAGGCCGACCCGGATGCCGACGGCAAGCCCCTGAAGGGCGCCACCGCCGACACGACCGGCAAGACCGCCACCAGCCAGCCCGGAGCGGACGAATCCGGTGCCGACTTCAACGATCTGGTCAAAGGCTCCTCGCAGTCGACCGACCAGAGCGACAAGTCCGGCAATGCCGGCAAGAGCGACGAGGCCGACAACACGTCGGACTCGAAGGGGCTTACCGACAAGGTGCAGGACCAGCCGCAGGACGACTCCTCATTCGGCGACATCCACTGATAACTCAACAGCCGACGAAGTGATCAGCACCAGTGTGCGGCCTTCGTCGGCTTTTTTCGTGCTTATTCGACGCTGCCGTCTCTGACGAAAGGCTGTTGGCGAAGCCGACTGGGGGAGAGCATAGGGGCCTGCTGGGTTCTACTGCTATCCCCCCAGTCTCGCTGCGTGAGCCGGCCTCCGCCGAGACAATCCATAGCAATACAGCTGCAATACAGCTGCAATACAGCAATCCGCATTGAACCAAGAGGTTTGCAACCATGCGTATACCATCCATGAAGCGTGCGCTGGCGGCGATCGCAGCCGCGGCGACGCTCGCCGCGGGGCTGATCGTCGCCCCCGGCACCGCGCTGGCCGCCGAAGTCACGCCGGCCGGCCCCGACAACAAGGCAGCCGGATCGGCACGCATCGGCGTGCTCTCCGACACCCACTACTACCCGGCGAACTACGCCGACGACAACGATGACTTCCACGACTACGTGGGCGGCGATCCGAAGCTGCTGGAGGAATCCAACGCGATCTCCGACAAGGCCATCGACATGATCATCAAGGATCACCCCGACTACGTACTCGTCACCGGCGACCTCACCAAGGACGGTGAGCAGCAGGCCGAATACGACATCGCGCAGAAGTTCAAGCGCATCGAAACCGAAACCGCCAAGGAAAACGGCGGCAAGGGCACGCAGGTCTTCGTCATCAACGGCAACCACGACATCTACAA
>NZ_RQSP01000047.1:4082-15631 GCF_009078285.1 Bifidobacterium jacchi
CACCGACGCGTGGAACTTCCACGAAGGCACCAAGGTGCGCGAGCCCGCGCCCTCCATCGACGACTCCAAGGGCCACACGTTCATCGATCAGGACCCCCACTTCCAGACCACCGATTCGACCGGCAAGAAGATGACCCAGGGTGCCACCGATCCCGCCTACTTCCGCTATGTGATGGGCGATTTCGGCTACAACCAGGCCGCCGAGCAGGACAAGAACAAGCCCGCCGACCAGCCCAGCCACTTCTTCCACAACCCGGGCAACGCCAACACCGACTTCAACAGCGCCAACCACTACCGTGACGCCAACGGTCAGCCGACCGCAGTCGCCGGCGAGCTGAGCTACTACGTCGACGAAGGCGACTTCCGATTCGTCGCCATCGACTCCGGCCGCTACAGCCCCGATGCTCAAACCGGCTACGCCTACAACGAGCACATCACCGGCGGCCGCATCGACCCGACGCTGCTGCCGTGGCTCACAGCCGTCACCAAGGACGCCGACTCCAAGGGCAAGACCGTGATCGGATTCCTCCACCACGGCATCGTCCCCCACTTCGTCAACGAGGACAAGACCCTTAGCGAATACGTGATCGACAACTGGCAGCAGAACGCCACCGCACTGGCCGACGCCGGCATGCGCTGGGTGTTCAGCGGCCACATGCACGCCAACGATCGCGCCGACTACGTGAGCCCCAACGGCAACCAGCTGACCGACATCCAGACCGGTGCGCTCGCCAGCTACGGCACGCCGGTGCGCTACGTCAACTTCTACCGCGGACAGGCGCTCGGCGGCGATCAGGGTGCGCGCCACGCCGAAACGATGGAGGTCAAAACCGTGTCCGTGGGCCGTAATCCCGACGATCCGAGCAAGACCGTCGATCTGACCGTGCACTGCGGCTATGGCATCACGCTGCCCAAGGATGAGAACGGCAACTGGGAGGCGTGCAACACCAGCACCCACGAGCAGGTCATCCACAACCTTCAGGCGTACACCAAGCGCAAGCTGTACGGCGACGGCATGATCAACGACATGGCCGTCGGCACCATCCGCCCGATGCTCGAAAAGATCGGCAAGCAGGGACTCAAGAACTATCTGGCCGAAAACCAGCCCGATCTCGACATCAAGCAGACCGTGCTCACCTACCTGCAGCAGTATCTGTCCAGCCCGCTGACCGTGACCAGCAGCATGTACACGATCCAAGCGTGGTATGCGAACGGCGCCATTCATCTCAAGGGCATCGGCGGCGTCGCCCAGACGCTCGGCGAGACCACCATCAGCGACCAGCAGCTCATGGCCGTCGTCGATGACCTCATGGCGCAGATCGACACCAAGTTCCTGCAGAACCCGGATTATCTGACCGGCGAGATCAAGAATATCGTCGAGAAGATCTCCACGATGCAGCCGGTGTCGAACTCCGGCTACACGATCGTCAACCTCGTCTCCGACCTGATGACCAACCATCTGCAGGGCGGCGAAGGCGGCCAGAACGCGGTCAACACCGACAAGATCAACGCCGGCGCCGACGCGATCGGGCAGGGCAACATCGTGCGCGACATCATCAACCTGCTGCTCGACACGGTCGCCCCGACCAACGGCGGCGGCACGCTCGACGGCATCACCTCGCAGCTGACGATCAACTGGTCCAAGGCAGGTCTGAGCGGCCTGTGGGGCACCGCGATCAACGTGGCCACCTCGAACGGCAACCTCAAGGGCACGCTCGACGCGTTCGGATTCAAGGCGCCCAAACTGCGCTCCCTCATCAACGACAAGGTCGAGGAGTACATGAGCCCGAGCTTCCTGACGGGCATGGGCGGCATCATCAAGACGATCATCACGCAGATATCCACCGATTCGGTCGGCGAGGATGACGTCGAAAACAGCGGCAAGGCGGTGACGATCACCTACGTCGGCACCAAGCAGCCGTTCGATCCGGACGATGCCGCCGCCGGCGCCGGCCAGCCCACCCAGATCTCGATGAGCCTGGGCAAGGACACGGTCAAGAACCGCACCTTCCGCTGGTACGCTCGCTCGTTCTACGACACGACCAAGGTCAACAACGACACCCACGCCTACGATCTGACCACGCTGCCCGGCAAGGTGCAGGTGTGCGGCGATGCGGCGTGCTCCAACGTCGTCGCCAGCGCCGACGCGAAGGCCGAACAGGTGATCAAGCCCAAGACGCTGCTCAACCTCGGTCTCACCTCCGGCTACGGCAAGGATCTGTACACCAAGTACTCGGCCGAAGTGACCGGTCTGACGGTCGGTACGCAGTACTGGTACCGTGTGCAGTCCGGCAGCCAGTGGAGCCGCACCACCGCGTTCACCACCGGCGCGAAGAGCGACAAGGACGATTCGTTCTCGTTCCTCAACGTCGATGACTCGCAGGGCATGATCGCCTCCGACTACGACACCTACCACAAGACGCTCGCCGCGGCCCAGGCCCAGATGCCGAACACCGCGTTCACCGTGCACGGCGGCGACGTGGTCGACGAAGGATCCAACGAGGACTACTGGACGTGGCTGCTCGACGGCGACAACGAGCGTTCGATGGCCGTCGTGCCCGCGACCGGCAACCACGAGGACAAGTCGCACGTCGAAGGCGTGACCGACCCGAACTCGATCATGAGCCACTTCAACATCCAGAGCCTCAACGTCCCCACGCAGGATCAGACCACCGGCACGTACTACTCGTACACGTACAAGAACGCGCTGTTCGTCGTGCTCAACAGTAACGATCTCAACGAGGACAACGCGATCAGCGCCAGCCAGATGGCATGGGCGCAGCAGGTCGTGTCCGACTCCAACGCCAAGTGGAAGATCATCGTGCTGCACAAGTCGCCGTACTCCAACGGCCCGCATCACGCGGATGCCGACGTGGTGCAGATCCGCAAGCAGCTGACCGCGTTCGCCGCGACCAACCGCATCGATCTGGTGCTTTCCGGCCATGATCACACGTACAACCGCACCGAATGGCTTGACCGCAACGGCGACAAGACCACCGTCGAGACCTCGACCAAGGCGTACGCCGGTCAGAACTTCACCGTCGCGAACAACCCGACCGGCACCGTGTACGCGATCGCCGGAACCGCAGGCGTGAAGAACTACCAGCAGCATGACGATCCGGACGTCGAATCGGCCGTGTCGCTCAAGCTCGACGTGCCCGCCTACGCCGGCATCAACATCGAAGGCGACACGCTGTACTACCGCGCCTACAAGGTGGCGGACGGCAGCTCGCAGCTCATCGACTCGTTCGCGATCGACAAGAGCAAGGCCGCGACCAAGACGCCGGTCCAGCAGGTGATCGACAGGATCAACGCGCTGCCCAGCGCCTCCGAAGTGCAGCTGAGCGACGAGTCCGACGTGGTCGCCGCCGAACAGGCCTACGAGGCGCTCGGCGCCGAGGACAAGCCGAAGGTGACCAACCACGACAAGCTGGTCGCCGTGCGCAAGACGCTCGACGCGCTCAAGGCCGCGGCCAGCGGTCAGGCGACGCCGGTGTGCTCCAAGAGCGATCTTGAGGACGCGCTGAACAGGCATGACCCGGTCATCCAGATCAACTGCGACTTCCAGGTGGAGAACAACAGCTGGTTCCCGAACGACTCGCGCATCCTGCACGTCGATCAGGACACGATCATCCGCTCCAACGGTTCTGCACACACGATCAAGCAGGTCGAATTCCAGGTGCGCGGGGGTGCCCGACTCATGCTCGACGGCACCAACGGCGGCATCACGCTCGACGGAATCCGCACCGGCGGCAGCCTCTACACCAGCACGCAGCCGGTGTACGTGCAGGGCGACACCGCGTCGCTCGTCACGCGCGGCACGGTGACGCTGCAGACCAAGTACGGCCAAGGCGACAACAACGGCAACGCCGTCAACGTCTCCGGCAACAACGCCAGCGCCTACCTGAGCAAGGGCACGTCGCTGATGGGCTCCAACTACGGCCTCAAGGTGACCGGCGTCAACGCCAACGTCACCATCGACGGCGGTCAGATCGCCTCGTTCGGCACCTACAACGGCAACGGCAACTACGGTGGCATCCAGGCCAACGGCACGCTGACCATCAACGGCGGCACGATCTCCAGCGTTCAGGCCGGTAAGAAGCTCGTCATCAACGGCGGCGAATTCAAGGATGTCGCCGGCGGCGAGATCAAGCAGACCGCCAGCCCGAACAGCCGCGTGCAGATCGACGGTGGAGCGACCGCCTACATCACCGGCGGCAGCTTCACGCCGATCGACGGCATCAGCTTCCTCGCGGCCGACAACTCGACCGTGAACATGAAGCCTGATGCGGCCGGCAACCTTGCATTCGGCCTGAATCTCGGCGCCAAGCCGTACATCGGCACGCCGAACAGCGCCAACTACAAGGACGTGACCGCCAAGTACACGCCGACCGGCTCGTCTCCGGCGCTCGTCGCCGGACAGGACGGCCTCTACAAGGCCAGCGGCTCCAACGTCAGCACGCTTGAGCAGCTCGCCGCCGACCAGGCCACCGCGCTCAGCACCACCGCGAACGGCAACGTCGGCAGCGACGGCCTCGCCTCGATGACCACGACGCTCGCGCAGGGCACGACCACCGTGTTCGGCAAGGTCAAGCTCAACAACAAGGGCGTCCCCGGACTCGGCGGCAACGGCCAGTTCTGGGTGTACGGCAACGCCGCCACCTTCGAGAACAACCCGGTCACCGCAGTCAAGATCGACACGCCCAAGCCGTTCGTCGCGAACCTCAACGCCGCGTCGAAGTTCGGCCTGACCGCGCACATCGAGCCGGCGAACGCGCACGACCTCTCGCTCAACTGGTCGTCCAGCGACGGCAACGTCGTGCGCTTCGACGATGCGTCCAAGGGCGTGGCGACGGCCGGCGCGAACGGCCAGATGACCGGCATCGCGACCGTGACCGTCAAGTCGGCCACCTACCCGGATGCCGCATCCGACACGATCGAGTTCATCGCCGTGCGGCCCAGCGTGAACGGACCGGCCGCGCTTGACGACGCGACCCGCAGCGTGACGCTGGTTGCCGATGCGGGCGTGGGCGGCACGACCGGCAACATCACGCTGGGCAGCCACAAGGCCACCTGGCAGTGGAGCGTCGACCAGCCGTCCATCGCCACGATCGACGCGAACACCGGCGTGCTCACCAAGGCAGCGAACGGCAAGTCCGGCGTGGTGACCGCAACCGCCACCCTGGTGCTCGACGGCCGCGCAACCGACGTGACCGCAACCAAGACGGTGAACGTGACCAACACGCTCGCCACCGGCGAATACTACGTCGAATGGTACAAGAAGGAAGGCGGCGTGGCATCCGGCAAGGATCTGCCCGCCAACCAGTGGATGAGCCCGGCCGCAGCCAACGGCCGCATCTTTGCCGGCTGGTTCTCCGACCCGACCTTCCACACGCCGTACAAGCCGACCAGCGGCAAGGCCTACGCCAAGTTCGTGAACGCCAACCTGCTCACCGTCAAGGTGCAGTTCGCCAGCGGCACGACCGCGCAGTCCAGCACCACCACCGCGCGGTTCATCTCCGCGCTCGACGGCTACGACTACGACCTCGTGTCGTACAGCGTGGCGATCGAGGGCCTCGACAAGCCGCTGGAGATCAAGAACACCAACGCCTACACGTCGATCAACGTCAGCGGCAAGACCGTGACGCCGGCGCAGATGTTCAACGATCCGAGCGCGAAGCTGTTCTCGACTGCGCTGCTGCGCGGCATCCCGAACAGCTACTTCGACAAGGCGATCACCGTGACTCCGGCGTGGCGCACGCTCGACGGCACGCTCGTCACCGGCACCGTCCGCACGTTCAAGGTCGCCGATCTGGTCAAGTAGCGTCAAGTAGCCAGGTTCGCGGCGGCTTGCGTGCGAGCCCGGCGAGCCAGCCGGGTGAGCCAGCCGGGCGAGCTGGCCCGCACTGCGGGACTCCAGCCATCCAATGCCGGGCCCGACGAATGACGGTTCACGTCACTCGCCGGGCCCGGCATTTCATGTGTGCTGTGTGCAGTGCTAGTGTGCCGCGTCAGAAGTTTGTTGATTGCATTCCCGGCTCCCCTTGTCAGGACAGCACCGTAAAGCAAACAGCGGAGCTGTTTGTAGGTGCTGTGCGAGCCGACCGGCGAGCAGGCATACTGCGCGCGGAGCGCGTCCATCCTTGCAGGACGAGCTGGCCCGCGAAGCGGGACTGAGGGGTAGTGAATTCGTCAACGCATTTCTGACGCACAGGATGCCAGGCGTGTGCCGTTCGCCCGCTGTTATCCCACTGTTTGACGCTGCGTCGCTTGCGATATGGTCCGGCTTTGCCATGCGGCCGTACCATGACGTTATTCAATCCGGCTGACTGCCGTGCGTCCGGATGTGCTGCGTAAGAAGTTCGTTGATTATATTGTTGGCTCCCCTTGTCAGGACGTTGCCGTTAGACAAACAGCAGAGCTGTTTGTAGGCAACGTTGCTCGACGACAGTCGAGCCGGCAGGATGCGCGCGAAGCGCGTCCATAATTGCAGGACGAGCTGGCCCGCGAAGCGGGACTGAGGGGTAGTGAATTCGTCAACGAATTTCTGACGCAGGACACTAGATATGCTGTTGTGTCGCGCAAGTCATGCCATGTGTGATGGCCGAATGCATGGCTATGCGAGGCGGAATCGAGTGCGATGAATCCTATGATGAACCCCAGCGCAATCGCCGACTCCGAACCGCTGTTGTGCCGCATCGCCGGCGTGGAATGCCGCGTGAATGGGTCGCTGCCGGTCGCGCTGCGTCCCGCTATCGATCGAATGATCGCTGCCGATAGCGATGCCGCTGGTGGTGACGCTGGTGATATCGACGGTGGCATCGACACGTTGTGGACGCGGCGATTCGAGCCGTATCTGATCGACCAGTGGGCCGGCGTCGACCGCCGCCCGGTTCGCGCGTCGGTCCGCCGGCCGGAGTTCGTCAGCGTGATGCGGGCGCTCGCCAACGCGGCAACGCCTACCGTGTCTTCATCTGGCGCGGTGCCATCGGCTGTCTCGACACTCGGACGGGCGCGCATGCGCATTGAGATCGCCCAATCCGAATGTCTGCGCCGATCGTTGTTCGCCGGCCTGCCTCGCAGACGCGTGCTGGCGGTGTCCGGCATTGCGATCGAATATCGCGGCCAGGGGTTCGTGTTCTCTCAGATCGGGGGATTCACGGGTGATGCAGGCTATGTCGTCGATATCGGCGGGGTCGGCGAGGGTGGCCGGGTTGACGGCATTGGCGAAGCTGGCGATTCCGGTGGAGTCGGCGGCATTGTTTCGGGAGGAGCGGGCGTATTCGAGAACGGCGCATGGAGCGTGAGCGTGCCGAGGGAGCGCTCCGATGATGCTCGTCGGCCGTTGACTCTGTTGGAATCCTACGTACTGCAATGGCGGCGCTGGCTTGGCGACGACGTGCGCATCATCGGCGACGGTTGGCTTGCGCTGGGCGTGGCGAAGCATGGCCGCGAACGGTTCATTACCGTGTCGTCCACGCCATGGAATCGCCGCGACGACTGGTCGCGCAACGTCACCGTGCCGCTCGACGGATGGGTGTTCGCCGGAGCCGCACTCGGCGGTTTCGCGTCGGACGATACTGCGTTGGACAGTGCCGCGTTGAACAGTGCCGCGTTGAACAATTCCGCAGTGGGCAGCGTGACGCGTGGCGGCACTGCGCGTGGTTCGGGGGTGGAAGGCGGCATTGACCCCACCGAGCGTGCCGAGCGGGTCGGGCATGTCGAGCGGGCTGAGCGGATCGCCTCGGTGCGCATTCGCGGCATCGATCCGGGCTCGGCCAGTGATCGTGCGGTGCGATCATCGTTCATGCCGCAGGATGGTGTTGGCGCGGCTGCGGCCCTTGACATGCTCGATTCGATTCTCACGCTGACCCCGGTCTATGACATGACGATCGGATTGTCCAGCGCCGCCGAGCTCGGTGGCGCTTCCCGCTTGGAACAGGGGGAGGCATACGAGTCTGTGGCTCAATCCGCGGTGCGCGACGGGTTCGAGGCACTGACCGGTATGCGCTATGCGGATTGCAGGCTGGACTTCGCCCCGCCGATCACCCCCGGCACCGCACTCTGGGCCTAGCATGCCGTGCCGGCGGTTCGCCGACTGCGTACTTGGCTCCCCCTGTCAGCGCAGCTGGCCCGCGAAGCGGGACCGGGGGACAGCTGTAGGACAGGAGTGTTTTCGGCAATGGCGCATTGGTTGCCAATTGGCAACCATTCATGCAGTGCGATTCCTTGATATACCGCCATTCATGGCTTTCCGATTGGTTGCCAATTGGCAACCAACATGCCATTGCCGAAAACGGTGTCCATTATCCTAGTGGTCTGTCTCGTAATTGCGGATCGGGCTGTCAGCGAAGCTGACTGGGGGAGAGAGAAGCTGGACCCCATTTATTTATATGGATTGACCGGTTCTTGTCTCACAAAGTCTTCTGTGCGAACGAGTAGCTCATAGGTGTAGACGCAAGCCGTGGTGGCATCTTTGCCGTGACTCTCCTCTTCGGAGACTATACGCGGTCCAACGATAATGGAACATGATACATCGCTGTTGATGCCTTTTGTCTCAATGAGCAGCATGGAGTCCGTATAATCAACGTTATATATGGGCAGTGTTTTCTGCCAGGATTTGTGGAATGATTCCATCCATAATATTTTACCTGATTCAATGAATGTCGCTGTAGCGTGCTCACTTGCCTTTGCGGAAAGAGACAAGGGCGGAGACCCGAGGAAAGAATCGTCCTCTGCTGCGATCGAGTCGTTGCTATCGTTGCTGCTGAGGATGTGGTTAGCGTGCATGGCAGTGTATGCAGCGAATACTATGCATACAATAACCATGAGGGTGACGGATACGGTTTTGTAGTTGATATACCGCGATTTCATCGTTATTCCAATCGCTGGTTTCTACCTGTGGCAAACACTATCGGTATTGCGACCACAACAATAGTCGCGGCAACTACGCCACCTGCAAGACTCATGGAAAACCCTTGTGTGTGCTGATGTTCGGCTTTACTGTTGGATGTTGGAATAGTCCTACTAGCTCCATTGGCATACGATGAGTATTCGTCATGCACCTGTGATGTATCGTCTCTTGACGTAGAGTCGTTGATTTCGACGAGACCTTCATCGAGATTTGATCGTTGAGGCAGAATGCTTTTCGCGGAGGGATTCAGCGCGGTGATGAATTGTTCGTTCATCGTGTATACTGCTCGCGATCGTAGATCGATAAGAAGCATGTTATTGTAAGCCATATTTCTAGGCATGTAACGAACCAGATCGCTGTCTATGAAGTACGAACCAAATTCGACCACTCCATTATGGTTCCATAATTCCAAAGCTCCATGGGGTAGATCTTGCATCGTTACTGGAGCAACCCATATATATTCTGAAAGTATAGTTGATGATTTAAGCGAATCCCATTGTTGAGCCGGATATATGAAATAGACTTTGATTGGATCATGAATTGTGAAAGTGCTTGTTGGCTTGTTGCTAGCTGCCTCTATCAGGGTTTTAGCTTGAGGGTATGATTCATCTGAGTTAAGAAAAGAGACTGCAGAATCGTAGCTAATATGAGTAGCGTCAGTTGCTTGTGCCTTATATGGGCACAATGCGATAATGAAAACTGTCAGCATTGAGATTAGTAGAGCATGATTTAGCTTCTTATTGGTCAGCATTTTGATTCATCTCCTATTTCCTGAATCCGTAATATGTTTGATTCCATATATGACCGTTGCCGTTTTTGACCCATTCAAAGGTTCCTGAACTGTATCCTTTAGCGGGATCGACGAGCGATAGCACTAGCTGCCCGGGATCGGTTGTGTATCCTCTTGCTACAACAAGATGCCCGATGCTCTGATTTGTGTATTTCCAACGTACCATGAAAGGAAATCCATTATTAATCTCTTTTGTGATTTCTGCACTATTGAACGCTCTATCAACCCTCATTCCAGCGTTTCGAATGCCGCTACTATTGAGTGCGCGTTTTATTTCAGTTGCGCCTCCCGGAGTGTCGTTGCAAGTAGATTGCTTAGTGCCCCATTTCACGTATTGGCATACTGATACATTCGAACCACCGAGGTAGACTGAGACACTTTTCGATGAAGCTGCCCAGCACCAGTTTTTTGCGCCTGTGCCATATTGTGAGTAGTACGGCACACTGAGATATTTGGATGATGCGAATGCGGAAGGGCTACCAATTCCACACAAGCCTATGGAACAAAAAATGAGAACGAGAGAACTTGTGACTCTTCTTTTCATGATGATTCATCCTAGATTTAGTTACGAATAAGTGCTGGGATAGTCAATCATTGACTACCGTGAAGTTCGATTCCTAATCGAAGAGATTAATTAACTATATCATAATTTATGGAACAACCGCAATCCGGATTATGCGCGCACTTTCAAATGAGCCATCTTGCTGTCGACGTGAGTCAGCTCAGCGACCTGATGCATAGGTCCGGACATGACATATTTGAACAAGACACTTGTTCGGATCACGGACATCGGCATGGAAGACACCGAATCCCCCCCCCCACAAGCCGACGAGGCGTGATACTGACATTAAGAGTCGTCGTTAGCGGATCGGCGAGCATCTGATACCAGGTCGCAAGCTGCCCAGGCGCGCCGGGGTGCGGTGGCGCGGGGCGCCAGGTGAGTCTTGAGATATGCAAAACGTTGGAATTCCGGGAGACACGCCGCGTTTGTCACGAATGTGAAAACGCAGTATATTCATTTACGACTTTAATGCAGGGTTGCTACTCGCAAGACGCAAGACCTGAGACATGGATGCATGTCGCCCGCCGGTACCGGCTCGTTCGGTACTGAGCGGCGGTATGCACCTATGTCTCAGGTCTTTTTTGTTTTTGCCGTTGCCGCCGCTGCAGGAGAGGCAAGAGAACAGAGCGAATCAACGATCGATTCACGAAAGGATAACTGAGATGGCTGAATCAACGGCATCGCAGATCATCGACGCGATCGGCGGCGCTGCCAACGTCAAAAGCCTGACGCACTGCGCCACCCGACTGCGTTTCGAGCTGAACGACGCGAAGAAGGTCGATCAGCATCGTCTGGACACCATGAAGGGCGTGCTCGGCGCGGTCCCGCAGTCCGGCGACCGCTATCAGGTTGTGATCGGCGGCCAGGTGGCGAGCGTCTACGAGGAGATCATGCATCTTCCCGAGATGGCGAACGTCGGCGCGGCAGCCGGTGCCGCCGGCAAGTCCGCCAACGGCGAGATGTCCGACGCCGAAGTCAAGGCCGCCGAGCGCGCCAAGGCCCGCGGCAAGGTCGCGTGGCTCGACAACTTCTTCGAATACCTCGCCGACTCGTTCCGCCCGATTCTGGGCGTGCTGCTCGGCGCGTCGATCATCATCGCGCTCGTCAACCTGTTCATTTCGCTGGGCGTGATCGCCGGTGAGACCGCGAACACCTCCCTCGTGTTCATTCAGGCGATCGGCGGGTTCCAGTGATCGTTGCAACACCTGACCGACCGACGGGAGGAACAGGTGGGCAGGTGGTTGTTCGAGGGCGTGGAGTACGCGACGAGGTCGCAGATGTGC
>NZ_RQSP01000048.1:0-4180 GCF_009078285.1 Bifidobacterium jacchi
GCCATCAAGAGCGGCAAAACACACAGGTGTTGCAACCACCACTAAAATCCGCCCGCTAGTCGGAACCCACGGGGGGGGGGTATGTGTCCATATAGTGGCCCTGCGGCACCGATTTGTTACTACTGTATGTTCTTGACCTTGTTGTCGTAAAGATGTTTCTCAAACAGGCGTATATGGTAGCGGATGACGCACTGCATTCTTTGCATGGGCGTGAGCGTGGCGACCAACGAGGCCACGGCATCGGAATCCCGTTGCAACCGGTTAGCTTCAGTGGTTCGGGCATCCGAAGTCGTCCGTGCTTCGGACAATTGCTCGGTCATCGTATAATAACTTCGCGCCGGCATGATGCCCCGTTCGAGCGCAAAACGGAAATTGTTGATTCCGGCGGTCACGTTGTCGTGATAGAAGTCGAAACTGTGCTTCTTGTGCGTCACAGACCCGGCCGATTGCAACCAATGGTACAGTGGCACATCAATGTCGGCGACCTTGTCCATTCGATCGTAGAGTCTGCCCGCTACCATCACATCCTGTGCATACATGCCTTCCGGAAACCGGATATCATCCCATAATTCCCGTCGATACAGGCGGCACCAATTCGCCTCGTTGAAATAACGCGCCTCGCTGTTGCATCCCAACTTATCTCCGATCATGCGCAGACTTTTGCAGAAGACGGTTTGGTAAGCGGCGAGCGGATGGCGGAACACGGTGATATGCGACGGGTCTGGCGCTCCCTCGCGAGCCTGCAGCGCCGCGGTTTCCAATTGCGAGATGCCGAATTGCCTCCAGCGCGCCTTGCTCATATCGGCCCCGGTCGAGATAAGTGCACGGAACAATAGTTCGATGTTACGTCGATCAAGAATGTCGTCGTTGTCGGCAAAGGCGATGTACTGTCCCTGCGTGGCGTCCAAGCCGGTGTTCTGCGCGCGCGCGATGCCGCCGTTGGGCTGATGGACGACGGTAATGCGGCTGTCGCGAGCCGCATAATCATCGCAGATGATCGGAGACGTATCGGTCGAACCATCGTCGACGAGGATGATCTGCAGATTGCTGTAGCTTTGATTGACGATCGAGCCAAGGCAATACGGCAGATATCGTTCGGCGTTATACACCGGTACGATGATGGAGATTAGCGGATTGATGCGAAATTGAGACGGTACTGCGGTATCTGGCATACCCGATATTGTACCGCCTAAGGGATTCGCCGCTTCACCGGCTGGTGATGAGAAGATTCCCTTCGCTCGGGGGAACTGTGCATCTGCCGGCGAAGCGACGATGAATAGCAAACGTGCTGGTACTCGTGCCTAAACTGGGCGGGGTCAGGCGGCGGTGCCGGTGTTGGTGTCGGCGGTGTCGGCGGCCTTGCGGCGGCCGCGGCGCTTCATGATGCCGGTTTCGGATTGGGCGATGTTGAAGATGATGGCCTTATCGTTGACGTGCACCTCGCCGGCGAGGGTGTGGTAGGAGATTTCGCCTTCGGGAACGTCGGCGAACGTGAAATACGCGGACAGTGTGCCGACCAATGCGTCGTTGTGCACGGTGATCGACGCGGCCTGCTTCTCCGCGGGCTTGCTGAACTTGATGGAGCTATCGCTCTTGGAGCTGGTCGCCACGACGGCGATCTGCTTGGTGCGGTCGTTGACCAGCACCTTGACGTACGCCGGATAGCCGAGCGCGGCGGCGGTGGCCTTGTTGAAGCGCACGAACGTCGGCGTGACGGTCATGATGGATTTGCCGATCGGACGGCTCGGACGAATCTCGGTAAAGCCCTGCAGCAGTGGAGATGCCATAATATGTGCTCCTTTTCGTAGCTATGCGTAGATCATTGGCGTGTCAAATACATGCAAATAGATCATTGCAGCATTCGACTCTCAATGAGATTACATACATAATTAGCATACGTATTATCGGTGGACAATTGCTGATAACACTGTCAATAACCAGCGGAGATATCACAGCGGAGATATCGCTATGCATGGTATTGCCGCAATTATTCCATTGCTGCAATTGCGCCGCTATTGCAATGTTGTTATTGCAATGCCGCTATGCGACCATCTCGCTGTCGCAAACCTATACAAACCATGGTAAATACGCCGTTGATACCGCGAATAAGCAAAAAGACGCGTTCCAAACCGGGCAAACCAAGCCGGGCAAGCGCGCATGTATTGTTCAATCAATTTGCGCAAAACAATGTCAAATCACGCATGACCAGAATAATCAGAATAATCAGGCATGGCCATGCATGACTGGGTATAACCAGCATAACCATGTATAAACCATGCATAGCCATGCATAGCCAGACATAGCCAGACATAGCCAGACATAGCCACACATAACCACACATGGCCAGACATGACCAGACATGACAAAGCCCTGCGGGAACTCACTTCACCGCAGGGCTTCGTCCGTCCTGTCGCAGCGGCCATATTCGCTATCGCCAGACACCGCAGCTGCCGCTTTTCGCTATCGCCACGGCTACTTATCTCAGCTGTCGCCGCAACTCGCAACGCGCCAAGCGCGCCGTTCGCGTCACGAATTCGTCGCCGTGTAGCTCTTGTCGAACAGCGTCTTGCCGCTTGTGGTGTGGAACCACACGCGCACCTTGGCCGGGCCGCTCGTCTCGCACATGCTCTGCACCATGTTGGCGATCGACTCGAACGTGCTCTCCTAGCCGGCGAGCGAGCTTTCGATACTGCTCGTGGACCCGCCCATAGCGTTGCCGAGCTCGTCGCTCACCTCGTAGTCGTAGACGAGCGTGTCGCCCTCGCCGTAGACCTTGATCTTCATGCCGGAGCCTTCGAAGGATTGGCTCATGGACGAGATCTGATCCTGCACTTCGCTGGTCTTGGCGAAATCGGCCACTGACTTGTACATCTTGGTGCCGGAGGTCGAGCTGGAGCTGTCGTCGGAATTATCCGAGCTATTCGAATCCGAATTATCGTTGGAATTGCTGTCCGAATTCGTATCGGAATTATTAGAATCGCTCGAATTGGAGTCGGAATTATTCGAGTTGGAATCCGAGGAATTGCTGTCGCCGGACTTGTTCGAGTCCTTCGTTTGCGACTGCGTCGTCGAATCCTTCGCCTCGTTCTTGCCGTTGTCGCGGAACACGAAGTACCAGGTCAGACCGCCGGCGATCGCGAGCACGGCCAGTACCGCGACGATGATCGCCACGATCTTGCCGGTATTGTTCTTCTTGGGCGCCGGGCCGCCGTACGGAGAGCCGCCGTACGGAGAGTTGCCGTAGGTGGGCGGCACCGGTGCTTGGGGATCGTAGCCCTGCTGCCCGCCGAATTCGGGATTCTGCGGCGGCACCGCCGGCGGCATGCCGTATCCGCCGGCAGGTTGCTGGTTGAACTCGGCAGCCGGGTACGCCTGCGTCGGCTGGGTTTCAACGGAAGGCTGACCGTATGGCTGGGCTGGCTGCGGCTCCTGATACGCCGGGTACGCCTGCGTCGGCTGCTCCGGGGTGGGGACCGGTGCCGGCTGGCCGTACTGCGGGTAGCCTTGCGGGCCTTGCGGATTGGGATTATACGGCTGCGGCGAGCCATTGGGGGTGCTCATGTCAGTTCCCTTCTCCACGGCCACATGGTGAGCGTATGGCCGATGCTGGTGCAGGCTCCTCGGCAAGCCGCGTCGCCTGCTTGTTCCTTTATAAGGATACCCCTGTGTAACCGCTTCCATCAAGGTTCTTCACTATATCGTCAGACGCTGTTCAGATTGCGGGATTATCCGTCCGGCTCCATCCCTCTGGGATCATCGTGCCCCTTGGGATCATCGTACCCTTTGGAATCATCGTGTGCATGGCACGTACATAAGGGGCTCTGCTGATCGTGTGCATGGGGTGATGGAGAGTATGTCAGCGTGATCGTGTGCATGGAGCGTACATTCGGGGGAGCGACAGCCCTCCCGGCCGTGTTGGGTCGTTGATCGTGTGCATGGAGCGTACCGACGGAAAGCCCCTCAGAGACGTGAACGACCATTGCAATCATTGTGCCCCTTGGAATCATCGTGTGCATGGCACGTACACAACGAGGTGCGATGGGGCCCTTCCGGCCGTGTCGGGTTGTTGATCGTGTGCATGGCACGTACATAAGGCGCTGTTGATCGTGTGCATGGAGCGTACATCTACGCGATCGTGTGCATACGACGTACACGAAGCGCGCGTTTCACGTCTCTACAT
>NZ_RQSP01000048.1:4302-15505 GCF_009078285.1 Bifidobacterium jacchi
ATCCGTTGCATGCACACGATGCCTCCGACGACATACGTCCCATGCACACGATGGGTGTGGAAAAGAGAGTCGATGGTGCGTGTCGATGCGTGATGGTGCATGTTGGTGCGTGCTGACGCTTTCCGGCGATCGTTATGAAGTGGCCTGATTTTTGTTCCGTCTCTACTGTGAGACGGCTTGTGCCGCCTGCTGTCGATAATACTCGTTCTCCACGTCCTGTGGTGTCCTGTAGCCGGTTTCCATGTAACGGTTCTGTCGGTTTTGTCGAGCCGGGTGTGTGAGACGTTTGTTGGCGATCAAAATTCGGGAATCGATGGTTGATCTCCCGAATATCGATCGCTGCCAGCCGCTCAGTGAACAGAATTCGGGAGCAATGGGCTCAATTCCCGAATTACGTTCGCTGAGACGGTCCCAGTGAACGTAATTCGGGAGATAGCCGTTCTTTTCCCGAATATTGATTGCTGACCACGGGCGACAGCGTGGACCGGCGGCGTGGACTGGCGGCACGGACTGGCTGACTCTCTCACAACTGCCTGAGTGTCATCAGTTTTCGGCAACCTCCGACGAGAGGGCTGGCAACGAAACTGACTGAGGGGGAGACGGGAGACGGAGTACTCGACTATTGGCTAGACGGACCAATGACCCCCTGTTCCCCCTGTTCTACCTGTTCCCCCTGTTCGACCAATGGCACATTGGTTGCCAATCGGCAACCACCATACCGACCGCCTCGAAGCCCCGGCTGGCGCAAGCCCCGCAATTCCGCCATTGTTGTCATTCACCTGTTGCGGGTTGACTGGTTGCCAATCGGCAACCAATGAGCCATTGGTCGAACTCGATGGCTGAATGCCTATCGTTCGGCTGTTCGCCCTCTCAGATGAACGCGCGCTCGCCGAAGATCGCCGTGCCGACGCGCACCAGCGTAGATCCCTCCTCAATAGCGAACGTCAGATCATGCGTCATGCCCATCGAAAGCTGCGTGCAGTGCGCCAGCCCAGGCTCGTCGAGCGCAAGAATCTGATCGCGGGTGCGGCGCAGATGCGCGAATCCGGCGCGAATCGTGCGCTCGTCATCCACATGCGCGCCGATCGTCATGAGCCCTTGCAGCTCAAGGCCTCCCATCGCACCGATGCGACGCGCCAGATCGATCGCATGACTCGGCTCGCATCCCGACTTCGACGCCTCGCCGGACTCGTTCACCTCCAGCAGCACGCCGACGGTGATGCCGTGCATGACCGCGCGCCGCGAGATCCGCTCCGCCAGCTCGATCGAATCCACCGATTCGATCGTATCGACCACCGGCAGCACCTTGCCGATCTTGTTGCTCTGCAGCTGTCCGATCAGATGGAACGGAATGTGCGTCGCCGGCGCTCCAGTTGCGCGGACTGTCGCGTCTGCGCCATCATTGGTGTCATCGTCTGCGTCATCGCCGGTACCGCCCACGCCGATCGTGAAGCCGCGTTGCGCGCACAGTCGCCGCAGCCCGGCTGCCTTCGCCGTGACCTCCTGCGGCCGGTTTTCGCCGATCAGCCGGATTCCGGCGTCGATCGCCGCCATGATCTCGCCCACGTCGCGCGTCTTCGTGGCAGCTAGCAGCTGTACACTGCCCGCCTCGCGCCCGGAAGCCGATTCTGCTTGCGCGATCTGGTCCAACACGCGATGCACGCCGTCACTGATCTGCCGCGCGCGTTGCTCATCGATGATCTCGTTGGCGAGATCCTTGTGATCCATATATGCCGTCATACTCGCCTCTCGTTTGCTGTTTCGCTCGACTCGCATTCGATGTTTCGCATTCGATATCTCACACATCGTAGCCGCGTTTGACCGACTGTGCACGCCGCGTTTGGCGATCATGGCGTATTCGCGATAATTGGCGCCGCGACGCAGGCGGCGATGCAGGGCGACACCAGACGAGCAAGGTGCCGTGCAACGTGCGGCGGCCAGTGGTACGCATTGCAGAACCGGGCATGGATTGCGTTCCGTACCGCTGCCCTCTGGTACGCAACGCGGAAAGAGCCTTAGACCGTGCTCCGTACCCCTGAATCAGACGAGCCCGCGGCGCGCTGCATCGTCAGGGACATCATAGCGAGGCAGCGCTGCAACGATGTCAGCGGGCAGCAGCCGATCGGCCGGTTGCGGCCTCTGTTGTGTTGCCGGATTTGCGCAGTCCTGTGCCTCGGTATCGCCCATTTTGGCGCCAGACCGCTCATCGCGAATCGCCAACCACGACAGTCGATCAAACGCGCGCAATGCCTCGGCTGCACTCATCGGGCGCGGCGCATCCGTGCGTCGCCCGAGTGCATCGCGCTGCAATCCCAGCAGCCAGGCGCAGTAGCCGACGATCTGTTCGGGGCGGACCCCGCTCGCGCGCAGCGTGCCGAGGTCGAGCGCGCGCTCGCGTTTGGCAAGACGCCGGCCGTTCGCGTTGTCGATGAGCGGCAGATGCGCATACGCGGGGTTGAGCGGCGATCGCGGCGCGTCCTGATGTGCGCCACGCGGTTCTGCCCCATGCTGCGTCGCTCCGCGCTGCCCAATGGCGCCCGTCGAGACCATCGCACAATCCGCCGCATCCGTCGCGCAATCCGCATCCGTCGCGAAGAATCCCGCGGCAGCCAACTCGCGTCGAATCCATATCTGCAATGCGGTCGATCGCAGCAGATCGCGCCCGCGCACGACGTCGTCCACGCCATTGAGCACATCATCGACGACCACGGCCAGCTGGTAGGAGAAGATGCCGTCGGAACGGCAGATCACCGAATCGCCCACGTCGCGCGGCAGGCAGAATCGCTGCGGACCGAATACGCGGTCATGGAAGCGAACGTCGGCGCGCGGATCGTCGGCGGTCGGCATGGCGATGCGCCAGGAATGCCGGTCGCCGTTTGCCAGACGGGTGCGCGCGGTGGCCGGATCGGCGGTGATCAGGCGGCGGCATGTGCCCGGATACACGACGAATCCGTCGCCTTCCTGCGGGGCGGACGCGGCGCGGATATCGGATCGCGAGCAAAAGCAGGGGTATATCAGCGGCGTTGCCGGGGCGGATTCGGCTGCTGGGATGGATGCGATGGTTGCTGAGGTGGATGCGACTGCCGGGTTGGGGAATCCATGCGCGCATTCGACCAATCCCGACAGGGTGGGATGCGCGTTGCCTGATGCGCGAGTCGAGGTGCCGGTTGCGGTGCCGATTACGGTGCCACAAGCGCTGGTATTGCTGGTATTGCTGGTATTGCCGGGATTGGGTAGATCGATGACTCTGCCGCGCAGCGCGTCCAGTGCCTCGTGATACAGGTCCAGTCGCTGCGACTGATAGATCGGCTCGTCGTCCCAGTCTAGGCCGAGCCAGTTGAGATCGTCCATGATCCAGCGGTCCGCATCGGGCACGACGCGGGGCTGATCGATGTCTTCGATGCGCAGCAGGATGCGTCGGTGTTCGGCGCGTGCCGATAGCCAGGCGGCCAGCATTGCGGTGGCGTTGCCGATGTGCATGCGCCCGGACGGCGTAGGCGCGAAACGTCCGGTCATGGATGCTCCTTGTTGCTTTCCAGCATTGTTTCACGGTGTTGTTTCACGGTGTTGTTTTGCAGCTATATCAAATGTGTATTGTACTGCCCGCAAATGCACCTTTGCACTGTGATTCGGCTTTGCGAGGCGGGTCCCGTTCGACGACTGACTGTCTGCGCCCCTAGCGTCCTACGTCGCAAATTCTACGTCGCAAATTCGTTGATTATATTGTTGGCTCCCCTTGTCAGGGGAGCTGGCCCGCGAAGCGGGACTGAGGGGTAGTGAATTCGTCAATGAATTTCTGACGCTCGAACTAGACGCGTTGGCATTGCAAGGACAAGTTAGTGAACGATCTTCTGACGGAGGACTTCTGACGGAGGATACTAGGCGCGGTCACCTGCGCACCGTGGTTCATTGCGCAATCTCGTCCAATGAGTAGCGCGTCTCCTTGCGCGTTTTCTTATCCGGCACTTATCTGGCGCTATCCGCTCGAACAAGACACTTATTTGGCGCACTTATCCGGCGCAAGGATTTCTCGGGATTTGCCTTGAGTTCGTAAAATCCTTGCGCTGGGACAGGGCTTAGCGCAACTATTTTACGAACTCTTTCCGAGAAATCCTTGCGCCAAGGAGGCCGATTGCGCAAGGATTTCACGAACTCAAGGCAAATCCCGAGAAATCCTTGCGCTAAGAGGCAACTGCGCTAAGAGGCTGTGATGTGGCCTGGTTTTTGTTCCGGCCGCGACTTTGGACCGCGGCCCGTGACCGAATCGACCGCACCCGCCGAATCGCCCGCCGAATCAGGCGAAGAAGAACACGAACATCCACGCGCCGACGATGGCGCCGACGATCGGTGCGACGACCGGAATCCACGCCTCGCCCCAGCGGGAGCTGCCCTTGGCCGGAATCGGCAGAATCGCGTGCAGCACGCGCGGCATGAGATCACGGGCCGGGTTGAGGCCAGGGCCGGTCGGACCGCCCATCGAGGTCACCAGACCCCACACGATGAAGCCGACCACGATCGACGAGGCGGCCAGATCACCCTTGCCCCACGGCAGCGACAGGCAGCACAGCGCACCGAAGACGAGCACCAGCGTGCCGAACATCTCGTTGAGGAAGTAGTTCACCTTGTCGTTGTGCGCGTCGGTGGTGCAGAACGTGCCGAGAATCGCCTCGGCGTCCTCGGTCTCCTTGTAGTGCGGGTAATAGGTCAGATACACGATGAACTGGCCGAGCAGCGCACCCAGCAGCTGCGCCACGATGTACGGCAGCACCTCGCTCCACGGGAACAGGCCGTTGATCGCCTGCGCGAGCGTCATGGCGGGGTTGATGTGCGCGCCCGAAACGCCGCCGAACATCAGCACCGGGAACATCACGCCGAAGCCGTATCCCATCGCGATGTTGAGCCATCCGGCGTGGTGGCCCTTGGTGTTCTTGAGCTCGACGTTGGCGACGGAACCGTTGCCGAAGATCATCAGGATGGCGGTGCCGAAGAATTCGGCGGCCAGTTTGGTGAAGAGAGGGTAGTCCACTGATCGTTCTTTTCTCTTGTTTTGCTTTGTTTGCTCTCGTTTCCCGTGGTTGCGGCGCACGCTGCCCCTGAATTAGTGACGATTGGTGATTCCGGGGATGCGCTGTCGACATGGTTGGCATTGCCATTGACATGGTTGGCATTGCCATGGTTGCCGTTGCCGGCCGCAATACAGGCATGATTATTCTACGCGGGTTGCGGACGGCTTGGATTGGCGAGCTGTTCCCGGTGGGGGTATGCGATCTGCACACCTGAGCTTACAATTGAAGATACGTGATGCCGTGGCGCTCAATGGTTGGAACTGTTGCGTTCGCGGGTATCTCGTGCATCGATGAGAGAAGGAGATAGACATGTTCTGTCCAAATTGTGGAAGCAGCATCAAGGAGGGTTCGGCGTTCTGCGGCGAATGCGGATATCGCATCGCCAACGCTGCCGCTCCGGCACCGGCGCCGGTCCAGCCGGTTGCTCCGGCTCCCGCGCCCGTTCCTGCGCCTGCAGCGCCGGTTGCAGCCCAGCCCACTGCCGTGCTGCCTCAGCCGCCGATCGTTCCCGCTGCCGCTCCTGCGCCTGCACCAGCTGCCCCGGTTCCTGCGCCCGCGCCGGCTGCTCCGGTGCCGCCCGTCGCGCCCGCGCCGGCCCCCGGTGCCCCGACCGTGCCCCCGGTGCCCGGTGCGCCGGCGGCCGCTGTGCCGGGAGTCCCCGGTCAGCCGGTTCCGCCGGCCGTCAACCCTGTTATTCGCGATCTGATCGCGCCGGCCTCGCTCAAGGCGATGGGCGCGGCGCTGGGCATCGGTCTTGCGGCGGCGCTGGTGCTGTCGCTGCTCGGCTCGATCGTCTTCATGTCGGCCGGTTCGTCATCCGGCAGCTCTCCGATATCGTCGCAGATGAACCAGCTGTTCGGACAGCTGGACGCGGTCGGCAACAAGCCGAACTTCATCCAGATGCTCTTCTTCCTGATGGTGGTCGGCGTCGGAGGTCAGGTGCAGGTATCGGGCACTGCTGGCAGCTCGTTCGGCGGAGGCACGCAAAGCGTGGAAGGAACGATCTGGTTCATGGTCGGCCTTCCGGGCGTCGCACTGCTGCTCGGCGTGGCGTTCGGCGCATACATGATCGCACGCGGGAATGCACTGAAGTTCAAGTGGACCGGCCTGATCAGCTCGGTGCTTGTCTCGCTGGTCACGGGACTGCTCTACATCATCCTGTCGGCTATCTTCGCGATTCACATGAACACGGGCATAGGCGATGTCGCTTCGATTTCCATGACATCTACCGGCGTATCGTTCCGCACGTTCCTGATGGCGTTCCTGCTGTCGCTGATCGGTGCGTTCGCCGGCTATGCGCTTGCGCAGTACGCTCCTGATTCCAACAACGTGTTCTCCTCGTTCAGGTGCTGGATGCGTCGTTCGCGCGGCTGGATGCACACGGCCGCCGAGTCGGCGTTCGTCTACACCGTCGTGGCTGTAGTGCTCGCTCTGATCACGCTGATCTGGATGTCTGTCCAGGGCAAGGACGGTTCGCTGATTGGGATGCTGCCGGTCCTGTTCCCGCTGTTCCCGATCGCGTTGACGGTGATTGGCTCGTTCGGTTCGTTGACGGTATATTCCGGCAACTACGATCAGGCGATCAACGTGTTCAACATGAACATGTGGCAGATGTGGATCGTCTTCGTCATCATGCTGGTCGTCGCGCTGTATCTCGGCCTGCGTGAGGCGGCCCGCAATACCTATGATCCGACCTTCGGCGGGTGGGCGAACTGCTGGAAGTCGCCGCTCGCTTCGGCTGTGATCTGGCTGCTGCTGTCGTTCGCGTTCGTGCCGTTCGGCACCGAGAGCAGTAGCAGCAGCACGCAGGGCATCAAGGTGGCCGAATGGTTCTTCCTCGTGGCCGCAGTCTGGGCGTTCCTGATCGAACTGATCGCACTGGTGCTCGGCCCGACGATCATCGCCTCCGCCCCCGGCCTGTGGGGACTGCTGCGTGGCGGTTGCGTCGAGCAGACGCCGCAGGAGGTCGTCGATTACGTCAACGCCTCGGGCGCGCACTTCCTGGCAAAGTACGGCAATACCGTGCCCGCTGGTGCTGGTGCTGGTGCCGCTGTCGTTGCCAATGCGGCTGCAGCGCCCGTTGCAGCCGGTGCCGTGCCCCCCGTTCCCGGTGCGCCCGCTGTTCCTGCTGCGCAGACCGGGCAGCCGGGTGCTCCCGGCGCGACAACGAACTATGCGATTGCTGCCGCACCGGCCGCCGCCGCAGCCGTCCCCGGTGTGCCGGGCGCAGTGGCCGCCAAGCCGATGACCGCCCAGCAGAAGCGCCTGATCGTCATCATCGCGGCCGTCGTGGCGGCGTTCGCGGCACTTGGCATCACCTATGCCGTGCTGTCGAACACCGTGTTCAGCGCCCAGAGCGCAGCCAGCGGCTACATCAACGCGATCGCCGCCGGTCAGTTCTCCAAGGCCAGCGAACAGGCGGATCCGCAGCTGGGCAAGGCCCAGCGCGCCCTGCTGGTCGATGCTGCATCGAACGGCGACAACGTGCGCATCTCCAATCCGCGCGTAAGCAAGACCGAGGATCAGGCGGACGGCTCCGTCAAGGCGACCGTCACCTACACGCTCGACGGCAAGGAGAAGAACGATACGATCACCATCCAGTCGAACGGCTCCAAGTTCCTGCTGTTCAAGGATTGGAAGATCACCACGCCGCTCGTCAAGTATCTGACCGTCAACGTGCCGGAGTCGGTGGATACGGTTACGGTCAACGGCGTGAGCGTGACCAAGGACAATGCCCGTGAGGGCAGCGACGATACCAGCTGGACGCTGGCCGTGTACCCGGGCACGTACAAGCTCGGCATCGCCAAGTCCAAGTACATGACCGCGAAAGAGGTGACGTTGCGCACCGCCGACAGCGACGGCGGAGACAGCGGTGTGGGAACGCTTGAGGTGGAGCCGACCACTGCGCTTCAGAACGAGATCGAGACGCAGGTCAAGGCCAAGCTCGACGCCTGTGCACAGTCGAAGGAGAGGGAGCCGGAGGGATGCCCGTTCAGCTTCTACGGCAGCTCCGACGACTACCGCAACTTCGTGTGGACGATCAGCGAGTATCCGACCATCGGCGCGATCAGCCTCGATTCCGGGTCGTTCACCACGGAGTCCAGCGGCGAGGTGAAGCTCACCTATGACTACAAGAACTACAAGGACAAGTGGGAGCCGGAGAGCGACACCAATTCGTTCAGCGTGTACGGCGGATTCACCATCGAGGGCGACAAGGTCTCGGTGGAGCTGAGCGACTGATCCGCTCTTATGTCACGCGGCGCGCTGTTAAGTGCGCTGTCACGCGGCGCGCTCTGCTCTCTGTGACTAGTGCGAGAAACCATTGGAATTCCAGCGGTTTCTCGTACTTGGTCACGGGGAGCGGGGCGCGCCGCGTGACGTTTGCGGGCCGTTTGTATGACGCTTGTAGGCCGTTCGCTGGGCATTCGCGGGGCCGCGATCTGGCCGTATCGTGATGGTTGTGAACGCAAACCGTCCGCCGGTGTCGCAACGTGCCGGGATACCTGTATATTGGTACAGGCTTTACGCGAAGGGCGCCGGTCGGCCATGGGCATCCGATGGATGGTCGGTGCGATTTGCGGCGCAATGCATTGTACGCAACCACGGCAGGAACACTACGGTAGGAAAAGGGCGGAACATGTCGGCGATTCTCGAAGGCAAACCTGATAAGCGACTTGCGCTGGTCACCGGGCGGGCATACCCGCAACTGGCCCAGGAGGTGGCCGAATGCCTGGGAACGCAAGTGCTGGAGACCACCGCCTACGATTTCGCGAACGGCGAGATGTACGTGCGCTTCACCGAGCCGGTGCGTGGCGCGGACGTGTTCGTGCTGCAGTGCCATACGAATCCGATCAACAAGTGGATCATGGAACAGCTCATCATGATCGATGCGCTCAAGCGCGCATCGGCCACATCCATCACCGTCGTCGCCCCGTTCCTCGGGTATTCGCGTCAGGACAAGAAGCATCAGGGTCGCGAGCCGATCACCGCGCGTCTCGTATTCGATCTGTTCCGTGCCGCCGGAGCCGACCGTCTGGTCACGGTCGATCTGCACGCCGCGCAGGAGCAGGGTTTCTTCGACGGTCCGGTCGATCATCTCACCGCCACGCCGGTGCTGCTCGACTACGTGCGCTCCCATGTGCCGATGGACAAGGCCACCATCGTCTCCCCGGATGCCGGCCGCATCAAGGTGTCCGAGCAGTGGGCGGCGAAACTCGGCAATCTGCCGCTCGCATTCATCCATAAGACGCGCGACACCACGCGTCCCAACCACGCCACCGCGCACGGCATCATCGGCGATGTCGTCGGCCGCGACTGCGTGGTCGTCGACGACATGATCGACACCGCCGGCACGATCTGCGAGGCGGTGCGCACGCTGCGCGAGGCGGGGGCCGCTTCGGTCACGTTGGTGGCCACGCACGGGCTGCTGTCCGGTCCGGCCGTCGATCGACTCGCGGGCTGCGGGGCGCGGGAAATCATTCTGACCGATACTGTGCCGATTCCTGATTCCAAACGACTGCCCAATATGACCGTGCTGTCGGTCGCGCCGCTGCTCGCCGCCGGCATCCGCAGCGTGTTCGAGTCGCGTTCGGTGACGCATCTGCTGGAGGGACTGCCGTCCGACATGCGCCCGCGCAACATCTACGCCTGATGCCCCATGGTCAATTACGTTGAGCGCTACGCCGAGCACGCCGAATCCACCGAAGGGGTTGTGTATCCGGATTTGGTGGTTGTTGGTGCTGGTTTGTTTGGTTTGACGGTGGCGCAGCAGGCTGTTGAGCGTGCTGGTGTGCGTGTGCGGATCATTGATGTGCGTGATCATATCGGCGGCAACGCGTATTCGTATATGGATGAGGAGACGGGTGCGGAGATCCACCGGTACGGTGCGCACTTGTTCCATACGTCGAACAGGCGCGTGTGGGAGTATGTGAATCGTTTCACCGAGTTCACCGGCTATGTGCATCGCGTGTACGCGACGCATGACGGCGAGGTGTATCCGCTGCCGATCAATCTGGGGACGATCAACCAGTTCTTCCGTGCGCATTACACGCCGGCGGAGGCGCGGGCGCTGATCGAGGAGCAGGCGGGGGAGCTGGCCGGCACCGATCCGGCGAATCTGAATGACAAGGGCATTCAGCTGATCGGCCGTCCGTTGTATGAGGCGTTCATCAAGAACTATACGGGCAAGCAGTGGCAGACCGATCCGGCGGAGCTGCCGGCCTCGATCATCAGGCGTCTGCCGGTGCGGTTCAATTATGACAACCGCTATTTCAGGGACACGTGGGAAGGCCTGCCCAGGGACGGGTACACTGCATGGTTCGAGAGGATGATCGACGATCCGCGCATCACGGTGTCCCTCAAGACCGATTTCTTCGACGAGTCGCAGCCGTACAGCAGGAGGGCGCTGCGCGAGGCGGGCGTGCCGGTCGTGTACACGGGCCCGGTGGACCGCTATTTCGACTACGAGCTGGGCGATCTCAAGTGGCGTACGGTGGATTTCAAGGAGGTTCGCTACGACGAGGGCGATCATTTCGGATGCCCGGTGATGAACTTCTCCGACGCGGACGTGCCGTATACGCGTGCGATCGAGTTCAAGAACTTCAATCCGGAGCGCCGCGAGCAGCAGAACCCGGAGCGTACGGTCGTGTGGGAGGAGTATTCGCGGTTCGCCGAGCGCGGCGACGAGCCGTACTATCCGATCAACACCGAGGCCGACAAGGCGCTGTATGCGCGCTATGAGGCGCTGGCGGCCACGGAGCCGAGGACCGTGTTCGGCGGGCGCCTGGGTACGTACCAGTATTACGACATGCATCAGGTGATCGACGCGGCGCTGACCGCGTTCGACGAGCGCATCCTCCCCCTCATCGCCAAATAAGCAATCCTGATGCAATCCAATACAACAATGCATCGATACAATGCAGCAATCCCAATAATCCAAATAATACAACAAATAAACCGGATTAAAAAACCGGATTAAAAGACCTTCGAATACCAGCATTCGTAACAACCGCATATCCAACCGCAATAGATAAGGCCCGATTTTTTGCGCACTTTGGTTTGGGCTTGAGATGGAAGGGCATGGCCCGTGTCCTGTGTACGATTTTCTGTCGCCAAACAAAACAAATCGCGATTGGAAA
>NZ_RQSP01000049.1 GCF_009078285.1 Bifidobacterium jacchi
GATTTTTCGGAATCCTCCTTGAGTTCGTAGAATCCTTGCGCTAAGCCCTGTCCCAGCGCAAAGATCCTACGAAGTTCCCCTTCTTTCCGAGAAATCCTTGCGCTGACGGCCTATGATGCCCATGATGCGAGCTGTGTTTGTGGTGTGCTTGTGGTACGTCGCGGGACGCAACGCCAAAACGAGCAGCAATCGTGTTCCGTCCCACTGATTTGTGGGACGCAATGCAATAATGAGCATGTTTTGTGTTGCGTCCCATGCGGCTGTGGGATGCAATGTCCGAATGGGCTTGGTTTGAGTTCCGTCCCACTGGTTTGTGGGACGCAGTGCGGGATGAGCCGGTTTTGGCGTTGCGTCCCGCGCGCGTCTCGCCCCATGCCGCTCCCGTCGTGATGGTTGTGTGCATGAACCGCCATTTTTCAACGTTTTTGTCTGATTGTTGTCTGGGTGTTCGCTGTGATGTTGGAAGGGTCATGGGACGCAACGCCAAAACGAGCAGCAATCTCGTTGCGTCCCACTAGTGTCCTGCGTCAGTTCGTTTACTAATTCGTCCGTGAAACGCCAACGAAAACGCAGTTATTCCAATGAAATGAATGTGCGGCGCAGGATACTGGTGGGCCGTCTATGGTGGGCCGTCTCACCAATATGTGAAAAAGGCCTCTTGTTCGCGCATCATGTGCGAACAAGAGGCCTTATCTGTCTTACGATTTCGCTATGAGACATCCGGCGGGCAGCAGCCCGCGAATGCTCACTCGGAGATCTCGGCGAAGTACAGCAGGGTACGGATCATGTTGGAGGTGAAGCCGTACTCGTTGTCGTACCAGGAGACCGTGCGGGCCATGGTCAGACCGTCAACGGTGTTGACATCGGTCTGAGTCGGGTCGAACACGCCACCGTGGGTGTCGCCGATGATGTCGGAGGAGACGATGCCGTCCTCGTTGTAGCCGTAGTAATCGGTGTTGGAGAAGGCCTCCTTGAAGGCGGCGTTGATTTCGTCGGCGGTGACCTCGGTGTTCAGGACGGTGGTCAGCTCGGTGACGGAGCCGTCAGGAACCTGAACGCGCTGGGCGTGGCCCTGCAGCAGACCGTTGACCTCGGGGACGACCTTGCCGATGGCCTTGGCGGCACCGGTGGAATGAGGAATGGTGTTGATGCCGGCGGCACGGTTGTTGCGAGCCTTCGGGAAGCGCGGTCCGTCGAGGATCATCTGGGTGCCGGTGTAGGCGTGGATGGTGGTCATGAAGCCGAGCTTGATGCCGAACTTGTCGTTCAGCAGCTTGACCATGGCAGCCATCGAGTTGGTGGTGCAGGAGCCGGCGGACACGATGTTGTCGGTCGGCTTGAGGGTGGTGTGGTTCACGCCGAACACGATGGTCGGGGTGGTGTCGTCCTTGGCCGGAGCGGAGATCAGGACCTTCTTGGCGCCGGCGTTCAGGTGAGCCTGCGACTTGGCCGCGGAGGTGTAGAAGCCGGTGCACTCGAGCACGAACTCGACACCGTCGTTCTTGACCCACGGGATGTTGTTGGCGTCCTTCTCGGCGTAGACCTTGTATTCCTTGCCGTCGACGACGATGGAATCCTCGGTGGAGGTGACCTCGACCGGAGTGCCGTCGTCATGACGGAAGGTGCCGTGCGTGCTGTCGTACTTCAGCAGGTAGGCCAGCATGGACGGAGTGGTCAGATCGTTGATTGCAGCGACCTCGATGTCACCGGCCTGACCGCCGCGAGCCTGCAGCTCGAAGATGCGACGGAAGGCGAGACGACCGATACGACCAAAGCCGTTGATACCAATCTTAACTGTCATGTGTTCTCCCTTGTAGGGTAGGCCGTGGCGCGCAGCCGCACCCCGGCCGTTGTTTACCAACAGTGCCTACTGTAATGCGTCCGCTGTACGAGGGCAACACCGTCGCCCATGCCGCCGTCATGCCGAGAGCGAAAACCCGAATACGATATGTGAGCGCTCACAGATCGGGTTCGCCAGTCGTCCCCCCCGGTCGCCGCACAAGCTTCGCCGGTCGTGGCCGTTCCCTCGTTTCGGCTCGCTACTGCCCATGATGCAGGAATCGTGACACCTGCGTGTCAAGCGCGCCGAGATCGCCGGAGAATCCGTGATCATGGCGCACGGTCGGCAGCGGTGCCAGGCGCGGGAAGGTCACTGCCAGCACGCCGTGGCGTACTGCGATCGAGGCCGGCGCGCCACTGCGGAACTCGTTGCTCAGTCCCAGCACCGACAATGCATCGAGGTTCGCGTCGGACAGCTCATAGCGCAGTCCGGTTTCGGTCACGCCATGCGCGTCGCCGCCGAGCGCAAAGACCGACACCATGGATTGCGGATTCGTCTCATGCGCGGCGAAGCTCAGCGCTCCGTCTGCCACAGCGGTCACCACCGTACCGTCCCCATACAGGAATCCGATGCCGCCGCGGGACGCGATCAGCCCGACGAGACGAATCGCCGACATCGTATGGTCGATGCGTCCACCCAATGCGCCGTGGATATGAAACGTGCGCGCGCCGCGATTCCACCCCAGCTTGAGCGCGCTGAACAGATCGGGATCATCCTTCTGCGGCGGCAGACGAAGCGTCGCCTCGCCTTCGGGAACCGAGCCGACGATGGAGTCGAAATCACCCACGGCGTAGTCGACCCGGATTCCGGCGGCGCGCGCATGGTCGTAGCCTCCGTCGGCGGCGATGACCATCGCGCCATCCGGCACGGCGATGGATTCGCCGTAGTAGTCACCGGCCGCCAGCACCAGCGCGACGCGGCTCTCGACCGAATCTCCGGATTCACCGGTTGCTCCCGTTCCGCCGGCTTCGCGGGTTGCCCCCGCCTGGTCGGCTTCAGTCAGTCCGTTTCCCATATGCCCTCCAGATCATGCCTGCGGCGAACGCGATCGGCCGGTGCGATGATCGATCATTGCACCGATTATCGCGACGATCATCATGCACGCCACTGTATCCGCGACTCGCCGTCGAGGTCAATATCGTCGCGCGAACGTCGCATGGGCGTCGCCGCGTCGACGGCTGTGGTGCGCACCGTAGTGTAGTCTCACGCAGTAAAGGCGCGACATGCGATCGCGGCGCGCGCCGGGCGGGAGGAACGATGACCAGAGCGAGTGGGCGCGCGGAACGGCCGATACTGCGATCGAAGCTGTTCCTGTATGTCACCGAGTTCTTCTCCGGCATGGGCGTCATGGCCGCGGAGCTTGGCGCGTCACGACTGCTCGCCCCGTACTTCTCCAGCTCTCAGATCGTGTGGACGATCATCATCGGCACGATCATGATCGCGCTGGCGCTGGGCGCCGTCTTTGGCGGCCGGTGGGCCGATCGCAATCCCGATCCCGACCGCCTGTATCTGCGCATCCTCGCGGCCTCCGTATGGATAGCGCTCATACCGTTGGTCGGCAAATACGTGATACTGCTGGTGTCCGGCCTGCTGATCGTCACCGTGTCGACGAACTTCCTCGTCATCGCCGCATTCGTCAGCTGCATGATCGTCTTCGTGCCGCCGCTGTTTCTGCTCGGCACCGTCACGCCGGGCCTCAACAAGTTCGCGACGGACTCACTGGACGACAACGCGTCGGTGGTCGGCCGTCTGTCCGCATGCAATACGATCGGATCGATCCTCGGCACCTTTCTGCCCACGTTCGTCACCATCCCCGCCGTCGGCACGTTCGTCACGTTCCTGATCTTCTCCGGGCTGCTGCTCGCGCTGGCGTTCGTCTACTTCCTGTCATCGGGAATCCGACGCATCGCGTGCGCGCTGTCGGCCGTCGTCTTCGCGGCGAGCGCGGCGTTGTCTCCCATGACCGGATTCGCCTTCTGGGAGAACCGTTCATCGATCGCCTACGAAGGCGAGTCCATCTACAACTATCTGCAGGTCAAGCGGCTGTCGGATCGCACGATCCTGTCCACCAACGTGCTCTTCGGCGTGCAGTCGGTCACCATGAAGCGGCCGGGGCTGACCGGCATGTACTACGACACCGCTCTGGCGGCGCCGGCGCTCGCCGACCACGCCGGCTCGGCGCTGATTCTGGGCATGGGCACCGGCACGTATGCGCGACAGTTGCGTCAGTATTATCCGCATATGTCCGTCACCGGCGTGGAGATCGATCAGAAGATCACCGATCTGGCCGCACGCTATTTCGACGAGCCCGGCGACATCGATGTCGCCACCTATGACGGGAGGGCGTGGCTGGCTGCGAGCCGCGACACCTACGACGTGATCATGGTCGATGCGTATCAGGACATCACGATACCGTTTCAGATGAGCTCGTCGGAGTTCTTCACGATGGTCCGGGAGCATCTCAATCCCGGTGGCGTGATGGTGGTCAACATGAACATGATCTCGGACGGGCGCGGCTCGATCAACGAGGCGCTCACCGATACGATCTCGTCCGTGTTCGGCTCCTCGTCGGTGCGCATCGCGGACGTGCCGAACACGACGAATCGTGAGCTGTTCGCCAAGCGCGGCGGCGAGACTATGGCCGCATCCGCAGACGCCGAGGCGCTCAGGGGAACGGTTCGCGAACGATCCGGCAGCGACGACCTTGTCGAGGCGACAGTCGACGTCTCCGGCCGCATGACCGGCGTGCGAGACCCCGCCAAGGCGGACGACGCGCTGATTCTGACCGATGATCGCGCGCCGGTCGAACTGCTGGGCATGCGGGCGATCGACAACATCATCGCCCAGCAGGCGGGTCCGTATCGTGAACTGCTGAAACGCGAGGGCATCGCCGGGCTGCTCAGACAAGTGCAGTAGGCAAAAAGACGGATTCGTCGGCCGCGGGCGGGGGCGGCTCGCGCGACACGCCCGGTCCACGGGTGTGGTATTATCTACAAGGCTTGAGAAATCAAGAAAGCGGGAAACCCACCTGGAAGCCTTGCATGGCTTCGGGTTCAAGGCACAGACCTTGCGATCGCGAAGGGCGCGATGCGTGCATGCACGCCGTCCAAGCGGTCATGAATATGCTGAACATACCAGGCTATGGTCACACGTCGGATACGACGATGCGCTATTGACGTGCGCCGTCATGATCGGCGCTGGCTGATGTCGGTATTGTCGGCTGCGGTCTGCTCTGAATCCGATATGCATGCGATGATCCGGTCGGTGGTCCGCTGAAGGAACATGAGGATTGGAGTCATCATCAGCGACGAACCACGCATTAATGACGAGATTCGCGTCTCGCAGGTGCGACTGATCGGCCCGAACGGCGAGCAGGTCGGCGTCATCGCGACGTCGGTCGCATTGAACCTGGCGAAGGAAGCGAACCTCGATCTCGTCGAGGTGGCGCCGAACGCGAAGCCTCCGGTCGCCAAGCTCATCGACTACGGCAAGTTCAAGTACAACGAGAAGATCAAGGCTCGTGAGGCCCGCCGCAATCAGAGCACCGCCGAGATCAAGGAGATTCGTTTCCGACTCAAGATCGACGACCATGACTTTGATGTCAAGAAAGGCCACGTCACTCGATTCCTGAGCGGCGGAGACAAGGTCAAGGTCACCATCATGCTGCGTGGCCGCGAGATCTCCCGGCCGATCGGCGGCGTCGAGCTGCTGCAGCGTCTTGCCGCCGATGTCGAGGAGTTCGGCACTGTGGAATCCAAGCCGAAGCAGGAGGGTCGCAACATCATCATGACCCTCGCTCCCAAGGGCAAGAAGGTACACACCCAGTCCGAGCAGCGTCGTCGCGGCGACCAGTCCCGCGCCGAGCGTCAGGCACGTCAGGCGGCGCGTCTGGCGGCAAAGCAGGAGGCCGCCGGTCAGGCAGCAGCCGAATCCAAGGCCGCAGCCGAGGACGATACCAACACTTCCGACAAGAAGTAACCAACAAGGAGGGCAGCAATGCCGAAGATGAAAACCAATTCCGCCGCGTCCAAGCGCGTCCGTGTCACCGGCAAGGGCAAGCTGATGCAGGCCGGCAGCGCCATGCGCCACAACCTGGAGCACAAGTCCGCCCGCAAGCGCCGTGCACTGAAGGCCGACGCCGTGCTCGCGACGGGCCAGACCAAGGTCATGAAGCAACTGCTCGGCCGCTGAGCGCCGCAAGCCGAATCGACAACAATTCTAGAAAGCTGAGGAAATAGATTATGGCACGTGTCAAGCGCGCAGTGAACGCCCACAAGAAGCGTCGCGTCGTTCTCGAGAGGGCCTCCGGCTACCGCGGCCAGCGCTCGCGTCTCTACCGCAAGGCCAAGGAGCAGCTGCTTCACTCCTTTAACTACAACTTCCGCGACCGCAAGGCGCGCAAGGGCGACTTCCGCAAGCTGTGGATCCAGCGCATCAACGCCGCGGTCCGCGCCGAGGGCATCACCTACAACCGCTTCATCCAGGGTCTGCGTCTCGCCGGCATCGATCTGGACCGTCGTGCTCTCGCCGAGCTCGCCGTCTCCGATCCGGACACCTTCAAGGCCATCGTCGCCGAGGCCAAGAACGCTCTGCCCGAGGACGTCAACGCTCCTGCCGAGGCGTGAAACGAACAGTCCAGTGGACTGCTCTATCGGCTGATCCGATGTATAGTGAACCCCGCCATTGAGCGGGGTTCACTGCTATGTGCGGCACATGAGGGTGGGGTGTTGTCGATGGGCGATCGCGTGGAATCGCATAAGGATATCGGCGCAATCGGCACAAGCGTGCCGAAGGAGGATGACGCTGCCGAGGTGGTCGGCATGTCCGCATTGGGCCGGCTGATCATGCGCTTCCTCTCCTACATCGATGTCGAACGCGGTCTGTCCGCCGCCACCGTCACCGCCTATCGCTCCGATCTGGAACGCTACGCGCGCTGGCTCCACGGCCAGGGTATCGATGATCTTTGCGCAGTGACCAAAGATGACGTCGAGCGGTTCGTCGCATCGCTTGACGAATCCGGCGACAGCGCCCGAAGCAAGGCCAGACGCCTCGCCAGCATCCACATGCTTCATCGCTTCGCGCTGTCATCGGGAGCCGTGCAGGCCGATGTCTCGGCTCGCGCAACTGCGCCGAAAAGCCCGCAGACACTGCCGGACGTGCTCACCATCGACGAGGTGCGTCGTCTGATCGAAAGCGTCCCGATCCCCGATGAGCGCGATGCGGGCAACGCCGACGCGGACCTCGCCATGAGCGCGGCGGTCGCCTTGCGCGATCGCGCGATCCTTGAATTCATGTATGCGACCGGTGCGCGCGTCTCGGAAACGGTCGGCACCAACCTCGACGACATCGACATCGACGATGCCCACGTCGCGCGTCTGATGGGCAAAGGCGGCAAACAGCGGCTGGTTCCGATCGGCAGCTACGCCTGCGCGGCACTGCGTCGCTATCTTCGCGAAGGCCGGCCGATGCTGGAGCGCCGCGTCAGATCGGGTTCGCCCGAGCGTCGCGCGCTGTTCCTCAACAAACGCGGCGCCCGCCTGTCGCGGCAGTCGGCGTGGGAGATCATCCGCCTTGCCGGGCAGCGAGCGCGCATCGATCGTCCGCTGCATCCGCATACGCTGCGGCACTCCTTCGCCACGCATCTGATCCAGGGCGGCGCCGACGTGCGCACCGTGCAGGAGCTGTTGGGACACGCCTCCGTGACCACGACGCAGATCTACACGCACGTCAGCCCGGAGCGGCTCATCGAGGCCTACGTGCTCGCCCATCCGCGGGCGCGATAGGCGGTCGAGCCGACTGCAAAGGCCGTGCAGTCCGTGCACCGGTCGCACCGGTCGAGCCGCCCGCCGAGCGATTCCGCACGTCGAGCCACCAGCGGGGGTAGCATGGCATCGGCGGGCATCGGATGACGGCGAGGAGGGACCATGACGTCTGGATACATGCGGCGCGACGGCGTCGGGGGAGAGGAATCCGACCCGTTCCGTCAGGGGCTGCTGCCGATTCGAGGCACCTACCACCTTCCGGCGAATGATGCGGACGATGCGGCCCATGCGGCCCATGTCGCGGATTTGGACGCCGACATGGCGAATACCGACGATGATGATCTTGATGATAAGGTGAACGATATGCCTACGGATATGCTTGGACGCGACTACGAGACCTTTCCCGCACCACAACCGCTGCAGCAGCACGGTCCGGCGCGGATCATCGCCATGTGCAACCAGAAGGGCGGCGTGGGCAAGACCACCAGTTCGATCAACATAGCCGGCGCGCTCAGCCAGTACGGCCGTCGCGTGCTCATCGTGGACTTCGACCCGCAGGGCGCGGCAACCGTGGGGCTGGGCATCAATGCGAACACCATCGACAACACGATCTACACGGCGCTGTTCAACCCCTCGATGGACGTCCACGATGTGATCGCGCATACCGATTTCGAGAACCTTGACATCATCCCCGCCAACATCGATCTGTCCGCGGCCGAGGTGCAGCTGGTCACCGAGGTCGGGCGCGAGCAGATTCTCGCCAGCGTGCTGCGCAAGGTCCGCAACGAATACGATGTGATCATCGTGGACTGCCAGCCGTCGCTCGGTCTGCTGACCGTCAACGCGCTGACCGCGGCGGATGGCGTGATCATCCCCGTGGCGGCGGAGTTCTTCGCATTGCGAGGCGTCGCCCTGCTCATGCAGTCGATCGACAAGGTACAGTCGCGCATCAACCCCTCGCTGGAGGTGTACGGTGTGCTCGTGACGATGTACACGCGCACGCTGCACTGCGAGGAGGTGCTGCAGCGCATCTACGAGGCGTTCCAGGACAAGGTGTTCCACACGGTCATCTCCCGGTCGATCAAACTGCCCGATTCGAATGTGGCGGCCGCGCCGATCACGTATTTCGCGCCCGAGCACAAGACCAGCAAGGAGTATCGCGAGGTGACGCGCGAGCTGATCGCGCGCGGCGTCGTCGCATGAGCGCGATCGACGAGGATGCGGCCGCAGTCGGTGCCGCTGACGGATTCGGTGCGGCCGTCGTCGCCGGTGCCGCCGCAGCAGCCGATATCGATGCCGACGTAGCCGACGCTGCAGTAGCGGATGCCGCTGCCGATGCAGGGGCGTTTCATGTGGCGCTGGACGTGTATTCCGGCCCGTTCGACGTATTGCTGTCGATGATCGCGAATCGGCGGCTGGAATTGACCGAGGTATCGCTGTCGGCCGTCACCGAGGAGTTTCTCGCCTACGTGCGCGCCCTTGATTTGTCGCATGGCATCGATTCGTCGCATGGCATTGACCCGGCGCGTGACATCGATCGGATGAGCGCCTTTCTCGACGTCGCCTCGGTGCTGGTGGAGGCGAAAAGCGCGGCGCTGCTGCCCGGCGACGAACAGGGACGCCGCGACGAGCAGAGCATGGAGGCGTTGCGCGAACGCGATCTGCTGTTCGCCAGACTCGTGCAGTATCGCGCGTTTCGGCAGGCGGCAGACGATTTTCGCGCGCGGCTCGCCGCCAATGCCGGTCGATTCGCGCATCCTTCGGTTGTGCCCGATACAGTCGCGTCAATGCTTCCCGAACTGGTCTGGACGCTCACGCCCGATGATCTGGCCGCGCTGGCCGCTCACGCGTTCGCCAACGCGCCCGCGGATGAGGTGTCGCTGCATCAGCTGCACGTGCCGCTGGTCGATCTGCGCGCGCAGGCCGCTTTGGTACGCGATCGGCTTCGCGCGCTTGCGCCGGGCTCCTCGATGACCTTCGCCGAGCTGACCGCCGACGCCCGCTCCTCCATTGAGATCGTCGCACGGTTTCTCGCCGTGCTCGTGTTCTTTCGTCAGGGGACGCTGCAGTTTCGTCAGGCGGGGCCCTATGAGACGCTGCATCTGCGGTGGCGCGGCGGCGGCAATGCAACCGATGACGGCTATATCGGCGCGTCTGGTGACGGGGGCGATGGCGATGGTAACGATGGCTATGGTAATGATGGCTATGGTGATCGTGGTGGGCGGCATGACGACATCGACGTCAGCGAGGAGGATTTCGCATGAGCGGCACGACTCGTGAACCCGGACGCGAACCGATGCGCCAGATTGACCCGAACGATACGCCGGGAGGACTGCGAGGATGCCTTGAGGCGGTGCTCATGGCATCAGGCGAACCGGTGACGACCGGCGATCTCGCCCGCGTGATCGGCGTGGACGACGGTGCCGTGGAGCGCGAACTGAGCGACATGGCCAAGGACTACGACGCCCGTGGCTGCGGCTTCGAGCTGCGTCGCTCGACTCGCGGCTGGAGCTTCGCATCCAGAGCGGTGTATGAGCCGGTCGTGGCCGCATTCGTGACGGATGGGCAGAGCGCCCGTCTTTCGCAGGCGGCGCTTGAAGCGCTGTCGATCATCGCCTATCGTCAGCCGGTCACGCGCGCGCAGATCGCGGCGATCCGCGGCGTGAACTCCGATGGCGTGATCCGTTCGCTGACGATCCGCGGTCTGGTCCGCGAGCAGGGGGCCGATCCGGACACGAGGGCGGCGCTGCTGGTCACGACCGACCTGTTTTTGGAGAAGATGGGCATGGACCGTCTTGACGATCTGCCTTCGCTGGCGCCGTTCCTTCCGGCCGAAAGCGAAGTCCTCGCCCACATCGGCGACGGGGAGAGCACCGCGCAGTAGGCGGGGGCAAACGTGCAGTATGCGGCGATATCGTAGGTCGTCGTCCCCCTGCATCAGCCCCACATCGTCAAGACGTGTGGGTAGCATAATGCCGGTTTGTGTGTAAGTCAGAACAAGGAACCGACCGCGCCGACGGGATTCGTCGGCGATACAGGTGCCGGACGGTTACGCAACAGGAATCAACGAATCGATATAAGAGAGGTTTCGATGGCTGTTCGTGGTGATATTCGTAATGTGGCTATCGTGGCGCACGTCGATCACGGCAAGACCACCCTGGTGAACGCGATGCTCCAGCAGTCGCACGTGTTCTCCGACCGCGAGGAAGTGCCGGATCGTGTGATGGACTCCAACGATCTGGAGCGCGAGAAGGGCATCACCATCCTCGCCAAGAACACCGCCGTGGAATACACCGGTCCGCTGGCCGCCAAGTACGGCTACCCGGACGGCATCACCCTCAACATCATCGACACCCCCGGCCACGCCGATTTCGGCGGCGAGGTCGAACGTGGCATCTCCATGGTCGACGGCGTGGTCCTGCTCGTCGACGCCTCCGAAGGCCCGCTGCCGCAGACCCGCTTCGTGCTGCGCAAGGCGCTTGAATCCAAGCTGCCGGTGATCCTGTGCATCAACAAGGTCGACCGTCCGGACGCACGCATCGAGGAGGTCGTCTCCGAATCCACCGATCTGCTGCTCGGCCTTGCCCAGGATGTCGTCGAGGAGGGCGTCGATCTCGACCTCGACCATCTGCTCGATCTCCCCGTCGTCTACTGCGCCGCCAAGGCCGGCTATGCGTCCATCAACCAGCCGGCGAACGGCGCGCTGCCGGACAACGACAATCTTGAGCCGCTCTTCGAGGACATCATCAAGTACATCCCCGCCCCCGAATACGAGGAGGGCGCACCGCTGCAGGCACACGTCGCCAACATCGACTCGTCCGACTTCCTCGGCCGACTCGGACTGGTGCGCATCTACAACGGCACCCTCGAAAAGGGCAAGACGTACGGCCTGTCCCGCGTCAACGGCACCATCGAGAACTTCCGCGTCGCCGAGCTGCTGCGCACGCAGGGCCTTGAGCGCACGCCAGTCGAGACCGCAGGCCCCGGCGACATCGTCGCCGTCGCCGGCGTGGGTGACATCATGATCGGCGAGACCATCGTCGATCCCAACGATCCGCGCCCGCTGCCGCTCATCCACGTGGATGATCCGGCCATCTCCATGACCTTCGGCGTCAACGATTCCCCGCTCGCCGGCCGCGAAGGCAAGGATCACAAGCTGACCGCCCGCATGATCAAGGATCGCCTCGACCGCGAGCTCATCGGCAACGTGTCCATCAAGGTGCTGCCCACCGACCGCCCCGACGCATGGGAGGTGCAGGGCCGTGGCGAGCTGGCGCTCGCCGTGCTCGCCGAGGAGATGCGTCGCGAAGGCTTCGAGCTGACCGTCGGTCGTCCGCAGGTCGTCACCAAGGTCATCGACGGCAAGGTCAACGAGCCGATGGAGAACACCACCATCGACGTGCCGGAGGAGTACATGGGTGCCGTCACCCAGCTGCTCGCCGACCGCAAGGGCCGCATGGACTCCATGTCCAACCACGGCTCCGGCTGGGTGCGTCTGCAGTTCACCGTGCCGTCCCGCGGTCTGATCGGCTTCCGCACCGCGCTGCTGAGCGCCACGCGCGGCACCGGCATCGCATCCTCCCTGTCGGCCGGATACGCTCCGTGGGCTGGCCAGATCGTCACCCGCCAGAACGGCTCCATGGTCTCCGACCGCGCCGGCGTCGCCACCCCGTACGCCATGCAGCGTCTCCAGGCCCGAGGCAGCTTCTTCGTCGAACCGCAGTCGAACGTGTACGAAGGCCAGGTCGTCGGCGTCAACAACAAGCCCGACGAGCTTGACGTCAACATCACGCTCGCCAAGCACATGACCAACATGCGTTCCTCCACCGCCGACGTGCTCGAAACACTCACGCCGCCGATCAAGATGAGCCTTGAGGAGTCGCTGGACTTCGCCAACGAGGACGAATGTGTCGAGGTCACCCCCGAGGCGACCCGCGTGCGCAAGATCATCCTCGGCCGCGAGGACTGGTACAAGTGGCGCGCCAAGCAGCGTCGTCAGAACAAAAACGCCTGATGGCGTTCTTATTCTGACGGCCTTCGCGGACGCTTGTGGTGCGTCCGCTCACTTCGCCTACGGAGAGCCCGCTGGGCTCTCCGTTTTGCGTTTCAGCAGAACAGCTCCAGCATTCTGCGTCGCGCAGCGATGTCGTGCACCATACAAAGAAGTCGTACAGCCAGCGACCACCCATCATCATGTCGCGCCATCGCGAAATGGCGGAATTCCATCATTTCGAGCCAGGCTGAGCAAAACCGAGTCGAGCCTGCACGTCGCGAGCGTGTCACGCGACGCAAAAATCGGGCGAAACGGCATCGCGTGACAGCCGGCCCGCCACAGTTCCGTCACAGTTCTGTCACGCGGCGATGAAATCATCGAAAAACGCGTCGCGTGACAATCGTCGGCCATCTGTCACCGTGTTGCATTCTCACGAAATGGCGGAATTCCAACATTTCGAGCCGGGACAAGCAGAGCCGAGCCGAGCCTGTGCGTCGCGATCGTGTCACGCGACGCGAAAACCGGGCGAAACGTCGTCGCGTGACAGCCGGCCCGCCGCATTTCCGCCACAGCTCTGTCATAGTTCTGTCACGCGGCGATGAAATCATCGAAAAACGCATCGCGTGACAATCGTGGACCATCCGTCACCGTGTTGCATTCTCGCGAAACGGCGGAATTCCAACATTTCGAGCCAGGCCAAGCAAAACCGAGCCGAGCCCGCGCGTCGCGAACGTGTCACGCGACGCGAAAAACAGGCAAAACGTCGTCGCGTGACAGCCGGCCCGCCACAGCGTGTCACGTGGCGCGGGTTCGGTCACGTAGTACGGGTTCGGTCACGGGGAGCGGGTCGCTCCCTGTGACCGCTTGATGAAAACCTTGGTGTTTCAACGTTTTTGACACCCTGGTCACAGGGAGCGGGCGCTCCCTGTGACCGACCCCGCTCCCTGTGACGGGGAGAACAAGCATCATCGACAGCGGACACCGCAAGTCGTCCCGCGGTAGAGACGGTCAGGCCACTTCAGCCGGTCACAACGTCGTCACCGGGCAAGCCGCCGGTTTCCGTGGGCTGTTGGGTGTCGCGGTCCGTCGGTCGAGGACGCATTCCATTGGTACCGTAGTGGTAGTAGTGGAAAGGTGGTTTTCGATGGGTGACGAGTGTTCGACGACGGCGGTGCCGCCGGTTCCCATGCCGTCCGGTCGCGCGGTGAAGCACGATGACGGGACTGGCCGGGTTGTGCCGGCTCCCATGCCGTCCGATGGTGGCACGTCGCCGGTGCCGTTGCCGTCCATGGCCGGGCGGAAGCCGGATGCTGTCATGGAGCATAGTGACGATGGTGACCGAGTCGCGCCACCTGCGCCCATGCCGTCCGGTCGCGCGGTGAAGGATGAGGGGGCTGGTCGGAGTGTGCCGCCGGTTCCGTTGCCGTCTGGGCGGGATACGCTCCCGTTGCCGGAGACGACTGATGCGGATGCGGATGCTGGTTCCGGTTCCGGGCATGGGGGTGGGCGTGGCTCATCCCATCGGCGTAGGCTGATTATTGTTCTGGGCGTGCTGCTGGCTGTCGCCATGATCGCGGGTGTCGTCTGGTGGCGGGTTGACGTGGCGCGACGCGTGGATGCAGCGCGGTCGGCGTGCGAGTCGAGTCTTAGGGAGGCGCGGCGCATGGTCGGTGAATGGGACACCGTCAGATCGTCCGGTGAAACCAAGAGCGCGTTGAGGATCACGGTCGCACAGGTGGCGGACGCGACCACGGTGACCGCGTTGGCGGCGGACGTGAAAACGAATCCGGGCGTGCCGGTCGCGTGCGACGCGGCGGACGTGTCGGGACTAGTGGCGGCGCGTGACGCGAACGACCGACTGGCCGAGGATGCGGGGCGGCGTGTGAGGAGCGTGCAGGCGGGTGTGCGGGCGGTGGCGGCGAGTCGTGACGCGAAACAGTTGGCGGATGCGAAGACCCGACTGAACAGCAAGGTGAGCGAGGCAAGGAAGCTGCTGGCATCGTCAAAGAACCGGGTCGCGGACGACAAGACGCGCACCATGCTGTCGGATGCGATCAACGCGGCGGGCAAGGCGAACGATGCGACGGCGGTCGAGAAGGCGGTCAACGGGTTGGATGCCGCGTCGAAGCGGGTCAACGAGTCCGTTGCGGCGAAATCGAAGGCGGCCAAGGCGAAAGCGGATGCGGAGGCGGCGAAACGGGCCGCCGCCCAAACCCAGCCGACCACGCCCCAATATTCGACACCCCAGTATTCGACCCCGCAATACACCACACCCCAGCAGAGTGCGCCTCAGCAGTCCACACCCCAATACACCACGCCTCAGCAGAGCACGCCCCAGTACGGTGAACTAGGATATTCTGACGGTACACCGATTCAAGGAGAAAACAAAGTCGATATCATCCCGCCTGACGTTGCAGGCTGACTGAAGTGGCCTGATTTTTGTTCCGTCTCTACTGTGAGACTATCTTTATTGTTGTAAGAATCACGTTCTATACGTCAATATTGGATGATGCAAGGTGCTCCCATCTTCGCTTATTGCCTTTTGTCCGCATAGTGGGTTTCTGTAGCGTCACGCAGATCGCG
>NZ_RQSP01000050.1 GCF_009078285.1 Bifidobacterium jacchi
CATCGTCACAGAGCCGGGCGAAGACCAAAGTGCGCAAGAATCCGGGCACTACCACGCCGCATGATACAATCACACCATTCCAAGACCGCCATCAAGAGCGGCAAAACACACAGGTGTTGCAACCACCACTAAAATCCGCCGGGACGGGTTCCGCGTCGAACACGTCGATCACGCTGCGCTTCGACATGCCATAGCCCATGACTATCGCGTTGTGCGACGGCCCCTGACCGCGAAGCCCGGGCACGAGCTTCGCCTTGATCCTTCGTACCATCGTCGGCACTCCTTTCACCCATGCGCCCATCGCATGGTGGAAGGAGCCTAACCCAACCAGTGCCGAACCGCAATAACCAACGTGCTCAGCAAATCAAACAATCATCAGGCTGCGATTCCCTTGATCTTAAGCTTCGGATCCTCCTGACTGAGCACCCACAGCAGTGGTTCGATCACATGCTCACCCTGATAGGGTACACCCTCCTGATTATGCCCCAAAGCGCTGCAAGTGAAATACCTGACCTTCTTGAACTTGGATTCCGCCATACGGGTAAAGCTACCGCCTCCGTACTGGTCGATGAACCGGCGACAAACAGCGTCGCGGGCATCAGCGAAAGTCTTTACCTCAGGATGTGCGGCCTTATACGTCTGTACCGCGGAATCCCCGATCTTCTCACCCAAGCCAGGGATATCGACCTTGTTGATAACCACTGCCATATTTCGCTTGAGCATGTCCTTCTCCTTAAGGCCGAACAACTTACCCAAGCTAATGATCAATGTATTGAGAATATCTTCGAAATCGTTTGGACTAGCACCGTACTGGTCGATTTTTATGCGATTGGCTTCCTCCATCGCGTAGCCAGTCAGAGAAAGCGGATCGATCATGAAGATCAGACCGGTGGCATATTTGAATGCTTCGTTCTCGATGATATCGGAACTCTGCTCGAACATCTCGCCCGCGATGTCATAGACATACAGACGACGACTGATCTTATCTCCGGGAACATTGAGCTCCATCTGGTATGCGGTAAGCGCCTGAAGATCGGTCTTAGGGAGCCGATGACCGCTGGAAAGAATCTTCATCGCATCGCCGTGCTCGTTGCGCTCCTTGTCGTCAATGAAGCGCATCTCCCAATTCCGAGTCGGGGCGACGCTGTAGAGCAACTGCTCGACGGCCATATTGATGTAGCAGGTCTTGCCTACTGAAATGCCGCCGATGATTGGCACGGCCAACTGTCGACTTGCCGTATCACCAGACAGGGAACTGTCACAGACCGGGCAGTATGCCTGCAGTTTACCTCGACCGTTAAGGAACGTTGTGGACAGCTTCGCACCGCACTGACATGTACGCTTCAAAATACCGTACTTACTGGGGACCAGCCTCGTGTGTTTGACATGACAGTTCGGACATTCGTAGACCGGAATCAGGAAGTTCGCTTGGCAATTCGGATTGGGGCATGCGGTATTGATCTTGTTGAAGAAGATGTAAACACGATCCACCAGCCACAGCAGAGCAAATCCGATATACACCAGGCAGAAGCACACTACCAGTACGCCAATGTGGATCACACTGGTGACGGCGGTGATGACAGTGCCGAAGACCACGATGCAGATCAATGCCACAAGATGTAGCAACCCCTGGGGAGAGGACAAGCCGTATTGAGTAATATACGCACTCTGCATCCTCACGGAATTCATGTTCTCCGCCCAAGCACCCTTAATGGTGTTCCACAGGTCGGCGTATCCCTTACCGAAAAAATAGCTCAATCTCGCGGGCTGTTCCTGCTCACCTGCCATACTCTCGCTCTCTTCTCCCTTTTCGCAAATTTCTCTCTCCTATATGCTCATTTCCGAAAAGGACTAGGCGTAGGCCACTGTACTGTTGCTATCAATCACATTGACCTTGAACGACCGCAAATAGTTGCGAATGGAGTACCACGCGCCGACCGCAGCACCAGCGTAGAGAATAGCCATAGCCACGATAATGACAATCGCAACGATAATCGCAACGACAAAAACGCCAACCAACAGAGCTCCCACGCCCTCGCTGTCATTCGCACCCTTGTACGCTAGCTTGTTCATCATGACTCCTTCTGTCTGTTTTCCCACTACCATTATGCTCCCATGGTCGTACGATCCCGTCATACCGGGAATTTGCGGAACAATCCTCTGATGTCTCCGAGTTTATCCTTGATGCTTTCCTTCTCATCGACCTGATTGAAGAATGCATCAACCTGATCGGGGATCATCTGCTCCAGTAACTTCTCCAGGTTTTCGTACTCGGAATCGTCCAGTTTACGTACATATCTCAATAACGGTACCCGCAACGCCTCCGTGTCCCCTTTGGATAGCCCAGTAACGTAGTACACGCATATGTCCGCCAACAGTCGGACTCCCCCGGTTTCGGATCGTTTGGATAGTTTTCTGACCGCGGGAATCAACTCACCGACAAAGATCTGAAATCGTACACCACCACCGAAAATCCGGGCAAGCGCAGAAAAACGAATACTGTCCGGAACCAGTGCGACCAACACCGGAGCATATTCCTTGACATAGGTCTTGTAGTCGTTTTCATTGAAATCACGCAAGCACAATTCGCCCACGTGATCCGCAATACGCTGTGGAACCGGAGACCCCGCGCGTTTCCGGCTCCGACCAGAGAGCCAAACATCCACGAATCCCCTGATGCTTTCACCCAGTCCCACGGCCCACAAACGCGGTACGAGATCACCTGAGCCTCCCGCGGATGCATAGCGGTCCAATACCCGATACAGCATACCCGGATCCGCTTTGACCAGCGTTTTCACATCACAAGAATCAGCTGCAAGCGCCATTGCCGACGCCAGCTCAGGGTGGGTCAGCAGTGCCGGGGCAATCGTCGAATCAACATTCGTCAATAGCTTCACGATACCGTCATCGTCAAGACCGTCGATACATTCCTTGAACAATGGTGCTATGGACACCTGTTCGACTCCGGAGCGATGCTGGATGGACGTGACAAAATCCCAAAACACGGTCTTGGGATCCCTCATCGAATGCATTCGCGCCGCGCATAGCTGCACTGCGAACATCATGCCGACGGGACCGGCCATCAACTCGTTCTCGACCCATGCCGCGTCCTGTTGCGATGTCCTGCCGGCCCATCGCGCGTATGCAGTGCAGAAACCATCGCATATCGAAGGGTTGCGCAGCAACGAGCGAAGCAACGAGAACAATGTTGCGAACAACGATTCGTTGCCGATTGTCCGTGTCATCGCCGAGACGATGATCTCACTTGGATCAGGTTCGGAACCGAGATTATCCACCACCAGTTGCAGCATGGCACCACGAGTTGTCCGCAGATCGCAGGATTCGTCATGTTCGTAGGACGACAGCACGAGTTGCAGGTAAAAACTGTTGACCCAAGGATCCGTATTGCCACGCAGATAGACGTCCACATCATCACCTGCCTCGGGAGAATCCATATAAACGGAGAACCCACGGTATAGATCGGGATGATTATGCTTCATCCCATCAATCATGGAAAGCAAATCATCACAAGCTTCACCGTTTTCACTGATGATCTGGTAGATAGAGCCAAACACCAGTCGATACAGGATATCGGACATGAACCTTGCATGCGATGCAATGAAGTCGATAATCGACGAAAGCTCATTGACGTCAAGATCCCATACATTCTTGTCGGCGACATCCAATAATTCACGTGCGAAGTCCCCGCAACGGGACTCATCCAGATATCTGTCCGCAAATGTGATGGCATGGGACAAATCATCTGGAGTTCTTCGATCCAACTCATGCTCGTTGAGTAGCCGGTACACGGCGTATGCAGACATCAAATCATTGTCGATGCCACGATATGATGTGCTTTCCAGAAACACGCCAAACCTGTCAATCAGCGGAGCGTCGATGGACAACGCATCAGCCATCGCCTTGGCAAAGCCGCTAATCGGCATATCCGAGTATGTGCCGGAGACGACATCAAACACCAGACGACGTCCTCCTCCCCGCTCCACCGCATAGTTGAAATTGGAGGAATCCGGCCATGCGCCGGTCAGAGCAAAGTCGATGCCCTCCTTCAGATACTTGTCCTGACGCAAGTGAAGCGGATCCGCGACATAAGTGCTGAATGTAATGTAGCAGGAGAACGATTCCGGCAGCATATACTGCAATGCGGAGACCCAAAGCACCAAGTTCTCTCTGGTGTCATTGATGTAGAGCGTATCTCCGTTGGTGCGTGCTTCCAGTATCAGGGTAATCAATCGGGCGAGATTATCCTCATTCCCAGGCAAAAACTCCTCCAAGGTTTCCGAATTCACATACTCCGAGACCTCATCATCGGCGATTTCCAACAAGGGAAGCGGAGGCACCGGCGAAGAAGCGTTCAATTCCTCTTGTGTCATGGCAGTCTTCATGAATGGCTCGCCGAACAAGTCGACAGGACGACATTCCAATCCATCTTTCTCGAACACGAGAGCGTAGATGATGTAGTTACCGAAGCGGCCGGAATAATCCTTACCCAGATACGTGGTCAACGCCACGCAACGGCGTCCCCCAGGCAAGTTAAACGAGGCGAAACCATAGGGGAAGTCCTCGGTAATCTGTTCATTAGTCGGGGCAAACGGCAGATCACGAGGTGGACTATAACGCATTGCGTTCCTGATGGCTTCACATTCTGCTTCCGTGATGCCCTCGGATTTGGAATAGATCATGTATCCCTTGTTGGTCGATTCACCGTTTTTCCACGACGTATAGATGTACTGTAACGCTTTCACGATTCCACTTCCTTATCTTCCCTTTTTCCCGTCAGCATGGACGCAATTAAGCAGCTGGGATGACTTTCTTCTCCGCCAGCAGCCACAGGAACGGATCGGCGACCCTGAATGGGCGGAATCGTGGAATCCGCATATTGGTGTCCGGATTGCTGCCCAAAGCACTTAGTCCGAAGAACCCGTAATGTGCGAAATTCTGCGTCACTAGGTTGGTCAGCTCCATGCCAGCCCAATTATCCACCAGCGACTGCATCTCATCGCTGGTATCTCTGAAGTCCTGCTCGTCGAATTGGCCTTTTTGGATATGAGTGGAATTGTTCTGCAGGCAACTTGAGGGGTCAATCAAATACTTCACCGCATCGATCTTGGTAAACGCGACGGCGATAGGGATGTCGATCGGTCTGTCTCCTCCGCTATGTCCCATGCCGGAACGGACGACCTCGATGGTTCTGGTCAGCAGCTCACTGGCATCCGCGTTCTCCTCCGGCAGCTCCATGCGCTTTTCGAGTTGAGCGCGAACCACGGGCAACTGCAACGGATCCACCAACAGGATGATGCCGTCGGAATGGCGTAGATAACTGTTGTACGTGCTCATCGTAGACAGATCATTCAGGTTCTCGCCCGCGGTGTCGAAGAACGTCAGAGCGACCGCATCATTCACGGCCTTTCTAAACAGACCTCCCCTGCGCTTGAAGATTAACGAATACATCAACGGTTCTACCTCGCCGGCGTCGGTGCCCCTGACGACAGTACGCTGCCGATACAGCGGATTATAAAACTCGTCACGATATCGTTGGATGGTACGATCTCCACGTGCCATCAGCGCACAATCGAAGGAGCGACCGATCTCGTTACGCAACTGATTGATCAGCACCGCGATGTAGTTGCTTTTGCCCGAGAATTTGGCTCCCAACATGGCAATCGAGTAGTTCTTAGTCTCACCGATATCCATCGGCAATTCCATACGGCATTCCGGGCATACCTTGATAATCAATGGCCGCCCGCATTCAGCGCATTTGGGCTTCCTGGGATTGGCCGGCGTTTGCGGTTCGCCGCTCGCCGCCAACGGGCACGGAGACGGCGGACGATTGTTGTTGCAGACATAGGCGACATCGTTGGTCGTCATCTCCTTGAAGCACTTGGGACATAGAAACGTGCTCGCCATGATCGAATCTCCTTTACGTGTTGCTTTGTTCCGTCTCCGGCATCAACATAGCCGAAGTATCCCCATCAGATCGAACCACCACCGGTGCAGACCAGTTTGAACTCCCGGTAGTGTCTGTCATTTACGAAAAACATTTTCAGCCTCATTCCGGCTGGCAGCGGTGGCACATCGAATTCAAAAGACCGTCCTCCCCGCTCAAGCTCGACCGACCCCGGGACGGAGCACAACATCTCGCCGTCGCCACGCTTCAACGGCAAACTGCGGCTCTTTCCTACGATCACGAACGCCGGTAGCACGCACGACATCTCCGGATTCAGACTGACGGTCAGTACGCTTTTTCGGCTGAATAGACCCGGCCTCTTATATTTGAGCGAATATCTGATGGTACGTTGCGGCTCGTTGCTCAGTACCGTCTTAACGCCGGACGAGTAGATGCGACGGTTCGCCTTGTCGACGTAGGTGTATATCACGGCATGATAAGTCCCTTCTGGAGGATCCGTGATCACTATGCCCGCGTTATTATCATACTGGCGACGATTACTTTCGACATGTCTCGCCAGTGGATCATCGGGACCCTGCGGGTATTCCCCGTCGAGCCGATAGACCAGCAGCGAATTGGACACACCTCCACGAGGCCAATCGAAATTGACATACATCTCCGTGGCACCGGAGTTCAGATCGCTGCTGATCCGTGAGGCGTCCGGGACCGATGACAGGTAGACAGCATCGTTAAAAATGACATTCGAAGCGTTGACAACGCCGGGGATGATGTAGCAATCGCCCACAAAATTCAATGTGAACTCGGCCGTAATCCGGCTGGTCAACGTCATATCAATCTTTGGGAAGCGCGACAATACATCACCCATGTCATAGATGACACCGGAAGCATACTCCGGCTTCTCCTCGCTGGCGAACAATACAACATCCCACGACGACTGCGTCCACGATGCGCAAAAAACGCCATCCTCATACTGCACCGTGAAGTCTTGCAAAGGCTCGGCGGGTTTCTGAGGAATGGTTGAAATATAGACCGGGTCTGACTGGCGTATAGTCCCATCCAGCACCATCACCGTGCGTACGCTAAACCAATATCCGTCGCCGTTTGACAGCCCTTGGATGGTATCCCCATCCAGACGGCCCGATGGTATCGGAGAATAAGCACCATCTGTAGTCGGTTGAGTATCGGATTGGCACATGCCGACACGCACCTCGGTAACACCCGCCGGCGCCTTCCAAGATAGTGTGACACTACCGTCACCACCGATGCACTTCAGTCCAGCCACACCAGCCACGAAACTCACCATGCTTGCCGCTCGAGAGGCAACAGATACGACACCCAGTCGACGAGCAAACACCGCGTAACCGTAAGAGTGACCGTGACTCAAGCCGCTATCCGTGAACATTGTCTCTCTGCCGGAATATATCGGGGAACCATCATCCAAGGAATTCGGGAATGCGCCCTCGCTGCGCACCACCACATAATCGACATCCCCCGTCGAGGGACTCTTCGCCCATCGCAAAGCCACCCGGTCGCCGTGCTGTTCCAAGGAGGGAATGCCTGCCGGTTTTGGCGGAAAACGTTTGATCGCTTCGTTGAGTTCCGGCGCATCCGCAATGATCTTCGACGCGGCCAAGGCTTTCATAAACGCCTGATCACCGGATTCGACACGCATGTCGGAAATCAGGGACTGCGCCTTGGCCAAAGATTGTGACACCTGATCAACAACCCCTTGATCGAGCGTGACACCCGCAGCAATGGCTTGATCAATCTTGGTCTTGGCCTCATATAATCGCTTACAGCGAATCGCCTCCATAATTTCGCCGATTACCGCGGACGCCCGCTCCTTAACATCCTTGAGCTGCTGATCCAAAGCGGCAATGTCGGGATGTCCCGGCCAATATGCCTTGGCCTCGCCAAGCAGACGTTGCATGCCTGCAAAATCCTTGGCCGCGAATGCCGTTTTGGCCCCACGAATCAACTCAATAGCCTTATCCATATGGGACAGGTCGAATCCGCACTTGGCGCAGATCTTAGCAGAATTGGTGTTCTCCGACTGGCATGATGGACAGACAATCTTCAAAGGTCTACCGCACTTCAGACAGTTAGTAGCACCGCTAGGATTCTCCGTCTGGCATAGACCACAGATGATCTTGTTATCCGGTAGCGTATACCCCATATACTCGCAATAGTTGGTGATGTACACCGAGGCATCAGAGACCTTCAGACCATCACTCTGGTAAGCCTCCAACGCGATATTAAGGATACGGTCCTTCTGCTCCGGAGTGATCTGCCGTTTGTTGATAGTTGCAGCCTCATCCACAGCGTCGTTAATTCTGGTGTACCGGGTAATGTTGATGAAGTTGTCATACTGCTGACGAATTTCCGGCTTCTTAGGATTAAAGATGTCCTTCGCAAGATTGTACAAACGTTTCTTGGGCTCGACATCGGGAGACGTTTGATCTCCTCGCATCATCTGCTGCTTATACCCTTCATCGGCCTTGGCGTACAGGTCTTGGTCCGACGATCTGGCACTCAGTCCAAGCAATGTATACAACGTCTGTCCCGGCTGCCCTAAATCCTTGAACGCCTTGGAAATCAGCTTCGCCTTGGTCGAATCGAGAATCTGGGATCGATCGATCTTTTCCTTCTTGCCGCTTTTTATAGTTTTGTACAAACGACGTATATCGTTCCCCGAAAAGCCGAAGTCACCGTAAACCTTATGCAGCTTCTCAACGGCTTTGTCATCCAGCTCATCGTACAGACCAAGCTTCTCCTGTAACTCTTTGGCCTTCTTCCGCTTGATCTCACGTGCCTGATCCGCTTGCATCCTTCGCTCTGCAGGGTCCATCATGACCACAGTAATCTGATCAAGCTGATCGAGATACTTGGCATATTTCTTGCCTATAATAGGTTGGGATGATTTTCTGGACCATTCCGCCTGCTTCGCATTGATAGCTTTGTGGATCTCAGATTCGTCCTCGACCGGAGGATCAAACGACAATCCCAATAGTATGTAATAGTTGGCGCTTTGACCGTTGGAACCGTTCCCGTCAAAATTTCCCATGATATCCAGATTCCATCCTCTCACTTCACGGTGTTGCCTTGTCTGAGTCCACGAATGATGGAAACGGCCGACGACGTCTCACATGTCGTCGGCCGTACATCCGGAACGTGTCGATCAGCTCACTGTCGTGTTACTGGCGCGACGAAGCGCCTCACTTTTCTCCTGGTCACTCATCGCATCCTTGGTCTGGAAATCGGCATCGATAATGCCACCTCCCAGACTTTCCTTGGCGTGAACATGCAACAGTCCTGAATCATCGAGGCGGAATGTGATCTCAATTGGAGTGCTTGAAGGAGTGTTCGCGGGCAGTTTCAGTTCAGCCTCGCCGACGTCCTGTCCCAAGGACACATCAACATTCTTATCGGAGGACAGGCACTCCTTGATCTGCAAACGCACGGATGTCTGGTTGTCATATTGCGGGTAAAACGTCTCCGTGGCTTCCGCGGGAAGCTCCTGATTGCGGAGAATGATGTTCTCCAGATACTCCTTTTCATTGGCATCCAGAGTGATCAGTCCAAATGAACGGCTGGAGACATTAATGATGCGGAGCTGACCGGAGACCGATCCACCAGGCAGACGACGACCGGCAACCGAGACGTTGGCTTGCTTGGCAGCTGCTTCGACGGTGGTCTCGCCACTATCAATCTGCTCCTTGACCTCCTCGGCGGTCTTGCCAGTCGCTTGAGCAATCTGATCTATAACAATGTGGTAATCGTTCATCTGGCCAGCGAAGATAGCAGCTCCCTTCGCGACGGCCTCATCGGGATCGAACATCTTGGTTTCGATGCCGAACTCGGCTTTGACCCTGTTGGCAACCTGCGGCATCTTCGAGGAACCCCCGACAAGCAGGATCTCGGAGACATCGGACTGGTGGATGCCTTTCTTCTCCGCTTCGGCGAAAATATCCTTGGTCATGTCGATGGTACGCGACAGCAGGTCATCAGTCAGCTCGTCAAACTTCTCACGAGTGAGCACCACACGTACACGTTCGCCGTTGTAGTTGACCGCTACCGGAGCTTTCTCCTTCGCCGTCAACAACTTCTTGACCTTCTCGGCACTCAGGCTGAGATCCTGCAGCGTCTCCGGATTCTCAAGGATTTCATCATCGGATCCCGACCGTTCTTTATACTGCTCAGCGAGATAGGCAACAACACGCTCATCCCAGTCTTTACCGCCCAAATCCTTGTCGCCACCAGTACAGACCACACGGATCTCACCCGGATCGATTTTAATCATCGTGATATCGAATGTGCCGCCACCGAGATCGTAGACCAACACGGTCTTGGACACCTTATCGTCAGTAACGCCATAGGTGATGGCAGCCGCGGTTGGTTCATTGATGATGGAGAGCACTTCCAAACCAGCAAGTTCGCCGGCCGCCTTGGTGGCCTCGCGCTCAGCAACGCCGAAGTATGCCGGGCATGTGATGACCGCCTTGGTGATATGCTCATCATCACCAAGCTTGTTCTCCATGCGTAGAGAATCCTCGGCATCGCCAACAACTTTCTTCAGAATGTATGCGGAGATTTCCTCAGGCTTCATGTCCTGCCCATTGATGGTCAGTTTGAATCCGGACTGGCCGATATGACGCTTGATCGAATCCACCACCTGATCCGGGTAAAGGTTCGCGACCTCCTTGGCGGCCGACCCCACCGTGATCTCTGTCGGACTTTCAAAATACACTACAGAAGGTGTAGTGAGATCACCCTCAGCGTTTTTCAGAACGACCGGCTTTTCTGAATCGTCGATATAGGCTATGCATGAATACGTTGTACCCAAATCAATGCCGACAACCGGTGCCATATAGACCCCTTCCTTTGCGCCCTCGCAAACAACCTTGCTATGGAAATCGATCGTTCGCGACAATCCTATCCTTCATGGTCCATGACCACCTAACTCATCATACTCCCTTTGAACGCATCGACTCCGTAAACACGTGCCCGGCAACACCGTTCTCAACACCGTTTCCAACGGACCAGAAAAGGCTACAGGCCATAAGAACGCCTGCCCCCACAAGCCCGGCAAGCTCCGCAAACACCACATGCCCACGGCCTGCAACGACCGCAACGACCGGAATGTGCGGAGCCCATGGGATGAACAGGCCGAACGGAACGACCGGGACCGCGCCGCTCATCCTGTCCACGCAGCCCGCCGTCGCTCAGTGCGGAACCGCGTTGCTCGCGGGCCACGGCGTCGAGACGTCGAGACGTCGCCCATCAGGTGCGAAGCGAATACCACAACGCGCCGAGCCAACGAATTGCCTGGTTTGAGACTACGAGAGGCGCTGCGAACTGCAGTCGCGCGGATAATAGAAACCACAAACGACTGCGCTGTGAGGGCACACTGCACAGCCGCGTCACGCGAATCACGCGGTTACGTACAAAGCGCGGCACGCGAATCACGCCAGCCGCAACGCCGGAACCGACACGAAAACAACGAAAGGAACCGCAATGACCGTCGAATTCAAAGACTATGAACAAGGACTCAACCCGTTCATCGTTCACTGTGCCTACGCGAACTGTGACATGACGGTGGACACCAGCGACTATGACAACGACCCGAGCGCAGCACAGGACATAGTCCTCGACGCTGGCTGGGTCGACATCGAAGGACGCGCGGCCTTCTTCTGCCCGAAGCATGCGGCGGTCGCGCAATTCCCCTGGAAGCTGATCCGCGAGGCCGGCCACTTCTCCATCGCCGACTTCGCACGTCTGCATGCCGCCGTCTACGGTCAAGCGGTCGGCGACGCCCTCGGCGTGCCCTACGAGTTCCAGCGCCGCGGCACCTTCGCATGCACCGGCATGGTCGGCCACGGCACGCACAACCAGCCGGCCGGCACATGGTCGGACGACACCGCGATGATGCTCGCCACACTGGATTCCCTCGCCGAAAACGGCGGACGCGTGAACACCGACGACATGCTCGCCAAATACCGCGCATGGGCCAAGTCCGGCGAATACACGCCGGACGGCACCGTATTCGACATCGGCAACACCACAAGTCACGCGCTCGCCACCGGCCGCGGCGGCACCGACGAGTACGACAACGGCAACGGCTCGCTGATGCGCATCCTCCCCTTGGCCTTCACCGATTGCTCCGATGACGACATCCGCCGCGTGAGCGCCATCACCCACGCCCACCGGATCAGCACCGATATATGCGTGCGATTCATCCGCATCGCCCGCATCCTGCTGCACGAGGGCACCGCCTACTCGCGTACGGAGGTGTGCAAGATCGCCAACATACCCGAGGATCTGCGGTTCTGTGAACGCCGCCAAATCCAATCCGGCGGATTCGTGCTGGACACGATGCTGTCTGCACTGTGGTGCCTGGTCAACACGGACAATTACCGGGATTGCGTATTGGAAGCGGTGAACCTCGGCGGCGACACCGATACAACCGCCGCGGTCGTCGGCGGATTGGCCGGCCTGCTGTACGGGGACGCGGGCAATCCGTGGGAAGAGGAGTTGCGCGGCACCGAGCTGCTGGAAACGCTGATCGCGAAGGCGGCGATCAATCTGCCGGGGCTGCATCCGCGCTCTTGGGAGGTCGAGACGTTACGAAAGGCCGGGAAGACGGCTCGCTATGCGATTATCTGAATGACGGATCAATCCCGTATCTCATGCAGCATCTGCAGGAATTGCAGTAACGCCCGGCGCCTCGCCGCCATCCATCGGCAGGCTGCGAGGTAGCCGCAGGTATCGTCGTCGCCCACGGTTCTTGGCCGATGAAAGAACCGAGGGCGACAGCCCGCCACCCCCCTACCAGCGCACGGAGACGCGCTCGCCGATGTGCTCATCGGCAGGCGCGGCGGACAGCTCGTCGACGATTGCGATCGCGTAATCGGCGTAGCTGATGGCGCTTTCGCCGGCCGCGTTCGTGGTGAACTCCTCGCCAGTCAGCACATATGAGCCCGTGCGCGGGCCGTCCGCCTGGAAGTCGGTGGCGGGCGAAACGTACGTCCACTTCACGTCGGAACGTTCGCGCAGTTCGGCGAGAGATTCGCCCATCGCGGTGGCCAGCGGCTTGAACGCCTCCGGGAATCCTTCGGACTGGCTCAGCTGCAGCGTGTGAGCGGCATCGAGGTACAGGCTGCCCGCACCGCCGACCACGATCAGGCGGGTATCGGTGCCGGAGAGGATGTCGGCCAAATGCTTGAGCGAGTCGGAATGCTGGTGCAGGGTTTCCGGCGCCCACGTACCAAACGCATCAACGACCGCGTCGAAACCAGCCAGATCGGCGGCGGTCAGGTCGAACAGGTCTTTGGACAGAACGTGCTGGGCGGCGGTTTTGTTCTCGCCGCGCACGATGGCGGTCACGCTGAGGCCGCGGTTGACGGCCTCCTGGACGATGGCGCTGCCGGACTTGCCGTTGGCGGCGATGACTGCGATGTTCTTGGTCATGGTGTACTCCTTACCGGTCGGCCGCCGTCAAGAACCAGCCGCCGACCACCTCATTTTTCCTGCGGTCGGGAGACCGGCGCAGCGCTGATTGCCGCAGCCGGCTCCCGCATCGACATGATTCACGATATTGAAGTACATCCCAAAAAGGAAGAAGGCACTCTAAAGTGCTATAGTTACCCAAAAGGAACTATTGGATGATTCCAACGCTTCAGGACGGTACAATTATGATCGACGTCAACACACTACCGGCGTGTCCCGTGGAGACGACACTCACGCTGATCTCCGATAAGTGGAAAATCCTTATCGTGCGCGATCTGCTGGACGGCACCAAACGTTTCAGTGAACTGCGCCGGTCAATTGGCAATATCTCGCAGAAAGTGCTCACTTCGAACCTGCGCCAGATGGAGGCTGACGGGCTTGTACACCGCGAAGTCTACGCGGAGGTACCGCCGCGCGTCGAATACTCGCTGACCGACACAGGCCGCAGTCTCAAAACCGTCATCGACGCCCTCTGGAACTGGGGCGAAGGCTACAAAGCCGGACTCATCGCCTAGTGCCCTGTCTCGCAAATGATCGAGGGGGCAGCTTTTCCCTCACCCCGGCAGCTTCGCCGACAGCCCGGCTGCAATCACGGACGTACTCCGCCACTCAGCCATTTGCGAGACGGACCATCAAGGACCTGCACGGAGTACAGGTGGCTTTCATGAGAAAACCTTGCGCTAGTAGAGTTGTTTGCGCAAGGATTTCTCGAGATTTACGTTGAATTCGTTGAGTTCGTGGAATCCTTGCGCTAAGAGACCCTCCAAGCCGTCGATCTTGCGGCGGAAGGAATCAAAATAGCGGTTCGCCAATCGTCGTATCGCCT
>NZ_RQSP01000051.1:0-4576 GCF_009078285.1 Bifidobacterium jacchi
GCCGGGGATTGAAGGGGGTGGGGCGTCGGATGCTATGGATGCTTCTGCGGCCTCGTCGTCGGAATCCCTGCCGTTCCCGGTGCCTGAGGCGTTCCTTGTCTCGTTGCCGGTCGGTCTTGAGGGTGCGCTGGTGGCGCAGTATCTATCGGATCTGTTCAGTTTCGATGGCTGGCGCATGCCGCTGTTCGTCGGTGCCGTCGCCAATGCGGTGGGGCTCGACGAGTTCGAGGAGCGATTCTTTGACGACGACCGGCTGTGTCTGTACGGCATGGGGGAGGAGGATGGCGTCTATGATGAACGCTCCACCGGTGTCGTGGTATCCCGCCTGATTCGTGAGGCTTCTTGCGTGCTGGAACTGCCGGTGGTTGGAGCCGGCTGTCTGGCGCGTCATCTGGATGCAGAAGGGGAGTGCCGGTGCCGCGACATTATTCGCGCCATAGCCGGCCGCGATGCGCTGATTTGCGAGGACGCCCATACCGTAAGTCTGACGGAGTTGGTGCACGCGGCGGCCGGCGCGACTTTGCCACGTGTCTGAGTGTGTGCGGATGCAGCACTGCTTGGGATTGGGCGAAGACTGTGATGGGTCGCGCGGCAGATGGGGACACGCCGAAACAAATGCAAATGATAATAATTCTCAATATGTGTTATTCTGTTGTGTTGGTGGCCGGGCGATGATGCAGCAACAGCAGAATCGCCCGGCCTGGCAGTTGAAATAGAGAGGAAACCCAAACCATGTCCATCATGTCCAATGTCAAGCGTGCATTCGCCGTCGCGGCTGCTGCCGCGACCCTGTTCTCGATGACCGCCTGCGGTTCCAGCAACGCCGACAGCAACACCGAGTCCGATTCCAGCACCGCCGCATCCTCCGGCAAAATCGAGGTCGTCGCCTCGATCAACCAGTGGGGTTCGGTGGCCGCCGACCTCGGTGGCGACAACGTCGAAGTCACCAACATCATGACCAAGACCAACGTGGAGGCGCACGACTACGAGCCCACTGCGCAGGACGTCGCCAAGTTCGGCTCCGCGAAGGTCGCCGTGGTCAACGGCGCCGACTACGACCCCTGGGCGTCCAAGGCCGCCGAATCCACCAAAGCCACTCTGGTGGACGCCGCTGAAACCGCCGACATCAAGGAAGGCGACAACCCGCATGTCTGGTTCTCCGCCAAGGTGCGTTCCGCCACCGCCGACGCGATCACCGCCGCCTACCAGAAGGCCGACCCCGACCACAAGGACGACTACGCCAAGCTCAACAAGGACTGGCACGCCAAGGAGGACACGCTCGAATCCAAGATCAAGGAGACCTCCGCCAAGACCGCCGGCCTTCCCTACGCAGCCACCGAGTCCGTGGCGTGGTATCTGGCCGACGACCTCAAGATGACCGACGCCACGCCCACCGGCTACGCCCAGGCATCCGCCAACGAAAGCGAGCCGACCCCGTCCGACATCAAGGCATTCCAGGATGCGCTCAAGGACGGCAAATCCATCAGGATGCTGGTCTTCAACTCGCAGGAGGCCAACTCCACCACCGATCAGATCACCTCCGCCGCCAAGGAGGCAAACGTGCCGATCGTGGAGCTCACCGAGCAGATGCCGGCGGAATACAGCGACCTGCTTGACTGGATGAGCGCGTTGGTGGACCAGTTCGCCAACGCGTGATTCGAGCGACGTCACTGGATGCCAGACGATATCCGGTGACGTCACGACATGCCAGCCGTCGCTCCTCCTCTTCGCGTCGGCGGGCAACGCCGACGACCAGGCACCGGCCTGGGATGCACCATGATTGCGGCACGATTGGTGAAGAAATCATGGAATCCCCGGCCGGTGTCGCCGTCGTTGTCAGCGATGCCGGGAACAATAGTGGCAGATGTCCGGTAAGCAAACTGATGGTGAAGTGCAGGTTATGACCAATACAGCCATAGATGGGGATGAATCGATGATCACCGCCGCGCAGGAGGCGGATACGCGCGGCAACGACGTTCAAGGCATTCACGATGATCGCGATGATCATGACGATCATGACGATCATGATGATCATGACGATCGCGACGAACGCCGCTGGTTCAAATTCCACAGCAAGCCGTTCCCCGGATGGCTGTATGCCGTGTTCTTCATCCTCTTCGACCTCGCCGCCGTGGCCATCATGCAGTGGGGCGTGTCGCAGTCGAGCACGCGCGTCAAGCTGTCCAGTCCCACGGTCGGCTGGGGATTCGTCACCAAGATGTGGACGCAGGGCAACTTCGTGCTCGTGCTCAATCTGCTGCTGTGGGGCGTCATCTATCTGATCGCGCTCATGCTCATCAACTGGTTCTGGATTGCGACGCCGGTGTTTCTTGCCATACCGATGATCCTCGCCGTGATCGAGCATTTCAAGGTGCGCATCCGCTACGAGGCCGTGCTGCCGTCCGATCTGAGCTTCCTCGGCTCGAACAAGGGCAGTCTGCTCAGCTTCATGCCCGCTGGCGCATGGCGCACGATCGTCGGGATGGTCGCGATCTTCCTCGCCGCGGTCGTCGTGTGCTTCCTGCTGTATCGAGTCGATGGCCGTTCAGGCCGCATGGTGCGCTTCGACAACAAGGGCATGGGCATCTGCGTGCGCATGCTGCTGGTGATTCTTCCCGCGCTGTGCTTCGGCGCATACATCTCGCAGGTCAGCACGGTCGGTTCATGGGCGAAGGCCTTTGCCACCGCGCTCGGTGACAAGCCCTCGATGTGGGATTCCGTCTACGATGCCCAGCGCAACGGTCCGATCGTCTCCTTCACCCGTCAGCTCAATCCGCGCATCATGGAGCGGCCGGCGGACTACAGCGAGGAGACGATGGCCAAGCTTGCCGAACGCTATCAGGCCGAGGCGGAGCGCATCAACAAGACCCGCAGCGCCAATATGACCGATTCGACGGTGATCTACGTGCTGTCCGAATCGTTCTCCGACCCCTCGCGCGTGCCCGGACTCAAGGTGAACAAGGATTCCATGCCCAACATCCGCAGGATCAAGAGCGGCACCACGTCCGGCCTTATGCTGTCGTCCGGATACGGCGGCGGCACCGCCAATCTCGAATACATGGGGCTTACCGGCATGAGCATGGCCAACTTCGACTCGTCGCTGACCAGCCCCTACCAGCAGCTCGTGCCCGGCGAGCATTGGACGCCGACCATCAACCAGATGTGGGGCGCCGCAAGATTCTCCGAGGCGTTCCATCCCTACGAGGCGTCGATGTACTCGCGGCAGACCAACTACGCCAAGTTCGGGTTCTCCCACTTCTATACGCTCACCGGCGACGATCAGGGCAACGACATCATCAAATACCAGGACAAGATCGACAAGTCCCCATACGTCTCCGACGCGGCCACCTACCGCAGCGCGCTGGAGGAGATCGCCAAGAGCGATGACAACCAGTTCATCCAGATCATCACGATGCAGAACCACATGCCCTACCACAACTGGTACAAGGACAACGACTTCACCGCCGAGTCCACCGATCCCGCACAGCCGCTGGAGAAGACCGAGACCACATCGATCGAAACCTATCAGAAGGGCGCCAGCATCACCGACGAGGCGACGCAGGACTTCCTCGACCAACTCGACGAGCTCGACAAGCCGATCACGGTCGTCTTCTACGGCGATCATCTGCCCGGCATCTACGAGACGGCCGGCGCGGATGCCAACAACTCGCTCGCCCTGCATCTGACCGACTACTTCATCTGGTCGAACAAGGCATCCGATTCCCGTGGCAGCAACATCGACAACGACGCGTACTCGTCGCCGAACTTCTTCGTCGCGCAGGCGGCCGAGCACATGAACGCGAAGGTGTCGCCCTATCTTGCGTTCCTGACCGACATGCACGAGAGGATATCCGCTATGGAGCCGCCGGTCGTCAACTCCATCCAGGGGTGGGATCGCATCCCCGAAGGCCAGAGCCTGTACCTCGACAGGAACGGCAAGCCGATGGCGGAAAGCGATTTCGATGAGCAGACGCGTCAGCTGCTCGCCGACTACAGACTCATCCAGTACGACATCACCGCGGGGAACAACTATCTCAAGGATTCCGGATTCATGACGCTGCCCGGCCAGTGATCGGCTGTCGCAGCGGTTCAGGCGGTGCCGCAATGATCAGATGAACGCCAGCGCGACCAGCGCGGCGATGTAGACGACTGCGGTCACGATGAACGCCACGTCAAGGCCGCCGACGCGAAGCCTGCGCCAATGCGTGCGCCGCGCGCCTTCCTCGTAGCAGCGTGCGTCGAGCGCCAGACTGAGATGATCCGCATGGCGCAGCGCGCCGACGAACACCGGTACGATGATCGCCGCCATCGCGCGCATCCTGCGCATCGGAGAGCCGGTCTCGATGCCGCCGCCGCGCGCCGACTGCGCGTCGACGATCGATCGCACCTCCGCGCCGAGCGTGGGCAGAAAACGCAGCGCAAGACTCATCACCAACGCCACCTCCTGCGTGTGCATGCCGAAACGACGCAGCGGCGACAGCAGCGAACCGAAGGCGTCGGTCATCGCGGTCGGCGTGGTCGTGGCGAGGAACACCGCGCCAAGAATGATCACCAGCGCGAGACGACATGTGTAGAG
>NZ_RQSP01000051.1:4593-14041 GCF_009078285.1 Bifidobacterium jacchi
GCGCGGCGGTCGCCACGCCATCGGTGGTGATCGGCAGTGCGCCGATATGCCACAGCACGTCGCCGGTGCGGACGAAGAACACGTTGAGCGCGCCCATCATCACGAACAGCGCGAGGAACATGTGCACCGACGCGAGCAGTCGCAGCGGGTTGAGGCGTCCGGCGGCGATGATCGCCGCAGTGAGCGCGGCGCCGAGCGCCAGCTGCGCGGGGGAGCCGATGGCGAATGCGGTGAACATGAGCACCAGGAACGTCGTCATCTTCACGCGCGGGTCGAGGCGGGCGATCAGACCGCCGGAGGTGGCGCGATCGCGACGTGGCTGTGCGGCTGCTGCTGCGTCGGCTGCGGCGGCATCCGTCTGCGGCGTGCCCAGCATGATGATACGATTCGCCAGCAGGTCGGCCTCGGCCTTGTCGTGCGTGATCATCACCACCGCCGCGCCACGGCGGTTGAGTGTGGCGATGAGATCATGGATGCGTGCGGCCGCGGCCGCGTCCAGTCCGGCGGTGGGTTCGTCCATGACGAGCACGCGCGGATTGCACGCGATCACGCCGGCGATCGCCGCGAGCCGCTGCTGACCTCCCGACAGCGAAAACGGGGAGCGGTCGGCAAGATGCGTGATGCCAAGGGTCTCTAGCGCATGCTTGACGCGCTCGCCCACCTCGTCGGCGTCAAGACCCTGATTTCGAGGGCCATAGGCCACGTCTTCGGCCACGGTGTCGGCGAACAGCTGTCGTTCGGGATGCTGCATCACATAGCCGACGGCGCGGCGCAGCGCATCGCGACGCCGGCGCGGCAGCTGTCGGGAGCGTCCGCGCCGCATTTCGGCCACGGTGATGCCGTCGATGCGGATCGAACCGCGTTCCGGCCGCTCCAACGCGCACAGCAGACGCGCCAACGTCGTCTTGCCGGCACCGTTGCGGCCCATGATCGCGACCGTCTCGCCTGCGGCGACGGTCATGGAGAAATCGCTGATGATCGGGGCGGGGTGCTCCTGCCTGCGATAGGTCAGGTGCCGCACCTCGATCGCGGGGTTTTCGCCAGTGGCTGGCGCGGTGCCGCTGGCCGGGGTGTCGCCGATGGCCGGCGTGAAGCCAGCATCTGATACGTCTGATACGTCTGATACGGCATTGGCGGAGCGTATGGCGGCGGAATGCGGCCGGTCGCTTCGCTGTGCGTGATCGTTCGGTTCCTGCGGCTGCCGGTGGCTGACCGACGCGCGCTCGTCGGCGGCGATTCTTCCGGATTCGAGCCGGATGACGCGCTCTGCCCGCATGATCTCGTCATCGTGATGCGTGACGTGGATGATCGTGGTTCCCTGCGCGTGGAGTCGATCAAGAATGTCGAGCACATCGGCGCGCGCGGCCGGATCGAGCATCGCGGTCGGCTCATCCAGCACCAGCATCGTCGGATTCATCGCGAGCATGCCGGCGATGGCGACGCGCTGCTGCTGGCCGCCGCTCATGCGGGTCGGATCGTCATGACGATGCGGCTGCATGTCCACGGCCTCGATGGCGCGGTCGAGGCGCCTGGCCATGTCGGCATGGTCGACGCCGAGATTCTCCGGTCCGAACGCCACGTCGTCCTCGACCACGGTGGTGACGATCTGATCCTCGGGATGCTGGAAGACCGCGCCGATGCCGCGTCTCGCGAGTCGATACTGCTGCGCGTCCGCACCGGTGCCGGTCGAGTCGAACACCGGATGGCCGAGCAGCTCCACCTGACCGGCATCCGGCGCGGACAGTCCTGCCAGCAGCCGCGACAATGTGGTTTTCCCCGATCCGTTCGCCCCCGTCAGACACACGTATTCGCCGCTGCGTATCGTCAGGTCGACGCCGTCCAGCGCCCAGGCAACACCGGAATCGTAGCTGAATCGAATGCCGGTAAGTCGTGCGGCGATTGCTGTCATGGTCATCCTTGCGCGCTGTGTGAATGGGGGGAGTCGTGAATAAGAACGATGGCGAATGGAAAAGGAGGCCTGGTGTCGGCGACGTCAACGATGACGCGCGCCGGAATATGCAGTCCGGAATATGCAGGCCGGAATATTCAGTCCGGATTATTCAAGTAGGAATACGCAACATATGCGACCGAGGTGGGACCGCGTTGCGCAGTCCCACCTCGGTCACTCGTTCAGGCGCCGGTATCGGTCACTGCTGGTTCAGCAGATTGGAGATCGGCTTGTAGATCAGGAACGTGACCACGCCGTGGATCGCGAACTTGAGCAGATTGAACGGCAGCAGCGCCGGCACGATGAGCGCGGCGACCTGCGCGACGGTCATCGAGGCGTAGATCGGCGTGACGATGAGGTTGCCGACGATCGCCGCGGCCAGCGCGCAGACGGCGCCGACGAGCAGACCGATGAGCGCGCCGGTGCGCGTGCGGGTGCGACGGTAGATGATCGCGGCGGGCACCGACAGCGTCAATGCGACGAGCACGGCCATCAGCGTGCCCCACGGATCCATGAACAGATGCGGCACGAATCCGAGCACCGAAACGATGGCCGCCGCCGCGGGACCGAATGCGAAGCCGGCGATCAGGCACACAATGCCCGACGGATCGTACTTGAGCCATTGAATGCCCGGAATGATCGGGAATTCAATGAAGCTGGTCGCCATCGCCAATGCGACGAACAGCGCATAGACGGCGATGCGGCGCGTGGACCAGCGGCCCGAATCGCCGACGCCGGTCGAATGGGCGTTGTCCGGCCGCGCGGATGACGAGGATGCGGCTGCCGACGTTGCTGCAGATGCGCTGGTGGTATGCGAAGAGACACTCATATCGAGCTCCGTTTCTTTCATCCGGACTGTACCGTTGGCCCCGGAATCGCACCGGATCGGCCGCCGAAGCGGCTCGCGGGCTTCGCACGACCGGCCGTTATGGACTCGGCCGCGTGCGTTACCGCCAGTAAGGAATTGCACCTTCCCTGAAACTTACGTTGACCATGTATACCGTGGCGTATGGATTTCCCCGCGTCGCGTGTCCACGGTGTGGACCGATCGCGGAACCAGGATTGCGCATACAGGTCTGTGCCTACAATGGGACCCATGAGTGAACAGCATGCCGCAGCCGGTACCATCGACAAACTGGCGATCGTCGTCGTCACCTACAAGCGTCAGCAGTTGCTGACGCGTCTGTTCGAGTCGATCGCCGCCCTGACGGCCGCGCCGTGGCGCGTGGTCGTCGTGGACAACGAGCACAGCGACGAGACGCGCGCCATGGTCGAGGCGTTTTCCGATCGGCTCGCCACGCAGTGGGGCGACACCATCGCCGACGCGTCCGGCAACGAGCGCAGGGTCGTGTATGCGCCGCAAAGCGACAATCTGGGCGGTGCCGGCGGGTTCTCGGCCGGCGTGAAGAAGGCGTATGAGCTTGGCGCCGAATGGTTCTGGGTGATGGATGACGATGTCGCCGTCGAGCCGGACGGCATCGAAAAACTCGCCAAGTGGACGGCCACCCACGATGTGATCCAGGGCAGCCGCTACGACTTCGACGGAGGCCCGTTCTACTGGCAGTACGATTTCATCGTGCCCCTCGGCATCCCCAATCCGATCGCGCCGTCCGCGTTCGGGCGCGCCGGCTACCGCGTGATGGACACGCTGTGCTTCGAGGGCGGCCTGTTCCGCCGACGCGTGGTCGAGAGGATCGGCTTTCCCGATCCGCGCTTCTTCATCTACTGGGACGACACGATCTACGGGTACCTCGCCAGCAAGGTCACCAATCCCATCATCGTGCCGGACGTGGTGCTGCGCCGCACGCGCGAGATCGGCAACTGGGACATCGCCGGTCTGCGCCAGCTCAACTCGACGTCCGATATGAATCGGTATCACATTATGCGCAACCGCGGCTACATGGCGCGCTATTTCATGGTTCACGGCGATTTTCGGCCGTTCCTGTTCGCCGTGGGCACGCTGGCGACCGCAGCCAAGGAGATCATCCGGCTGGTCATGGTCGATCGCGAGCATGTGCGCACCGGTCTGGTGCAGATCGCAAAGGGCTGGTGGGATTCGCGCAAGCTGATGCACGATCCCGACTGGCGTCCGATGCCGCCGCTGATTGCATAGTGAGGCGTTTGCGCCGCGTGCGTTTGCGCCGCGTGGCGTGCGGCAGACGGCTTGGCGCATGGTTCGTGTGATGCACGGCGGATGCGGGATGCCGCTGATATGGGATTGCCGCGCGCTGCCGGTCGGGTCGGGTATACAATGCATATGGTATTCAGCAGCAAACTGGGTGTCTGATTGCGATTTTCGCGATCTCTCGTTCAGGCTGCGTTCCATATGCAGTGGCAGTAATGCAAGGCGTACAACGACGCGGAAGGACGGTCGGCGATGATTGAGACAGCACAGGCTTTTGGAGTGGATGTCGGCGGTTCCGGCATCAAGGCGGCTCCGGTCGATCTTGAGAAGGGCGAGTTCGCCGAGCCGCGTCTGAAGATCCTCACGCCCCAGGTTTCCTCGCCGCAGGCGATCGGCGCGATCATCCGTCAGCAGCTCGATCACTTCCAGGTGCCCGATTCGGTGCCGGTCGGCGTGTCGTTCCCGTGCCCGATCAAGCCCGGTCAGAAGGTGGACTGGATCGCCAACCTCGACCAGTCGTGGATTGGCGTGGATGTCACCGAGGCGCTGTCCGAGGAGTGCGGCCGTCGCGTCGTCGTGGTCAACGACGCCGACGCGGCCGGTCTCGGCGAGCAGCATTTCGGCGCCGCGAAGGATCAGGAGGGTCTGGTCATCGTCACCACGCTGGGCACCGGCATCGGCACTGCGCTGATCTACAACGGCGTGCTCATCCCCAACACCGAGCTGGGCCACATCCAGCTGGAGAAGGGCAAGGGCGATGCCGAGCAGTACACGTCGTCCGCGGTGCGCGAGCGCAAGAACCTCGGCTACAAAAAGTGGGCGAAGCGTCTGACCAAGTACTACGGCCTGATGGAGAAGTACTTCAGCCCTGATCTGTTCGTGATCGGCGGCGGCGTGAGCCGCGTGAGCGAGAAGTTCATTCCGTACATCGATGTGAAGACGCCGATCGTGCCCGCCACGCTGCACAACGAGGCCGGCATCATCGGCGCCGCCTACTACGCGACGACCAAGCAGTGACGCCTCGAGCGGGGATGCTTCGACGATGACTGCCGAAGCATCCCCGCAGCACCTGTGTGCAACGCGCCGGCAGCGACCACAGGATGCCCGCGATTCGCGGCACAACGCGCGTGCATGGTCGTGAGTATGCTGGAGCGCATGCGTTTCTCCTCACGAGTCGATGTCAGCCAGCCCAATCCGATTGCGGCCGCCGAGCTTGCCGCCAAGGCGCGCGGGCGGTCGCTCGTCAAACTCAACGATTCCAATCCCACACGGCATGGTCTTGCTCCGGCTCTGGTGCCGAGTGTCTATACGGCCGATCCGCGTGGCCCGCGTGCCATGCGCGAGTCGCTGGCGGCGTTTCTCAGAGCTCGGCGGGGTTGTGGCGAGGATGCGACCGCCGATATGCGCGCCGATGCGCCAGCCAATGCATCCGCCGCCGCGGTTTCGCCTGATCGGCTGTATGTGCTCAGCTCCACATCCGAAGCGTATTCATGGCTGATCAAGCTGTTGTGCGATGCCGGCGACGCGGTGCTTGCGCCGAAGCCGGGCTATCCGCTCATCGAATCGATCGCGAGACTCGAATGCGTCGATGCGATCGAATACCAGCTGCGCTTCGATGGGTCGTGGACGATCGACGTGGCCGAGCTCGCCGCGCTGCTTGACGGGCCGGACGGTGAGCGCATCCGTGCGCTGGTGCTGATCAATCCGAACAATCCGACCGGATCATATGTCAAGCCAAGCGAGCGGGAGCGCATCGTGGCGCTGTGCCGGGAACATGGCATCGCGATCATCGCCGACGAGGTGTTCTACGATTATGCGCTGGAGCCGTTCGACGGCAATGCGCGTCTCGCGGGGGAGCGCGGCGTGCTGACGTTCGCGCTGGATGGTTTTTCGAAGATGCTCGCCGCGCCGCATGCCAAGGTCGGCTGGATCGAGGTTTCGGGGCCGAGTGCCGATGTGGCCGAGGCGCAGCGCCGACTGGACGTGATCGCCGACGACTATCTGCCGATGAGCGACATCATCGCCGATCGGTTCGATGCGTTGCTTGACGATGCCGAGCGGCAGACGGCACGTGTTCGCCAGCGTGTTCTTGGCAATCTCGCTCTGCTGCACAGGCTGCTTGCCGCCGACGAGCATGGGCTGGTCGACGTGCTGCGGGCCGAAGGCGGCTGGAACGTGCTGCTGCGTGTGCCGAGCGTGCTCGACGAGAACGATGTGGTGCTGTCGCTGATCGAACGGCATGGCGTGACCGGTCAGCCGGGCTATTTCTTCGACATGACCTCGAACGGCTATCTGGCGATTTCGCTGCTGCCCGAATCGGCGCAGTTCGAACGCAACGTGCGTGCCGTGCTCGACACGGTCGATGCGATGATCGATGCGATGATCGCCTAGTGGTCTGTCTCGTCATTGGTTGAGTGCTGCCAGCCTCCCCTGCAGGGCCGCCCCGTGAAGCAGACGGCGATGCTGTTTGCGAGCGGCGTGCGAATTGTCCGGTTATATCCATTGCAGGCGATGAGGAGTCCGGAAGGTCCGGATAGCGCTCTCGTCGGCAAGGAGAAGAACCATGTACGAGCAGAATCCCATTGCCAACAAGTCGATGGATCACAAGGATGGCACCACGGTGGTCGTCAATACCGTGGTGAAGAAGAGCAACGGATTAGGAACCGCCGGTTTCGTGCTGGCGCTGCTGGGAGTGCTGGTGTCCTGGGCGCCGGTGGTCGGCTGGGTGGTGTGGTTCCTTGGGGCTGTGCTGAGCCTTGTCGGCTTGTTCCGCGCTCCGCGTGGCTTGGCGATCGCCGGCACGGTGCTGTCGTTCATTGACGTGATCATCATCCTGTCTGTGGCCGGCATGATCGGTGCGATGTTCTGATCGGAGCAACCCTGCTGGGTGTTGGCCGGGGTGTCTTCTGACGGGGCGTGAATGCGTTGAACGTCTAACGATGCGCACTATGAGCAAACCGTCGCGCGACGAACACGCACGCGAGCAGCACCACGGCAAACACCGACCCGAACAGCAGTCCGGTCTGCAGTCGGCCACCATTGGCCGAGGCGGCGAATCCAACCAACGCCGGCCCGCCGGCGCATCCCAGATCACCGGCGACCGCCAGCAGAGCGAACAGCAGCGTGCCGCCGCCCGGCATCGCATCAGCAGCCATCGAGAACGCGCCCGGCCACATGATGCCCACCGAAAAACCGGTGACCGCGCACGCCGCCAGCCCCACCGCGGGCAGCGGCGTGAGCGCGGCGGTCAGATACATCGCCACGCACAGCAGCGAACTGGCGGCGATGAACGCGGTCAGATCGATGCGATGCCCGATCATGCCATACAGCATGCGCGACAGCCCCATCATCAGCGCAAATGCGGCCGGCCCGGCAAGATCACCCACCACCTTGGTCACGCCCAGCCCGGACTCGGCGAACGCGCTCGCCCACTGGCTCATGCCCTGTTCGGCGGCACCGGCGCACAGCATCATCGCAAACATCAGATAGAACACCGGCCGGCGAGCCAAATCCGCGAATCGCATGGTCGCCGCGCCCTCGGGCACGATGCGCGGCATCGGCGCGCCGGCGAACAACACCAGCCCGACGATCGGCACCACGCCCCACAGGCACGCCAGCACCGGCCACGAACCGGTGCCGAACACGAACAGAAACAGCGTCGATACGGCCACTGTGCCGAGCTGGCCCCAGCAATAGAACGAATGCAGCAGACTCATCGCCTTCGCCTTGTGCGCGCTCGGGCACGCCTCGACGATCGGCGAGACCATCACCTCGATCAGCCCGCCGCCCAGCGCATACAGCATGACCGCCGCCAGAATCGCCGCATACGGGTCCGCAACGCGGGTCGGCATCAGGCCCAGCGTCAACAGACCGGCGAGCGCCGCGATGTGCGCGGCGATGATGCACGGTTTGTAGCCGATGCGATCGACGAATCGCCCGGCGAGCACGTCCACGATGAGCTGGGTGACGAAATTCACGGTGATGAGCGCCGACAGCCGTGCCATGTCGATGCCGAGCGTCGCGGCGAACGTGACGAACAGTAGCGGCATGTAGTTGTTGATGACCGCCTGCGTGATGTAGCCGACGAAGCAGGCGAGCATGGTGCGGTCGTAGTTCGGTGCGATGTTGCGTTGGCTGGCGGTGGCGTTGCCGGTGTTGGCGGTGGCGATGCGTGTGCTGACGTTGCTCATGCGTGCCAGTATCGCACGCTCTGTGGGCGCAATGCGGACTGCGACGTGCCGGTTGTCATGATCCGTGACGAGCCGGTTTGCGACATGATTCGCGACGAACCGGTTCGTCGGCCCTCACCACAACCCAAACCCAACAGCGCGGCTTGGCAGGGATGATCAGATAATGATCCCGTTGCAGTGATCGACCTCGTGCTGGATGATCTCAGCCGTGAAATCAGTGAACGTCGCATGTCGCGAGCGCCCGCGCCGATCCTCGAAATCGACCTCAATCCGACGATACCGTCGCGTTCGGCGCTCGCCGGCCAGCGACAGGCAACCCTCCGCGGTCTCGTACGCGCCGTCCATAACCGTGATGACCGGGTTGAGCATCACCGTAATCCGTCCGCCGAGTTCTTCGTCCACGAACGCGATGATCCGCTTGCCTACGCCGATCATGTTCGCAGCCATGCCTACGCATCGCGAACGGTTGGCTTCCAGCGTATCCACGAGATCGGTGATCGTTGCCTGATCGGCCGGCGCGGCGGGATCGGCTGGCTCGGACGGCGTGCGCAGGAACGATCGCGAGGTCATAATCGGTCGTTGCATGGTCGGGTTCCTTTCGCGGGGATTGAGATGGTCTGATTGTGTTCCGTCTGCTGTTGGTATTGATGGTAGTGTGCGAAACAACGTGAAGGGGTGGGGCACGTCAACGGTGACATGCCCCACCCCTTCACGTTTGTTGGTATTTCAGCGTTCGATGCCGTACTCAGCGTACATGTACGCGTCGTACTGACGATCGTTGCTGGAGTAAGTGTCCGTATGATGCGATTCCGGACGGCTGTTGTTCGTGTGCATAATCATTCCTTTTCTAGCCTCATCGGTATCACAATCAGGCATAGCGCTGTAGTGTTGCGCCATGATGTGTGATCGGCAAATCGCAGGTTAATTCGCAGCGAACAGATGCACTCCGGGTGTGGCCTCCGGAATGTCCTCAGTGGTGCATCAGTGATGCACTGCTCGTGGTTGCCTGCTTGCTCATGGTTGCCTGCTCATGGTTGCTTGCTTGCTCATGGTTGCTTCCGTTCCTATGGGTGTTGCTGAAGTTATCCATGTCGATTGTGTGTGTCGATTGTGTGCATGGGGTGTATGTTGTTTTGGCATCGTGTGCATGGAACGTATGTGTAGGGGGCTGAAACCTGTGGTTCG
>NZ_RQSP01000052.1 GCF_009078285.1 Bifidobacterium jacchi
GTGATCGTGCGCTCACGGTACGCCGCATCGTTCACGTCGTTCGAGCCGCGCTTCAAGACCACCACGTTGCCGTACGAGTCCTTGAGCGTGATCTGCTCGTTGCCGCCGTTGACCGAGGCGTCCTTCACGCTGGTGGCGTCCAGCGGGCTGTTGACCCACTGCGTCACCTTGAAGTGCTGGATGAACTTCGTGGACACGTCATGCGTGTACAGGTTCGTGATGTACGCCGCATAATCGTTGCGACCCTGCCAGCCTTCGAAGTCCTTCATGTTGTAGCCGCCGAGCAGCGGGGAGTTGGCCGCCTGCCCGTACGACGGGTAGTCGCCGACCCAGCTGTCCTTCTGGTGGTTGCGCAGGAAACGCATCACCTGCGAATTCTCACCCTTCATAGCGGCACCACCATAGGTGAGGTCCGCGGCCCAGTGTTGGAATGTGGCGTCATACTCGTTGCCGGCACCCCATTCGGTGGTCATGCGCCAACCGTTCTGGTTGATCATCTGGCTCATCTTGCGGGTTTCCCACGAGTCCTCAGCGCCGGAGGTGTTGTTGCCCCACACGTCGAGGTAGATGAAGTCCATCTTGTCGCCGACTTCCTTCTTCAGCTCCGCGAAGCGGGACTTGCGGGAGTTGGAAGCGAGGTCGTAGATGCCGTCGATGCCAATGCTCTGATCGAGCCAGTTCCAACCGTAGCTGAGGCCACCCTCCGCTTTACGGCGGACCATGTCATCGTTGAACGCCTTGGCTTCGGGGTACATCTCGGACGCGTTCACATGGATGCCGATGCGCGCGCCATACTCGGCCGCGCCCTCCATCAGCGTGTTCATGTCCGCCGCACCGCCGATGCGCTGGCCGATGTCGCCGTAGTCCGGGTGACCGGAGTCGTGGCCCTCGTTGCCATAGCCCTTGAGCAGCACCGACTGGCCGAGGCCATCCGTGTTCAACGCCACCTTCTTGACGTTGTCCAGCGTGGTGAGGAACGGGTTCTGCGCCTGCGAGCCGAAGTTCATGGCGATGCGCCACGAGACAAGCTCAGGCACTTCCTCGGACTTGTACGGATTGTTCATGATGTCGCGGTACGCGATCGCGCCATCCTCCCAGTTGATCTTGCCGTCCTCGTTCGCGTCGCCGGTGATCGCCACCGCCATCTTCGGCATATCCGTCTGCTCAACGGTGTAGCTGCGGCCCTTGGTGTCGGTGACGGTGCGATGGTAGTAGTACGGTGCAGTGCCAAGACCGAGCGATGTTGCGGCGCCGACCTTTTGCGTGTTGGCGAGCACACGGGTGTTCTTCGCACCACCGGCGACCACAGAACCGACGGCGGAGCCGTCATGCTCCGAGTTGGACCACAGGCCGGCGCTCAGGCCGCCACCGGAGATGAATCCGTAGGTGTAGTCCTGCTCGTTGGAGGTGGTCTTGTCGGTCACGTCGTAGTTGGTGTCGCCGACCTTGTTGGTATCGGACGACATGCGCGCACCGGTGAACTGTGCGGCATCCTGATTGGAGCGCACGGAGATGAGGCTCTGGTTCGGGAAAGCGATCGTCTGGATCGCGTTCTCCTCCACGTTGCCGTTCTTCTTGGCGATGTTGTTGACGACCTTCGTCACGTTCATGTGCAGCTGGTTCGCCTTGACGGTGATCTCCACGGTGAGCACCGCGTCGATCTTCTTCGCCGTATCCTTCAGCGTCAGCTCATACGTGGCCTTCGTGTCGGAGTTCTTCGTGAACTTGACATCCGAGTCCTTGAGCGTGAGATTCGTGCCGTTGATCGCGACCGTGCGCACGTCCTTCGGCTGGCCGTACATGATCTTGCCGTCCAGCTTCGTCATCGTGTACTGCAGGACCGACGGGAAGTTCTTCTTGATCGCGACGGTCATGTCGGCGGTCTTCAGATCGACTGTCTCGACCGGGGCGGTCTCGTTGAGGGTCACGTCCTGGCCGGTGAGGTTGCCGCCCTTCACGGTCACGGTCTTGGTGGCGTCATCGTAGCCATCCGCGGACACGGTGATCGTGTAGGTGCCGTCGGCGAGATCCTTGAGCGTGTACGCACCCTTGTCGTCGGTGGTGACGCTCTGGTCGCCGACCGTGACGGTAGCGCCCTTGAGCGCCGCGTTGTTCTTGCCCTTCACGGTGCCGGAGACCGTGTACTTGACGACCGGGGCGGTGCTGGCGTCCTTGATGTACACGTTCGTGTACTCGCTGGACTGCCAACCGCCAGCCTTGACGGCCAGCTTGTTGGTCAGGTTGGTCATCGCGGAATAGTCGACGTCAAATGCCTTGGTGCCATCGACGGTGAGCGTAGCGACCTTGGCGTCGGTCCACGTGATCTTCACCTTCGTTTCTGCGTTGGCCGCAGGCGCCGCGACGCGAGCGCCCTGATACCAGCTGCCATTGCCGCCGCCGGTGTAGGTCTGCCAGAACCAGCCGTCCTTGTCGTAGCCGATGAACAGACCGCTGCCCGGATCGGTGTAGCCGAGGTAGAAGCCGAACCGGTTCAGCGCACCTTCCTGCGGCGACTTGACCGTGGCCTCATAGGAACCGGCCTTGGTCAGATCCACAGTCGTGGAGCTCACGGCGACAGTCGGGAACTTCGTCTTGTCACTTGCAGAGTTGTCTGCGGAACTACCCGCCTGAAGATGGGTCCAACCAGCCCAATCGCCAGAGCCTGCCTCCAACGTGCCGGCGGCGGTGTTCGCGTCAAGCGTCCACCCGTTCACGGCGGCGGTCTCATCAGCCGTCGGCGTGACATCGTTGTTCTGCGTCAACGTCTGAACCGCGAGATTTCGCAGATCCTCCGTCGACGGCGGCGCCGCGACGGCTGTGCTCGCACCCATCGAGGTGAGAGCCATCGCCACCGTCACCGCTATCGATAACGCGCGTCTTCTCATATTTCCTTTGTTTCCTTGTCTCATCTTCGAGGTGCCGCGAAACGGGGAAGGACTCGGGTTTCGAGTGCACGCCCCAACTGTTCACGGCATGCCGATCGTGCAGATGACTCACGAACGGCACCTTCAACGTTCAATGCTAACACTCTTAACAAAAAGACTCAATTACCCGCGCGTAACAAAGGATGCGGGCTCCTTCCGTCAATCTCCGGCTGGCTTCCCCGCCAACCCGCGACAGCCCCCGACCACCTCCGCCAGCATGATCCAACAATTAAAGACGTGCTCTGCACGCAGCCAGATGGCTCGACTATCGTCGAGCAATGTTGCCTACAAACAGCTCCGCTATTTGCCCCAAGCAACGCTCATCAGAGGGGACGTCACCACTCAGATGATTGCGAGACGAACCACCAGGAACATATCTTGCAGTTGTGTGTACCGATCGGCGCATACAAGGCGACACGGTTTCCGGGCAAGAATCCTATAAACGTTGCAATTCCACCATTATGGAATATCAACAGCACGACGGGAGTCGCTCATATTCTCCCGATTGGCAACCACCGGCACACACAACTGCAAGATACCGTACAGATCAAGCCCAAACCGCAGGCACAGACCGCTTACGCCGATGAGCCATTGCCCGGCACCGCCCTACAGCAACACCACATCCAGCACAACCCCGCAGCTCCAGCGAACTCTCAGGAAACACCTCGGCAACATCCACGCGAATCCCTCGAAATCCCCAAGCCAAGCGGGTTTACTCATAGTTGTCAGCCGGAAGGCGGCAGCGAGATCACAGATCACGCGCCGCGGCCAATCCGCTGACGAGGCAGACTCGAAGCCCCATAACCATAACTGAACAATCCATAACTGAACCCCTTCTTCTTTCCTCTTCCTCTTCCTTTCAGGCCCGACGGTTCCCTTCCCGCCGGGCCTTTTCTTTCTGTCGGCGCCCAGTCTCCGCACCGCGCGGCGCATATCCGCATCCGCACCCGCACGCACGCCCCCGCAGCACACACGCAGCACGCCACGGCAAGCCAACAACACACAAAAAGCCCCCCGCACTAACATGTGCGGAGGGCGGTGCTTAAGCTCAGACTTTACTGCTTCGGCTCGCCGACACCGGCGAACCATTCAGCCTGAAAGGGTTCCGGACGCATCCGGAACGAGTCACTCGGCGACGACCTTCACGAAGAAGGACGCGGTGATCTCCGGGTGCAGGGCGGCCTTGACCGGGAAGTCACCGACGGACTTGATCGGCTCGGTGATCTCGATGGTCTTCGGGTTGACGGTGGCCTTGCTGCTCAGGGCGAGCGCGATCTGATCGGCGCTGATCGAGCCGAACAGCTTGCCGGACTCGGACACCTTGGCGGCGATCTCGACGGTGGTGCCCTCGATGGCCTCCTTGGCGGCGACGGCATCCTCGCGGGTGGCGACGGCCTTGGCGAGGCGAGCGCGCTTCATCTGCTCGATCTGAGCCTGAGCGCCCTTGCTCCACGCGAACGCGTAGCCCTGCGGCAGCAGGTAGTTGCGGGCATAGCCGGCCTTGACGGTGACGATGTCACCGGAGTGGCCGAGGTGGGCGACGGTCTTGGTGAGAATAACTTTGGATTCAGCCATGATTCAATCCTCCTGCAACTCAGCGGCCGGACGTGGCGTACGGCAGAAGAGCCATCTCGCGGGCGTTCTTGATCGCCTTGGAGATCTCGCGCTGCTCCTGAACGGAAACGCCGGTGATACGACGGGAGCGAATCTTGCCGCGATCGGAAATGAACTTGCGCAGCAGCGCAACGTCCTTGTAATCGATCTCGGTGACCTTGGCGGCCTTCAGCGGATTCGGCTTCTTCTTGAACGGCTTGACCGGCGGTTGCGGCCTCTTGCGTGACATAATGTCTCCTTATAAAACTGTTGTGATATTCATTGCTTATGCTGATCGCGCTGCGTGCATAGCCGAGCGGCGCATCGGATCCGAATTCAGCAATAATCAGAATTCCGGTTCGTCACCGGAGCCGCCGCCGAAGTCGGTGCTGCCGCCGAATGACGAGAATCCACCATCATCGCCGCTGCCGGAAGCCCACGGATCGGTGGCCGGAGCGCTCTGCTGCGCGGCCGAGGCGCCGCCGGAATACCCGGCACCGCCCTGATAGCCGGCGCCACCGGAGTAGCCGCCGTTGCCGCCGTGGTTCTGCCCGCCGTTTCCGGCGTTGCCGCCAGCATGACCGGCATTGCCGCCGTTGCCGTACCCGTTGTTGCCATAGCCGCCGTTGCCGGCGTTGGCGCCACCCGTGTAGCCGCCACCGTTGTAGCCGCCGCCATAGCCGCCGTTGCCGGCGTTGGCGCCGCCGTCATTGCGACCGGCGAATCCGCCCTGGCTGGTCTGACGGGTCACCTGGGCGGTGGCGCGCGTCAGCGACGGGCCGATCTCGTCGACGCGAAGCTCGACGACCGTGCGCTGAGAGCCATCCTGCGCCTGATAGGAGCGCTGGGACAGGCGTCCCTGTGCGATCACGCGCATGCCCTTCGACAGGCTGGCGGCGATGTTGGACGCCAGCGAGGAGGTGCGACCGTCCCACGCCGAGCAGTTCATGAACAGCGTGTCGCCGTCCTCCCACTGGTTCGTGTTGCGGTTGAACGTGCGGGTGGACGCGGCGATGGTGAAATTCACCACCGTCGAGCCGCTCGCAATGGTGCGCAGCTCGGGGTCGCGAGTGAGGTTGCCGACCACGGTGATAATCGTTTCGCCTGCCATGGCGTGCCTTCCTTAGCGGTGCGCGCTGCGTGCCGTCGGCTGCGAATGTGCCAAGCGGTTCGCTCGGCGGCTCGCAGAAGGTCGGCGCAGCGGCACGATTCGTTGGAATAGTGCGGTTTTGCTGGATTTTGCTGGATTTTGCTGGATTGATGATGCGGATCATTGATGCCGATTATCGATTGCGCAGACCTTGCCCTGCGGCCAAGTGCGCAATCTCGGTAATCGTCGCAATCAGCATGGTTCGGAACGTGAGCGCGCATCGGAAACGATGCGATCGCGCCCGAGTGGAGGTTGTTTACTTGGCGTCCTTACGAAGGATCTTCGTACGGATCACGGACTCGTTGAGGTTCAGCACACGGTCGAGCTCGGCGCTGGCATCGGGCGTAGCGGTGTAGTTGACCACAACGTAGTTGCCCTCGGTCTTGCCGGCGATCTCGTAAGCGAGCTTGCGGCGTCCCCAGATATCGGGCTCCTCGTAGGAACCACCATCCTTGGTGACGAGCTCCAGATACTGCTCGGTCAGATTCTTCAGACCACGCTCATCCAGCTCAGGATCGGCAATGAACATCAGTTCGTACTTATGCGCAGACATCACCCACCTCCTTCGGACTATTCGGCCACGGACCTTCCGTGGCAGGAGTGTGTATGCGTTAACGCCCGCGGATTGCGCCGCAGGCAACCCGAGAATGATAACGCGAGTCGCGGACAGCGTGTTGCGGGTGCCTGCCACTCGCCCGCCTCACGACAGATCAATCGCCATGCAGTCGTTCGGACCGTACTTTTCGCGCGTGCACCAGCTGCTGGCATCGTCGGCGCTGTCGAAGCTCTCGCCGGAGAGGATCACATAATAATCGGTCGTGCCGCTCTTCTGGTAGGTCGGGTAATCGCCGGACCACAGCAGCAGCGCGCGCGGATTCTTCGCTCTGAGCTGAAGGAACTGCTGGTAGATGTCGCGATAGTGCCACGTCTTGCCGTCGGCTTTCATACCGAGTTTCTTGCTCGACAGCTGCGTGGTGACCGTGTCGTAGAAGTCGCCGGCGTCGGCGGAATCGTTGTCTTTCTGCCAGCTGAGCGCCACCTGCGCGTTGGATTCGATGTCGTCGTCGGGCAGATTCGCGCCGCCCATCGCGCCGCCGACCGCCGCCGCGGGCTCGCCGTTGGGCTGCTGGTCGTCCTGGATGACGACTTCTGCGGTGGATGCGTCGATCTCGTCGTACGGACGCCAGTACTGCATCGTGGTGAACGCGACCTTGATTTCGGCGGTGCCGCCGGTGGTGGTGGCGGTGGCGGTGCCATCAGCGGTGCCATCAGCGAAGTCGATCGGCTGCTTGGAGAAGTCGAAGATGGCGGATGCGACCACGTCGTCGTCCTTGATGGTGATTTTCACGTTGGGTTGGGCGTATTGCGTGGCGCTGGCTGCTTTGGTGCGGGAATCGGCGCTGTCGGGGTCGGTGCTGTCGGAATTGCCTCGGTCGGAGCTGTCGTCAGCTGAGGTGCCACCGGTTGAGGCAGCGTCGCCGCCGTCTGTACCGCCGTCGCTGCTGCCGTCGCCGCCATCGGTTGCGGCATTGCCGCTGGAGCTGCCGTCGCAGTTGGAGGTGACGCTGAGCGTGGCGATCAGCGTGGCACCGCTGTGGTCGATGGAGGACACAGTGGCGTCGGGCAAGGCTGTGCAGGGCGCGGATTTGGCGGATTTGTTGGATTTGCCGTCGGCGCTGGCGCCGCCGTTGCTGCCGTCGCCGCCGTTGTCGTTGGCGTCGGCGTCGGATTGGGCGCTGTTTGAGCTGCCGTTTTGCGATGATGCGGTGGCGGCGCTGTCTTTGCGCATGAGGAACCACCATGCGGCGAATCCGCTGCCGACGACGAGCAGTATGGCGAGGAGGATCGCGGTAATGCGCACGGCGATTGAGGAGCCGGCTGACTTAGTTGATTGGGTGGATTCCGCTGATTTGACGGTTCCGGGAGCGGCCTTGGGCACTTCAACCGGGGCAGCTACCGGAGCGGTGACTTGAGCGCTGGATACGGCGGCTCCAGCGGTGACCGGAGCGGGCTGCGGTGAGGCGGCGGCGATGGGATTTTCGGCATATGGTTGATTCGCGGCTGCGGGGATGCCGGCCGTCTGCGCGGCGCTGGGGGCGGCCAGCGGCGGCTGCAACGGTTGGGGCGCGGCAGCGGAAGGGGCGATCGCAGCTGCTGCGGTTGGCGACATGCCGGATTGATTGCTGACGGCAGATGCGACTTGGGTCAAGCGCGCGGACTGGACCAGCGAGTCGTTGCCGGGGTATGTGGCGGCATACGAACGACTTGTACCGGCTGCTGCCGGCGCATCGGCGATAGTCCCATCCATGATGGTGGCGCCGTCGCCGTCGTCGAAGTCAGCGGATGCGATTGAGGCAGATGCTGGCGGTACGGATGATATTGGTACCGGCGGTGCAGGCGCGATTGGGACGGACGAAGCAGTCTGCACTGTTGCAGCCGGTACGGATGCCATTGGGATGGACACGGCCGGCATGGACGTCGGGGTTTGGAAAGAGGTCGGAGCAGCGATTGGAGTGGTGGGAGCGGGCCTCGGTACGGCAGATGATGCGAGCCGTGTGCCGCATCCTTCGCAGAATCGCATCGTCGCATCAACCGGATGCCCGCATACCGGGCATTTCAGCGGAACGGACGCTGCTGGTGAGGCAGCTGACTCAGCCGCATTCCGCGCCACCTCCGCAACGCCCGCCGAAACCGGTCTCGGCGCGCCGCACAGCTGACAGAACTGATCATCATCCCCCATCAGCGCCCCACACCTACTACACCGCATCGCCCGCTCCTCTCTCGCGCGTAGAAGACCCAGACCTATAGAAGACCCGCAGCCCCTACGCGATCACACACCAAGTATCTCACCACTTGGCCCGGGGACAAAGGCAATTAATGTTTCAGCTCGCGCCTACCCGCAGCGGTGCCGGCGCGATTGCCGAGCAGTCGCGCCGCGCAATCGCCCACGAACCAGATTAATTCGCCGAATGCGCGCTGCTTTACTAAAGCAGTCGCGACATGCTTGACAAGCGACATGCCTTCTCCTCCCATCTTGGCATTGTGCAACAGCTTCTGATGCTTTGCAATTTCGCGCCCCATCGCGTAGTTGCGGTTGTATTGCTGCTTCCATGTGAAGTTATGCGAATGCACCACGCACGCGTCTGCGTCATATGCGATCGAGTATCCCGCATACAGGAACGCCGCCGCGATAAACATGTCTTCATTCGTTGTGATCGGGTGCTCGAACCCGCCTACCTCAAGATATGCGGAGCGACGATACGCAGAACATACGTCGGTCGCGAAGAACGCCTTGATACCGTATGCGGGAATATCTTTGGCGCTACGTATATGAGATTGAGCCGGATAGTTGAACTGACGCACGAGTCGCTCGGACGGCCGCGCATCCGAGCGAGGAATCTGGCGACCGGACACCATCGCGATGTGCTCGTCGGTAAAAGGTTTAAGTATATTTTCTATATAGCGCGTATCTGCCGGCAGAGCATCTTGCGTGAGGAACAACACGAAGTCGCCCTTGGACTCTCGCAAGGCCATATCGCGCGTGCCACCATGGTCAAAAACCTTGCGTTGAATCGAAATCACCCGAATGTCAACACCGCACCCAGTATGATTGGCAGCAAACTTACGCACTCGTTCCGCGGTGTTGTCAACAGACGCAGAATCTACCACGATGATCTCATCTGGGCGGCGCGTCTGTTCGAGGCATTGACCAAGCGAAGTGATGACTTGCTCACCTGGATTCAATGTGGGGACGATCAATGATACAAAGGAATGGTACATATTGGGTGCATTTGTTTCCATAGATATCAATTATGCATGAAAAATGGTAAACGGCGCGACGAGTGCACGAGGCTTAGGCGTCATCCGTTAAGAATCAATACGGAACTAGTATGGTTCTAGCATGATCCATGTTCAAAGGCCCCTGTCCGATATTTGCATTGCCTACCGACTACTTGTTTCCGATCAATAACAATGTGTATTGGTTAAAGGGATTCCATGATGTCAAATATGATGGTAGAATCGATGGGGTAAATTGTAAACCTAATAAAAATCTATTAGTAAACGTAGTAAGAGTGGTGAGAAGTGCGTATTCATTCTTTGAAGTTTAACGCGTTGATGAATATGATCCTGACTTCATCGTCTTTTATTTTCCCACTTATTACAGTTCCCTATGTTTCCCGTGTATTAAATCCTGCCGGCATAGGCGCTGTAGCCTTTGCCCAGAGTATTATTAGTTATTTTTCCCTAGCGGCATTGTTGGGAATTCAGATGTACGGGGTGCGTGCATGCGCACAGGTTCGAGATGACAAAGTCAAGCTTTCTCAAACGGTCGAGGAGCTGATACTAATTCTTGTATTGTCCACAAGCATGGTGTTCGTGGCCTATCTATGCACACTCTTTTTTGTACCTAGATTTACAGCCGACCGTCCATTATATCTGATGTTTAGCCTTGCATTGTGGCTAGCGTCATTTGGTGTCGAGTGGTTCTATCAGGCCATTGAACAATACACATATATTACAGTTCGTAGTATTATTGTCAAGATTATTGGACTTGCATTAATGTTTGCGTTTGTTCACGAAACATCGGATTATCGGATTTACGGCTGCATTATTATTTTCACAGGCTACGGTTCCAATATTTTGAATATGATCAGATTGAGATCACTGGTCACATTTGTTCCGTTTTCCCAACTGAATATCCGTAGACATTTTAAACCAATGCGTTTTTTTCTGATCTCGAGTATATCTTCAGGAATGTATGCACAAGCAGACATGGTTATGCTTGGATTCTTATCCCATAATGACGTGGTAGGTATTTATCAACTTGTTGCCAAGGTCAAAAATATTCTAGTATCTGCCGTTAATTCAGTTGTCAATGTAATGCTTCCCAGATTGTCATATTATGCAAAAAACTCAAAAACAGAGTATAAATCTCTTATGTTAAAAAATATTGAATTTGTTCTATTATTTGCATGTGCAGGCATCGCTATTGCTACATTATGCCCTGAAGCCATTATTAACATTATAGCCGGCGACCAGTATAGGGATGCAGCAATTCCTCTGTTATGCATTCTACCAGCCTTATTATTAGTCTCGTTAAACACTGTTCTATCACAATACCTAATATCATCCGGTAAAGAACGACAATATGCGATCATCAACTTCGTTGGATTGATATTCTCGCTGATATACAGCTGTTTACTTATCCCACCATTAGGTGCAGTGGGCGCTGCATTAAGCTGCACATTAAGTGAATTAACGGCACTCATTGTACGTTTTTTGTGTGCACATGACTTTATTGTCAGCATAATTAAAAACAATAAATTATATCACGCACCAGTTGCAACAATTACATCTTATTTGATTATCGAAATCGTTCATATCTTTTGGTGGCCACGTTCTAGCTTTCTGCAAATTACGATTGTAGGGATGCTATTCACTCTTCTATATTTGATTGTGCTTTTCCTAATGCACGATGAAACCATAGTTAACATCGCGACCTCTTTTCAGCACAGAGTACTTAGAAAAGAATGACATTGGAACAAATTGTGATAAGACTACAATATGCAAACACTTAGAAGTTGCACGTCAAAAACAAGATATCGAAAGACTAAATCAATATTTTTAGTTTTGGTCTTTTGCCTTTTTTTATAACCAATGAATATCAGTTATGACAAAAAGGTCTAACCGACAATATTTAAAATCAATTGTATAGTCCACAAAAAGGAATATCAAAAAATGCAATCACAGAGAAATTCAAGCATTGAAACATTGAGAATATTGTCAATGCTTATGATCATTTCACACCACTTCATTGTTTTGTCTCAAGTTAAAACTCTCGAGCTCCCAATTTCTGTGAATAAGCTATTCTCTGATCTATTATTGCGACCAGGGGGGAAAATAGGTGTTACCGTATTTTTCTTAATATCAGCATATTTTCTGTGCCAAGAAACCGTGAACACCAAAAGAAATATAAAAAGAATTGTTGCGCTGGATGCGCAAATGCTATTCTACAGCTTATCGATCACTTTCATCTTTTTAATACTAGACTACAAGCTTGTCAGCACAACAACTATCGTGCAGTCTTTCATACCTCTTATAAGTCGAATGTGGTGGTACCCTACTAGTTATATAATTTTTCTGTTATTATCTCCTTTTATAACTGTTTCCCTAAGGCGCATAGGTAAAAAAAATCACTTTAATCTAGTATTGATTGTTTCGTTTTTATGGGGACTCATTGCAGGACTATTACCCAAAATATATCTCGACCTTTCAAGCCAAAATATGATTATTTTCTGCTATCTGTATATTCTCACTTCCTTTTACGTATGGTACCTAAAACCTGTATCTAGGAGATTCTCACTTACGCTAATCGGACTTGGACTATTCTTAATATGGAGTAATATCTTAGTCTGTAGTTATTTATATCAGAAAACAGGTTCAAGCTTATTTCTGCATTTGGAAGATTCATTCATTTCTCACGAGTGGAAACTGCCCGTTGCCTTTACAGCATTTGGACTATTTTCATTATTCGTTTCATTTCAATATTACTCTAAATCTATTAATGTAATTGCAAAATGCACATTCGGTGTTTTCCTAATTCACAATCATCCCGTTTCATCCTCTTTTCTTTCCCACACTCTTTTCAACATGAGTAACACTTTTAATAGGATTAGTTATCCATTGATTGCAATTTCTATAATTTTACTAGTCTTTATTTTATGCATTCTTATTGATTTAATAAGACAGCAGATTTTTAAGATTACTCTGGATCGGCATATCAATTACATAACTGCTGTTATTTTTAATACTCTATTTGTACTAAAACACAGAATACAACAACTAATGTATACTCATGAACTCTAATATATCTTATAAACTATTCTAGAGTTTGCATTATAACGTCTTATTTTGCGCACATGAATATTTGATTTGCTGAGCAAGTTGGTTATTGCGGTTCGGCACCGCTTGCGGGTTTGGTTGTTTTTGGTGTTTGGCACCGGGGTTATTGTGGTTCGGCACTGATTGGGTTAGGCTCCTTTCACCCATGCGATGGGCGCATGGGTGAAAGGAGTGCCGACGATGGTACGCAGGATCAAGGCGAAGCTCGTGCCCGGGCAGGGGCGTGGTCGGGAGCGTGTACGAGCAGCCGGATTGGGTGCATGTGCACCGCGAACTCGGCCGTATGGGCGTCACGTTGCGGCTGCTGCATGCGGAGTACGTGGATTCGTGCCTGACGGGCGGGGTGCCGTTCATGGGGTACGACCGTTTCTGCAAGCTGTATGCCGAGTACGTGCGGCGTCTGGGCGTCACGTCGAGGGTGGAGCGCAAGGCCGGGCGCACGGTCGAGGTCGACTGGGTCGGCGCGACCGTGCCGGTCCACGATCCGGCCGCCGGCGAGATGTTGAGGGCGTTTCTGTTCGTCGGCTGTCTGCCGTTCAGCCGCTACTCGTTCGTGAGCGCGGTTGACGACACGCGCGAGTCCTCGTGGCTCGACTGCCATGTGCGCATGTTCGGGTATTTCGGCGCGGCGCCCGCCAGGATCGTGTGCGACAACCTCAGGACCGGGGTGACCGGCCATCCCAGGGACGGCGAGATCGTGTTGAACGACCATTACCGGAACCTAGCGGAGCACTACTCCACGGCGGTGCTGCCGGGCCGGGTCAGGAGGCTAGGGGACAAGGCCGGCGGCGAGAATCTCGTCCTGCACGCCGAACGCGCCGTCGTCGGCGCGATGCGCGATCGCCTGGTTCGGCTCGCTCGACGAGCTGAACCAGGCGATCCCCGACTGGCTCGACGCGTACAACGTCGCCCTGTTCCAGAAGCGCGAGGGCGGCCGGCTCTCCTCGTTCATGACGGAGGAGAAGCCCGTGATGATCCCGCTTCCGGTCGTGCCGTACGAGACCGGCGAACGGATCGGGCCGAGGAAGGTCGCCAGCGACTGCCACGTCGTCTACAGACGCAACCGGTACTCCGCGCCCCACCGTCTGGTCGGCTGCATGGTGGAGCTGCGCGAGACCAGCGACGCCTTGGAGATCTGGCACGGCGGCGAACGGGTCGCCGTCCACCGCCTGTTCGACGCCGGACAGTCGAACCGCTCCTCCACCCGTGACGCGGACCTGCCCGACAAGGCCCGGTGGAGGGAATGGGACGAGGGGCGCGTGCGTTCCTAGTGTATTGCTTCAATGTTTGTTCGGCGGGTTGAGCGGTGTTTTTCCGCAGTGTGGGCTGATGGTTTTCCTCGGTGTCGTCATCGTTT
>NZ_RQSP01000053.1:0-10466 GCF_009078285.1 Bifidobacterium jacchi
GAGCCCCCGAACCCGCCGAGCCGCTCCCAAAAAAGCAGTCACCGCTTGCCGGCGTACACCTCATGGTCGATCACGCTTGCGAACACGCGATTGACGGCCGGGCGCACGACCTTGAGCGAAGGCGTCAGGCACTTGTTGTCCTGTGTGAACCGATCGCCCAGCACCACGAACTTGCGCACCGACTCCGCGCGCGACACGGTCGCATTCGCCTTGTCCACATACTGCTGGATCTCATCGTGTACGGCCGGCAGCTGGGCCGCGTCGCGCAGCGGCGTGTCGGCGGCGAGTCCGTGCGTCGGCAGCCATGCGGCCAGCCCTTCCGGGTCAAGCGTCACCAGCGCCCCGATGAACGGCCTCCCATCGCCGACCACCACCGCATGCTCGACGATCGGGCATTTGGCGATCTCCTGTTCGAGCGGGATCGGCGACACGTTCTTGCCGCCTGCGGTGATGATGATGTCCTTCTTGCGCCCGGTGATCGTCACGCGTCCGTCATTGTCGATCGACGCGAGATCACCGGTCCGCAGCCAGCCGTCCTCGGTGAACGCCTCTGCGGTCTTGTCGGGAAGATTATGGTATCCGCGGAACACGTTCGCGCCGCGCACCTGAAGCTCGCCGTCGTCCGCGATGCGCACCGACGAGCCGGGCGCGGGCTGTCCGACGGTGCCGATCACATTGTCGTCGACGCGGGTCACGGTGAACGGGGCGGCGGTTTCGGTCATACCGTAGCCTTGGATCATCGGCAGTCCGATGCCCGCGTAGAAGTGCGCGAGATCCGGGTCGAGCGGTGCGCCGCCGCAGGCCACGTACCGGATGCGCGGGCCGAGCGCGCCGCGCACCGTGCGATACACCAGCGTCTCGAACGTCGTCCGCTCGGCGATCGCCTTGGCGGAATGCGCGCGCCCGGCCTGCTCGTCGCGGCTCCACAGGCGTGCCGCGGCGGCGGCGCGCGCGAAGATGCGTCCTTTGAATCCGGTTCCGGCGCGCCGCGATGCCGCGTTGTACACCTTTTCGAACACGCGCGGCACGCCGAGCAGATATGTCGGCTGGAACGAGCGCAAATCCGGCAGCAGCGACTTCGTATCCGGCAGATAGCCGACCACGCCGTCGTCCGAGCCGATCGAGCAGTATTGGATGTAGCGCGCGAAGCAGTGCGCGAGCGGCAGGAACAGCAGCAGGCGGGGATGGTTGTCGCAGATCATCTGCGGCAGACATTCGTATCCGGCGCGCACGATCGACAGGAAGTTGCGGTGGGTGAGTTCGGCGCCTTTGGGTGCGCCGGTCGAGCCGGACGTGTACACGATCGTGGCCAGATCGTCGGCTTTGACCGAGGCGATGCGCGCGTCGAGCTCCTCGTCGGACACGCCGACGCCGAATCCCTGCAGTGCGCCGAGGGCGTTGCCGTCCATCATCAGGAGCCGCTTGAGCGAGGGGCAGTGGTCTTTGACGGAATCAAGCCGGTCGTAGCGCTCGCGGTCGTCGGCGATGGCGAGCTGCACGGCGGAGTCGTTGAGGATGCGTTCCGCCTGCGATGCGGAGTCGGTGTCGTAGATCGGCACGTTCACCGCGCCGATGGCGGCCAGCGCGAAGTCGAGCACGCCCCACTCGTAGCGGGTCGCGGAGAACAGGGTGACGGCGTCGCCCTTGTCGATGCCGAATGCGATCAGTCCCTTGGCGGCGTCGCGCACGGCGTTGTGGAATTCGCCGGTGGTGATGTTCTGCCAGTGCCCGGGGCCGGTTTTGCGCGCGGCGATGACGGTGTCCTCCCCGGTGCGCCTGACGCGGTCGGTGAGCAGTGAGTAGAGGGTTTCGTCGTCGCGCACGACGATCGTGCCGGGGGTGGTGTATTCGGTTCGCATGGTTGCTGGTCGGTTCCGTTTCCTTGTTGTGGCCGGCAGTGTAGCTGGCGGCGGTTTAGTCGGCGGCGGTGTAGTCGGCAGCGCGGCCGGCTGCTGTCGGCTGCTGTCGCTGCCGCTGGCGCCGTTTGCGCCGGTTGCCGGTGTGCTGGCGGCGTGCTGCGATGCGGCGGCAGACCGCTGTCGTCTGCCGCCATGCATCGCTGTTTTCGTATTGACTGCCAACTTACGCCACCGTAGACTGTCGTGTATTGTCCGACTGCACGAATTGCGATGATTGATTTTGTCGGCGTTGCACAATGCCGCACGTGCTGACCGGCATGCGGCCTTCTGCACATGCAAAAGGGCCGGCGCGAATCGCGGTGATTCACGCCGGCCCTATGCGAATGGAAAAGAAGATGTTACTTCTTCAGGATCTGGCAGAACTCAAGGGTTTCGCCGTTGATGCCGATGACGTTGAAGTAGCGAATGCCGTGCTCCCAGAAGGTCGGGATCTCCTGAATCTCCTTGTCCTTGAGGTTCAGGCCCAGAGCCTTGGCGTTCTCGAAGGCGGCCTCGACATCCGGCACGTCGAGCGCCCAGTGGTTGATGGCGCCGGCCTTCATCGGGGCCTCTTCGCCGTCCCAGGTCTCGATGGTCAGGTGGCCGTAGCGAAGGAACGCGACGTGCTGGTTGTTGCCGAACGGGTAGCGGCCAACGAGCTTGAAGCCGATCTTGTTGACGTAGTAGTCGATGGTGGCATCCAGATCCTTGGAAACCATTCCGGAATGCTGAAGATCAGTGGTGAATTCAGTCATTACAGCCATAATCAAACTCCTTTTGTACTGGGCGCTTTTGTGGGCACCTCGGTCGCGATCCTGCGATCTGCATTGGGCAGGGCCTGGATCTTGTCGCGATTCCCAATGTTAGCGCTCACGGAGATGTGATGTTTTGGAGACGGATTTTTATGCTGTAGGCAAAAAATCGAGTCATGGTAGTTTGCTCTCCAAGCGTGCATATAATGCACTGTGGAATTGGTCAGAGGGCTGGAAATGGCTTGAGACCGCCAGTTTCGACATATCTTCGATGAAGCCTCGCGTGTCGCGCGCGTTGGGGGTATGCTGTTGTGAGCGCAATGAGAACGCTCACAAAACATGCCCGCAGATTCGCTGCTGCCGAGTGGCGAAACAGCGGGATGTGACGAATATCTGATAGAAGGAGAGACAATGAGTGACGAATCGCAGTCACGCGGTCAGGCGTTGGGCCGGGCAGCCATGTTCCCGGTCATGGCCTCGTTCCTGGTGCTGAGCTTCATTGATTTCGTCGGCACGGCCACGAACTATGTCAAGCCGGAGTACGATCTGTCGAACACGGTCGCGAACCTGTTCACGACGATGGCGTGCTTCTGGTTCCTTATTTTCTCCGCGCCGACGAGCGTGCTGATGTCGAAGATCGGCCGCCGCAAGACGGTGCTGGTCTCCATTCTCGTCACGCTGTTCGCCATGGCGTTCCCGATCGTCGGCTATGCGTTCTTCGACACCGACAAGAACCCGGTTCGCTTCGTGCTGCTCGTCATCTCGTTCGTGCTGCTCGGCGTCGGCAACACGCTGATGCAGGTCTCCCTGAACCCGCTGCTGGGCATGTTCGCGCACGGCGACAAGCTCGCCGCAACCCTGAACATCGGCCAGGGCATCAAGGCCTGCACCTCGCTGCTCACCCCGCTGATCGTCAGCTGGTTCGCCATTGCGTTCGGCAAGTGGTGGCTCGTCTACGTGCTGTATCTGGTCATCGGCGTCGTCATCTACGTGCTGCTGTCGGCCGATAAGATCGACGAGCCGGAGGTCAACCCCGATACGAAGACCACCATCGGCGGCTGCCTGAGCCTGCTCAAGGACCCGGTCGTGCTGCTGTGCTTCTTCGGCATCATCATGCACATGACCATTGATGTGAGCGTCAACGCCCAGGGTCCGCGTATTCTCGCCGAGATGACCGGCTGGACTCCTGCCGCCGCCGCGAGCTTCAACACCATCTACTACGCGTCCCGTGCCGTCTCCAGCCTCGGCGGCGTGTACGTGCTGAGCCGCATCAGCAACAAGGCCGGCCTGCGCATCTCCACGCTGCTGCTCGTGCTCTCGATGGTGCTCATGGGCGCCTACTCGCTGTGGGGCACCGGCATGTCGCCGTTCGTCTACTACGTTGCCATGTGCCTGTGCGGCCTCGGCAACTCCAACATGTTCACGCTGTACATGGAGCGCGCAATGCTGGTGCACCCCGATCGCAAGAACGAGATCTCCGCTCTGATGATCATGGGTCTGTTCGGCGGCGCCGTCTTCCCGCCGATCGTGGGCGCTGCTGCCGATGGCTTCGGTCAGATCGGTGGTGTCGCGGTCATGTTCATCGTGGTGCTCTTCGCCGTGTACTGCTCGTTCAACTACAAGGTGCTGCTCTCCAAGGAGGAGCGCGCCTCGCTCAAGTGAGGGCTTAGTGAGGACTGAGGCGAGCGCTTAAGTATGGCTTAGCTAAGTAGGGCTAAGCAAGGATTTAGGCGGAGCTTCAGCTTCAGCGCCAACACTGGCGCAAGCTTCACCGTGGGAGGCCGGTTCGTAGTCGCAGGTCGATTACGAACCGGCCTCTTGTCGTTGCGGGCAACGCGCGAGTCTGCCGGCGAGACGGGGGGGCAGAGAGCTCGGCATCGGCATCGCCATCGTTATCGGTATAGCGTGTTCTGCAATGGCGTATTGGTTGCCAACGAGGTGCCTCATTTGAAAATCTGAGACTTGTGCTGTTTTCGTGGGTAGATAGTGGGGCACGCAGGTTGGGCACTAGAGAGGAACGAGAGAGGGGCGCTGCTTAGCGCAACCATGTCCCGAGACAGCACACTGCTGTAGCGCAGTGTCTTTAGCGTGTCTGTAGCGCAAGGATTTCTCGGGGAAAACGGCCATCTCGTAAAATCCTTGCGCAACGGGGGCCGCTAGCGCAAGGATTTCTCGGAAAGAAGGCGAACTTCGTAGAATCCTTGCGCTAAGACACCACCTAGCGCAAAGATTCTACGAACTCCGGGCAAATCCCGAAAAATCCTTGCGCAAAGGAAGTGCGCAAAGGAAGCACAAGCGAGAAAAGATAGAGAGGTGCAGAAGGGGAGTCAGAGCAGGGACGCCACTAGGCGCAAGTTCCATGGTTCTTCTTGCCCGATGAGCGCCCTGCCTGAAAAGCGCCCTTCCCCTACTATCCCAGTGGCTCAGCAACGGACCACCACCTACGATAACGACAGAAGCGCCGAAAATGAGCGCGAAATCCGGCAATCGGCAACCAACTTGCCATTGTCGTGGATCATTGTCGTGGGCCGGTGCCGTGACCGGTGCAGTGAGTGTTGACGTGACCGGTGTCTGCTGCCCTGTGTTTGCAATTCGCTGGCTATGCCACCGGTTCCGCTTGAAGCGGAATGCTGGCTACGGACGGGACTGCTGTTTGCGGGCAATGTTGCTCGGTGGAAGCGCTTGACGGCAGTCGAAGTCGGCAGGGCGCGCGCAATGACGCGAATGACCATACCGCGATGTAAGATTCGTACAAAAGTACTATTGAGTGCAACAACAATTGAAATATGTACATTTGAACTATGGTCAAAGCGTAATGCGCTTGATATGGTTGCGGAGGTTATGTGCGGTGCATTGCCGCGCGGTGTCGGTGGGGAGGATCTGATGATCGACAAACGACTGTTCGGCATGGCGCCTGGCATCGGCCGGTTGGTGGTCGGCAAGGTGGCGTGCATGTGGGTGTCGCTGCTGGCCAATGTGGCGTTTGTGGCTGCGTTGGTGTCGCTGCTGTCGGGTGTGCTGTACGATCTTGACGCTTCGGCTGACGGCGCGGTGCGTTCGGATGCAGGCGGCATCGTGCATTTGCATGGCCTGCTTCCGGTGATTCGATTGGGTGAGGCGCCTGATGCACGTACGGTGCTGATCTATTCGTCGGTGTTTCTTGCCTGTGCGCTTGTCCGCTATCTGATGACGCGATTTGCCGCAGGGCTTGGCATCGAAGCCGCCGAGCGCGTCAAACTCGGGCTGCGTGAAAGCCTGTATCGCAAGATGCTCAGGCTGGGTCCCTCATACTCAAGCCGAGTCAAGACCTCCGATGTGGTGCAGTCCGCAGGGGAGGGCGTTGAGCAGATTCAGAGCTTCTTCGAGCTGTTTCTGCCGCAGCTGTTCTACTCCCTGCTTGCTCCGATCACGCTGTTCGCCGTGCTGTTCCCGGTTGATGTTCCGACTGCGGCCACGCTGCTGATCTGCGCGCCGCTCATCGTGCTCATTGTGGGACTGGTGGCGATGAGCGCATCCAGAATGTTCAAGAAATACTGGGTGAGCTACACCGACATGGGCGCCACGTTCCTTGACGACATCCAAGGCTTGGAGACGTTGAAGATCTTCGATGCGGACGAGCGCGCCGCGCGCGATATGGACACGAAGGCCGAGCATTTCCGCGTCATGACGATGCGTGTGCTGCAGATACAGCTCAGATCGCTCTCGTCGATGGATCTCGTCGCCTATGGCGGTACGGCCGCAGGCATTGGCGTGGCATTGTGGCGGTATGCATCAGGCGTGTCGAATATGGGTGGCGGTTCCTCGTTGACGCTCGCCGGCGTGACCTTCATCGTGCTGATATCGGCGGACTTCTTCATTCCGCTGCGCCAGCTCGGCTCGTATTTCCATGTGGCGATGAACGGCATGACGTCCACCAAGCGCATCTTCCGTCTGCTTGATGCGCCCGAACCCTCGCATGATGGCGAAGTCCTGAATCTTGGGGGCGAAAAGAGCGATCACAGTGAGAGTGGTCACGGCGAGAGCGTCAACAATGATGCGCACACTGATGCGGTGCCGGCGTTCACGGTCGAATTCGACCATGTCGGGTTCTCATACGGTGATCATTCCAGCAATTCCGGTGCCGCGAACACACCAAGCGGTCAGAATGGTCAGGGTGGCTCACACGGCTCTGCGTCTGCCGCGGGAGAGGGGGAGCCGTCTGCAGTGCCCGCGCTTGCGCTTGCGGACGTATCGTTCAGAGCGGAACCCGGCAAAGTGCTTGCGATCGTCGGTGTTTCCGGCTCCGGCAAGTCCACGGCCGCAGCTCTGATCTCGGGCACGTTGACCGGCTATAGCGGCTCGATCACGCTGACGGATACCCGATTCAAGTCGGAGTTTGGTCTGGTGGAGTCGCCGGCCCGTCATCGTCATGAGATCAACGGCATCTCGAGCGCGTCCCTTGCCCAGGCAGTGACCGTTGTCGGCGCGCGCAGTCATCTGTTCGCCGGCACGCTGCGTGACAATCTGATGATGGCGCTTCCCGTTTCGGTGGCTTCCGACGAGGCATCGCATGCCGGTCGTCACAGTCTCGATGATCGTCTGTGGGATGCCCTGAAGCGCGCTCGAATCGCCGATTTCGTGCATGCCCAGTCCGGAGGGTTGGACATGGTGATCGAGCCGGATGCCGCGAATCTTTCGGGCGGTCAGCGTCAGCGCATCGCCATTGCGCGCGCATTGCTGCACGACAGTGCGATCTATGTGTTCGATGAGGCGACCAGCAGCGTCGACGTGGAGAGCGAGGCGCTGATTCTGGCGGCCATTCGCGATCTCGCCGATGCCGGCAGAACGGTGATCATGATCACGCATCGCATGGCCAACGCCGCCGAGGCGAACGCGGTCGTTGTCCTCGATCACGGCCGCAGCGTGGAGGCTGGAACCCATGAGGCGCTTATGGCGATGCATGGCGACTATGCCCGTCTCTACCATGCCCAGCAGGAGATCGAACAGGTCGGACGAACCGATGTTGATCTGGCTCGCTCCGGCGTGGCGGGGGATTCTGAGACCTTGACCGGTGATCGGCTGCCCAAAGCCGAAGGAACGCACGGTGCCGACGATGAGCGTGGGGATGGTGGAAAAGCACGGAACACGACTGGGGGCTCCGATACCGCTGACGGTGACCGTGGCGTCAGCAGTGTGATTCCTCGTCTGCTGCGTATCGCGAAGCCATTGGCGGGCATTATGGTCGCCGCGGTCGTTGCTGGCACGGTCGGTCATATCGCCGCCACCATGCTTCCGGTGTTCGGTGTGGCGGCATTGTTGGCGCTTGCCGGGCATCCGGTCTGGGCAATGAGTGTTCCGGTTGCGGTCGCGCTGATGGTGGTCTGCGCGATCCTGCGCGGTGTGATGCGGTATGTGGAGCAGTATTGCAATCATAATGTGGCCTTCCGGCTGCTTGCCCTGTTCCGATCGAGGTCGTTCGCCGCACTGCGGCGTCTCGCGCCCGCCAAGCTCGCCGGTCGAGGCAAGGGCGATCTCATCGCGTTGATCACCACCGATGTGGAACTGCTGGAGATCTTCTTCGCCCACACGATCTCGCCGGTCGCGATCGCTATCGCCACGACCGTGATCTTCGCGGTATGCGCAGTGACTCTCAGCCCGCCGATGGCGCTGTTGCTGATCGCCGCACATCTGGTGATCGGCGTGATCGTGCCCAGGTTCTTCGCAGTCAACGTTCGTGGTCTCGGCCCGAACATCCGTCGACAGGCCTCCTCGCTGGACAATCGCGTGCTTGACGATATGCGCGGTCTTCGAGAGATCATTGGCTTCGGCCGTGGCGAGGAGCGTGCAGCCGACATCGTGTCTCGCACAAGAAGCCTGTGGGATGAGCATGCGAGACTCAGCCGTGTCAATGGTGGATTCGCGGGCGTCGGCATGGTGCTGGTCATGGCGCTTACCACTGCCGGTGTTGTGCTGGCCGTGTGGCAAAGCGCGGCTGCCGGGATCGATCCGGCCGTTTCCGCAGCATCTGTGGTCGCATTCACGCTGCTGTCGGGATCGTTCGGCCCCACGCTTGCGTTGAGCGCATTGCCCGCGAACCTTACTCAGACGTTCGCCGCGGCGCGACGCCTGTTCGCGCTGATGGATGAGACACCCGCAGTCGAGGAGCATGGAACGGCGACGCCCTCGTATCAGGGCATGCGCATGGAGCACGTGACGTTCGCCTATCCAACCGACAAGTCCAAAGCAGCCAATTCCAATGTGACGAAGCTCGATGCGGCAAAGGGCGATGGCAAGGTCGGCCTGGAACGCATGGATGCAGAGCGTCTCAGTGGAAAGGGCGGCGACGAAGAGGGTGTTGGCATCAACGTGCTTGACGATTTCACCCTTGACGTGCCTCAGAACGGAGTGCTGGGCGTGCAAGGGCCTTCCGGTCGGGGCAAATCCACGATGCTCAAGCTGCTCATGCGCTACTGGGACCCTCGCAGCGGTGTCGTCACACTGTCGCAGACGCCGTTGCCCTCTGTTGATGCGCATCATCGTCGTCGTGTGCAGACGATGATGAGTCAGGAGACGGCATTGTTCGACGGAACCATCAGAGACAATCTGCTCATCGCACTGCCTGATGAACAGCTTCCTCGCGAATCTGGAGAGAACCCCACGGTGCAACAAGCACCTGCGCAGAAGGCGATTGCTCAGAAGTCTCTGGCGGAGAAGTCTGGTGTTGAGAAGAGCAACGCGCAGAAGACCGCTGCGGAAGAATCGCCCGTTGACAAGGCGTCGGTTCAGAAAGACGCCGTTGCGCAGCCGCCCGCTGCGAGATTCTCCAATGAGGAATCGTCGCGAGAGACTTCCGCTGTGCCGAATGATCGTGCGCTGGATAACCGTGCGCTGGATGATCTTCTGCGCGAGGCGTGTCGCAAGGCATCGGTGCTGGATCTCATCGATTCGCTGCCGGATGGATTCGATACGCGCGTCGGAGAGCTCGGAGATCGTCTTTCCGAAGGCGAACGTCAGCGCATAGGTTTGGCTCGTGTGTTCCTGCGCAACGCAGATCTCGCCTTGTTCGACGAGCCGACCAGTCGTCTGGACGCGTTCAACGAGTCGGTCATTCTTCGCTCGATTGATCTGCTGAGCTCCGAACGCCACACGGCGGTCGTGCTGGTCAGTCACCGATCCTCCGCCATGCGCATCGCCGATCACATCCTCGATCTGCGCTGACCCCACATCCCCACCCGCTTGGGCGGGTCTGGCGATCACAGGCGTGGCAATGCCGCGCAAACCCGCCGGCCGCCGTCGGTCGGCGCTTGCCGTGCGCAAGATAATCTCGAAAAGAGTCCCGAGCTCGAGAAAACCTTGCGCTAACCGAGCGATTAGCGCAAGGTTTTCTCGGGATTTGCCCTAGATTCGAGAATCTCTTGCGCAAACGGGCTGCGTAGCGCAAGGTTTTCTCGGGATTTGCCTTGGATTCGAGAATCTCTTGCGCAAACGGGCTGCGCAGCGCAAGCTTTTCTCGAGATCAGGGTTTTCCCCGAGAAAACCTTGCGCTAGTGACATGTGTCAGAGGTTCGTTGACGAATTCACTACCCCTCAGTCCCGCTTCGCGGGCCATCTCGATCCGCAATCAGCGACGGCTGTGCGCGCAGTCTGCTGGCTTGCCGGTCGGCTCGCATAGCACCTGCGGGTTCCAGTGATCGTTGCAACACCTGACCGACCGATGGGGAGGAACAGGTGGGTGTTCGAAGCGTGAAGTACGCGACGAGGTCGCCCAGCTGGCATATTGGTTGCCAATTGGCAACCAATCGAGTACGATCCACGCAACGCGAATCCCTGATAAACC
>NZ_RQSP01000053.1:10588-13615 GCF_009078285.1 Bifidobacterium jacchi
GCCGTTCATGGTGTTCTGATTGGCTGGTGATTGGTTGCCAATTGGCAACCAACATGCCACTGGTTTGTCTCGTAATTGGCAGAGCGGTGTTGGCCCCCTCGGAGGACAGCACCACCAAGCAAGCAGCGGAGCTGTTTGTAGGTGCTGTGCGAGCCGACCGGCGAGCCGGCAGGCTGTGCGCACAGCGTGTCAGCCGCAAGGAGTCGCCGACGAGAGCCGTCGGGTGGCCGTCAGTTGCGAATCAGTGCGTCCAGACTGTCAAGAGCCGCGTTGATGGCGCGGTTTTCGCGCGCATACTCCGCCTTTGACGATTGCGTTGCAGAGGATGCCGATGACGAGCCTTCAATACCACCCTCGATGACCATCGCATCGGTGGACGGTGCACGACGACTATCATCGGCGCGCGATACGCTGCCACGAGTCGTGCCGTCGTATGAGATGCCATCGTTCGTTCGCAGTGGCACGGTCCGCGTCGCTGTCGCTCGCATCGGAACCGACTGTGCGCGTGCTGGAATCGGCGGTATCGACGGACCATCCAGCGAACCGGACGAAGAGCTGGACGAAGAGCCGGATGAGCGCCCGCGCTGAGGAACGTCAACGTTTTCGACCGCACGTCGAGCCTCTCCGGAAGCCCTGTTGCCCGAGGATTCCCCAGCGTTTCGGTACGCACTGCGAACCGCACTCCTAGCTACGCTCTGAGCGGCACCCGAATCCGAACTCTTGGCCGCACCTCTGACACTGCTGCCGGCACGATCATCCACGGTCAGACGCCCGACGCGGACCGAACGACCATCCGGCTTTGCGCTTTCATCAGCGCTTTCGTCAGCGCTTTCGTCAGTCGATGCATAAGCCAGGCCAGTGTTGCCACCACGCTTGCCGTGCGCGCCACGTTCGTCTCGCTCGCCGCGTGCGCCGCGTGCGCTCCTGACCCGCCCGTTGTCGATACGCTCGATATCCTGCCGAATGTCATCACGAATACTGGCATCATCCGCGCTGCCGACGCTGGAAGCCGCATCGTCGAATGTGATGCGGTCCAGCGAATCGGCGATGGAGCTCCCGATCATCGACGGTCGCGCCATGCCACGCGGCATCGGGGGGGCGCTGAGAATGCGTGGGGCATGCGGCGTGACCGCTTCGATGGTGTCGTCGCCGGACGTGGTGTCATCCAGACCCTCCGAATAGTCATCCGAAGAACCATCCGAATGGTCCATCGTATCGTCGACCAGTGTGCTACCCGGTGCGCCGGCTGCCGGCGTACCAGCGGTAGCGCCCCGCCCGGCAGCCATACCCGCCATACCAGCCATATGCGCCATGCGCGCCCTCCGCAGCTCATCCTCCTCGATGATGGAAAGCTCACGCTGCGCATCCGCACGGGCATCCTCTGCCAGCGCCTTGATGCCCAACGCCTGCATGCGCTCGTTCTCCACGCGCCGCAGCGTCGCCTCGGCGTGACGGATGTTCGCATTCGCCGTCGCCAACGCGTACTGGGCCGCAGCCTTGGGCGTGTTCGGCCGCCACATGCGGTCGATGTCCTCCAGCGTGCGGTTCATCGTCTCCGGCACCAACGCCAGCCCGCCGCACAAGCATACGAAATCAAGCCCGGCGAAGATCAGGAAGGTGACGCCGCCGCCCATCCGATCGATCATCAACGGTGTGAACTGCGCGATCAGACCATTGGCGAACAGCAGACACATCACGCAAATACCGGTCGCCCGCCCGCGCAGAAACGTCGGAAACAGCTCGGGAATGACGATCCATGGAATCGGCCCCATCGAAATCGCGAACGATGCCGTGAACAGCATGACGAACACCAACGTCAGCGACGGACGATCCGCGAAATACGACGTGGCGATGCCCAGCGCGAACAGACACATGAACGACGAGCCGACCACCATGAGCCGCTTGCGACCCACCGAATCGATCAGATACATGCCGATGACGGTGAACACCAGCTCGACGCCGCCGACGGAAGCCGCCGCAAGAAACTCCGTATCGCCGCCGAAACCCAGTCGGGAGAACATGACCGGGCCATAGTAGGAGATGGCGTTCATGCCGAATGCCTGATTGAACACCGCCAGAAAGATGCCGATGACCAGCGCGCGGCGCAGACCTGGGCGGAACAGGTCACGGAATGAATTCGACTGCATCCGCTCGAACCGCACCGATTCGGCGATGTCATCGGTGCGCGTGCGTGCCCGCTGCGTGCCCATGACATGCTCAAGCACTGCGAAACCCTCGTCGACGCGCCCGGTTTGAATCAGGAATCGCGGGCTTTCCGGCGCCTTCCACATGGCGAGCAGGAACACGAGCGCCGGCAGCGCGCTGATTCCCAGCATCCAACGCCAGCCGTAGTTGATATCCCACAGGGTGGTGCCATACGAGGCGATGATGTAGTTGACGACGTTGGTCAGGAAAATGCCGCAAACGGCGAGCATCTGATAGGAGAACGTCAGCGTGCCGCGAATGTCGGTCGGCGCCGACTCGCTGATATAGGTGACGGCCAGCCCCGCCGTAAGACCCAGCCCATAACCGCCCACGGCTCGCGCGGTGATCAGGTCAATGGGGCCCAGTGTGAGCGCGCTCCACACCGCGGCGACCAGAAAGAACAGGCCGCCGACCATGAGAATGCGACGTCGCCCGAACCGATCGGAGAAGAAGCCGGCGCTCGCCGCCCCGATGACCGCTCCCAGCACGATCGAGGAGATCACCAGGCCTTCCATCGTGGTGCTCAGCGTGTAGCGGGTGCGCAGAAACTCGATTGCACCTGAAATCGACACGGTATCGTAGCCGTACAGCAGACCGGCAAGTCCCGCACTGAGCGCCAATCCGAATGTGTACTGACCGGAGCCATTGGGGCGAATAGCCGTACCGAGCGGATTGCCCTGTTTCGGGGCGACGTGAAACAGACCCGCCATGCACTCTTCCTCTCATCATGCAGCAGTGGGGAATACGTAGCCATGCTAGTCCGCATAGCCGAGTTTTCCTCTGATTTGTCCATTTGGGCGTGTTATAGGGGGGGCTCTGGGG
>NZ_RQSP01000054.1 GCF_009078285.1 Bifidobacterium jacchi
CGCGGCACCCTCGTCATCACGCGCAGTTACGGACGATTCAGCGACACAACCGCCACAAGCCATCATCGGACAACGGCATCGAGCACAAACGAAGCAGCGCCACAGCATGGTCATAAGCCCCAGCGAACAAAAATCGGGAAACAAACCGCCATCTCCCGAATAATGGTCACTGAGGCCACTGTTCACTGAGGCCATCCCAGCGAACAGAATTCGGGAAATCAACCCACTGCTCCCGAATTCCGATCGCTACGAGACGCTCAGTGAACAAGAATCGGGAGATCAACCCAAAATCCCCGAATAATGATCGCTGACAACACGCCCCGAAACAGCACCCCACTTCACACCGCCACGCACGCCAGGCGACCGCTAGAATGGCATTGTCCGGTTAAGCATTATGTCTCATGAACTATGCCTAATGGGCCAGATCGGTGAGGAGCCTGCCATGCAATGTCCCCGTTGCCATACTGCCAATAATGATGGTGCTCGGCACTGTGCACAATGCGGATCGCCGCTAGTCGGGTTTCCGTCCCAACCTCCGCTGCCTTCCCATACGGTGACGATTGCAGAGGTGCCTCCGGTTCCGATGCCTTCCATTCCTCCCGTGCCTCCTGTTCCCATGGGCGGTGCCAGTGCGCAGGTTCGTGCCGCCGATGCGTCTCAGACGATGCAACGCGGCACCCGTTTTCGCTGGGCGATGTTCGTTGCCGGGGTGCTTGTGGCTTGTATGATTTCGGTAGGAGGCGTGGTGCTTACCCATCATCTCGGATGGTGGGGTGAACGTGAGATCCCGGTCGTGAGTCCATCTGCTGGCGGCGATGTCGACATCAAGGCGGAGCAAGCTGCATCGACGTTGAAAGAGCATGACATCGCGACGAAGATCGTCAAGGAGTATTCAGCACATCGCAAAACCACGTTCATCGGCATGCGTGACGAACAGGGCATTGCAATCAAATCCGGCGACCGTATCGGCCGCGACGAGGTGGTGACGGTTCGTGAATCCCTTGGTCCGGGAGTGCCCAAGGGAACGGTCGGGCAAAGTCGGGACAAGGCGGAGACCGTAGCCAAATCAATGCGGGTTCCGGTGCATGTCAAAACGGTGACGCTACTTGATTCCGGGAAGACGAAGCCGGGAACGGTAATCGCCAGTGAACCGGCCGATGGACAGCCGGTCGTCGATGAATCCAAAGGCATCTATCTGGCAGTGGTGGGTGACGACGGCGCTGATGCTGATACTGGTTCCGACAATGCCGCCGGAGAGTCGACTGTGCCCATTGATTTGGTGGGCATGTCGCCAGCCGATGCGCGTCGCAGACTGGAATCGAAGGGCTATCAGGTCATCGTCAAACCGCGATTCTCCTCGAAGCGATATCTCAACAAGGTGGCAGCGTCCGACCCGGCTGCGGGAGAACGGATTCCCGACGGCGGACTGATCACTTTGTATTACGGGGTCGGTGCCGACAAGATGTGGGATGTGTTCACCCTTCCTGCATCGGGCAATATGCCGGATACTCAACGCGGGGTGGGGGATTTCGTCGCAGGACGGTACTGCACGATCGACGGCGATTGCCTGACACTGGACGTTAAGGCCGGTTATACTCTTGACTACAACGACGACATCGTAGTGAATGGCGGAGCCGTCCCACTGTCCGCATGCGCGAATATCCAGGCTCCATGTCCGACTCCCAAGGAGGGGGCGGAAGCGGAAAGAGCCGGATACGGGTATCGATTCATTATGAACAGGAACTGGGGCATGTTCGAGATGCTTCCTCACTCTGATCTAGCCGGCTACTATTGCGGCGACACGCCTGCCTCCTTCAATGGCGTCGGACAGGAGTGCGTGAACGGTCAGTTGAAGAGCTGGGATGAACTGCCGAACGGAGCGAATACGAAGATCTCCGGAGCTCGCTATGAGATGGGTGACTTCTACGTCTACTTCACGGTTGGCTCGCAGATCGACAAACTTGAGGCAAGCGGGTACTTCGATAAGGACGAGTTGGCCGATGCCGCCAAGGACAAGCCAGTGGATAGGGACCGTCCATTCATTCTCGTGCGCGACAAGACCAGGTATTCGACCACGACTCAGGAGATCGGTGGCGGGTATGTGGGCGGCAATCCGTTCATCCCCGGCAGTTCTTCGCTCAAGTCCACCATGGTGCCGATGAAACCGGCCCCGTCGAATTCCTCCGTCTACTATCTCGAAGAAGGCGTGGATGCGCTTGACTGGGACGCACTCCCCGATGCGAAGGCGACGTCCGCGGAAGCGGAGTCGTCGGCTCACAGGGACTATAGCGTCGAGGAGATCACCAAAGCGGCTGATCGAGACAACTTCGCGCCCATCGCGGGCACATACTGCACCAAGGATGATTCGTGTGTGTCGTTGGATGCCAAGGGTGTGATACGGGGAGTGAGCGGTGGCGGAAAGAGCTTCAAAACGACACGGTTGACGGCTGATCGTCGCAAATCGCAGTGGATGACATACGTCAAAGGACAACCCGGATACTATATCGATCTTGAGGGGCCGGAAAGCGATTACGTCTGCGGGGTCCCCGACAAGGGAAGGATACGTGGACTGCGCGCATGCCTCAATGAAGGCGCTCCGGAATCCAGCTTCGTCGAGCGTCCCATTTCAGTGTTGTACATCTTCAAGAACACGAAACTCGAACCGTATTCCGATATGTCGCCGTTCGACCGAGCGCAGGGCAATCGAGGTGCGTTCGACACCAGCAGGCCGTGCCTGTACTTCATGGGATGGCATATGAATCCAGCACCGAACAGTGAAACGGCATACTATCTCAGGGAATAGAGGAACCATGGCAAGCAAGAGGCACGATAGCCACGATAGACACGATAGGTACCTGAGCAAGAGGCATGTTCGCTGAAAACAAAAAGACCGCCGAATCGGCGGTCTTGTGTAGCTGTGGAGCTAAGGGGATTCGAACCCCTGACCCTCTCCATGCCATGGAGATGCGCTACCAGCTGCGCTATAGCCCCGTATTCACTTATCTGCTCAAACGAGCCTTAGATAGGTTACAACGGGATGTCGTTTCAGCCAAATCGGCGTGTCGCGCATCGCGGTGGCATCGCGGTGGCATGGATTGTGGGGAAACCGCGCGCGTTCACGCCAGCTCATAAACGGCAGCGCAGGAGGGAAGCCGACCGGCTTGAGGCACAACCCGGCAGCGTCACTGCGAGGAGCTCGTGCCGGCGCTCCCGGTCGAACCGCTGCCGGAGTCGGATGAGCTGCCCGAGCCGTTGCTCGAATCGTTGGAGCCGTCCGACCCGTTGGAGGTGCCTCCGGAACCTGAATCCGATCCGCTTCCGGTCCCATTCGCCCCGGTTGAGTCGGAACCGGAGCCGGACGAGCCGGTGCCGTTCGACGTCGAACCGTTGGAGCTGTTGGAGTCGCTGGAGCCGTTGCCGTTCGTCGTGCCTGAATCGCTGCCGGAGTTGCCTGAACTGCCGGTGTTTCCTGTGTTGCCGGAGTTCGTGGAGCCGTTCGTCGAAGTTGAATCCGACGAGGTGCCCGAGTCGCTCGAGCCGTTATTGTCGGAGCCGTTCGAGGATTGCGAGTCGGAGTCGGAATCGTTGTTCGACGTGGATTCCTTTTTGTCGCTGCCGGTCTTGTCGCTGCCGGTCTTGTCGTCTCCTGCACCGGTCTTGTCTCGGGAATCGTTCGGTTCGTGCTGTGGGGAAGCAGGCACGCTGGTCTGATTCACCCAGTCGCGCACCACCGAATCGGTGCCGTTGCCGCCGGTGATGGCGAGAATGATGATCGCGGTGATCGCGACGGCGGCAAGCGAGCTGACGATGGCGATGATGATGGCGATGCGCTTGGATCGAGCCGCATCGGCGCCGTGTGCGGTCATCGACGTCATCGCGCCGCGTTTGCGCACCTGGCCGACCTGATAGGCGTGGGATGTCGCGCGTCTGCGGTCGTATATGTTCGCCGATGACGGCCCGCCGGCCGACTCATATGAGGAGACGACGCGGCCGATGCGTTCGCCTCCGGCGCGCTCGGCTGATTCGGGTATGCGCTGATATGGCGTTTCGATCATCCGTGTGCGGTCGTCGGATGCATGCGGAGGCGCTGGGATCGCCGGCATGGTGCGCGTCGCGTTCGGCGCGTTCCTGTCGTCGCCGTTCATATCGGCCGCCGATGCCGCCGATGCCGCCGACATTGCCGTTGCCTTTGCCGACGTCGCCGACGCTGCCGATTCGTCGGCGCGCGGCTGCTCTTGCGATCGTTCCTCCGACGACTGATCGGATGATGCCTCGTCATTCAGTCCGGCAGCCGATTGGATCCTTTCGCCGGATGCCTTGAGCACGTTCTGATAGATCTGCGTCGCCACCGCGGAGACGATGGAACCGATCGCCACGCCGATCACCGAACCTGCGATGCCGATCTTCGCCGACAGCAGGAACGACGTGACCGCGGCGAGTGCGCCAGCCGCGATGGACGTCAGTGATATGCCTTTGAAAAAATTTCTCACATCACGTACGGTAGCGATATTTCTTGGCGACACTTGGCGAAATGGTGTGCCTAACGTGAAAATCTGCGATCTTCGCCACAGATTCACATCACACTCAGGAAATATTCAGCAACTATTCGGTGCATATGCGCCGAATGGTTCAGAACCGTGCGGATCAGCGCCATTGCCTCACGATCATCGTGGCGGGGCCCACCGGCGCATTCTGCCATGCGAACGGTGCAGCGTCGCCGGAATCATTCGTATCGCCGGAATCGACCGGATTGCCGTGGCATGCACCCAATTCGAAATGGCACATCGCGATGCCGAGTCCGATCTCGGCCTGCACGCCGTCCAGCGCCTCGGCGCGAACGGTATGCCGGTCGGCGAGCAGCGTGAAGCGGAACGGCTGTTTGCCAAGCGCGCTCGGTGCAAGCGCCGCGGCGGACAGTCCCGCGACAAACCATGCGGGCGCGTCTGCAAGCGTGCCGGATTCGACCGCGCCGAGCATATCAAGGCTTTTTGCACGATGCGCCACGCCGGGTCGCGCCGCATGCCCGATGGCGATCACGGCCGGCATGCGCTCGCCGTCGAGCATACGCCATGATCCGTGATGATCGTTCGTCTCATGCAGCACCGCCCAACCGGTGTCAAGCCCCATCGAGACTGCCCCCAGCGCGAACAGTTCCCCGAAATAGCCGACGCGCCAATCCAGATCGCGCACGGCACCCGGCTCGCCGCCGACTGCTCCTGCGCCGGTCGTATCGCCACCGGTCGTATTCGCAATGGTCGCATCCGTGCCGCCCTTGTCCGTGCCAATCAGCGCCGCGCACCAGCGCACGTTGCGGAACCGCCCGTAGTGGGTGGGGCATCCTCCGAAGGCGTCGGTCTCGTCGTGGATAAGCTGTATATCAAGGTCGCCGCACGCGTTGAGCCGCTGGATGAGTCGCTTCAGGGACTGGACTTGGTCATCCGAGATCGGCGTTTCGTCGAAGGCGCGCGTGGCGTGGCGTGCCGTCATGGCTTCGATGATGTGCATGGATGCTCCTTGTGCGGCTGCTGCGCGTCGTCGGTTGTGCCGGGACTGTGCGCGATTCGTGAATGCCGTCATCATACCAAGACTATTGAAATGGGGTATCGCGCAACACGCGAAGAGACAGACTCCGAAGAACGCCGCGCAACAAGGCGATGAACGGGCCGTCGCCCTTGCCTCCCGACAGGTCCTGCGTCCTGATGACGCCGATGACCTGGCCCGGGCCGACCAGCCAGCCCTTGGCCCCGTCCTTGGCGGTGGCGACATTGGCCTTGTTGGTCACCCATGCGGAGGATTCCTCGCTCTGGGGGATGACCACCGCGGCCTCGGAGGTGTTGGTGATGGTGTACTCGACGCCTGTGAGGTCGCCGTCGCCCTGGTTGACGGAGGCGGGGGCGTTGGAGCACTCGGCCTCGTCCTTGACCACATCGGTCAGCGGCTTGCCGGACTGGCGGTCGGTGTCGACCTTGCACACGGCGAGCCCGCCGCGCCAGACCTTGTTGTAGTTGCCGCCGTCGCCGTCCTTGTCGCCATCCCTCGACTGGCTGAACTCGAAGGGTTTGCCGTCGGGGCCGCCGTCGGGGTCGGTCGTCTTATAGGTGAAGTCCTTCGTCCAGCCGGCGTTGGCGTAGCCGAGCGGGGTGTGCTCCTCCTTGATCTGGTAGTCGCCCGGGGGCAGCACCTTGTCGTCGGTCTTCGCCCGGTAGACGGCCTTGCCGTTGGTGTCGGTCTCCTTGACCGTGGTGATGCGCATGATCGCCTCGCCCTTGGCGTACGTGTAGAAGTTCGCCTTGTCGGTGGACCCGGCGAGCTGCTTTTCGGCGGGCTGCTTGCCCTCGGTGATGAGGCCCTTGGCGCCCTCGCGGATGTAGACGGGATCGTCGGACTGGTTGGTGATGACGTAGGTCACGCCCTCCAGCGTCGCGTCGCCCTGCGGCGCGGAGGCGGCGGTCTCCTCGTCGTATTTGGTCACCGACACGCCGGTCAGCTTGGGGTGGTTGGGCACGACGATGGTGCCGTCCGTGTCCTTGGAGCCGATGTCGGGGTAGGTTTTCTTCCAGGTGTTGATCTGCTCGATCCTGGAGTTCACGTGGTCGCCGGAGTCGACGATGCGGAACATCGGGTACAGGTAGTTGGGGCTGTTGCTGCCGATGGGCACGGTGCCGGCCGGGACCGACTTCTCAACGACCGTGTAGGTGCCGAGCGGCAGGGCGTTCGCTCCGGTGGGGGATTTGATGATCCAGCCGAGATCATCGCCTTCCGGCTGGCCGGTGGCGATGGAGATGAAGCCATCCTTGTCGGTGGTCCAGACGGCCGTGCCGTCGGGCTTTTTGCCGTTGAGGTCGTCAAGTGAGTCGTAGTTCACGCCCTTGTACCAGTTGAGCTCGAACTTCGCGCCCGACAGGTCGGTGATGCCGCCGGCGAACTGCGTGGACGAGCCCTCGACGACCTTCTTGATGGCCAGATAGCCCGGGTCGTGCATCGGCTGGTCGGTGACCGCGGCCTGCGCCGCGGCGACGCCCAGCGCGAGTCCCGTCAGGCCCGTCAGCATGGCGGCGACGAGGGCCGTGATGCGCCTGGCCAGCCGGCCGCGCCGGCGGTTCGTGATGTGATCGGTGGTCATCGCGCCTCCTCCTCTCCTGTGGCCTTCCCTGGCTGTGGCTTCGGCTCGACGGGCTCCAGCAGCCGCGCGGCGTCGGACACGCGCACGAGATAGCGCTGGCCGAGCCGGTAGGCTTTGAGCTCGCCGGTGCGCACGTACCGGCACAGGGTGTCGTATGACCCGTAGCCGAGCGCGACGAGCTGGCGGATGGTGAGCATCCGCTTGGGGATGATGAGCCGGGTCTTGCCGTCCCGGTCCGTGTCGATCGATCGGATGTCGTCCATATGGGGCCGCCTCCTTTCCTGATGTGGTTGGTGGAGGGCGGCCTGCCGCGCGGGTCCCATGCGCGGCACGGGTGACCCATGGGCGCGCATGGTCCATGCGGCGGGCCGCCCATGGACGTGGCCCACTGTAGGGCACCGCGCGCATGCGCCAAAACCCGGCAAGGAGGAGGTTTCCGGACGGCTTGCATACAAGGTGGCCCGGGCGTGTCGCGACGGGGCACGATATGTCCCATGCCGGTCATGGGCGGTCATGGGCGGTCATGGGCGATGCCGATGAAAAAAAGAGCCGCCGGCGGCTCGTCGGAGCCGTCGGCGGTGTGGCGGGCGTCACCCATGGGGGTCCGTCATCGACGGGCGGGATCGGCCGGCGTGGCTCAGCGCCACTCCCAGTGGCCGACCGGTTCGACCCAGCGGCGGCCGGTCTCGCGGCGGACGGTCTCGGTCCACGCCTCCCTGACGACGACCCTCTCGGTCCAGGGGGCCTTGACGACGACCGTGCGGTCGACGTACCGCGCGGCGTGGTGGACGGTCTCGGTCCAGGCGTCCCGTACCTTGACCTTCTCGGTCCAGGCCTCCCTGTCGGTGACGGTCTTGTCCTCGTATCTGGCGGGGACGGTCTCGTTCCAGGCGTCCTTGACCTTGACTTTCTCCGTGTGTGTGACGGCCGGGTGGCGGACGTCCTTGTACTCGGCCGGGTGGTCGACCCTCTCGTCCCACGCGTCCTTCACCTTGACCTTCTCGGTGTGCGTGACGGCCGGGTGGTGGACGGTCTTGTATTCGGCCTCGTGATGCACCGTCTTGTAGGTGGCGGGGATGGGCTCCGTCCACGCGGCTTTGTCGACGACCTTGCGGTCCTCGTAGGTGGCCTCGTGGTGGACGGTGTGCTCCGGCTTCAGCAGGACGTCATGCTCCACATGGGTGACGGCGGGGTGCTGGACCGTCTTGTACTCGGCCTTGTGGGTGACCGTCTTGTATTCGGCGGGGTGCCGGACCTGTTCGGTCCACGCGTCACGCACCTTGACGTTCTCGTCCCAGGCCGGTTTGTCGATCACGGTCCTGTCCTGGTATTCGGCCTCGTGGTGGATGGTCTTGTACTGCGACATGTCCTGCATTGCGACGCCGTGGCCCTTCAGGGTTTCGGCCTTTGCGAATGCTTCGGCTTCGCTGAGGGAATCGAAATACCATTCCCCGCCCATCCCGTCGTAGATCCTGATACGAACGACGAGCTTGGTCTCGTCCCAGGCGTCCTTCACCTTGACTCTTTCGACATGGGTGACGGCATCGTGGTGGACGGTCTCCGTCCATGCGGGCTTGGTCTCGACCCAGACGCGAGGCTTCGGGGCGTCGTTGCCGTTGCCGTTCGATCCGTTGTTTGCCGATCCGTTGCCGGTCGGCTTGGAGGGCGTGGGCGCGGGCGTCGCGGTCTGGCCGCCGTTCGTGCCGTTGGCCGGCTTGTCCGATGCGCCGGCGTCGCCGTTGCCGTCGTTGTTGCCGTTGGTCTTGGCATCGGCGTTGTCGGTCTTCTTGTCGTCGGTCCTGGTGCCGGCCTTGCCGATCGCGTCGACGATCCCGGACGCGGCCCGTTTCACGGCGTCGTCGGCGTGGGGGTTCCTGGCGGCGGCCTCGGCGGCGGCCTTCGTCGCCCCGTCCGTCATCTTGCCGGCCCTGTGCGCCTTGTCGAGCGCGTCGAGGAACGCCTTGAGCTGGTCGGCCGTGACGTCCGGGTCCTTCGGCGTGTCGAGGTCGAGCATGCCGTCCTTGGAATCGTCCTTGGCATCGTCCTGGGACGTGCCCTTGGACGTGTCGGTTGAAGCCGTGGCGTCCTTGGCGGCGTCCTTGGATGCATTGTTCTTGGATGCGTTCTTGGACGTGCCGGTCGTGGACGTGTCCTTGCCGTCCGTCTTGCCTTCCGCCTTGGCGACGTCGTCCTTGGCGACGACGTGCGTGGCGCGGCTGACGGTGCCGTCGTCGTTGATCGAGGCGACGGTGATCGTGTCGCCTGCGGCGGCGCGCACGGAGCCGGTCGCCGACCTGTGGTCGGGGGCGTCCCTGAGCACGGTGACGGTGCCGGTCGTGACGTCGGCCTTGGTGCCGGTCTTGTCGTCGGCTTTGCCGTTGTTCGTGCCGTCGCCCTTCGGCGTGACGGTGACGATCACCGGGCTGGACTTGTCGTTCCGGTCCGGGGTGGCGGCCCTGACGTCGAGGTCGTGCTCCTTGCGCGCAGTCTCATCATCCGAGCGGGAATCCACGCCAGCCACGTTCGCCGACGAACCATTGACCGCAGCGGCCGGCTCCCCCTCAGCCGGCGCGGACGAACGCCCAGACCATACGCCGACCGCGGCCGCAACGCCTACAGCGGCCAGCAGCAGCAATGCCAGCACGACAGGCAACACCCGACGCCGCGCCTGACCATGAGCCGACGCGCCCGCAGCCGACGCCGCGCCAATCGACGAACCGCCCCCAAGTGTCCCCCCGCCAGGCAACGGCACCGGCCTTGTCTCGACACCAGCATCATCACGACCACGACCACGCAATCCGAACACAGCCGAACTCCCTCTACTCCGCGCAATTAGACATCGCGCCGGAACGGAAGCCGCACCACTGCTGCCCGCCACCCCGGACACGCTACTGACAGGCACAAAGATAACTTCCCCCCCCCCAAAAAAAAGATACGGGGCGGTGAAGCATATCGGTATTGTGTCGGACGTGAGCTGTCGGACGCGAGCGATGCGCGGGGCCATGCAGTGCTCATCCATAATATGGGTCAGCGGAACCGGGAGAACGTCAGCGGCACCCGTCGGCGTCGTCAGCGTTTTGCAGTGACCGACATCAGCACGGCGGCGAAGATCAGCGCAAAGCCTACCAGCGATGTCCATCCGATGCGCTCCGACCAGAACAGCGCCGAAAAGCCAACGGAAAACAGACTTTCTGTGCACATGATGATCGACGCACTGGAGGCGGGCACGTGGGCGAGTCCGATGTTCTGCATGATCTGCGCCGCGGTGGTGGCTCCCAGCAGCAGGTACAGGAAGCTGGCGATCACGCCGGGGGCGAGCCATGCTCCGCTCGGCGCCGGCTCCGTGATCAGCGCTCCGATGAGGAACATCACGCCGGCGACGGCGAACTGGACGAACGTGACGGCGATCGGATGGAAGCGCTTCGCATACACGCCCAGCAACGTCAGATTGAACGAGAAGATGACCGCGCAGGCGAGCGTCAGCAGGTCGCCGGAGCTGAGCGCCAGCGACGACGAACCGGGCTTGAGCGCCACGAAGCCCACGCCGGCGAGGCAGATCACGGCGGCGACCAGGTTGACCGCCTTGGGTCTGGCCCGCGAGACGATCCATGCGACGAACGGCGTGAGCACGCAGTAGGAGGCGGTCAGGAAGGCGCTGCGACCGGGGTCGATGGTCTTCAATCCGATGGTCTGCGCGACCATCGTGCCCCAATAGGTCAGGCCCACCGCCAAAGCCGGAAGAATGATGCGCGGGGTGAGGGCGGGGATGATGCTGCGATGGAACAGGGCGAACATGATCGCGCACGAGCCGACCATGCGCATCGCCATCAGCCATTGCGCCGGAATCGTATCGAGGGCGATCTTCGCGACCAGATAGCTGCCGCCCCACAACGCGGCGCAGCACAGCAGCATCAGGCGGGCGAGATTCGGCGGGAACGACCGTGACAGTGAACTACGCCAGCGTTGGAACGCGGAGTGGCTGCGATGCGGTTGCCGTTGCGACATATGCGGCATATGCTCCCTCCTTGGAGTGGTCCTGTTGGAGCCGGTCTCTTCCCATCGGTCATGGTGCGCTGGCTGTGGCGCTGTGCGCTGCGGTGTGTGGCGCTGTGGCGCTGTGGCGCTGTCGTACCTTGCTCGCGGGGCGGACGATGCCGTGTCGGGCGCTTAAGCCGCGCGCCTTACCACGATAGCGCGTCGAACGCCGAAGGCGGTGCCGGGGTGTCGCAGGTGATGTTGCTCACAATGCCGCTCCGACGGTGCTTTGCGCAGAGCCGATTTGGCAATGTTGGCGTACTCTTGATACAAGGGCCGATGCGGTTGCGGCATCGCAGCTGCGATCGGCGTCGAATCATAGGAAAGGCATGGATATGGCAACCATCACCCCGGAAATCAAGGCATTCATCGAGAACAACAAGCCGGCGTGGATCACCACCGTTGACAAGAACGGCACCCTCGATCTGGGTCCGAAGATGTCGCTGTTCGTGCTGGACGAGCATCATCTCGCCTATCACGAGCGCACCGCCGGCCAGCACTACCGCAATCTTCAGGACGGTTCTCCGCTGGTTGTGGCCGTGGCGAACCTCGCCGAGAAGAAGGGCTACCGTTTTCGCGGAGTCGTGACGCTGCACACCGATGACGCGATCTACGACGAGCAGGTGCGTGTGGCGCAGGCCAACGGCACGAAGGTTCCCGCCGCGATTCCGGTGCTTGAGGTCACCGAGATCCAGGATCTGTCCTCCGGTCCGAACGCCGGCAAGACCATCGACAAGGACTGAGCAGGGTCCGAAGCGGGACTGAGTCGGCATTTGGTGCAGGCTTGATTCAGATCGCTTTTGATTCAGATCGCTTCAGGATCAGTGGTTTGCCAGCGTCGAGTTGGCGAATCAATAGGGGCGGGCGGCCTGCGCAATGCGCGCGGTGCCGCCCGCACTGTTGTTGGCGTGAGTCGGGCGGATCGGACCTCTCTAACGGATGCGGTACCGGCGGCCGCGCTGCGTGATGAAGAAGCCAAGCCGGCGCAGTTTGCGGGTAAGCGAGTACAGCACGCCGTCCATGATGTCGCGTTGCTCAAAGAAGCCGGTGCCGCATACGCGTTCCAGCAGTTCGTCAAAGGTGAGGAACTCGCCGTTCGCGCCCACCAGCAGTTCAAGGGTCTTGTATTCGCGCGGCGAGAGCGCCAGCGGCTGCTGCGAGCCCTGCCAGTAGGCGCGATGCCGTGTCGTGTCCAACGTCAGATCGCCGTGGATGAGCAGGCGCGGCATGCGTTGCGATTGCGCTGCGGCGGCGATGCTCGGTGTGGCGGTGCCTGGTTCGCCGGTGCCTGATTCGCTGATGTCTGGTCCACCAGTGCCGGCAGCGGCATTTGGGCTGATGTCGCGTGCCATGTCGGCGGTCGGCGGCACATTCGGCTGTGCGGCCGGCTGCGCATTCGTGATCGGTGCCGTCGCGGCCATGCCTTGGGCCGGTGTCGGACCGGTGGATGCCGTGTTCTGTGCTGCGCTTGGTGCTGCGGCTGGCGCTGCGTTTTGTGCTGCTGTTGAGGAGACGGCCTGATATGGCGGGACTTTGCTTGATGAGAGCTGGCCCGTTGGCATCGTGTCCGCGTCGTCGGTCAGCTCGGTCAGCAATGTGACGTAGGAGATGAGTTCCGCGTCGGTGAAGGGCTTGGCAAGCGTAGCGTCGGGGTGCACGGCGGCGAGCGCGTTCCTGTCAGGGGTGTGCAGACCGATGGGATTTCTCCGCACAGGCTTCATGGTCGAGGACAGTCTGACACGGTTCGTTGACTCTCGCGTCTGAGCTGCCGCCTTTGCTGGTGACGCTGGCGAAACCGCCGCTGTCGATGATGGCGCTGACTGTGATGGCGCTGCTTGTGATGGCGCTGCCTGGTCGAGCGGAGCGGATTCGCGCGTAGGCGACGTTTCGCCTGCTCCGTTGCGTTTGACGGATGACGAGGTCGCCGTCGGCAGACGGTTGGTGGCGAGGAGCAGCAGTTTCGGCCGCGCCGGGGGAAACTGCCGGTCGTGCTGCGGTCGCTGGTGCTGTTGTGGTTGTTGTGGTTGTTGTGGTTGTTGTGGTTTGGGTTGCGTGTCGTTTTCGATGTTGAGTACCCGACCGATGAGTGCGGCGTCGGTCAGGTCGTCGAGGATGATCAGATCGATGTGTCTGTCGAGTTCGTTCACGGCGTCGTCGAATTCGTCCGTTGATGTGACCGGTGCGACGTGTCGGCCGCTTCTGGTGAGCGTCTGTGCTATCGCGGCGGCAAGCGCCGGGCTTCCGGTGGCGAACAGGACATTCATCGTACCGCCTCCTGGGGTGTGTGGCTGACTGAAGGCCGTTTGGTTCCCGGCTTTCGTCGTTGTTCCTTAAGAACTATAGGCACGTGGCTGTGCTGCGCGCAACGCGCGGGGTCATTGGTGGGGAGGGTTGCTGGCGGGGGCGTTGGCGGG
>NZ_RQSP01000055.1 GCF_009078285.1 Bifidobacterium jacchi
AAGTGAGGCACCACTCCGGATTTCGCGCTCATTTTCAAATGAGGCACCTCGGCGGCGTATATTCGACTGTTGGATTTCAACTGTTGGATGAAGCGGGTTCGGCACGAATACGCGCTTGATTATGCGGTGAGGAGACCTCTGATGACCACAGGCACGACCACAGGCAAACTGGTGTTTCTTGACATCGACGGCACGTTGGCGGACGAGAACCATGTGGTGCCCGCTTCGGCGCGAGAGGCGTGTGCCGAGGCGCAGCGCAACGGGCATAGGCTGTTCATCTGCACCGGGCGGTCCATGCCGAAGATCGAACGCAGCATCCTCGACCTCGGCTTCGACGGCGTGGTCTCCGTGGCCGGCGCGCAGGCGAATGTGGGGGACCGGCTGCTGTTCCGGCATCTCGTGCCGGCCGAGGCGATTGATGCGGCAATGGCGTATTTCCGCGCGCATCACATCGAGAACTATCAGTGGCAGGGCGCGGACGGCATGTACATCTCCGAAGGCTATCGCCGTCACTTGGAGTCGAAGGGCAAGACGTGGAATCGCGGCGAGTTCGCGCGGTTCTGGCACCTCATCGACGAAGTGGAGGTGCCGGCCGGCTCGACGCTGGGCCATGTGATTCGTGCGAGCAAGGGCTCGTACTTCACCGGCCCGGACCCGGATGTGACGTTCGAGGAGACCAAACGGGATCTGAGCCCGTGGTTCGAACTCGTGCACGGCTCGTACGACAAGATCTCGCCGAACAACGGCGAGCTGCTGATCAACGGCTACGACAAGGGCACCGCCGTACGCGACGTGGCCGCGGCGCTGGGATACGACATCGCCGATACCATCGCCATAGGCGACTCGGACAACGACACGGCCATGCTCAAGGCCGCCGGCACGTCCGTGGCCATGGGCAATGCCATTCATGGCATCGAGCAATTCTGCGATATGCAGACCACCGACATCCACGACGACGGCATCGCCAACGCCTTCAAGACGCTCGGCTTGGTGTGAGCGGCGTTGCCGTGGGTGGAATCGTCGTGGGTGGAATCGTCGTGAGATTGGCGGGACGTGAGTATGGACATGATTGCAACGTCGTCCGATGACCAGTTGAAGGTGGCAGTCGCACAGTTTACGGTTGCACGGGAGCCGGAACGCAATCTGGAATCGATCGATGCGTTCGCGCGGGATGCGGCGCAGGACGGCGCGAAACTGCTGGTGCTGCCCGAGGGACTCATCGCGCGTGACGGTGATGATGATTCGTTCGCCGCCGCCCATGCGCAGTCCATCACCGGTCCGTTCGTCACGGGATTGCGGCGGATCAGCGCCAAACGCCACATCACGTTGATGGGGACGGTCCACATCGTGCCGGATGCGCGAAATATGCGAGAAGATGAGGGGCGCCCCGACAATCATCGGGATGCTCAGCCGGACAATCGCGTCTCCAACGCCTTCCTGGTGATCCGCGAAGGCGACATCATCGCCGACTACCGCAAACTCCACTTGTATGACGCGTTTGCCGCACGCGAATCCGACGTGGTTCGGCCCGGGACGCAACTGCCTCCCATCGTCGATATTGACGGATGGAAGATCGGTGTAATGACCTGTTACGATGTGCGGTTCCCGGAGACCGCGCGATCATTGGCCGTGCGCGGTGCGGATGCAATCGTGGTCAGCGCCGCATGGGTACGCGGCGATTGCAAAGAACGGCACTGGAGGCTGCTGACGGCGGCCCGAGCCGTGGAAAACACCTGCTACGTGCTGGCGTGCAGTGAGGTCAGCAAACGCAACATCGGATGCAGCCGCATCATCGATCCCATGGGCGAGACCATGGCTGAAGCGGACGATACACAATCTGGTCTGATTACAGCGGTGCTGGACCGGAATCGACTTGAACGAGTACGCGAGGTATTGCCGGTACTGAAGAATCGGCGGTTCGCCGACCCGCAGCTGAGATGCTACTGAGACGCAGCTGAGATGAGGATGCTTATGAATGACATTGGAGGACACGCTATGGATGAGCGGTGGCTGAAGGCTCTGCGGGCCAAGAACAACCCGGTCAAAGGTATGCGTGGCGGTGTGCATGGCGGGAAGAGCCATGCCTTGGATGAACAGATGTCAGTGGGCAAATCGGCCGCGCGTGGTGCTTCGCAACCGTCGAAGCGACACACACAGCCATTCAAGGCCACCGGCCACAAGGGCGGAATCAGCCGGCAGGGGGCTTGATGACTGCCGGCTGATGCCGTGGTTCCTGCGTAAAATCAGTCCTCTTCGTGCCAGTGGGGGTTCTGACCGAAGGTGTAGCCCTCCGGGTTGTCCATGGCGGCGATGTCCTGCATGTCCTGCTCGTCGAGCGCGAAACCGGTCAGGTCGAGGTTGGCGCGCTGGCGCTCGCGGTGCATGGACTTCGGAATCGCCACGTCGCCCAGCTGCAGGTGCCAGCGCAGGATGGCGGCCACGGGGGAGACGCCGTGCTTGGCGGCGATGCGCAAGATGGTCGGGTCCTTGAGCATTTGGTTGGCGCGTCCGAGCGGGCTCCACGCCTCGGTGATGATGCCGTGCGCGTCATCGTAGGCACGCTGCTCGTTCTGCTGGAGGAACGGATGCAGCTCCACCTGGTTGACGGCCGGCGTGACGCCGGTGGCGCGGATGAGCAGGTCGATATGGCCGGGCAGGAAGTTGCTCACGCCGATGTGCTTGACGATGCCCTGCTGCTGCGCGTCGACCAGCGCCTGCCACGCCTCCACGAACTGACCCTGCGAGGGGTTCGGCCAATGAATCAGATACAGGTCGATATAGTCGAGACCCATGCGGGCCACCGACTCCTCGATGGTGGCGCGCGCCTGATCGTACTGGTGATGGCGGCCCGGCAGCTTCGAGGCCACGATGATCTCCTCGCGCGGCACATCCGACTCGCGAATCGCCTTGCCGACCACGCCTTCGTTCTCGTAGTTGAACGCGGAATCGATGAGCCTGTAGCCCACTTCCAGCGCCGACTTGATGGCCTCCGCGCCCGCGAAGCCGTTCACCTTGTATGTGCCGAATCCGATGGCCGGCAGCTCCAGTCCGTCATGCGCCTTGCGCGTGGGGATTGCCGGCGGTTCCATCAATGTCATGGTCGCTCCCTTTCGATCGCCAGATTCATGTTGCCTGATCGCGGCATCGTGCGATCGGCGTCAGGACGACCCACGATACCGAGACAATACTGTACTGCGTTCGTTTCCTCACATTCCTCCTGCGCTTGCGCTCAGCAGCGGATTCGCCCTCAGCAGCGGATTTGCGCAAGGTTTTCTCGAACTCAGGGGGAATCCCGAGAAAACCTTGCGCAAACGACCCCCTTAGCGCAAGGTTTTCTCGAACTCAGGGCAAATCCCGAGAAATACTTGCGCTGAGCAGCGGGTTTGCGCAAGGTTTTCTCGAAATGGTCGATCATCCCGAGAAAATCTTGCGCTGGTGGGTTGGAGAGCTGACCGACACAATGGCTGGTGTCAGCATCCCATGTCAGAATCCCAAGTCAGCATCCCATGCAAGCAGCCCAAGTCAGCAACAGCAACGCACGCCGGCAGCCCATGTAAGCAACCCAAGTCAGTACCGCCTCAAGTCAGCAACCCACGTCAGCGACTACGTCAGCTATCCACGTCAGCAACCCACGTCAGCAGCCCGTGCCAGCAGCCGGTGTTAGCAAACCGTTAGTGAATCGCCGCTGTGCGTTCGTCGGCGCGTATGGGAACCATAAATACCCCCTCGTTACCATTTGCACACATTTACAGTTGGATATGCAATGACCCGATGGCGAGCATCCGTCGCGCGCATCGGCTGAGGTTTGGCCGGTGCACGCTTCGGTGGCACGGCATCGGGTTTGTTCGTATGACAAGGAGAAGGACATGCCCTGGTGGGTTGATGTTGCCTACGTCGTCGGCACGGTTGCAATCTTCGTGCTGTTCGATCTGTTTGGAAAGTGGGTGGACAGACTATGAACACGGCTTTCGATGTTCTCGGCGTGATTCTCGGGTTCGCCGGAATCGCCTACATGATCTATTCGCTGTGCCGTCCGGAGAAGTTCTGAGCTTCCGGCCGAAGTCTGAAATCAAAGGACTCATCAAATGGTCTACTTTTTCGCTGTGATGGCGCTCCTGCTGGTCGCCGTCATCCTGGCGGCCATCTACAAGCCGCTGGGCGACTACATGTACAACGTGTTCACGTCCGACAAGGATCTCTTCTTCGAGAAGTGGATCTACAAGATCATCGGCGTGGATTCCAAGAAGGGCCAGACCTGGAAGGCGTATCTGCGCGGCGTGCTCGGCTTCTCGCTGCTGAGCGTCCTGGTCCTCTATCTGCTCCAGCGCGTTCAGGCCTGGCTGCCGTTCTCGCTGGGCTTCGACAACGTTCCCGGCCCGCTGGCGTTCAACACCGCGGCATCGTTCGTCACCAACACCAACTGGCAGTCGTACTCGCCTGACGTCACGCTCGGCTACACCGTCCAGTTCGCCGGCCTCGCCGTGCAGAACTTCGTGTCCGCAGCCGTCGGCATCGCCGTCGCGATCGCTCTGGTGCGTGGCTTCGCATGGCGCAAGTCCGAGACGATCGGCAACTTCTGGGTCGATCTGACCCGTACCACGATGCGCATCCTCATGCCGATCTCAGTGGTCATGGGCATCATCCTGATCGCGCTCGGCGTGGTCCAGAACTTCGCCGGCTTCGTTGATGTCAACACCATCGCCGGCGGCCACCAGTCGATCATGCAGGGCCCGGTCGCCTCCCAGGAGGTCATCAAGGAGCTCGGCACCAACGGCGGCGGCTTCTTCAACGCCAACTCCTCGCACCCGTATGAGAACCCGAACATGTGGACGAACCTCATCGAGATTCTGCTCATGCTGTGCATCCCGGTGGCGCTGACCCGCACCTTCGGCCGCATGGTCGGCAACGTCAAGCAGGGCTACGCGCTGCTCGGCGCCATGGTCATCCTCTTCACGATCAGCTTCTTCGCGGTCGTCACCGCCGAGTCGTTCTCCAACGACGCGATCACCACCCTCACGGGCGGCTCGCTCGAAGGCAAGGAGAACCGCTTCGGCATCGTCTGGTCCGGCATGTTCGGCACGACCTCGACCTCCACCTCGACCGGTGCCGTCGACTCGATGCATGATTCGTACACCGCCATCGGCGGCATGATGTACATGTTCAACATGATGCTCGGCGAGGTCAGCCCGGGCGGCGTGGGCGCAGGCCTCTACGGCATCCTCGTGATGGCCGTCGTCGCCGTGTTCATCGCCGGCCTGATGGTCGGCCGTACGCCTGAATACCTCGGCAAGAAGATCGGTCCGCGCGAGATGAAGATGGCTTCGCTCTACTTCCTCGTCATGCCGATCGTCGTGGTCGCAGGCGTCGCCCTGAGCGCCGCCGTGCCGTTCGCGCAGGCGTCCGACTCGATGAACAACGGCGGCAACCACGGCTTCTCCGAACTGGTGTACGCGTTCACCTCGGCCGCGAACAACAACGGCTCCGCGTTCGCCGGATTCGGCGCCGACACCCCGTGGTTCGACACCATGCTCGGCCTTGCCGTGCTGCTGGGCCGCTTCCTGCCGATCGCGCTGGTGCTCGCTCTGGCCGGCTCCCTCGCCAAGCAGGACATCGTTCCGGTCACCTCCGGCACGATGAAGACCGACACGCGTCTGTTCGCCGGTCTGCTCGTATTCGTTATCTTCATTATTTCCGCGCTGACGTTCTTCCCGACGCTTGCTCTGGGACCGTTGGCAGAAGGTTTGGTGGCTTGATATGACTTCCGCAACTGTGAACGACGTCTCGGTCGACGCGAACGCGCTCGCGAACGACGTCAAGCAGAGCAACAACAAGTCGCTGGGCGCGATGCTCGGCAAGAGCCTGCCGGATGCGTTCCGCAAGTTCGATCCGCGCAACATGTGGCACAACCCCGTCATGTTCATCGTTTGGGTCGGCGCCGCGTTCCTGACGCTGCTGGGCATCTGCCAGCTGTTCGTGCCGTCGCTCGCCAAGGGCGAGCCGGTGTACTTCACCTGGATCGTCGCCATCGTGCTGTGGGCTACCGTGCTCTTCGCGAACCTCGCGGAGGCCGTTGCCGAAGGCCGTGGCAAGGCGCAGGCCGACGCGCTGCGTCGCACCCGCACCACGACCCCTGCGCGCATCGTGCGCGGCTATGACGAGAAGAACGATCCCGACGTTCGCGGCCCGGAGAAGGGCGAAGGCCCCTCGTACATCGAGGAGATCCCCAGCTCCGACTTGAAGCTCGGCGACGTGGTCGTCGTCTCCGCCGGTGAGCTCATCCCCGGCGACGGTGACATCATCTCCGGCATCGCCTCGGTCGACGAATCCGCCATCACCGGCGAATCCGCGCCCGTCATCCGCGAATCCGGCGGCGATCGCTCCTCGGTGACCGGCGGCACCCGCGTGCTGTCCGATCGCATCGTCGTGCGCATCACCCAGAAGCCCGGCGAGTCCTTCGTCGACAAGATGATCGCGCTGGTCGAAGGCGCCAACCGCCAGAAGACCCCGAACGAGATCGCGCTCGACGTGCTCCTGAGCTCGCTGACCATCATCTTCCTCGTCGTCGTGCTGTGCATCAACCCGCAGGCCGGTGCGGTCGGCACCTCCGTGAGCCTCACTGTGCTCATCGCGCTGCTGGTGTGCCTGATTCCTACGACGATCGGCGCCCTGCTGTCCGCCATCGGCATCGCCGGCATGGATCGTCTGGTCCAGCACAACGTGCTCGCCACCTCCGGCCGCGCCATCGAGGCCGCCGGCGACGTGACCACGCTGCTGCTCGACAAGACCGGCACGATCACCTACGGCAACCGTCAGGCCTCCGAGTTCCACGCGTTGCCGGGCGTCTCCCACGAGGAGATCGTCAAGGCCGCGGCTCTCAGCTCGCTCGCCGACGCCACCCCCGAAGGCCAGTCCATCGTGACGCTGGCCCGCGAGGAGGGACAGGAGTTCGACGAGGTTCCCGGCTCCACGCCGGTCGCCTTCACCGCCGAAACTCGCATGTCCGGCCTTGATCTGCCCAACGGCGACCGCATCCGCAAGGGTGCCGCTTCAGCCGTCGAGGCGTGGATCGACAAGGAGGGCGGCACCATGGCCGCCGAGGTGCGCGACGCCATGCGTGAGCGCGTAGAGGCCATCTCCGGACAGGGCGGTACGCCGCTCGTCGTCGCCGAGCAGTACGCCAACGGCGAGGTCAAGGTGCTCGGTGTCGTCCAGCTCAAGGATGTCGTCAAGAAGGGCCTCAAGGAGCGTTTCGCCGATCTGCGCAAGATGGGCATCCGCACCGTCATGGTCACCGGCGACAACCCGCTGACCGCCAAGGCCATCGCTGCCGAGGCCGGCGTCGACGACTTCATCGCCGAGGCCAAGCCTGAGGACAAGCTGCGCTACATCAAGGCCGAGCAGGCCAAGGGACAGCTCGTCGCCATGACCGGCGACGGCACGAACGACGCCCCCGCCCTCGCTCAGTCCGATGTCGGCGTCGCGATGAACTCCGGCACCTCCGCCGCGAAGGAGGCCGGTAACATGGTCGACCTCGACTCCGACCCGACCAAGCTGATCGATATCGTCGCCATCGGCAAGCAGCTGCTCATCACCCGTGGCGCCCTGACCACCTTCTCCATCGCCAACGACGTCGCGAAGTACTTCGCGATCATTCCGGCCATGTTCATGGAGAAGTTCCCGGGCCTCGGCGTGCTCAACATCATGGGCCTGCACAGCTCGCTGTCCGCCGTGCTTTCCGCGATCATCTTCAACGCGATCATCATCGTGCTGCTGATCCCGCTGGCGCTCAAGGGCGTCAAGTACCGTGCGGAAGGCTCCGAGAAGATCCTCGGCCGCAACCTCAAGGTCTATGGCCTTGGCGGTCTGGTCGCGCCGTTCGTCGGCATCTGGATCATCGATCTGTTCGTCCGGCTCATTCCGGGATTCTGACGGGAGATATGTCATTATGAAGAACAGCATGTCATTGAACCTGCGTAGCTACTGGGCCGGCTTCAAGGCCGTGGTCGTGTTCACTGTCATCGTGATCGTCTACACGTTCGTGATGACCGGCATCGGCCAGCTGGGCATGCCCAACCAGGCCAACGGCTCCATGATCACCAATGCGGACGGCGAAACGGTCGGCTCGTCGCTGATCGGCCAGTCGTTCACCGACGCCGACGGCAACGCGCTGCCGCAGTACTTCCAGTCGCGTCCGTCCGCGGCCACCGATCCGAACGCCACCGAGGAAGAGCCCGACAACCAGGGCTATGCGGCGAACGCCTCCACCGGCACCAACTACGGCCACAGCGAGAAGTCGCTCATCGACTCCGTGACCGAGCTGCGCAAGACGATTGCCGAGCGTGAGGGCGTGAGCGTCAAGGACGTTCCGGCCGATGCCACCACGGCATCGTCGTCCGGCCTTGATCCGAACATCAGCCCCGCGTACGCGGCCATTCAGGTCAAGCGCGTCGCAAAGGAACGCGGCCTGAGTGAGGAGAAGGTCGAGGAGCTGGTTCGCAAGAACACCACCGGCCGCGGTCTCGGCTTCATCGGCGAGTCCGTCGTCAACGTGGTCACGCTGAACCGTGATCTCGACGCGCTCAAGTGAGCGTTTTGCTGAGGCGTATCGGATTGCGGTACATGATCCGAGCGCTTGAGTGACAATGATGAAGGACGGCACCCCATAGTCACAGGGTGCCGCCCTTCATCATTTCATTGTTGTAGTCGTATTGTTGACCTACAAGGGTCGTTCAGGTTATCGGCCTGTGGGGGAGCGGACGGAAAGGAGCCAACGGCATGGCAAGGGCACGAGGAACGTTCAGGGTGCTGCTCGGCGCGGCACCGGGCGTGGGCAAGACCTGCGCCATGCTCAAGGAGGGTCGCCGTCTCAAGGCCGAGGGGCGCGACGTGGTCATCGCCCTGTTGGAGACCCACGGCCGCAAGGCCACCGAACGCTCCGCAAAGGGGCTGGAGCGCGTGCCCCGCCGCCGCACCCATTATCGCGGCATGTGGCTTGAGGAGATGGATCTGTTCGCCGTCATCCAGCGTCATCCCGACGTGGCGCTCGTCGACGAGCTCGCCCATACGAACGCACCCGGTTCGGTGCACGAGAAGCGCTGGCAGGACGTCGAGGACCTGCTTGACGCCGGCATCGACGTGATCACCACCATCAACGTTCAGCATATCGAATCCCTGAACGACGTGGTGCGTGAGATCACCGGCAGCACGCAGAAGGAGACCGTTCCCGACAAGGTGCTTCGCTCGGCCACGCAGGTCGAGCTCGTCGATCTGCCTCCTGAGGGCCTGCGCGAACGTCTCTCCGCCGGCCTGGTCTACAAGCCGGATCGCGTGGATGCGGCGTTGAGCAACTACTTCCGCGTCGGCAACCTCACCGCTTTGCGTGAACTTGCGCTGCTGTGGCTTGCCGGCCGCGTCGACGAGGCACTCAAGGAGTATCGCGACGAGCACCACATCAAAGCCAAGTGGGAGACGCGCGAACGCGTGATCGTGGCGCTTTCCGGCGGCCCCGAAGGCGAGCAGCTGCTGCGCAGAGGCGCGCGCGTGGCGAGGGCCTCCGGCGGCGGCGATCTGATCGCCGTGCACGTCACCTCCGAGGACGGGCTGTCCAGCTCGAATCCCGGCCTGCTCGTCAAACAGCGTGCGCTGGTCGAACAGCTCGGCGGCACGTATCATCAGATCGTCGGCGAGGACATCGCCGACGCCCTGCTCGACTTCGCGCGCGCCAACAACGCCACCCAGGTCATCGTCGGCGTGTCCCGTCGCAGCGCCCTGAGCCGCTGGTTCGGCCGGCCATCCGCCACGACCGGCATCATCGCCAAATCAGGCGACATCGACGTGCACATCGTCACGCATTCGTTCGCCAATCGCGGCATTCGTCTCTCCTCGGCCCGGCATACGCCGATGGCGTTCGGTCGCAGGGCGGGCGGCATCCTGTTCGCATTTGCATCGGTCGCGATCGCATGGTGGATGCTGTCGATGTTCAGTTCCCCGGACATGGCTCAACGCGACGCGTTGATACTCCAGCTGCTCGTCGTGATCTCCGCGGTGATCGGCGGATTCATCCCCGCCACGATCGCCGCTCTGCTCAGCGGCCTTGCGCTCGACGTGCTCTATACCGAGCCATTGGGCACGTTCCATGTGATGCGGCCTCAGGACATGGTCACGATCGTGCTGTTCATCACGGTCGGTCTCATCGTCTCCGCCGTGGTCGATCGTGCCGATGCGCGTGCACGGCAGGCCGAGCGTGCCGGCAACGAGTCCGAGATGCTCGCCAGCGTGGCCGGCGCCGTCATGAACAGCGACGATCCGCTGCAGGCGATCGTCGGTCGCACGCGCGAGGCGTTCGGCTTCGACTGCGTGCGCGTGGTGCGCGACGGCGAGGTGCTCGTCTCCGACGGCGAGCCGCTGCCCGGTGATCTTGAAGAACGCGACACCGTGGCTCTCGGCGATCAGGGGCCCAGGCTCGAACTGTACGGCCGCACCATCGAGGCATCCGACCAGCGTATGCTCATGGCCATTCTTTCGCAGATCCGCAGCGTCATCGAACACAACGATCTGGTGCGCAAGGCCAGCGAGGTGGAGCCGCTGGCGGCCGCCGAAAAGGTGCGTACCGCGCTGCTCAACGCGGTCAGCCACGATCTGCGCCGACCGCTCGCCTCCGCCACCGCCGCCGTCTCCGGACTGCAGCGGCTCGGCGACCGGCTCAGCAGTGATGATCGGCGCGATCTGCTCGCCGTGGCGTCGAACGGTCTGCGTCAGCTCACCCGCCTCGTCAGCGATCTGCTCGACGTGTCGCGTCTGCGCGAGGGCGCATTGCCGGTCATGCTCGTCGCAACCGACGTGGGCGAGGCGATCGTGCCGCTGTTCGACGAGCTTGGCATAGGCCCCTGGCAGGTCGATCTTGACATTGCGCCCGATCTGCCTCTTGTCGTGGCGGACCCGCCGCTGCTGCGACGCGCGCTGTCCAACGTCGTCGCCAACGCGATGCGGTTCACGCCCAACGGCCGACGCGTGCGCATCGCCGCATCCGTATTCAACGGCATCGTCGAGATTCGCGTTGCCGACCGTGGCCCCGGCGTTCCCGACGACCGCAAGCCGGACATCTTCGTGCCGTTCCACCGCCTTGGTGACACCGACAACACGACCGGTCTCGGTCTTGGCATGGCGTTGTCGAAGGGCTTCGTCGAATCGATGGGCGGCGTCATCTCCGCCGAGGACACGCCGGGCGGAGGACTCACGATCGTCATCACGCTGCGCGCCGCCGACCCCTCTCTTACGGTCGGCCAGCGCATTCCCAAGAACGAGCGTCCCGACCCGTCCGACATCCTCCAGCAGGACACGCTTGACATGTCGGGCGCGGTATCCGACGTGATCCTGCCGCTGCCGGGCACGGGCGACTCTTCGGAACGCGGCCTCGACCGCTTCATCAACTACGGCACCATGCGCGGCGGTGAGAAGCCAAGCCAGCAACAGTCGATGGATACGTCGAACGGTGAACGGCCGGACGACCAGCCGAGCGATCGACCTTTGTCGGATTCGTCGAACGGCATGCGATCCGACGGCGTTCATGCTGAGGCATCGCCAAAAGACGCCGAATCCGAGGGGAAAACCAACGCCAGCGGTGACGACACCGTGGCCGAGGGCATAATCCGATCCGGTGATGATAGACAGTTGAACAGTCATCAGATGAACAGTAAGCAAACGAACAGTAAGCAAACGAACAGTAAGCAAACGAACAGTAAGCAGACAACGAACGACAGCGGTGCACTCGTCACCGAACATCAGGAGGAGTAGATCATGAAGATACTGGTGGCCGACGACGATCCGCAGTTCCTCAAGGCCATGCGCATCACGCTGCGCTCTCAGGGCTACGAGGTGGTCACCGCCCGCGATGGCGTCGAATGCATCACTGCGGCGGTCGACGAGAGGCCGGACCTGTTCATTCTCGATCTCGGCATGCCGAAGATGGACGGCATGGGTGTGATTCAGGGCGTGCGCGGATGGACGCGCGCGCCGATCATCGTCGTTTCCGGGCGTACCGACGCGCGCGAGAAGATCGCCGCGCTTGACGCCGGTGCCGACGACTTCGTGACCAAGCCGGTCATGATCGACGAACTGCTCGCCCGCATCCGCGCGTTTCTGCGCCGCGTGCCCGAGGAACGGCAGGAGGATTCCGCTCCGGCCGTCACGCTCGGCGACATCACCATCGACCTGACCGCGCACGCGGTGTTCCGCACTCATGCCGGCCGTCAGCTCAGACTGCGGCTCACCCCAACCGAGTGGAAGGTGCTCGAAACGCTGGTGCGCAACGCCGGCCGGCTCGTCACCCGTCAGGATCTGCTCACCACCGTGTGGGGCTCGCAGCACGTCAACGACACCGGATACCTGCGTCTGTACATCTCGCAGCTGCGCAAGAAGATCGAACCCGATCCGGCGCACCCGCGCTATCTGAAGACCGAATCGGGCATGGGATACCGGCTCGACGTGCCCGGCTCGACGAGCGAGGAACACTAGCTGGCTGCGTCAGAAGTTCGTTGATCATATTGTTGGCTTCCCCTGTCAGGACGTTGCCGTTAGGCAAACAGCGGAGCTGTTTGTAGGCAACGTTGCTCGACGACAGTCGAGCCGGCAGACTGCGCGCGAAGCGCGACCATGATTGCGGCAAGCTGGCCCGCGAAGCGGGACTGAGGGGTAGTGAATTCGTCAATGAATTTCTGACGCAGGACACTAGCTGGCTGCGTTGCAAATAACTGAGGGTCTCCAGCTGCTGTCGCTCCCTCCAGTCAGCTTTGTCTGTCTGCAATTGCGGACGCGCGCTGCGCTTGGTGTGTCGGCTCGCTGGTCTGTTCGCATGCAGCCCGGCGAGTCTGTGACGCAGGACGACGGGGTATGTGTTTGAAGTGGCCTGATTATTGTTCCGTCTCTATTATTGTTCCGTCTCTACTGTGAGACGGCTTTGTGCCGTCTGCTATCGCCGCAACGGAATGTTGGTTGCCGATTGTCGACCAATACGCCATTGATCGAACAGAAGCCCACGCTTGGACGAGCCGGCCGGCGAACCGGCAGACTGCGCGCGCAGCGCGTCCATGATTGCTGGACCGTTGCCGTGCGCAATCGTCCGTGCCGCTGTCCGTGCCGCCGGTCCATGGTTGGCGATCAAAATTCGGGAAAAGAACGGCCATCTCCCGAATGTTGTTCACTGGGATGGCGTCAGTGATCATTATTCGGGAATCGGGCCCATTGCTCCCGAATTTTGATCGCTGCCGGCCGCTCAGTGAACAAGATTCGGGAGATCAGCCATCGATTCCCGAATTTCGTTCACTGGAGAGCGCCTCGCCGTGCCTTTCGCTGTGTCTTTCATCATGCCTTTGCCTATCGTGTGCATCGGACGTATGCCGCGTGGACTGCCCGTGGGCATCGTGTGCATGGAGCGTATGTCGTCGGATGCATCGTGTGCATGCAACGGATGCGTGGGGGCGCGAAACGCGCGCTTCGTGTACGTCGTATGCACACGATCGCGCAGATGTACGTTCCATG
>NZ_RQSP01000056.1 GCF_009078285.1 Bifidobacterium jacchi
AATAATTACAAAATGGCGGAATTCCAATGTTTCTGGACCATGCTGCGTCAGGCGTGCGTGTCACGGGACGTGGAAATAGGGTGAAACGTCGTCGCATGACAAATCGTTCAGCCACGCGGCGCAAAAAACGCCTGTTTTCTCATCGCGTGGCTGTCGATTCAGCCGTGGGGTGCGATGTGACCGCTTACATTTCATCGCGTGGCTGCAACGGTCGGTGTTTGGGTTCGGGGCGATCGTAATTCGGGAAAAGATCGTTGATCTCCCGAATTTCGATCGCTGCCGATGGCTCAGTGAACGAAATTCGGGAATGGAGCGGCTATCTCCCGAATTATGATCGCTTGGAGCTCCTCAGTGAACGAAATTCGGGAGCAATGGGGATTATTCCCGAATAATGTTCACTGACGCAACCCCAGTGGTCCGTCTCGTAATTGGCTGAGTAGTGCCGCCCCTCTGATGACGTTGCCGTGAAGGGCGGCAGACCACCCTGCATCAAACGGCCGAAACAGACAAACCTTCTGCCCCGGCCGGCACGAGACGACAAAAGTCCGCAAGCGCGCAAATAATGGTGATGCGGCTCGCCCGCCTCCCCTATCCCATCGGCTTGGAAGGAATCGGCATGCGCGCCGCGTACACGGCCGGATCGGCGCGCGGGCTCCTCACCTTACCGTTCACCGCCCCTCTCGGCAACAGGTCGATGTGCACATCGTGCGCATATCGGCGTCACCCGCGCGAAAGGGGAAGGTGATATGCAGGATTCCGCTCGTTCGTTGAGCAACCGTGCCCGCGACTATGCGGCCACGGCCATCGCCGTCGTGGTGCTGCTCGCCGTGTGGGAGGCATGGGTCAGGCTTGCCGACGTACCGTTGAGCATGTTTTCGTCGCCCACGCAGATCGTCAAGGCCACGTGGGATTCATGGCCGACGCTGTGGCCGGCCACGCAGGTCACCGCCTATGAGGGATTCGTCGGCTTCGCGTTCGCGGTGGCCGCCGGCGTGCTGATCGGCGTCGCCTTCTACTGTTTCCGCACGCTCAACGCGGCATTGTATCCGCTGTTGTATGCGGCGCAGACGCTGCCGCTGATCACCGTCGCGCCGCTGTTTCTGATCTGGTTCGGATTCGAGGTCTCCGGCAAGATCATCATCACCGCCTTCTGGGGTCTGTTCCCGATCGCCGTGCAGACGATTCGCGGACTCAAGGCGGTCCCGCAGTTCTATTCCGATGTGGCGCTCACCTGTGGCGCGACACCGACGTGGACGCTGTGGAACGTCAAGCTTCGCGTAGCGGCGCGGCAGATCTTCGGCGGCGTGCGCATCAGCGCCGCCTACATCTTCGCCACCGCCACCACGGCGGAATACCTCGGCGCGCGCAAAGGCATCGGCATCTGGCTGATGGCGGCCTACAACTCGTTCCAGACGCCGCTGATCTTCTCGGCGACGATCGTCATCATCGTGCTGACCGTGCTGCTCATGGGCATCGTCAACGTCTGCGAGCGCGTGCTGCTCGGCCCCGTCGACGAGGACGACGATCCCGACGCATGACCCGCTGCACCATCAACGGCAGCGGGTCGGGCGACCACAGCCGCGCGAACGGGAAAGGCAGCGCTCTTCACCCAATCGCGTGAGCGCGCCGATCCGCACACCGAGTTATACGCTGCGTTGTCACGCGACGCGAAAACCAGCGTTTTTGGCGTCGCGTGACAGATCACGACAATTCGCGATCATCCGGCATGGTGTCGCATAACCGGAAAACGGCGGAATACCAGCAACCGCAATAGTGACCACATGCGCCAGCGTGTCACGCGACGCGAATTCCGCGCAAATCGTCGTCGCGTGACAACGCAGCCGGACAACGCAGCCGGACAACGCAGCCGGACAACGCAGCCGGACAGTCGCTGCACCGCACTCGGCTATGGCAGACTCAGCTGCATGCACGCTACTGCAGGCTCATCGCCTTGTCAAGCGCGGCCTTGAGCTCCTGCTGCGCCTTGCCGTAGGCGGTCCAGTCGCCCTTGCGCATGGCCGCGTCGGAATCCTTCATGGCCTGCGCCGCATCAGCCAATGCGGCCTTGAGCTCGGCGCTGGCACCCTGCCCGCTGCCATTGCCCTGATTGTTCGTCTGATCAGAGGTGTCATTGTTCGAGGTGCCTTTGTCGCCTTGGTCGTCACCGTTCTGCGTGTTCGTGTCACCGTTCGTTTCGGTCTTCTTGTCGGAGGCGTTGTCGGCATCACCGGCAGCCGCGCCCGAATCGCCGCCGAACACCTGATCGAGCGCCTGATCGAGCGTGTCGGCGAATCCCACCTGATCGCCGAAGGCGACGAGCACTTTCTTGAGCAGCGGGAAGCTGGTCGAGCCGCTGGAACGCACGTAGACCGGCTGCACGTACACCAGTCCGCCGCCGAGCGGGAGCGTGAGCAGATTGCCGCGCACCACATTCGTGTCACCGGATTGGAGCAGGTTGAGCTCCTTGGACACATCGGCGTTTGCGTTGAAGTTGTTCTGCGCCTGACCGGGGCCCGGCACGTTCGAGTCCTTGGGCAGCTCCTGAAGGCGAATCGTGCCGTAGTTCGGTCCGATCACGCCCTTCTCGTTGCCCGCGTCGGAATCCACGGAGAGGAATCCGGTGAGGATCTCACGCGTGGAGCTGCCGGCGGGGATATACGACGAGGTCAGCGAGAACACCGGCTTGTTGGTGCCTCCGGTCTGCAGCGTCAGATAATAGGGCGGCTGGAGAATGTTCTTCTGCTGCGCGGCCTTCGATTCGGTCGGATCGACCGGGGTCTGCCAGAAGTCCTCGCCCGAGAAGAACTGGTTGGCGGACGAGACGTGATACTTGGCGAGCAGTTCGCGCTGCACCTTGAACAGGTTCTCGGGGTAGCGCAGGTGGCTCATCAGATCGGAGGAGATGTCGGAGATCGGATGATACTGACCGGGGAAGATGCTCTCCCACGCCTTGAGCACCGGATCGTCGGCATCCCATGCGTACAGGTCGACCGAACCGTCATAGGCATCGACGGTGGCCTTGACCGAATTGCGGATGTAGTTGGCCTTGACCGAGCCCAGCGCGCTGATCGTATTCGACGTCTCCGTGGTGGAATCCTGCGTGGCCTCGCCGAGATCGGTCATCTGCGAATACGGGTAGGCGTCCGACGTGGTGTATCCGTCGACAATCCACTTGACCCGCCCGTCGACCACTGCCGGGTAGACGCGGCCGTCGAGCGTCAGATATGGCGCGACCTTGGCGACGCGCTCCTTGGGGCTGCGATCATAGAGAATCTGCGACTCGGCGTTCACACGGTCGGAGAAGAGGATCTGATCCGAGCCGAAGCGGATGGCGTAGAGCAGACGGGAGAACACGTTGCCCAGACTTGGTCCGCCATTGCCGGTGAAGGTGCGCGTGGCACCCTTCGAGCCGGTCGGATAGTCGAATTCCCAGGGTGTGGTGCCCTCGGGTGCGCCGACGATCGAATACTCGGGCGCGTTCGGCGAGAAGTAGATGCGCGGCTCGTAGTGCTGTGATTCGGTGAGTTTGCCCTGCGTGGGGATGCCCGACTCGAAGAACTCGGGCTGGCCGTCCGCGGTCACCTTGTTGCCGTATGCGGCGACCACGCCGTAGCCGTGCGTGTAGACGGTGTGGTCGTTGACCCAGTTGCGGTTGTCGTTGCCCTCCAGATCCAGCTCGCGCGCGGCGATGACCGTGTCCTGGCTGACCCCGTCGATCTCGTATTTGTCGACCGCGAGCGTGTCGGCGAACGTGTAGTACTGCTTGGACTGCTGCAGCTGCTTGATGGTGGGGCTGACGACCTGCGGGTCAAGCAGACGGATCTGCGCCGTGGTCTCCGCGTCGGACGACAGCGCGCCGGATTCGCCCTTGGTCGTGGCCTGGTACTGTTCGACCTTGACCTTGTCCAGCCCATATGCCTGCTGCGTGGCGACGATGTTGCGCTGAATATACGTCGATTCCGTCTCCTGGGCGTTCGGATCGACCTTGAAACGCTGCAGCAGCACAGGCCATGCGACGGTGAGAATCATCGACACGACCACGAATGCGGCGATGGCCACCAGCGGCGTGCGCCACGCCTTCAACGCGGCGGCCGCGCGCACCGACGGCTTCGCCGGCCCTTCAAGCGCATGGGATCGCATCAGCCACAGGCCGAGGAAGATGCCGAGCACGGCGGTGAGCACCGCCATGATGATCGACACGGGAATGGTGGCGTGCACGGTGGTGTATGACGCGCCGGTGAATCGGCTGCCCTCGACCGTCAGGTGCGAGAACACTCCAAGCACCTGCATGCCTGCCCATGACAGCATGACGAGGATGAACCAGATGCCGATCTGACGACGGGCGCGCTTGGTCACGGCCAGAATGCCGCGGCCTTTGACCGGCATCGTGAACCGGATGCCACCCATGAGGAAATGCGTGACCAGCGAGAACAGCAGACCCATGACCAGCAGCAGCGACACCGCGGACGCGATCAGCGTCAGGCCGGGCAGCACGAAGACATAGAACCCATTGTCCAAGCCGAACTGCGGATCGACGGTACCGAACGGCTGCGCGTGGAACATGAGCAGAATCTGCGACCAGCTCGCGTTGAACCGCGCGCCGAACAACACGCCCACCAGCAGCGAGACGACGACCGCCACGCGACGCGCGCTCTTCGAGCTGACGCCCTTGCCGACCTCGATGACGTTGCCGTTGACTCTCACCTTCGAGCCGTCGGCATCGTCCGGCCGGGCGTGAATGGCCAGCGTGGCCGACACGTAGCTGACGATCGCGGCAAGCAGCGCATAGGCGACCCACAATCCGACCCTGACGCCCAGCTGCGTCCAGACGACGCTCTGGAATCCAAGCTGCCCGTACCACATGAGATCGGTGATGAATCGCGACAGGCCGAAGAACAGACCGACGAGCACCGCCAATACGAGCACCACGGCGATGAGGATGCGCCAACCACGGTCGGCATGCGACACCGACGTGCGGCCGATGCGCGGCAGATACGGGATGCGCGGTCCGCCCGAATGCTCGCCATGATACGAAGACCGAGTCTCCTCACGATGCGGATCGTCGCCATCCGTCTCGACGTTCACGACGATCGGATCGTCGTCATCCGCGCGAGAGCCGCGATTCCCCGACGGTCCGCGGCGAGGGCCGCGACCGGAATCGGGATCGAACATGGAACCAAACACATCGAAGAAGGACATGCCACAAGACTACCGGCATGCCGGGGACGAGTGGTTACGCCCTGAGCCGAGAAACACCTGACGGAACGCAACGACACGCGACAGGATACGGCACGGCTGCAGACCGGGCGAGCGCGCCCGATACATACGCAATGCCATAATCGTTGTCCATGACAACACGAAAGGCGCTCCACGCACGTCGCGACGAATCCCGGCCACGCCGCTGGCCGCTGGTGCTGACCGCGCTGATCTGCGCGATCGCGGTGATCGCCGCATCGCTGATCTGGATCAATCAGCGGGAGCAGACGGCCAGCCAGTCGGCCCAGTCGGCCACCAATGCCACGAACAAACCGCCATCCGATGATCACGACGGACGGCAACCCACCGACAAGCAATCCGACGACCAATCCGATACGACGACGAACGCCGCCAAACCGGCAAGCGGAACCACCCCACAGGAGAAGGCCGCCAACGCCGTGGCCGACATGAGTCTGGAGGAGCAGGTCGGCCAGCTCATCATGGCACCGCTCACCTACGGGTCCGACGCCTCGGCGCTCAGCGACATGATCACCGACCGGCATGTGGGGTCGGTGGTGCTCATCGGCGCATGGCAGAACGGCGTGGACGGCGTCAAAGCGTCCACCGACGTGCTGCAGGGCTATGCGCCGGACGGCAACCGGCTGATCGTGGCCACCGATCAGGAGGGCGGCCAGGTGCAGCATCTGAGCGGCGCCGGCTTCGATGCGATGCCGTCGGCGAGCGCGCAGGGGCAGATGCCGACGCAGACGCTGCGCTCCAATGCCGCCGGATGGGGACGCTCGCTCGCCAAGGCCGGCATCAACGTGGATCTGGCACCGGTCGCCGACACGGTGACGGTCGATCGCGCGTCCAACGCCCCGATCGGCGCGCTCGACCGCGACTTCGCTCTGGACGCGGCCGGCAATGCCTCGCATGCCGCCGCATTCCTCGACGGTCTGCGCGATGCCGGCGTGCAGGGCACGCTCAAGCACTATCCCGGTCTGGGATCGGTGACGGGCAACACCGATTTCACCACCGAAGGCATCATCGATACGACCACCACGCTGGACGGCGCGGAGATCGGCGCGTTTACGACCGCGATCGGTCAGGGCAAGCCGGGCATGGTCATGATGTCGCTGGCGACCTATCAGGCGATCGATCCGAATGCGCCGGCGGCGTTCTCCTCGACGATCATCGACGGGCATCTGCGCGGCACGACCGGCTATGACGGCGTGGTGATCTCCGACTCGCTGTCCGCTGCCGCAGTCTCGGGCATCCAGCCCTCCGAACTGGGCGTGCGGTTCGTCGAAGCGGGTGGCGACATCGCCTGCATCGGCGATCCCTCGTATGTGCAGCCGATCATCGACGGTCTGCTCGCCCGCGCCAAATCCGACCCGGATTTCGCGAAGAAGGTGGCGAAGTCGGCGACCCGCGTCATGACGCTGAAATACCGCATGGGGCTCGCCAAGTAGCCCAAGCGGCTCAAACACCCTAGGCACTTCACATAGCAGGAAGCGGCCCAGACGACGCTTCGCACCGAGCTTGCATCGATCGTCTGCGGGAACCGTTGGAGGCCGATCGTGCGCAATCCGCATGAACCCGGCATCGAACACACGAATGGGGTCTGTCCGCGACTTACGGACAGACCCCATCATCATGAATAGCGACATGAATAGCGAATCGGGGACCGGTCAACGCACCGCTTCCCGATTCGCTAGGCGCTACGTAGGCGCTACGAATGTGGCGCTTATGCGCGGCGCCGCAACGCGACCGACACGCCGGCTGCAGCGATCAGCCCAGCCGCGACCAGCGCGATCATGCCGGCCGTCGAACCGGTGTCGGCAAGCCCGCCATCGCCATCCGGCTTGGATGGATTCTTGGCGGGATCCTTGCCGGGCTTCTTGGACGGATCAGGCTGATGATCATCCGGCTTGGTGTCCGTTCCCGTATCGCCGCCGCCGTTCTGACCACCGTTGCCGCCGTTGCCGCCGGCACCATTGTCGCCACCGGTACCGTTATCGCCGGTGCCGCTGTTGTCACCGCCACCGGTGCCGCCATTGCGTTCCACCAGAGCCTTGGTGGCGGCGGCAAGCCGCTCGGTCGCCGCCGTCACCTCCGCCTTGGTCGGATTGTCGCTGTTGGCGATCCCCTCCGCGTACTTCAGCGCCGCCTGGAACGCGGCCCACGACTGCTCGGTGTACTTCGACTGCACCGGAGCATTGTCGCCGGTGACCTTCACGATCTCGTCAAGCAGCGCCTTGCCCTCGGCTGCGGTGGGACGCAGCGACTCGTCGAGCGCCTTGCGCCGCTGCTCCAGCTGCGCGTACGCCTCGCCGATCTGATCCGTGGTCGCGTCCGTATCGGCGGCGACCCTCTTCGCGTCCGCGATCGCGATCTCGAACGCGCGCCACGCCGCAGGCGTGTACGTCGATTCGGAGAGTCTTCCCGCATTGATCTCCGCTTCGATCCGGCCGATCAGCGCGGTCAGTTCGGCGTTGTCGGCGCGCCGCACGAGCGCCTCGCGCGCGTCGAGCAGACCGCTGAGCGCGTCGGACACCTCGCCGGTGGTCGCACCGGTGCGTGCGCTCACCTCACGCGCGTTCGCGAGCGCCGCAGCGAACGGCTTCCATGATTTCGCCGTGTAGTCGGACTCGTTGAGTTTCTCGCCGTCGATCGTCGTGATCGCGGCGTCGAGTTCGCTGGTGTCGGCGGTGTACGTCCAGCCGGTCTTGCCGCTCTTGTCGAGCAGCTCGGTGATCGTGAACGTGTCGTAGAGGATGCGCCCCGCGTCGGGGGTGACCTCGCGCAGCAGGCCGATCGTGTTGCCGTCGATCTGGGCGAGGCTGGAGTAGGAGAAGCTTTCGGTGGTCGGGTAGCGGATGTCGTTGTTGTTGAGCCAGGTCACGTCGCCGTTGTCGGCCATCGAGCCGATGCGCACGATGCCGCCGACGCGCTTGACGCTCACCGTGTAGGAGCCCATGACGAGGTTGCCCCACGTCTTGCCGGCCGTGTCGGTGAGCGTGCCCTTGACGTTGATGAACGAGACCTTGTCGTTGGAGCCGGTCTGCAGCTGCTTGTCCTGCGCGGAGTTGGTCCAGGTCTGTCCGTAGTCGGAGCTGACCTGGCTGGCGACGTAGTTGCTGACGTTGCGCGAGTACATGCGCAGTCGCCCGTCCGGCATGCGCACGATCTCGGATTCGCTGGTCGACGAGCCGGGGACCGAGGAGCCGCGGTGCCATGTCGCGCCGTGGTCGTCGGAGTAGATGACGCTGGCGCGCATCACGTTGCCGAGGTTGTTGTAGACGGGGAACAGGAGGCGTTCGGTGCCGTCCGCCTTGACCACCGTGGTGCCCAGTCCGACGCCGGTGCCGAGGAAGCCCTCCTGCGGGGTGGTCTTGATGCCGTTGAGCACGCGCGGCTCGCTCCACGTCAGTCCGTCGGCGGTCACGTCGGCGGTGCGCATCCAGATGTAGCTGGTCGGGTACACCTTCCATTCGGCCTGCGAGTAGAACACGTTGTTCTGGATGTCCACGTCGGACTTGGTGGTCGCCGTGGCGTACTGCTTGGTCATCTGCGGCGCGTACGCGTCGCCTGACTTGGTGTAGAGGTTGTATTCGGCATCCACCCATACCTGCTGCTCGGCGTTGCCGGCGATTGACCGGATCGGGCGCAGACGCTGCTTCCTGCCGTTGACGGTCGCGTCGAAGACCGACGAGTCGTCGATGTAGTACACGTAGTCGCTCGCCTTGGTGGAGCCGGGCTGGTCGGCGGTGCCCTTGGCGATGAGCATGTTGCCTTTGGCGTCGAGTCCGGTGGATTCCTTGCCGACCTGGTTGGGGTTGAAGTTGCCGACGTAGGCGGGCATCGCGTCGATGATGCGGAAGATCGTGCCGTCGGCGGTCTGCAGGATGGACGGATCGATGAACGAGGCGTTGCGATCGGCCTTGCTCGACGGTCTGGTCGGCCAGTCGACGCCGTTCCAGTCGGTGGTGGCGTCCTTGACGTCGACGAAGTGGTCGGTCATGCTCAGCGTCCACGTCTTGCCACCGTCCTTGGAGAGGCTGACCGCGGCGTCGATGTTCGCCGGCGAGTCGGCTGTGGTGCCCCAGCGCACGTCGGCGGAGGCGAGCACCCAGCCGTTATGCAGGGTGAGCAGGCCGGGGATGCGGAACATCTTGCTGTTGAGCGCCTGCGATTGGACGCCGGGGAACGGTTCGCTGAGATTGTCGCTGACCGGTTTGGTCCATGAGCTGAGCGGAGTGCCGTCATTGGCGCTGCTGTCTGCCGATGCGGGGAAGACGGTTGCCAATGCCGCCGTCATCGAGGCCGCCGCGGTGAGCATGGCGATGATCGCCGCGGGCCTGCGCATTCCGCGTCGTTGCCGGGATGCTGTTGTCATATGCGTTCCTTCTTCGGTGGTTGTCTACCCCGGTTTCATGCAGCATCGCATGGCGAACGGGGGCATTGACACACACTGTAGCATCATGTGCATGACGTATCGGTCACGCGGCGCGTGCGCGCCATGTGACCGACATCACCCGACAATCACTTGGAGAAGCGGAATGGAGTGCGCCCGTTCCTGCGCGAACCGTGATGCATCGGATGCCGTCCGCGTGCATCGCCGGCTTTGCCGTAGCGTGCGGATGGCAGCTGCGCGCCGAAGGATTTGGAGGAGGACTTCGACGAGCCGCGCCGATCATCACTCACCGATCGACGCTCGGAGAACTGTGCCGAACGGGTCTCGAACGCTTCGCCCGCAAACTCTCCGCCCTTCAGGTCACGACGCTCCTTGCGCGCGCCTGCCATGCCACGGGGCTTCTTGCGGCTCAGGCCCTTCTTGCGAAGCTGTGCGCGCGAGCCTTCGATCGCGAACGGCTCCGGCCGCTCATCGTCACGCATCGCATCCCGGCTGTCGAAACGGGAGGACGCGCGGGAGGGACGACGATCACGATCGGATCGGATCGCCCGATCCGCCCGCTGCACTCCCCCACGCCTTGATCGACGATCATACTGACGCGCGTCGGCGGCACGATCGGCACGCCCGGATTCGTCGGAAACGCTTTCGGCGTCGAATTGTCCCAGATGGCGCAGGGCCTTGGCTTCATCCACCGGCGCGTCGATCACGCCGATCTCGTCGAAGCGGCGTCCCTTCGCACGGGAGCGCCCGGAGCGACCAGAGCGACCAGAGCGCTCGGTCCGCTCGACGCGGTTTTTGGCGTGCGGGCCGCCAAACGGCTGCGTCTTATCAAGGCTCCATCCAAGGACCGGTTCGGCCCGCTCCCCCACCAGTTCGAGCAGTTGCGGCGAATCATGGCGCACCTTGACCGGCTTGACATGGATGCCAGCGGCCTTGAGCATGCGTCGGGATTCGCGGCGCTGGGACGGCTGGACCAGCGTCACCACGGTGCCGGACTTGCCGGCTCGCGCGGTACGGCCGGAACGATGCACGAACGACTTCGGGTCCTCGGGCGGATCGACCTGCACGACCAGCTCCACGTCGCTCACGTCGATGCCTCGCGCGGCGACGTCGGTGGCGACCATGACGTTCACGTCGCCCTCCTCGAAGGCGGCGAGATTGCGGTCGCGCTGGTTCTGCGACAGATTGCCGTGCAGCTCGGCGGCGGGAATGCCCTCCTGAGTGAGCTTCTTGGCGAGGTTCTTCGCCTGATACTTGGTGCGGGTGAACAGGATGCGACGACCCTTGCCGGAGGCGAGCGCCCTGACGACCTCGTTCTTGTCGGATTTGTCGATCTCGAAGACGACCTGCGTCATCGTGTCGACGGCGGCGGTGGGCTCGTCGACGCTGTGGGTCTTCGGATCGCGCAGGAACTCGCGTACCAGTTCGTCGATGCCGTGATCGAGCGTGGCCGAGAACAGCATGTGCTGCGCATCGGGGCGAATCTGCTCCAGAATGCGCCTCACGGGCGGCAGAAAGCCCATGTCGGCCATTTCATCGGCCTCGTCAAGCACCACGATCTCGACATCGGACAGGACCAGCGCCTGCTGCCTGATGAGATCCTCCAAGCGCCCCGGGCATGCCACGACGATATCGGCACCCGACTTGAGATCACCGATCTGACGCTTGTATCGGACCCCGCCGTAGACGGTGGTCGTGTCGATGCCGGCGATGCGGGCCAGCGGGGCGAGCACGTCGTTGATCTGATTGGCGAGTTCGCGGGTCGGCGCGAGCACGAGTCCGCGCGGATGCGGCATATAGTCATCCGCCTTGCGCTCCTCAAGATGATCCAGACGGACCTGCTTGACGTTGCGACGGAAATCGGCCATCGACATGCCGGGCTCCCACGCCGCCTCGCACAGGCGGGCGACCAGTGGAATGCAGAATGCGAGGGTCTTGCCGGAGCCGGTCCGGCCGCGGCCGAGAATGTCCCGGCCCTTGAGCGAGTCGGGCAGCGTGTCGGCCTGGATGGGAAACGCGGCGGTCTTGCCGTCAGCGGCGAGCACGCGCAGCAGCGGGCCGGGCACGCCGAGCTCGGCGAAGGGGACGGCGTCTTCGAGCAGCGGCGAATCATCCGCCGGAGCGGAATCGGTCGGGTTCACGGAAGCGATGGCAGTGGTATCAGCGGAGTCAGCGGAAGTCACAGTGGTGGTATCGGTAGTAGGCACAATAATCTTTCATATTCAACAGACAAAGCGCATCATGCGCAAACCTGTTCACTATACCCCATGCCCGCTACTTTCGACGCACCGATGCCGACCAGGCACCGGCCAGGCACCGACTTGACCCCGGCCGGACTCCCAGCCTGACATCAGCCGACGCGCAAACGGTCGATCCGCAATGCCAACACCGCAATGCCGGAATCGCAACGATCTGCAATATCGGCATCGCCATGATAGAGCCGCAATGATAGGATGAACCCAACCACCGGCGGGGGCGCAGTCATCAACGTCACCGCCCTCACTCAACGATGAGAAGCAAGGGTACCATCAATGAAGATACGCATGGCATCAGCGATGATCGCCGTGTCGCTCGCCCTGACGCCCCTCGGAGCGTCCGCGGCGACATACGTCATCGAACAACCGTTGCGGCAGACGTCGCCGTCCATGACGGTCAGGCGCAACGAGACCGCACCGCAATCCGTCAGGGGATGGAGTCTTGACGAACGGACCGCCAAGGGAGGTGAGATTCTCGCCGAACAGGGCGACTGGCTGCGTTTCGCCTCCGCGTCCGGCAACGGCAACTCCGCGTCGGATGCGTCGAAGTACCCGGCGATCGCCGTATACGACAAGTCCTACGATTTCACCAAACCGGGCTCGTTCCACGCCACCGTGCAGTCGCCCTACAGCGCCGACACGAACCGTTTCGGCTTCTATCTGGGCTACGACGGACCGGGCGACGGACTGTTCGTCGGCTTCGACAGGAACGGCTGGTTCTGGCAGAAGTATCAGGATGGCGACGGCCCGTGGTTCGATGATACGAACCGCATCGCCGCGCCGGGTGCCAACCAGCCCGCATCGGTGACGGTCGCATGGGACGGAGCCAAGGCGACGGTGACCGTCGACGGCGTCAAGGCCTTCGACGTGGACTATGCGGACATGCAGGGACTCACCTCGACGCTGGCGATGAAGGCCGGCTCCTACAAGGACGACACGCACGACGAGAAGACCGATGTCTCGATCAAGGACTTCCCGGCCGAGACGGCGACGCAGTTCGACACCGAAACGCTCTCCACGGCGGACATGACCGTGCGCGTCAAGAGGAACTTCCCGTCGGTGCTTGACTACACGATGACCAAGCTTGGCGACAAGATCATGTACGGCCAGCCGAAGGACGTGCGCACGGTCGCGATCAACGGCACGAACCTCACGCTCAAGGACTCGGATGTCAAGTTCATGAAGAACTCCAGCACGAAGGCCACGTATGAGCTGACGCTTAAGGATACGGCGAAGAAGATCGACGCGGTGCTCACCGTGGAGATCACCGTCAAGGCGAACCAGCTGCACATGA
>NZ_RQSP01000057.1:0-9842 GCF_009078285.1 Bifidobacterium jacchi
CCTCCACACCCACACCCCGACCCCAACACCACCACACAAACTGGCGAAGACTCAATTAAAGAAAGGACTCATGTTAACGAAAACGGTGATGAATCGTTCAAGGTTGACGATAGAGGGCATATTATTGGTGATCAATTTGGTGGGTCTTGGGATTTGGACAATGTTATCGCTCAGAATGGCCGTCTGAATGAAGCTGGTGGCGCATGGCATAATATGGAGGATGGTTGGGCAAAGAAGATCAGCGATTTTCGTGATCCGGAAAAAGGTAATAAATTTAAGAGATATGGCGAACCTATTCGAGATGTGGATATCAGAATCGAGTATGATGATAACAAGCGCCCCACTGGATTTAAGGTTAGCTGGATAGAGCTCGATGATAACGGAGAGGAGGTGTTGCAATCTCGGAAGTTTAGAAATACTGAGAGTGGTGTGTAGTAGAAAAAAGGAGATTATATATGGCAGACTTTGAGATTGAATTCATGAAAATTCAGCGAAACCTTATTTCTCTTTGTGTGAATGCTGTTTCAGGTAAAGCGATAAAAGTAATATATGTCTTTGTGGGTATGGATGGATCTACAAGAGAGTTTAATTTCTTTTATCGAACCGATAGTAAAGTGGCATCCAGTTTAACTGTTATTGGGAATCGGGAGACTTGTTTTGATTTATTAGATAAAGGGAGGAGTATTGCTGAAGAAATCATTCCTTTGTGTAAATCGAATGGTATGAAGATTCCTACTGAAATAAAAATGATGTATTTTCTGGATACTGGATCATTTGATTCTGATGTTACATATGATCCAAAGCCATTTGAAACAAATGGTGGGGAGTATTTTAATCCGTTCATGTCTTGGTTTCAGGATGAAAAGAAAAAGTGGAACAGATCTGATTCCGTTTCTGCCTCAATGTCTGTGGGCATTGATAATGATGCTCCTGTGGTAATTGAATCCGAATCCGGCGTAATTGCAGAATTATCTATTAACGCTGAAACTCTGAAGCAGTCAATCGACGATATTCGTGAGTTGTTTAATGAGCGAATCGTCGGCGACAAATATGAACAGGATATGTTCGATCACGCGCACAGTGAGCTGGTTGATTTTCAGAATGGTTCAGTAGATAAGCGTATCGACGATATTGCCATTGACCTGATTAGGCTCATCGATTCGACACGAAAGCACATAAGGACGTTCGAATCGGTCAAGCCGAACGCCGATAACTACCGACGTATGCTGGGCATCCTTTCCGGCGCCGCCGAGGATCTGCAGGATATCCTATATGGGCATGACGTCGAAAACTACATCGTACCCAAGGGTCCTATAGACCATAGTCGTCAGAAAGTGATTCGCATCGTACCTACTGCCAATAAAGCCGCCGATGGCAAGATCGCCGCGCGCGTGGACGAGGGCTATGAGCGTGACGGCGAGGTTATTCGCCCCGAGCGTGTTTTGGAGTATCGGTACGATAAATCGTTTGCCGCCAAGCAGACCGATATATCCGCGCAGGACGGTGACAAGTGATGCCTTCCGGATTCTGGATATGTTGATAGCGGAGCGGAGAGTCCCGTCATCATAAGGAGAACCAATGGATACTAACGAAACTGCAGAACACGGTGAGCAGACGCCGATGGCTGATGGCGTGGCGCTCAAGGACCTGTCTGAACGTCTTAATCAATTGCGAGAGGCCATCGAAGACAAGGCTGAGGCTAACGCCCATCAGCATGAGCTGTTCGACAATCTCGAGCGGCAACTGGGCAAGTACCGTCGCGAGACGGTCAATCGAATCACCGACATGATGATTTTGGACGTTATACAACTGATCGACAGGATCAACGGCGATGTCTGGCGATATACCAAGTTGGGAGAGTCCAGCGACATCGACGATGCCGAACGTTATGCGCGTTTACTGAAGGTGCTGAAGCGTCTGCCGTCGTCAATGGAGGCAATACTATACCGTCAAGGCGTTGAGCCATATACGGTTCCCGGAGATGCTGTGGATCCTCGCCGCCAGAAGATTTTGCAAACGGTTGAAACTGATGACGACTTCAAGATAAACACGGTGGCGGAACGTCTGGCGCCTGGCTACGAGCATGGTTCCAAGGTAATCCGTCCCGAGCAGATCAAGGTGTATAAGGGAAGCTTGGCTCAGAAGTGACATTGTGAACCAGTGATGGGGATGTTCCTTCAGTAGAGGGACATCCCAATGCCGAGGAGGCAATGTGGACGAAAGACAATTCGAAGTGATCACGGACGACGAGATCGCTGATGCCACTATGCGCATGGGACTTCTATACGCCGATGCCTTCGTGAACAAGAATTATCTCATTGATCTGCATGATTATCCGGTCGCACTGATGGATGACGACTTCAGATCCGACTCCACGATTCGTCTGTTCGAGGTAGGGCGTATCGTCTATGACGTCGATGAGATTGCTAATGACAAGCTCATCAGTGTGTACAGTTCGATTGGGAACGTCGGGGCTTCCGCGGTGCTGGTGCTCAAAGGCACTGAAGAGGGATTACGATTCTATGTTGGCGTTCGGTCCGAGCGTAACGCTCCAACGGCACAAATTTTGTTGGAGCGCAGCCTCAAAGGCAATTTCCCCGGCAGCGATGTCACACTAGTGAGCCAGAAAGACCTGTGCTCTGTCTTGGGAGATATCAATAAGCGAAATCGTTTCGGCGCAACCCGGAACGTGGCCTCTGTGTCCATCGTTCCATCGATGCGCGATCAGGACAAGAAGCGGAACGTGCAGGGTATCGAGAAACTCATCGACACGATGAAGGGCATGGCGTACACCGCCATGTTCCTCGCTGATCCATTGGGCAAGGATGTGCTGGAACGACGCAAAGCCGGATTGGAACAGCTGTACAGCTCACTGTCTCCGTTCGCTCAATTGCAGCTCTCCTATGGGCAGAATGCCAGTCGAGCCATTGCCCAATCGATGAGTGAGAATTTCTCCAAGACACTCAATAACAGTATCAGCAATACGAACAGCCAATTCGAAAGTACGTCCAACACGACCAGCAAGGGATACTCTTTCGGTATCTTTGGATTCGGCTTTAACCGCAGTACATCCTCCGGCTTCAGTTCCGGCAGCTCATGGGCCAACGCTGTCACTGAAGGAACATCCGATACGACGGGCAGCTCCACATCGTCGTCTGACACGGTCACGACTGGGGACAGCCGATCGATTACGGTGACCAGCGAGGACAAGTCCGTCAAGACAGTGCTCGAACGTATCGATGACAACCTCAAGCGCATCAGGAACTGCGAATCATTCGGATTATGGGACATGGCGTGCTATTTCATTTCTGATGATGTGCAGACCGCCGTGATGGGGGCAAGCACTTACAAGGCGTTGATGGCGGGTTATGATTCCGCCGTCGAGGACTCGTACGTGAACGTCTGGGATGCTGACAACGATGACGACAGTACATCACGGGTGCTGGAATACCTGAGATACTGCCGTCATCCCAGATTCCAAGTGCCTCCGTCCTACGATGAGGTAAAGGTGGATGAGCAGCTGGTGACCCCCTGTAGCCTGATCAGTGGCAATGAAATTCCCTATATCATGGGACTTCCTAAACATTCGGTGCCTGGCGTCACCGTGCTCGACATGGCGGCGTTTGGTCGCAACGTGCGCTATTCCTCCAATGTCGTGAACAGGAGTAAGCGGTACGTGGAATTCGGCAACGTCTTCCACATGGGCGAGCGTGAGTCGACCCGCATCAGACTGGATCTGGAGAGCTTCCGCTCTCATGCTTTCATCACGGGATCTACAGGTTCCGGAAAATCGAACACGACGTACCGCATCCTCGACGAGATGATCCGCAACGAGGTGCCCTTCCTGGTCATCGAGCCTGCCAAAGGTGAATACAAGCGGTACTACGGCAATCTTCCTGGAATCAACATCTACTGCACCAACCCCAGGTACTTCTCGATGCTTCGGATCAATCCGTTCCGGTTTGATCCGAAGATTCATGTGTTGGAGCACCTCGACCGGTTGATAGAGATCTTCAATGCTTGCTGGCCGTTATACGCTGCCATGCCGGCCATACTCAAAGAGGCGTTCGAACGCGCCTACATCGCCTGCGGGTGGGATCTGAACCGTTCCATACGCATTCCAAACGGATCGGAGAAGCGATTTCCCACATTCGCCGATGTGTTGGAGGCATTGCCTCGTATTATCAACAGCTCCGCCTACTCGTCCGATTCCAAGGGCGACTATACCGGTGCACTGGTGACGCGAGTCAAGTCGCTGACTAACGGCATCAGCGGACAGGTGCTGTGCTCGGACGACGACATCGTTGATGAGGATATGTTCGATCGCAACACGATCGTCGATCTCAGTCGCGTCTCATCGTTGGAGACCAAATCCCTGATAATGGGCGTGATGATCCTGAAGCTGAACGAGTACCGCATGTGCCAAGGAGGAGAGAATAAGGAACTCAGCCACGTCACCGTGCTCGAGGAAGCACACAACATTCTTAAGAAGGCCCCGGAAGGTGGGGCCGAGGGGGCAAACGTCCAAGCCAAATCCGTGGAGATGATCGGATCGGCCATCGCCGAAATGCGAACCTATGGGGAAGGATTCATCATCGTGGACCAATCCCCAACGGCCGTGGACATATCTGCCATCAAGAATACCAATACCAAGATCATCATGCGCCTTCCCGACCATGATGATGAGATCCTCGCTGGGCATTCCCTCGGACTGAACGATTCGCAGATCAAAGAGGTAAGTCGGTTCCCGATAGGCGTGGCCGCTGTATACCAGAACAATTGGGTTGAGGCTGTGCTGGTGAACATCGATAAAAGCAAGGAACGCTACCATCGCGATGACGTGGTGTCCAAACCGGAGGAAAGCGCCGTGGTCAAGGGAAAGGTCATCAGCGAAATCATCAATGAGTTCGAATCTGGCATCGCGGCGGAGGATGGATTCCAGTTCGAGGATGAGATGCTGCCGCTGATTCAACGGTCACGACTCAACGAATACAAGAAGCGTGAACTGATTGGGAACGTCTATGATTTCTGCTCTTACTTCGATCCACGTCTCGATCGTATCGCCAGCCGTCCCGCAGTTGCCCGACAATTGAGAGTGCTGATGGAGTGTGACGGACTGTTCGAAGCTGTGCCTCTGAACATCGGCACGTACGAGGTGAATCAGCTCGAGCATAACGGCGTGTCCAAGGAAGATCTACGAAAACTCAGGAATTGGTTTAGTGTGGTCGTTCGGAACTTGCCCTCCTATGTGGAGTTCCGGGACGAGCGGACTGCCCGGCATGCATTGCGCTATGTGCTGCTCGCCAGACGAAATGCGGAATCCAATTCTCGGGAAACACGATTCCGCACAATCTACACGGGATTGTTCAAACAACCTTTGGTTAACGAGAAGGGCGGTGCTCGATGAAGGCCGTTCGACTCTCTTATAACCCGTTCCTTCCTGAACTGGATGTGACTGTGGATAAGGAGCCTTTGTCGCGGTTTAGCTCGCTTCGCCGTCTGCGGCATGTCCGTTTGCTGGAGTGGGCCCCGGTATTGTTTGACCTACTTGCGAATGAGATCAATGATAATTTCACATTGGAAGTGCATTCGAACAGCTTTTGCTACGGCATGATGCGGATTCTGGCTGCAAGATGTCCGCGCTGCGTCGCCGTCGACAATGATGAGCCCATGTTTCGAGAAGGGGTGTTAGAACGATTGCATCGTATGGAATCCCTAAGTCCGGCATCATTGGAGAATCGGGAATTCCATATTGGTTTGTCGGAAGCGGCAGGCATGGAGGGATCCTGCGCCGCCCTGCTGGAATTGTTGGTCGAGAACGATGCATCCTGTTCGTTCGACGGGGATGCAGTGAGCATGTCGGTCTGTGAAGCGGTATCTGTTCGATTCCATGCACAAGGCGAGACTCGTCCCGCATGTCATGACGATATGACGGTGCTACTGGCATCCGACGAACTGACGGAGGCCTTCACCTGCGCGGGAGCACCATATAATCTAGTGCTGATTGCATCCGATCATTCCGCATTAGTCAGAGGAGACGAGAACGGTATGACGATGTATACGGAGAGCGATGACATCGTCCCTATCGTGTCAGGCGTCATCGATGATCAGTTACTGTGCCCGATGTTGTCGGATGCGGCATGGAGATCGTCCCGTAGAGCGATGGCCGAGGATTCCGATGCATTCGGAAGGCTTTGCCTGATCGATGCATCCTTTCATGTCGATGATATGCCGGATGTCATGGACGTCGGTAGGACGTATCGACCGGGTATCCGCTCGATACCGCAGGGGATTGTACCTTCTTCGATGCTGCTGACAAGCGCGGACCCGTCGGTGGTAGCTGTCGATGGTGACGCCTTTCATCCTGTACGGTCCGGGAAAACCAATATCGCGGTGACGGTGAATAGCGCGGTGGAACCGCAGTATCGGCGGGATGTTATGGTTCGCAGCCGGTTGTTGGTGCGTGGATTGACCTTGTTCCCATCGGTGAAGACCATGCCCGTGAACGGTGACGGTCGCTTCGAACTGTCGATCATTCCCGCGGATGCGACGAACGTCGATGAACTGAGATGGAGTTCCGATGATCCATCCGTGGTCCGAGTGGATAATGGTGGAAAGCTGCACGCCGTAGGGTTTGGGAACACCAGCATCCGTGTGTTCACAGCCGAGACCGAGACGTATGCGCGGGTAGAGGTGCGTCCTGTAATGCGTGGAGTGAAAGTCAGTGCGGACAGCGTGAGAGTCGAGGCGGGCTCCCAGATTCCTTGGCGATTCGCTGCAGTGCCCGCGGACGCCTGCGGGGCTGATCTGTTGCGAGCCGTCAGTGAGGATCCCGCGGTGGCACAGTATAGAGGCGGCTATATTGTAGGTGTGGGGGTCGGTGAGACGATTATTCGAATCAGTACGTCGGATGGGATGGTGAACCGTTGGATTCCCGTCTCCGTGAGGCGTAAGGGACTGTTCCAATAAGGAACCTATATCCCAAGGCGAATTTTCGTGTGAAAAGAGCGGGGAAGTGCATGGTACGGGGAGAGCATGATGATTGATGTGACGTATTACGAACGGCTTGATTCCCGTAGCCGACATACATATGACGTTATCGTCGCCGATTTACGGTCCATGAGCCCCCGCATCCTTGCAGATGGCGTGGATGAGGATATGCTTCAGGACATTCTGAGGAACCGGCCTGAACTGTTCTATGTGAGTCAGCAGTTTGCCGTCGCCTATTCATTGTTAGGCAGAAGTATTCAGCCATCATACCTGTACCCGCGTGAACAAGCGTCACAGATTGCCGGAGAACTGGCAAGAAAGGTCGAAGAGGTGGTGCGCGAGCGCATTAACGACCATCAATCCGACTACGACAAAGTGCTGGTGCTACATGATTATCTGGCGTGTACGGCTCAGTACGATGATGAGGCGGCCGCGGCCAACGACCGTATGGTTGCTCGGGACCCACGTATTGCGGAATCCCATACAGTGGTGGGGCCGCTGCTGCGGGGGAAGGCAGTGTGCTCCGGATTCGCCAAGGCCATGAAGATGCTGTGTGACCGTGTCGGGGTGAAGTGCTGCACGATCGGAGGCACTGCCAGCAATGTGATGTCGAGCGGCCCTCATGCATGGAATATGGTGTGTCTTGGTGGTCGATGGCATCATGTTGATGTGACATGGGACAACCAGTTCTCCATGAACGGGGATATCCCCAATTACGGGTATCTGAATGTGGATGACGAGACGATGTCCCGCGACCACAGATGGGATCGTTCACTGGTGCCAACGAGTCCAGACGATCCATACAATTATTTTCGTATGAATGATTCACTGGTGGACGGACGTGTGCAGTTAGAACGCTTGCTAAAAGACCGATTCGATACGGAGGAACCGTTCGTGTTATTTAAAGTGAAGCGTGATTCTCCTTTTGCGCAGAAGATTGGGTCCGATTTAAATGAGATTGTATACAAGGCAGCCTCTCAATGCAGATATACGCGACTCAGTGGCTTTCGGTGTGAGTCAATTCCCGAGCAGTTGGTGTTTGATATCCAGCCGGTATATCATTGATTGACTCGTCAATGGATGGGCATATATATGACGACGTCCATTTTTTGTGGGTTTCCTGTTATATCGTTGGCATTAGGTGTCTTACTCGGGTTATCCCTCAATCTGGTGTTACATGAGCTTGGACATGTGATTGGTGGCCTGATTGACAGATATCGTTTGGTCGCGGTGAGACTGGGGTTTTTCCTTTTGCTCGCACCGGAGACTGATCCCAAGACGGTGCTAAGAGAGCCCTGTAGAATAGAGGCTTGCCGGGATAACCTCAAGTGCTGTCCGTCTGACGATGACCGATGGCATTGCTTGCTTGTGCGTGGAATGAAGTTTTTCACTGTAATGGTGCCAACTACTGATACGGATGTGGGAAGACTCCACCGGTACCGGTGGTTCATTCTGGGGGGTATCGTCGGAAATTCGCTGATGATCGTGACTTCGGCATCACTATTGATTTGTTGCGTCATTAAGGACGATATGCTGACTGCGTTACCGTCTGTTGTATGGCATCTAGCAGGTGTCGCGATCATTTCCATCGCCAAGTGGTGTGACAATGCGATTCCCCGCATGCATGATGGGGTGGGAAACGACGCGTGGATCTGCGATCTTCTGCGGGCTTCCGAACAAGAACGTCAGGACTTTCGTTGCTATATGGTTATCTACGCAGTGGTAAGTTTCGGCTGGCGTGGGGACTGCGATGGAATGAACACGAACAATGTATCTATTCCAGATATCCTATCCATTTATGGTGCTTTTACATCAGAGCAGGCGACGGGGTACTATGCCACTGCTATCACGGAATTGTTGTCAGCGCAAAGTGCGCGTAAAGCTCTGTGAAGGATGATCTTACTTCTCGAACGTCTGGTACACCCTTGCGGAGAGCGTTGCGATGTTTGAGGCGGCTGACTCATCCACGCCGTTCACCATCACGGAGACCGCATACGGGCGAGCGTCGTAGACGATCGCGACGTCGTTCTGCACAACAGCCAGCTCGCCGGTCTTGTTCGCCACCGGCAGTCGGGCGACGCTTTGAAGTGCCCGCGTGGCTTGTCCGGGACGTGTGCGTGACGCTGTTGCGTGTGGGCCGTGCATGTTTGCCGCAGACCCGCAGAAGAAGTCGTGGTCTTATGAGTGACAACTGGCAGGCTCATCACGGCGTGGCGCGTTCTCTGGATTAGGCGTGGGATGGTACCGCTTAATTTACCGACTATGGTACCCCGGAATACGGGTCGAGACGGGTCAAAACGGAGAGCGGGCAGATTGGTGGAAATCGGCGGAATGGCTTGAAATCGTTGAAATTCCGCCGTTTTGGCAATGAAAAAGCCCTTTTCCTTTGGGTGGGGAAAGGGCGATGGCGGAGGATACGAGATTCGAACTCGTGAGGCTGTTACACCAACACGCTTTCCAAGCGTGCGCCATAGACCACTAGGCGAATCCTCCATTAGTCATCCTCCGGGCATGCCCGAAACAGACAACTCGAATAAAATACCACGAGTGTGTGCTTGCGCGCAAACCAGCGGCATCGGCGTGTCGCCGGTTGCATTCCGCCGCCGCGTGCCGTGGTCCGTGGTCCGTGGTCCGCTGCCCGCCGCAGCCGCCGTAGTCCGCGTTCCGCCGTAGTCCGCGTTCCGCCGCAGTCCGCAGTTCGCCCAGCGCCCTTCACAAAGACACCGCCACGCGGTAGGCTTTCACGTTATGTCTGACGAGAAGAACATCGAGAAGAACATCGAATCCAACAGTACCGGCTCCGGCCGCAATCCAGGCAATCCCACCAACCCCGCCAACCCCAACCCAACCCC
>NZ_RQSP01000057.1:9847-13042 GCF_009078285.1 Bifidobacterium jacchi
CAACCCCGCCAACCCCAACCCAACCCCCACCGCCACCCTGAAATCCGTCGAAAACCTCGACAAGGGCAACGCCATGGAACGCGGCCTCAACAACCGCCATGTGCAGTTCATCGCGATCGGCGGCACGATCGGTACCGGCCTGTTCCTCGGCTCCGGCAAATCCATCGCGCTGACCGGCCCCTCCATCATCTTCGTCTACATTGGCGTCGGCATCGTCATGTTCCTGCTCATGCGCGCGATCGGCGAACTGATGTACCGCGACCCCAGCCAGCACACGTTCATCAACTTCATCACCCGCTACCTCGGCCGCGGCTGGGGCACGTTCGCCGGCTGGTCGTACTGGATCGTGCTCGTGCTGATCGGCATGAGCGAGATCACCGCGGTCTCCACCTATTTCATCACGTTCTTCGACACGTTCGGCATCGATCTGAGCCGCAGCAAATGGCTGATCGAACTGTGCTTTCTGGCGGCGCTCGTCGCCATCAACCTGATCGCCGTCAAGGCGTTCGGCGAGGCGGAATTCTGGTTCTCGATGATCAAGATCACGCTGATCTGCGCGATGATCGCCACGGCTGTGGTCATGGTCGTCATCGGCTACCATTACGACGCCGTGCAGATCACCGGCCACGACGGCATCTCGCCGGCAGGCCACGCCGGGCTCGACAATCTGCTCGCAGGCGGCGGCTTCCAGATCGCGCCCAACGGCTGGCTGAGCTTCCTGATGAGCTTCCAGATGGTGTTCTTCGCCTACGAGATGATCGAATTCGTGGGCGTGACCGTCTCCGAGACGCAGAACCCGCGCAAGGTGCTGCCGAAGGCCGTCAACGAGATCATCGTGCGCGTGCTCATCTTCTACGTGGGCGCGCTGGTGGCGATCATGTGCATCGTGCCGTGGACCACGTTCACGCCGAACAAGGACGGTTCGTTCGCCTCGCCGTTCATCATGGTGTTCCAATACGCCGGCCTGAACTGGGCCGCCGCACTGGTGTTCTTCGTGGTGATCACGGCGGCTTCGTCGGCGCTCAATTCGCTGCTGTACTCGGCCGGGCGCCACCTGTACCAGCTTGCCGCCGAATCGGATTCGCCGACGTTCCGGCGGGTTGGTCAGGTGTCGAATCGCAAGGTGCCGGCGCGCGCGATTCTGCTGTCGGCGGCGCTGATTCTGCTGTCGCCGGTGATCAACGCGATTCCCGGCGTGTCGGGCGCGTTCGTGCTGTTCGCGTCGGCGTCGAGCGCGGTGATCATTTTCATTTATATTCTGACGATGATCGCGCATCGCCGGTACCGCTGCTCGGCTGATTTCATCGCGGAGGGATTCGTGATGCCGGCGTGGCGGATCACGAACACGATCGCGATCGCGTTCTTCGCATTCGTGTACTGCACGCTGTTTCTGGCCGACGACACCCGCTGGCCCGCGGTCGCCGGTCTGGTGTGGCTGGCGGTGTTCGGCGGCTACTGTCTGCTGCACGATCGCGCGCATAGCCGTCAGAGCGGTCGCGCGGGTGATTCTGCGGCTGGTGATAGCGCTGGTGATCGGTAGTAACCTGCGTCATTAATTCGTTGGGTATATTTCTGGCTCCCCTTGTCAGGGGAGCTGGCCCGCGAAGCGGGACTGAGGGGTAGTGGATCAACGAACTTACGGCGCGGCATAGTAGATGATCGCGCTGGTGATTCGGTAGGCTATAGGCTATCGCGTCGCCTGACCGCGATATCGAGGCAGCGCGTCGGCGATCGTGAAACGATCTGGCCTGCGTTGTCCTGCGGGGCAGTCGATTCGTAAATGAATGTCTGATGCAGAAGCCGAGTAGCGCGTGGCTCGGGCTCGGGCTCGGGCGTGGCGTGTCCTCGTGGAATGATGATGGCATGGAACCCGTCAATCGCACTCATTGCGCCAATTCCGCCGATCGCGCCAACCTCGCCGATCGCGCCGCGCCCGCCGGTCGCGCCAACCTCGCCGGGCACCGCATCCCCCGACTTGGCATGGGCACGATGGCGCTCGCCATCGAAGGCCGCCCAAGCCGCGACACCGCCATCGCCACGATCCACGCGGCGCTCGACGCCGGCGTGCGCTATCTTGACACCGCCTGGTCGTACTATCTGCCCACCGCGCCGGGCGCGAGCGGCACCGGCGTCCCCGGCGATTTCGGATACGGTGAGCGGCTGGTGTGCGATGCGCTCGCCAGCTGGGGCGGGCCGCGCGACGAGGTGCTCGTCGCCACCAAAACCGGCTACCGTCGCACGATCAGCGCGGTGCCGACGCCGGTGCTGGAGCCGGTCGCTGGCGACGATGCCGGTTCCGGCAACGCGGCGCGCGCCGACAGCCCTGACGATGCCGGCATCAGCCATGTCAGTGCCGCCAATGCCAGCGACGGGAACGCAACCGAAGCAGCCGGTGCCGACGCGGACCTGCATGCCGACTCCGCGCGGCAGCGGCTGCAGGCGGCGGGCAGTCGCTACGGGTGGATGGCGGATTCCCGTCCGGAGACGATGATTCGCGATGCGAAGGAATCCGCGTTGCGACTCGGCGTGGACGCGCTCGATCTGCTGTATTCGCATGGTCCCGACCCGGCGGTGCCCTATGAGGAGACGATCGGCGCGCTGCGCACGCTGCTCGACGAGGGCGTGATTCGCTTCGCCGGCATTTCGCGGGTGGACAATGCGCAGATCGATATCGCGCACGCGATGCTCGGTGATCGGCTGGTTGCGGTGCAGAACCAGTTCTCGCCGTCGCACCCCGATCCGGAGCGCACGATGGCGCATTGCGCGCAGTTGGGGCTGGCGTTCGTCTGCTGGTCGCCGTTGGGCGGGTTTCTCGATCCGGTTGACATGCATGCCTACGATGCGTTCCGCGAGGTGGCGGCCGCGCGCGGCGTCTCGTATCAGCGGGTCGTGCTGGCTTGGGAATTGACCCGATACGGTCGGCTGTTTTCGATTCCGAGCGCGCGCAATCCGCACGAGGTGCGCGATTCGTTCGCTGCGATCGATCTGCATCTGTCGCTTGATGAGCTGACCGCGCTCGATGCCGCGGTTGGCGTGGAGGCCTGACGCCGCGGCCAGTGCCAGCCTATTCGGGCGCGCTATTCGGTCGCAGGGTGCGGGTTTGGTCACGTGGCGCGGACTTGGTCACGTGACGCGGGGTTGGTCACGGGGAGCGCCCAGCTCCCTGTAACCGGGGTGCGGAAACCTTGATATTGC
>NZ_RQSP01000058.1 GCF_009078285.1 Bifidobacterium jacchi
CCATGCCCTCTACCTCAAGCCAAAACCAAAGTGCGCAAAAAATCGGGCCTTATCACATGCCATTGCAATGAACACATACCGAACGCATACCGCTGCGCATGCGGCTCTAGCGGAAGACACTAGCGAAAGACAACGAAGCCGGTGGGAATGGGGAAAAGCGGGAATCGAACCCCTTAGCGCTTTATAAGACACGCTTTATAAGACACGCTTTATAAGACAGACCATTGCCATGTTCTCATGTTTGTTCTCATGTTTTGGGGATAGTCTGGAATCGCTAGCGGAGGTAGCGGAGGTAGTTGTCCTGTGTCGCGATGCGTCACGCAATCTGCGTCGCAAAAATCGCAAAAATCGCAAAAATCGAGGCTTGTGCGGTTTTCGTGGGTTAGGTGGTGGGTTGGGGGAGTCGGATGCCGAGGCCGCCGCATCGGAGCATGACGAGCGCGATGAGGTTGTCGACGTGGTGGAAGCCGTAGGCCATGCGGATGGTGACCTTGATCCGGTTGTTGAACGCCTCGAGCCTGGCGTTCGAGCAGCCCAGCTCGATGGTCCTGAGGATGTCGTCGCGGCGGCGTCTGATCTTGCGTGAGAGCTCGACGATCTCGGGGATGCGGCTGTGGGACGCCCAGAAGATCCAGCGTCTCAGTTCGGCCCTGGCCTGTTCGAGGGGGTGTCTGAGCAGGGTCCGCAGGAGCTCCTTGAGCTGCCAGGCGCGGTAGAGCTGGCCTCGGGGGTCCGTGTTCCGCAATGCCTCGAGGGTTTCGTTCTGCCGTTCGGTCAGATTGTCCGGGTTCTTCAGGACCGCGTGCCTGATGCCGCGCATGCGCTTGGCGGTCTCGTCGTCGCCGTCGTGTCTGGCGTCGTTCCATAGTCGTTTGCGGACCTGGTCGAGCGCGTCGGTCATCCAGGAGACGATGTGGAAGCCGTCGAGCACGCGCTGCGCCCGGGGGCACCACTCACGCACGCACGAGTCGATCCAGCGGGCGCCGTCCCCGGTGACCACGCGGATGGACGCGCGCTGCTCGGGGGTGAGCTGTTGGAAGAACAGGGCGAACACGTCCCTGCCGACCCCGTCGTGCGCCCAGATGACCCGCCCGCGCTCGTGGTCGACGACGACCGTGACGTACGTGTGGCCCTTCCTGTAGCTGGTCTCGTCCACGCCGATCGACGCGAGCCCGTCGAACGGCGAGGGCGCCGCCGCCCTGATCCGGTCGGCGACCCTGCGGGCGATGGCGCCCGCGGTGCGCCACGTGACGTGCAGGAACCCGCTCACGGTCCTCTGGCTCGCGACGGTCATCAGCCACGCGCACTGCGTCTCGAAGTCCCTGGTGAACCGGCTCCCCGGCTCCGCCCACGGCACCCCGGCGACGACCACGCCGCATCTCGGACAGTCCACGCGCGGCATGCGGGCGACCAGCTCGACCCGCCAGCAGCCGAAGTCCTGATGACGCCAGCGGCGCACGCCGCCGCCCTGGTCGTAGCCCGGACGCCTGCGCCCGCAGCGGGAGCACCTGAGCATGCCGGCACGCGGACGCACGCGCACCTCGAGCACGGGCTCGGGACGCAGCGGAGAATCCGTGATCCGCGCGTCCTCGACCACCATGCCTTTGACGTTGAGAAGACGATTGAATATGCTGTTCATAAGGCGCTTTTCGGTCGTGTTTTTCTTGGTCGATGAACATCCTACCCGAAAAGCGCCCCTCCCCAATCACCCCAACGGCTCAACAACGAACCACCACCCACAAAAACAGCAAAAGCGCCCAAAAATCGTTTCACGGGGAAACTGCGTTTTCGTTGGAATTTCAAGGTGGAATGTCAAGGACGAATTAGTGAACGAACTTCTGACGGAGGTCACTAGCTGGTCACAGTCGGGCACACAGTACGCTTTCGGTAAGCTGTTGCAGCTAGTGCACTTGGTGCGCTCCCTGTAACCGTAACCGTGGTCGCGCCGGTCATTTTTCTGCCAGTCAATTTCCGCCGGTCAACTTGCGTCGGTCAGATTGAGCGGACGCGGAACTCGCCGGTGCGGTTCGAGGCGACGATCATATGGTCGTTGCCCAGCACCTGCCATCCGTCCTCGGCACGCTGGTCGAAACCGGAACTGGCCACGACCACGCCCGCCTCGCGCCCAGCATCATCATGCAGCGCGCGATAGCGCACCACGCGGTAATCCAGCGCCTTCGCGCCCTTGCCGTACTGATCGTAGATTTCGACGATGCGCGGGCTGGTGACCTCGCGCCCGGCCGCGCACAATGCAATGAACTGGTCCTCGCTTTGAATCATGCAGTTGTAGCTGGATTTCGGATACGCCTGACGCAGCTGGCGCACCGCCTGCGCCACCGCCTCATCCAATGCGAAACCGAACGCGATGTATTCGAGAATCACCGAAAAGAAGATCGCCGAATCGGAACGGCCACCGGTCGACAGGAACGCGCCGCGATTGACCGGATAGTGCGGATTGTTGACGATGTTCACGCCATCGTCGTCGGAGATGTCGCCGTTGTGGATGAAGCTCAGCCCGTTGGCGAAGAACGGCTGCTGGTTCTCAAGAATGAGCGGCAGATTCGAGCTGGCAAGACGCAGATGCCACAGCGCGCCGCGTGCCGGATCGGCGGCGAACTCGGTGAACAGCGGATCGCGGCGGGCGACCACCGTGCTTTTGTACAGTTTGGTGCCGGTTTCGGGAGCGGGCGCGCCACCGTCGCGCGCGAACGCCTGCGATGCCGGATCGGACAGTTGCGCGACGCCCCATCCGTCATTGTGGATTTCGCTCAGTTCGCGGAAATCCTGGCATGCGGATTCGCCCAGAATGTCGGCAAGGCTGCGGTTGATGCCTGCCGTCGCGTATCCGAGTAATCTGCACATGTTTCTTTACTATATGGATTCGTTGCCGCGACTGGCGGGTACGGTTATAGGCGTTGCTTATAGCGGTTGATCATATCGCGTCGATGCTGTGGTCATGAATGAAAAGTGAACGGCAATTGACTGCACATTGATATCTTCATGGATACCTGCGCGTTTCCCATGTGCAGTGCCCATACTTGTATCGCCAATATGCCGACGGTGCCCGTAGTGGGATCGTCGGCATTTCGCAATGGAAGAATGGATGGGAAATGACAAGGAAATCCCTGATGATGAAGGGCGTGGTCGCGGGCTTCGCTGCCGTCGCCATGCTGATGTCGGGTGGCGTGATCGCAGCCAACGCTGCCGACACCGCCACCGACGCCGCAGCTTCGGTTTCCGCTGCGGCAGGCTCCAACGCGCAGAGCTTTATTCAATACGATGTGGCGCAGAACCCTAGCGATTCCGACAAGGGCAAGGCGCTGACCGAACTCCTGAGCGACTACAACACCTATTGGACCGCCGGCAAGGGCGTCACCGAAGCCGGCAAGACCGTGCTCGCGCACGATGATCAGCTCACCGAATCGATCAACCAGCAGGCCGCCAAGGACACCGCCGACAAGAAGAACGATCAGCAGGCGCGTGCCTTCTCCGACGCGCAGATGAACACCGCCGACACCCTGTATGAGGGGCTTGGCGCAACGCTCGGTCGATACTTCAAGGACGACATGGAGGCCGGCAAGCTGCCCAAGACCGAGGCCTTCCTCAATACCGCCGGCATCAGCACCAGCAACGCCGAGAGCACCTACGCCCACCCGCGCCCGTACGTGGACCGCGCCAACTACAAGGGCGAAAAGCTTGATCTCAAGAGCCTCAAGAACACGCTGAACATCAGCAAGGTGCAGGCCTACGAGGATCAGGGCGAATACGACGGTCTGGCGGATTCCGGCTCGTTCCCGTCCGGCCACACCACCTTTGCGTTCTCCAAGGGCGTGGCGCTCGCCACGATTCTGCCCGAGCTCGGCCCGCAGATCATGACCCGCGTCTCCGAGGCCGGCAACAACCGCATCGTGCTCGGCGTGCACTACCCGCTTGATATCATGGGCGGACACATCGCCGGCACGTTCGGCGTCGCCACCTCCCTGAGCGATCCCGACACCGCGCAGGCCGCCAAGGATGCCCGCGCCGAACTGCAGAGCGTGCTCGGCGCCGACTGCCGGGCCAACGGCATCACCAAGAACGCCGACCTGCACAGCTGCATCAACGCCACCAATGCCAACGGCCAGTCCAGCAAGAAGGACTACGGCGGCTACACGAACGCGTTCACCGATGAGGTGTCCGGCGAGCCTGTCACCGACCGCGCCTCCGCGCTCGCTGCCTACGAGGCGCGCATGACGTACGGCTTCACGCAGACCGGCGATACGACCAAGCGTCCGGTCGTGCCGGAAGGTGCCGAGAACCTGCTCGCCAACGTCGAATACTTCACCACCGACGATGCCTCTGACCCGGACGACGCCAGCCTCAAGTTCACCACCGACGAGCTTCGTCAGGTGATCGCCGCCAGCGAGATCGAATCCGGCTACCCGCTTGACGCCTCCAGCGACGGCTGGGGTCGCATCAACCTCGCCAAGCTGTACACCGCACGCGTCACCTTCGACGGCACCGATCCGGCCACCCGCAAGATCACCAGCATCTCGTTCGGCCACCACCGCAACGAGGTGAAGATCGAGAAGGCCGAGGTGCCCACCCAGCCGAAGGCTGACACGCTGAGCGAGCTGCTGGGCGACTACAACAAGTACTTCGACTTCTACAAGGGCGGTGTGATCGACAACGACAAGACCGGCACGCTGGCCCACGACGATGCGCTTACCGAACAGATCAACAACAAGGCCGCGGCCGACAACAAGGCCGGCGCCAACGATCAGCAGAAGCGTGCGGTCTCCGATGCTGCGATGGACTCGACCGAAACGCTGTACGATGCGCTCGGCCCGGTGCTCGGCAAGTATTACAAGGATGGCATGCAGGGCTGCGAATACGGCAAGTACGACTGCACGCTGGCGAACGTGCAGGGATTCCTCGATTGGGCCGACTACTCGGCGAGCACCGGCACCGCCAAGAAATACTTCCAGCATCCGCGCCCGTACGTCGATCGCGTCAACTACCAGGGCAAGACGCTCGACTTGGGTGATCTCAAGAAGACGCTGAACATCGACAAGGTGAAGGCATACGAGGATCAGGGCCAGAACGATGGTCTGGCGGCCTCCGGCTCGTTCCCGTCCGGCCACACCACCTTCGCGTTCACGCAGGACACTGGTCTGGCGTACCTGCTGCCTGAGCTCGGCCCGGAGATCATGACCCGCGTGTCCGAGGCTGGCAACAACCGCATCGTGCTCGGCGTGCACTACCCGCTCGACATCCTCGGTGGCCACATCGCCGGCCAGTGGGGCGTCGCCGACGAGATCGCCAACAACAAGGACACGCAGGAGTATGCAAAGGCCGCCCGCAAGGAGCTTGTCTCCTATCTGGCGGATCAGTGCGTCGCCAACAAGAACGTCGCCAAGGCCTCCGCCACCGACGAGGACACGCTGCAGTCCTGCATCGATGCCACCAAGGCCAACACCACCGATGGCTACAAGAACTCCTTCACCGACGAGGTGTCGACCAAGCCGGTCACCGACCGTGCCTCCGCGCTGGACGCCTACAAGGCCCGCATGACCTACGGCTTCAAGACCACCGGCAAGACTGATCAGGCTCCGGTCGTCCCGGATGAGGCCGTGCGTCTGCTTGACAACGTCGAGGCGTTCAAGTCGCTGACCGCTGATCAGAAGAAGGCCGTGCTTGCTGCCACCGAAGGTGCCTCCGGCTACCCGCTGGATGCCTCCTCCAAGGGCTGGGCCCGCATCAACCTCGCCGCCGCCTACAGCGCCAAGGTCGTGCTCAGCAAGGACGGCAAGACCGTGGTCGCGGTCGTGCCCGGTCAGGCTCAGGCCTCCGTGGTCAAGGACACCACCGCCCCGGTGTTCTCCGGCGTTGAGGATGCCACGGTTGCGTTTGGTGGCGCGTTTGATCCGCTGGCCGGTGTGTCCGCTTCCGATGACGTGGATGGCGATCTGACGAAGGCGATCAAGGTCGAGGGCACCGTTGACACGTCGAAGGCCGGCGAGTACACGCTGACCTACACGGCCACGGATGCTGCCGGCAACACGGCGACCGCCACCCGCACGGTGACCGTCAAGGCGAAGCCTGAGACTCCGGATACGGTCAAGCCGGTGTTCTCCGGCGTGGTTGATGCGACGGTCGAGTTCGGTGCCGCGTTTGATCCGCTGGCCGGTGTGTCCGCTTCCGATGATGTCGATGGTGATCTGACGAAGGCGATCAAGGTTGAGGGCGCTGTGGACACCAGCAAGGCCGGCGTGTACACGCTGACCTACACGGTGTCCGACAAGGCCGGCAACACTGCGACCGCGACTCGCAAGGTGACCGTCAAGAAGAAGGGCACTACCACTCCGACCACTCCGACGACTCCGAACGAGAAGCCGACGACCCCGACCACGCCGACGCAGCCGAACAAGCAGCCGACTGGCAAGCTGTCGAACACTGGCGCAACTGTTACAGCGGTTGCCGCCGTGGTCGCGGTGCTCGCTGGTGCCGGTGTGACGCTGACGATGATCCGTCGTCGCAACAGCGCTCGCTGAGCTGATTCGCCCAGCCGACGCTGAGCTGACGATGGGGTAGTACCCCCGCCCAGACAGCGACGCTGTAACAGCCACAACAAACACAACAGACAGCCCCTCCAGACGGCCCCCTCCTCTGAAGGGGCCGTCTGTGTATCTGGAGACCATCGCTGGGGTTGTGCTAGCGATCGAAATTCGGGAAAGGAATGGCCATCTCCCGAATTTCACCCGAATTTCATCAGAGAGAGGCGAGAGAGGAGCACTGCTTTAGCGCAAGACATTAGCGCAAGGATTTCTCGGGGAAAACGGCCATCTCGTAAAATCTTTGCGCAACAGGGGCCGCTAGCGCAAGGATTTCTCGGGATTGGCCCTGAGTTCGTAGAATCCTTGCGCTAAGCCCTGTCCCAGCGCAAGGATTTTACGAAGTTCCCCTTCTTTCCGAGAAATCCTTGCGCTAAAGACACTGCGCTAAAGCAACGCGCCTCTCACGCGTATCTCTGGTGCCACGCCTGGTGCCACCTGGTGCCACGCATCTAACCCACGAAAAAAGCAGAAGTCTCATAACAAAGGCTCTGCGCTTCCCAAAACAGGGAGGCGCAGAGCCCACTGTGCAGCAGAGCCTTATTGCCCATGTGCCGCGGTTCCGTGGGCTCGCGGCACGCGATTCCCGCGATTCCCGCGAATCCGCTAACCTCAGTCGCCGATGACGAAGGTGCGGTAGGCGGTGTCAGCCACCTCGGGGTCCGAGGTGACGATCACGACCGCGCGCTTGTGCTCGCCATGCGTGAGCGAGCGCAGCACGCGCAGCAGGTCAACGCTGTCATCCACGCTCAGCCCGCCGGTCGGCTCGTCGGCGATGATGACATCCGCCTCGCACGCGATCGCACGGGCGACCGCCACCTTGCGCTGTTCCAGCGCAGAAAGCGACCCGACACGCGCGTTCGGCGTATCACTCGCAAACCCCACCTGTTCGAGCAACTCGCGCGCGATCACCGGCTTCGGCTTGAGGAACGTGCGCCCGGAGGCATCCATCGCATACAGCACGTTGCGCTCGGCGCTCAGATCCGTACGCACCGCGTACCGCTGCGGAATCACGCCCAAGCGATGCCCGCGCAGTTCGAGCGGTTCGAGCTCGAAGATGTTCGCGCTTTTGACCATCACATTGCCGTCGGACGGCACCTTGAGCCCGGTCATGACCGACATCAGCGCGATGCGCTCCTCATCCGAAGACACCAGCATCGCATACACATGGCCGGCATAGCAGGCGGCATCCACGCGGTCCAGCACATTACGCCCGGTCTTGCGGTCGGTGAGCGTGACCTTGTTGAGCGCGAACGTCGGATACGACCGCAGCAGAATCTCATCCTCACGGCCGCCGCCAAGCTCCTTGTCGAGGCGCGCGGAGAGCCTCAGCGACGGCTCCGCAACGCCAGCGTCGGCGTCGGTGGCGGTGCCGGCCGCTGTCGCAGTCGCTGCGGCGGCGGTTTTGGCGAGCTTCAGCGTTGCGTTGACGCGCGCCGCGTTCGCCGCGGCGATGTCGCCCTCTGCGCCATCATCTGTGCCGCCATCATCCGCGTCGCCATCATCCGTGCCGCCATCCGACGCTGTCTGGTCACGCTTTCCGTCGGCTGGCTTGGCATCGTTTTGCGTGGTCTCGGCAGCCTTGGTTTCGGCTGATTCGCTGCTGGCTGGCACAGTTTCGGCAGACGTCGCATCGCCTGATGCGGCATCGTCGGCGCTCTCGTCGGCACGATTCTCGGCATGGTTGGCTTCGGCGGAATCCGCGTCGTTGGCAGCGGCCGCCTTGCTGGCTTCGGCCGCCTCGTGCGCTTCGGATTCACTGGATTCGCCGGAATCATCCGATTCCTTGGATTCGGATTCATCGGATTTGTCCGATTCGCCAGCCTCGGTCGCCGCGGTTGATTCCTCCGCCGCGTCGGCATCAGCAGCATCGTCCGACTGCGAATCGTCGTCATAGATGATGCTGTAGCTCAACGATTCGATCGCGTCATCGTCATGCTCCACGTCGATGCGATCGGCGTCGTCGTCATGATTGTTGTTCGTGCTCATCGATCCGTCTCCTTGCTGTCGCCATCGGCATGTTCGCCATCGGCATTCTTGTCATCGACGCTATCGCCGGCATCGTTGCTATCGCCGGTTTCGCTACCATCGCCGGTTTCGCTGCCATTGCTGGCTTTGCTACCGTCGCCGGCATCACCGATACCATTGACTCCATCGCCGGCGGCACCGCCATCACCCGCATCGGGCCGAGCGGCAAACAGCACATCGGCATGCGCCGCGACCGCGCGCAGCATCGCCACGATCGCCAGCGCCAGCACGGCCGCCAACCCAATCCAGATCACCTTCCAGACGATGCCGGCGTCAACCGGAGTAGCGCGCCCCGCGCCGAGCGCATTGCCCAGCGGACCAGCCGCGAAACCGCCCGCAAGCGCGCCGATCGCAAAGCCGGGCAGCAGCACGATGAACGACTCCAGCATGAACTGCCAGCCGAGCCGAGGCCGCGACACGCCCGACATGATCGCCATGCCGATCTCATCGCGTCGGCCGGCCACGCCCAGCAGCGTCAATGCGAGCAGCAGCAGTCCGCCGACGAACCACAGCGACGGCAGCGCCGTGCGCATGGCCGCATCAAGGTTCTTGAGCGGCGCGATGGAGTCCTCGTACCTCTCAAGCGAAGGCGCGACGACCTGATACTTGGAGGCGACCTTGTCTTTCTTGGCGACGCTGACGAACGTGCGGTACTGGGCCACGTCGGTGAGGATGAAGCCGAGGTCGAGGTCGGGCTTCGCCCAGCCCTTGGCCGTTTCGTTCGTGTCGGCGAGCGAGTTCTGGTTGATGACCGCGTAGGTGGTGAAGATCACGTTGTCGCGGTTGTCCTTGGCGAGCTTGGTGTTCGTGTTGCTCGTGGTGCCCGGATCGGTGTATTCGTAGATGCCGCGCACCTCCAGCTCGTAGGTCTTCGCCGTGTCGGTGGGGTTGGTGACCTTGAACTTGGAGCCGACCTTGAGCCCGTCCTTCGAGGCGAGCGCCTTCGAGACGAGCACTTCGTTGCTGGTGAGCGCCTCGGTGGTCTGATATTCGAGATTCTTGCCGGAGACGATCGTGAAGCGCCCGTCGTAGTTCGCGTCGGCCGCTTCGGTCGAGTAGAAGCCGCGCAGGGTGAATTCGCCGCCGGTCTTGTCGGCCGACTGGTCGTCGGTGCCGGGGATCGCCTTGACGTCGCCGGTCTGACGGACCGGCAGCGACACGGTTGCGGTCGGATTGGGCGACTGGCCGGTGGCGGACTGGAAGCTGATGCCGATCGTGTTGTAATCGGTCCAACCCATGTAGTTGCTGGTATACGATGAGTCGGTTCCGTCGTATGTGGCGCGGGTGGCGGCGGTCGGACGCAGCGAGGCGACGACCTGCTGCGATTCGTAGTCCGATCCGGTGGCTTTGTCGGCGGCGGCGCGTTCGGCGAGGCCGACCATCGAGCCGAATGTCACCACGATGGCGACGAGGATGGCGAGCAGGGAGCGCCACTTGTGGCGGACCGTGTGCGCCCATGCGTTCTTGAGCACGAACATGCGATACTTCTCCAGTTCTCTATGCGGCTCGTGAGGGTACGGCCGCCATCATACCCGTGCATCTCGCATGCATGATGACGCGCATGCATGATGACGCATGCGAGATGCACGGTCGCGACCGCGCGGATCTGACCGTCTTTCAGCGTTGGCCGGAACGCGGGGCCGTTGGGTCGCACGCATTCCGTGGCTTCACTATGGTCGCGATTGATGGATGTTGTCTTGCGCAATACTGTTATACCGCTTCAAGAAGGCTGAGAGCGCGCTGGGGAGGCGTGGGGCGGCATGTCGCGAATTTGTGAAAATGCGATGCCGTCCGGCCTCTGGGCTCTCTCGCGTTACGACCGTCACGGTATCATCAGGTTGCATACGCTCATATACAGTCCACTCTACCAGCGAGGTTCCCCATGAAGCTCTCCCCTCATCACGTCAATTTCAGGGGTCATGGGGCTCTTGCCAAGTCGTTCGATCCCAAGCGGATCGTGCTGTATGTGCTGTTCGCGCTGTTCGGCTTGGTGCTGTCGGTGGTCGGCGTGTACGGTTCGTCGGCGCTGCGGCTGTATTGGGAGGCGAATCGCATGATGAATGCGAGCAACGATCTCATCAATACGGCGCTCGGCTGCGGCGGCAGCACGGATCTGACGGAATCGTCGCAGACTCTTGTTGATTCGACGCGCAAGCTGCGCGACGAACTCGACAAGCCGCAGTGGACGTTCATCCGCGATCATACCGGCTACGGCAACGACATCAACGCCGCTCGCACCCTGCTCAACGCGATGGGCAATCTGGTGGACGGGCCGTTCACCGACATGACGAATCTGTCCGAGCGACTCTCCGGGTTCTCCATGGAGAACAAAACGGTCGATCTGAGCGCGTTGGCCGAAATGCCGCAGATCATCAAGACCGCCCGAAGCGACATCAAAGCGGAGATCAGCGCGCTCGACAAGCTTGATCAGCCGACCATTCCGGCGGTGGCGCGACTCGTCGACACCGGTCGCAACGGTCTCAAATCCGTCGACTCGCTGCTCAACGAGTACGATGAGCTGATCGATCTGCTGCCGCAGCTGCTTGGTGAGAACGGCAAGCGGACGTACCTCGTCGCCATCTACAATCCCGCCGAACTGCGTTCCGGCGGCGGCATGGTCGGCAATATCGCGCCGATCACCGCCGACAACGGCAAGGTGACGATCGGCGACTTCATCGCGACCACCGACATCACCTACCCTGATCAGCCGCTTGACAAGCGCAACGAGGCGGAGGCCGAGGTATTCGGCCTGTGGATCTGGAAGTATCCGCAGACCACCACCATGAATCCGAATTTCCGGCGTGCCGCCGAGACGCTGACCGACCTGTGGAAGAACAGTGGACACAAGAACGTGGAAGTGGACGGCGTGATCGCGCTCGACCCGGTGTTCATGCAGTCGCTGATCGGCGCGACCGGCGAGGTGACGCTATCCGACGGCACGACGCTCAACGGCACGAATGCGGTGAACTTCTTCCTCAACGAACTGTATGTGAAGTATCCGAAGTACGAGGAGCAGAACAAGTTCACCAACGCGGCGTCGCAGAAGATCATGACGCACGTGTTCTCCAATGCGAACGCATCCACGGCATCGGCCATGCTGAAGGCGATTCGTGATTCGTCCGCCACGGGGCATTTCAAGCTGTGGATGAAGGATGACGAGCAGCTCGCCGCGCTCATCCAGACCAACGTGCTCGATGCGAATGTGGCCGGAACGCTGCCATACGACATCAGCAAGCCGGTCAGCGGCGTCTACTTCAGCCAGCTGACGGCCAGCAAGCTCGACTGGTATCTCGATACGCAGATCACCGTGAAGAAGACGTGCGGGCAGACGTTCCAGACCGCTCAGGGCGTTCTTGACGACACGATGCAGCCGGCGATGGCGACCACGCTTGCCGACGTGGACGACAGGACGCTTGGCGACGAATACACGGTCGTGGTGAAGATGAAGAACCGGCTCACCCAGAAGGAGCTGGAGACGCTGCCGGTCTTTGTGACCGGCAAGGACGGCAACGGCCATTCGTATCTGCGGGTGACGCTTATGGCGCCGTTCGGCGGGGAGATCACGTCGATCTCCTACGACAATGCGGTGTACATGGGCAATGGTCGGGTCGCCGACCATCAGTTCGTCGTGCTTGACCCGTCCGACGGCATTGCGCCCGGCGACACCGCCACCGTGTCGTACACGGTGCGTGTGCCCGAGGGGGCGACATCGCCGCTCGATGTGGTGACGACGCCGGTGATCGGGCCGAAGGGCATCTACACCGGTACGAACGGTGTGGTGGATGATTCCTGCAAGGGCGATGTGCCCGACAAGGTGGAGGACGAGCTGATCGGCAAGGATACGAGCGTGCCTGATCTGACCGATCCCGAAGCTGACGGCATCGGCGCGATCGAAGCGGTGGCGCAGGCGAAGGCTGCTGAAGCGAAGCGTAATGCCGGCGGTGACGCTGCGGCGACCGGTGATGGGACTACGGACGGTGATGGTGGCAGTACCGACGATAGTGCGAACACGACCAACGGGGGCACCACCGACAGCACCGATACGGCGAATGCGGCCGGCAAGACGGATTCCAGCAGCAAGGGCAGCGGCGACAAATCCGGTGGAACCAGCGGAACCGGGACCAGTGGATCCAGTAGCTCCAGTAGCTCCAGTAGCTCCAGCGCAAAGGACCCGAGTGCCATGCTGGATTCGTTCAGCAACCTGACTGATTCCGTGCAGTGCCCGGTCGATATCAAACAGCTCGCCCTGTAGCCGCCCAGCAGCCGCCCTGTGGTCATGCCTGTGTGGTCATGCCTGTGTGGTCATGCCTGTGTGGTCATGTGAAGCAGGCCTAGGATGTGGCGAGTCAGGCATGAGTGTTTCGGTACTGGCGTGAACGGTGTCTATTGTCTTGCGGGGCCTGCGGAGCGTGTCTGGGTG
>NZ_RQSP01000059.1 GCF_009078285.1 Bifidobacterium jacchi
CAGTTATGGACGAAAACGGCGGTGGAATCGTCCGTAACTGCGCGGGGACGTCGAGATCGCGCGCAGTTACGGACGATATGCGCCCGTCGCACGCCTCGCGCCGCATCGAAACCGCCTATGGCAAGCTCCGCACGTGCCACGCGACGCAAAAAACGACGTTTTCGTCGCCGCGTGACAGACCGTAGCGGCACACGGCGGCACACCATCGAGTCACATGATCACAAAACGGCGGAATTCCACTGTTTTCTCATCAAGCCAAGTCGAGCCCGCGTGGCACCGCGTGCCACGCGACGCAAAAAACGACGTTTTCGCCGCCGCGTGACAGATCGGCCGCTTTGAGTCTGTTGAAAGCCGTTGATCACAAGTCAGCTGATCACAAGTCAGTTGATCACAATGCCGGGAGTCCCTCGCCCCAGCCAGGAAAGCCGGTCCGAGGGCTTGATCGATCACCGCATAAGCCGTTCGGCGAGCGAACGGAACGATCGTCCGATTCCGTCCGTGCGCAATGCGCCGTCGGCATCGAGAACGGCCGGACGACCGGCCTCCCCCGTCTCACGCAGTTCGGGTTCCAACGGCAGCTGCGCCATCAGCGGAACATCGTAGCCGAGCGCTTCGGTCAGCTGTTCGCTCACGCGCTCGCCGCCGCCATGCCCGAAGATCTCCAGCCGTTCGCCACGGTGCTCATACCAGCTCATGTTCTCGACCACGCCACGCACCTTCATCGGCACCTGCAGCGCAACCAGACCGGAGCGCACCGCCACGTCGGACGCGCTTGGCTGAGGCGTGGTGACGACGACGAGCTCGGCGTTCGGCAGCGCCTGCGCCACGGAGATCGCCATGTCGCCGGTGCCGGGCGCAAGATCAAGCAGCAGAACGTCCGGCTCCCCCCACCACACATCGGAGAGGAACTGCTCCAGTGAACGCTGCAAACGCGGGCCACGCCACAGAATCGCACGGTCGGCTCCGGCGAACATGCCGATCGAAATGAGCTTGACGCCCCACGCGGTCACCGGCATGAGCATGCCGTTGAGATTGGTCGGCTGGGTGTGGACGCCGAACAGCTTCGGCAGCGAGAAGCCGTAGATGTCCGCGTCGATGGCTGCGGTGTCATAGCCCAACGCGGCGAACGTGGCGGCCAGGTTCGCGGTGAGAGACGATTTGCCGACGCCTCCCTTGCCGGACGCGATCGCGAAGATGCGGGTCTTGACCGACGGCTTGGTGAACGGATTCTGCCTGCGCTCCGCCTTGAGGTCGGCGACGAGATCGGCGAGCTTGTCACGGCTCATCGACGTGACCTCGATGTGCGGGGTGAGCGTGGCGTTCGGATACGACGTGACCGCGCCGTTGATCTGATTGGTGATCGTTTCGGACAGGGGGCACCCCGGCACGGTGAGTTCGACCTGAACGGTCACGTCAAAGGCGTCGGCCGCTCCAGGCGCGCCGGCCGGCGTCGCATGAATCGCCGCGATCATGCCCAGATCGGTGACGGATCTGCCCAGTTCCGGGTCGATGACGCGACTGAGCCGGTCATAGACCGCCGCCTCGATCCGCTGCGTATCGGTCGTGTCTGCTGTCATGGTGGTCCTCCTGTTCTGCCGATACCACACTAGCGTGCGATCGCGCGGCATGCCAGAGGTCGGTGCCGGTTCCTAGGATCTGCGGATCTGCGTCAAACCATCCCGTCAGCCGCTTCGACGGCGGCGCTTTCGGCCGCGGCGTCGCTCACACAGACGTGCCCTCTCCTGCGGAGGCGCCTGCGGGCGCGGAGCCGGTCTGGAGCAACTGCACGAATCCCTGTTCGTCGAGCATGGGGATACCGAGCTCCTCGGCCTTGGTGGCCTTGGAACCGGCGTTCGCACCGACGACGACCCAATCGGTCTTTTTGCTCACCGATCCGGCCGCCTTGCCGCCGCGCGCGATGATCGCCTCCTTGGCGGAATCACGCGAGAATCCCTCCAGGGAGCCGGTCACGACCACGGTTTTGCCAGCCAGCGTCTGTGGCAGATCGCTCACCTCGGCGGCACCAACGCCCACGCCGGCGGCCTTCCATGCGTCGAGCACCGCGCCGCGCCAATTGCCGGGCTCGCGCGCCTCGGCGAACCAGTGCACCACGGATTGCGCGATCTCAGGCCCCACGCCGTCGATCTGCGTCAGTTCCTCGGCGCTCGCCCGTTCGATTGCCTCCAGCGAGCCGAACGCGGATGCGATCAGGCGCGCGGTGGGCGGGCCGAGCCGGCGTATCGACAACGCGACGAGCACGCGCCACAGGTCGGCGTGCCGGGCCTTGTCCATCTCGTCGAACATCTTGCGCGTGTTCTCGCCCGGTCGGCTGATGATCGGCACGTCGCTCGTGGTGCCGTTGCGCGCGCGTCTATGCTCGACCCGGACGATCACCGCGTCCGCCGGCACATCATAGTCGGGGAAATCGGGGAAATCAGGCAAATCGGATGGACCGGCCGCCGCATCGCGCGCCGCGACCTGCCTGGCGGTGAGCTTTCTCGCCGCCGCGGGAGCGGTCCAGAACGCGGGGACCTGATGCCACAGGCCGGAGCCTCCTACGCGCTTGCGTACCTTTCTGACGTGCCCGTCGGCGTCGCGCGTCTCGTGCACTTCGATGATCGCGGCTTCGCGCCACACGCGCACGTCGCGCAGATCGGCGGCGTCAAGCGAAAACAGTCCGGCCTCGGACCCCAGCACCGGTGTCTGCACCGGCGGCAGCTGCAATCCCGGAGCCGGCTCATACGGTTCAGGTTCCTCGCCGGGCTTGACGAGAATCTCGGTCATGTTCGGCGCATAGGTGGCGACCGAATCGGGGCGGTTCTCCTCGGGATTGGTCAGCGCGACGGCCGACTGGTCGCCGAGATGCTCGATGTCGAACGCCTTGCGCGAGGCGAGGTTGATGATGCGTTCGGTCAGCTGCGCAGGGCAACTTTCCACGTTCGGGCAGCGGATGTCCTTGTCGCCCTCCTTGGCCGGAGCGAGCAGCGCGCCGCACGACGGGCAGTGCGTCGGCATGACGAATTCGCGCAGCGTCGCTTCACGCCCGCGACGACGTTCCAGCACCGGACCGACGAGTTCGGGGATCACATCGCCCGCCTTGCGCACGACGACCGTGTCGCCGATGAGCACGCCCTTGCGCTTGACTTCAAAGGGGTTGTGCAACGTGGTGCGGGCCACGGTCGAGCCGGCCACATACACGGGTCTGAGCACCGCGACCGGCGTCACGCGGCCGGTTCGTCCGACCTGCACGGTGATGTCAAGCAGTTCGGTGTTGACCTCCTCGGGCGGATACTTGTAGGCGATCGCCCATCGTGGCGCGCGGGAGGTAGCGCCCAGAGCGCGCTGAAGACCCAGATCGTCGACCTTGACGACGATGCCATCGAGCGCATGCTCGATATCGCCGCGATGCTCGCCGTAGTAGTCGATCATGTCGAGGACTTCCCGGAACGTCGACACCTTGCGATTGTGCGGCGAGATCGGCACGCCCCACTTGGCGTACAGCGCGTAGGCCTCGGACTGATCGTCGACCGCATCGTGCGAGCCGGCGGCGCGGCCCGCACCCCAACGCAGCGTGCCGATGCCGTGCGCATAGAAGCTGAGCCGTCTCGTCGCGGTGATGCGCGGATCCTTCTGCCGCAATGATCCGGCTGCCGCGTTGCGCGGATTGGCGAAGGGAGCGCGGCCCGCATCCTCCTGCTCGGCGTTGAGCGCGCGGAAATCGTCCCATCGCATGAACACCTCGCCGCGAATCTCCACGAATTCGGGAACATCCTCGCTCGGTCCGCCCAGATTCGCCGGAATGGAGCCGATCGTGCGCACATTGAGCGTGATGTCCTCGCCGGTGACGCCATCGCCGCGCGTCAGCCCCTGTTCGAGCACGCCGTTGCGGTAGATCAGGTTCAGGGCGAGTCCGTCGATCTTGACCTCGCAGCTCATCGGCAGCGGCTTGCCGTCCGGCCAGTCGAGATCCCGGCGCACGCCGTCGTACCAGTCGCGCAGCTCCTCGATCGAGAACACGTCGTCGAGGCTCATCATGCGCGAGGGATGACGCACGGAGGCGAAATCGTTCGAGAACGTGCCTCCGACGCGGTGGGTCGGCGACTGCGGCGTGTCGAGGGACGGGAACGCCGCCTCCAACCGCTGCAGGCATCGCAGGCGCGCGTCGTAGGCGGCGTCGGAGGAGACCGGCGAGTCATCGATGTAGTAGGCGATCTGATCGGATTCGACCCATGCGGCGACTCGCGCCCAAAGACGGGCCGCGGCCTCCGCGCTCATCGCATCGACATCCAGCCTGTCGAGCCGCATCGCATCGTCGTCGTTCGGTTGCAATGCGGCGATCCACGCGGTGCTGCCTGGTGCGAAGCGATGGATGCCCTCGTCCGGGACCAGTGCGATCGCGCCCGCATCGCCGCCATTCACGCCGCTCGCATCGTTCCCGTCGCCCTTGTCGCCGGTCGGCGCGTCGAAATCCCATGCCAACTGCTCATTCGTATCATTCATATGCTTTCCCGCTTTGCTTTCCCGTCTCCCGTAACCGCCGCCGTTGTAACCATCGTCGTTGCGGCCGCGCCGCTGCCGTAACCGCCGCCGCTCAAGCGTTGAGCGACCGCAGGAACTGCGTCTGCACCACGTCGATGCCGCCGTCATCGTCATTCATGCGCGCGCATGCCACCGATAGCGTGCGTGCCGGAACGAACAATCCCCCGTCCACGCATACGCGTGCCGCACGGCGCACGATCGTGGACGCCTGGGTGTGCGGCCAGACGGGAATATCGTGACTCGTCAGCGTTTCCGCGGCCGACTCGACGCCGTCAGGAACCGGAATGCACTGCGAGTCGGCGCGCGTCATCAGCTCGCGCAGCTCCGATTCCAACGCGCCGATCTGCCCGGGTGCGATATGGTCGCTCATGATGTAGGCCGCCACGGCCACGTCGAAATGGTCGCGCATCCACTCCGCGTAGGCGAGACGGTAGTAGGCGAAGGCGGCATCGTCGCGGTCCAGCGACACCTGCAGCGCGTTGAGGCACGCCGCCCGCGCCGAATCCCAGTCCTCCATGCGGCCGAGCTGGATGGCCAGCTTCATGTGCGACAGCGGGTATGCGGGCGCATAGGCGACCATCGCGTTGAGATGGGCGAGCGCCGCCTTGGCGCCTTTGATCTGGGAGAGCACGTCGGCCAGCTCCATGTGCGCGTAGAACAGATCATCGGGGATGAGCACGGTACGCTCGCCGCTGATCGCGAACATGCGATTGTAGATCACGCGCTCCGCATACGAGTTGAAATAGCGGGGCACGTTGGGGCCGGCCGCGAACATGGCGTCGAGACGATCCACCTGCGTGCCGATCGTCTCGATCGCCTGATCCACCTGGCCGGAGAACAGCAGGTCACGCGCCTTGAGCCGCTCCCTGTTGAGGTTCCGCGTCAGATCGAACACGAAATCCGGCGTGTCCTCGCCGTCGATCAGGGCGCTTGTGGCCTTGGGCGCCAGTTCCGTCAGCTCGGGGTCCGCGATGCGGTTGACGAGCGCCATCGCCGCCCTCGCCTTGAGCACCGACGGCATGTCCGAGTCCGCGGCGAGACGGTGGAATTCGGCGACCGCACGCTGCAGCAGGTCGGCGCGTTGTATGGACAGCCCTGCGGCGTCCGGCGTGCCGAGCACGCGCGCCACAGCCGGATCGAACGTCGTATCCGACAGTTCGGGTTCCTCCTGGGCGCCGGCCGGGGCGAAGCGCGCGTCGCGAAGGTCGAAGGACGCCTCGGTCGGCTTGAGCGCCCCCATCCCATCCCGCTCCATCGTGGCGTCGAACATCTCGTACGTGTGCGCCGGGTGGGCGAGCCCGTCATGGCCCATGCGCGCCAGAAACGCCTCGCGGGTGAAGGTCACGGTCACCAGCGTGCGCACGGTGGGATTGCGCCGCAGCTGTGCGAGCGGGTTTGCGCCGCCGTCGCCGCCTGCGGCATCGGCACGCGCGCCGTCGCCGTCATTCTCGCTCCCCTCCTGCGTCTCACCGGACGCAAGGGCGTTCAGATCATCGATCGAGGCGAACGGGACATCCTCGGACGTGCCGGCGTAGGTGATGTCGGAAAGCCCGTCCTGATCGCCCTGAGGCACGTTGAACGCCGTTTCGTCGAAGTCGATGCCCTGCATGAGATCGGCGAATCGGCTGTCGATCGAATCGTCGCCATCATCGCCATCGCCAACTGTACTGCCGGCGGCATCGCCGCCCGCCGCCTCCCGCGTTCCGTGAACGGCGTCGCGATCCGCGCCAGCGTCATCAGCAATGCCGTCAGCGCCGCCGCCAACACCGCGATCGGCGACATCTGCACCACCGCCAACAGCACCGTCACCAGCACCGCCACCGTCGCCATCCACGCCGTCGCCGATCGCGGCGCCCTCGCCATGCCGTGCCATGGATGACAATGCGGTATCGCCATGCACATCGCCGTCCTTGGGATCGGATTTCGAGCCACTGTAGCCGGCACCGACGCCGCCCATGCGCTCGAACGTGCGCACCACCCGGCTGAGCACCTCCTCGATGGCCGAGTTCTGCTCGGCGATGGCCTCCTCCAGACCGATCGAATCGATATGCAACGACACGCGGCGAACCCGGTCGTTGGCGGCGAATGCGAGCGCCGCCATGATCAGGCCGACGCGCAGATTGTATTCGGCTCCCATCGTCGCCCGCTGCGTGTCCGTCAACGTCACCCAGTCGCCGCGCGTCTCGTCGTATCGGGTGGAGGGCATGAGCGAGGCACCCGCCGCAGTGAAGGCGACCGCGGCATCGCCGCCGTTGAGATTCGACCGGAATTCCACGTCGAACCGGTAGGGCAGCCGCAGCCGACGCAGCAGCACCGACATCGTCTGACGATACGTCCACTCGTCATCCGACACCGCATCCGCGGATGCCGCCGCAGCCGCCGCCGCAGAGTCGCCGGATGCGAACGGGTCCACGCTGGATGCGGCGATCTGACGCGCCTGCCTGCGCGCCTCGTCCATGAGACGGCCTATTGCGGCGGCCCCATCGTCGAGATCGACGTGCCGCTCCGCGGATTCGTCGGTTCTGAGCGCGGCGAGCGCCGGATTGTCCAGCAGTCTGCGGTCGATGCGCGCCGCCTGGGCGCGGGTCACGTCGTTCTCGGTCGGACGGCATCCGATGCGGGCGTTGCGTTCCAGCCATGCGCTCACCGCCGTGAACCGGTTGAGGTTGCCTTCGATGCGCAGCGTGCGCAGCACGTCGGCGAATGCGAGATCGGTGTCCCAGGTGAAGAAGTAGTTGCCGGAATACGATGACGTGTACGGGTGAAGCGGCTCGGCGCCGTGGACTGCGGCGAGTCCGGGCACGTCGTCAAGGGCGCCGGCCTCGTGCATGAGATCGGCGAAATGCTCCTCCAGACCGGAGGCGCGCATGCCATGCGCCTTCGCGTCGAGCATGTCGCGCAGACAGCGGCGGATGGCCCCCATCGGGGCCTCGCGGTTGAGTCGGCGGAAGATGTTGCCGGACCCGAAGCCGAACAGCAGCCCCTCGATGGCGGGGATGAAGTATGCGGCGAAGAAGCCGACAGCGATCGCGTCGCGATATTCGAGGTCGTATCGCAGTTCGCGCGGCAGCGGCATGCGCACCTGTTCGATCGTGTAGCGTCCGCCGGTCTTGAGCCATGATGCGAGCCAGCACATGCGGCCCGACTGTTCCCGGCCGACCATGCCGCCTTCGATCACGTCGAGCATGCGCCCGGGATCGGCGGCGACATGGCCGAACCGCGTGCCGTCGGGCAGACGCAGCCTGCTTTCCTTGCCGAACAGGAAGCGCGGTTCGAGACCGTCCGTGTCCATGTCGGTCTCGCCGCCCGCGAACACCCGTCCTCGCTCGTCGGCGAGCGCGATCTGCGCGAACCGATCGCGGTCGGAGAACACGCCCAGCGCCAGCGCCGGCTCCCGGCGGCCATCAAGCTGAGCCCAGCCGAACCGCAGCTTCGTTCCCGGCCATGTCAGATCGTCGTAGATGCGACGTTTGACGAGCCGACCAAGCGTCACCGCCTGTTTGGCGAGCATGTCGGGCATGTCCTTTCCGGCGTCGTCGCCGCGGTGCGCGGAGAACGGATTGAACGCGGCGAGGGAGCGTCGCAGCGCGTCGAGCATGAACCGGCCACGGTCGGCGTCGCCGCCGATGCCGTGACGTGCCGGCCGATGGTCGCGCCGCCTGGAGGATCGCGAGGAATAAGTGGACATATCCGGTATTGTATGCGGCCCGCGTTGACATGACGAATGATGCGCCCTGAGCAAATAGTGCGCGAATCCGCGCGTTTGACGCGACCCGACACGACCCGACACGCACGCAGCGCGCCCCGACGCGGCCCTCCGACGTCCGCGCCGCGGCTGCCGCTACAATGATGGGCGTGTCCGATCCCCTCATCCCCGTCCGCGCCGGCAGCGCGAAGCACGACGGCAGCGCGAAGCGCGACGGCGACGCGAAGCGCACCAGCGATACGCAGCGCAGCGGCAACGCGCAATGCCGCGGCAACGCGCAGCGCGGCGTCGTCGCCGCAGCCGTCATGCTCGTCGCGATCCTGCTGATCGAATGCGTCGCATTCAACCTGCCGTTCTGGCGCACGCTTGGCGCAAGCACCGACAGCGCGTCCGTCGCCAATGCGCTCGGCGCAGGACTGATGAGACGGACCGACGGCATGCTCACCGTCGTCGACCCGACGCGCGCCTATATGGACGTGAAGGCCGACGGCACGTCCCGATACGCGCGGGTCGACGCCTCGCAGCCGTCCGTGATCGCCGCGGCGGCAGACAATGCGACGACGAATCCGAAACTGCGCACCGCCTTCACGCTGCGCGCGGACGGCGACGGACACGTCGGCCGCATGCAGCTGGTGTCGACAGGCACCGCGCGATCGCTCTACCTTCGCGTGGACGCGCAAAGCACCATCCGCGTGTGGATCGTCGAGGCGAAGGGGACCGTCGTGCCTCTGGACGCGGTCCGTGCCAACGTCAAGGTGCCGTTTCACGTGGAGCCGCTGCGTCTCGCAGGCATGGCCGCGATCGCTCTGCTGGCCGCGGCATGGCGGCCGGGTTCGCGGCTGTGGTCGATCCGGCTGAATCCGGCAAGCCGACGGCAGCGCCTGGCACTCGCGCTGCTGCTGACCCCGGCGGCGATCTACACGATCTGGTCGATCGTGCTGCACATTCGCGGCGCGTGGCCGCTCGTGTTCCACGCGCCGGGCTCGTACACCTATGATTTCGACCAGTACGCGCACGCGGCCGACGCGCTGCTGCACGGCCATGCGTGGCTCGATCTGCCGGTTCCCGACGAGTTCGCCTCGGCATCGAATCCGTACGATCCCGCTGTGCGCGACCGTCTGCTCACCGAGGGCGTGACGCCGATCTACTGGGATTACGCGTTCCTCAACGACCGGTGGTATTCGTATTTCGGCGTGCTGCCGGCACTGCTGCTGTTCGCCCCCTATCAGGCGATCGCATCGGCGGCGGCGGGGCGCCCGCTCATGCTGCCGACCGGCGCCGCGATGCTCGCGCTGCTGTTCGGCGTACTGGTCTTCGGCGTGCTGCTGACGATCCGTCTGGTGCATCGCCTCGCCCCGCACGCCTCACTCGCCGCCGCGTCGATGGCCGTCGCCACGCTGCTGCTCGGATCGAACGCGGGATACCTGTGGTTTCGGATGAACTTCTATTCGGTGCCGTTCGCCGCGTCGATGCTGCTGACATTCCTCGGACTGTGGCTGTGGCTGGGCGCCGAACGCACGGCGAAGGCCGGCGGCATCATGCAACGGCATCTGTGGCGGGCGAACGACCGGAGCGAAACCGCCCTGTCGCTACCGCACTTGGCCGCGGGCGCGTTGTGCATCGCCGCGAACGCAGGCTGCCGCCCGACATTCGCGACCGCCGCACTGCTCGGCATACCGCTGTTCTGGCGGCACATCCGAGCATTGTTCGCCGATCTTGCCGCCCGACGCATGTCGTATCGTCACGCATGCGTTCCCATCGCCGCCGTGCTCGCGCCGGCAGCACTGGTCGTCATGCCGCTGCTGGCATACAATGCGGTGCGCTTCGGCTCGCCGACCGACTTCGGCAGCGACTATCAGATCACCGTCACCGACATGACGAGATTCCGTCAGCCGCTCGCCAATCTGCCGGCGACGATCGGCTACTATCTGCTGCTGCCGCTGCGTGTGACCGACTCGTTCCCGTGGCTGGGCGTCAATCCGACCCCGCTGACGACATGGGGATTCGCCGAGCCGCTCGTCGGCGGACTGTTCATCCTGTTTCCGATGCTGCTGCCGGCCGTCGCACTGGCTGCACCCCGGCTGCGTCGCCGCATCGCCGCACCGACGCGGCGCATGCTGGTCGCCGCGCTCGCGCTCGCGGCCGCACTGCTGCTGTTCGACGCCTACGAGGCCGGATTGGGATGGCGATACATGACCGATTTCGGATGGCTGATCGCATTGGCGGCGATGCCGGCAATCGTCGCGCTCGGCGACGGAGCGGAACGAGTCGGCGATTCACGGCACGCCTCGATGCCGGCCGACACGACGTTCGGCGCGCACCCGCAAGGCGCACGCCTGCGGCGTCTGCTGGGACGAAGCGTCCTGATGATGCTGCTCGCCGCGACGCTCATCATCGGCTTCCTTTCCGCGTTCGTCATCGGTCGGCAGGATGCCATGATCAACAACGATCCCCAGCTGTTCTTCAGCGTGCGTTCGTGGTTCATCCTCTGAAACCGGCTTGAAATCACAGCATCATCGCCGCGGATTCGTCCGAGGATTCGGACGGCGACACGGACGACGCTGCAAACGACAACGGCACGTCGGGACGGACGACCGGCCGTCCGTCTACAATGAAGGCATGGGTCTTTTCGATTTCCTTTCCTCCCGTAAGCCGGCATCGCCGCGTCCTCATGCCCTGACGTTTTCGCTGGAGCAGGCCGGTCACGTCTATGACGGCGGCAATGTGGGACTGGAGCCCACGACGCTGACCATCGATGCCGATACGCGCCGTGTGGCCGTGATCGGCCTCAATGGCTCCGGCAAGACGACACTGCTCAAACTGCTCGACGGCGCGCTCGCCGCCACCGAGGGCACGGTGACGATCGGCGCCGGCGACGAGACGCTTGACCCTTCGAACAAGCGCGATCTCAAGCGCGTGGAGGACCTCGTCGGCAAGGTCCGACGTGAGGAGATCCCCAATGCGTACTATCAGGCCAAGAACATCCGCGAGGCGATCGACCTGCCGCTGCGCAAGCACAAGGTGCCTGAATCTGAGCGTCACGCGATCGTCGGCAACCTGTTCGCGCACTTCGATCTGACCGGCGTGGCGCATCAGCCGGCAAGCTCGCTCGACAGCGAGAAGCGGCATCTGCTGGCCATCGCCTCGGCGCTGAGCTTCTCACCATCCGCGATCATCGCCGACGAGCCGACCAAAGGGCTGGACGAGATCGGTTCGGCGCATGTGGCACGAGCCCTATTCAGCTACGACAAGCAGGTGGTGTTCGCCACGCATGACATCGATCTGATTCAGCGCAAGGAATACGCGATCGACCGCACGCTGGTGCTTGACGACCATAAGATCGTCTTCGACGGCACGCCCGAGGAGGCTGCGGCGTTCTATACCGATCTCATCCGCAGCAAATACGCGGCTACGAAGGGCTGAGCTCTGCCGCCGCACTATGTGGTGGGATGGTGCCGGCCGACTGCAGGGGCAGAGTCTCACCGTTTGTCTATGGCGCACGTCGTCATTGACGCACACCATAGACACACGCCATGAGGAGCGAGGGACCTTTCGTCGGGGCGCCTCGATGATGATCGTGTGCATACCACGTACATGCAGAGGGTGACTCGCCCTCTCCCGGTCGCCCCACGCCGCCGATCGCGTGCATACCACGTATGTAAAGCCAAACCCATCGTGTGCACGCAACGTACATTTACACGATCGTGTGC
>NZ_RQSP01000060.1 GCF_009078285.1 Bifidobacterium jacchi
CAGCGGTCTTCTGCCTCGAACGGCGAAACCTCAAAACCTAAGCGGAAGTAGGGCTTGTGGTCGGGCCGGCGGGATTTGAACCCGCGACATCCTGCTCCCAAAGCAGGCGCGCTACCAAACTGCGCTACGGCCCGGTTCGTGTCTTGCGAAAAGACACAAATAGATACTATAGCCGCAGTGGCGGACGTGGGCAAACACCCGAAACCGCACTTCGATATATGATGAACATGGCTGCATAGCGGACCGGCGAAACAATGAACCAGCGAGCCAGCACATCGGCGAACCACAAACCGTCGAGCCGTCGCGCCGCACTCGCGAATCGACAAGCCGCCGTGCAGGCCGCCGCGCGAACCTAAACCCGCAACGCGCGAACCCAAGCCCGCAGCGACAAAAGAGAAGGAGGCAAGCCAATGGGACGCCATCAGCGCATCGAAAGCCTTGGACTGCTCTCGTTCCTCGTGTGCACGATCGTCGGCGCGATCGGCATGAGCGTCTATCTGAGCTATGCACCGGCCATCTGGCAGGTCGCGCAACGCCGCTTCGCCGTTTGCGCGGCCATCGTCGCCGCATGCGGACTGGTCTCGTTCACGATCGGCTACGCCAGCCATTCCCGTTCGCTCACCCTCAAACGCGGCTGGTTCGTGCCGATCCGGCGAATCATCGAAATCCTGGCATTGTCGATCGTGTACGCATCGACCATATTCCTCTCCTCGTTCGCCCTGCTCGCCGCGATGAACGACATGATGGGCATGCATCTGTTCGCCGGCTACCTGACCTCGGTTTGCGCCGGATTCTGCGGCATCGTCGGCTACTTCACGCTGGTGCAGGCGGAGCTGATGAGCGCCAAGACGCTGTCGTCGCTGCTGCCGTTCTTCGTCGTCGCAGGCGTGGGCACCGCCGGTCTGACCACCGACGACCCGTACTGGTATCACAACAACTTCTCCCAGCTGGGTGATCGCACCACGTTCGCCGCGTCGATGTTCAACTGGACGCTGATGCTCGCCGGCATCTGCATCATCATCGTCAGCTACTTCGCCGTATCCGAGCTGATCGCCACCGAACGCATGCAGCGGCTGCTGCGCGACTCCCCCGCCCGCGAACCACGCGTACCGAGCGAAGAATCGCGCGCCCCACGCAATGCCGCCGATTCGCCGACATCAGCCGCCCAAATCCAAATCAAATCAGCAGCCACCGCCGCATCGGCAGAACACAACACATCCGCAGAACACGCCGCATCCACGCCCACCGTCACCACGCACTTCGCCCTGCGCACGGCGATCCTCGCCGCGCTGCTTACCCTGTCGGGACTCGCGTTCATCGGCATCGGCGCGTTCCGCTACACGCCCCACTACGTGATGCACAACGTGTGCGCGAAGGGACTGCCGCTGGTGATGGGCGTGCTGTTCCTCGCACTGCCCTGGCTTGCGCCGCGACTGTCGAAGGCGCTGTTCGTCGTCTCCGATCTCGCGTTTCTGCTATGCACCGGATTCAGCATCACCATGCTGATGGGCCACGTCACACTCACCAATGTGGAGGCGTTGGCCGGCCTGTTCTTCCTCGGCTGGTTCATCGTGTTCTCGCGGCAGATCGCCGCGATCGAGGCGGATCGTGTCGAGTCGCAGCTCGCTGGCATCGGCATCGAATCGCGACTCGCCGCCGACCGCTGATCACTGATCACTGATCGCCGACCGCTGTCAGCACAAGCCCGCTACAGCAGCGCGGGATGATCCCCCTGCGGCCGCTTCGCGCTCATCAACAGCAGGAAGCTGCGCGCCTGCGCGGTGATGACGAACCCGGCCTCGTAGCTGAGCTGCGGGCCGTCCGGATTATGCGTGTCGACGACGAGCTGCCACTTGCGCCCGTAGCGTTCGTCGGGCAGCGTGAACATGATCGGCTCGTAGTGCGCGTTGAAGATGAGGATGAAGTCGTTGTCGACCATCTGGTTGCCGTAATAGTCCTTTTCGGGGATGTCGGAACCGTTGAGGAAGATCATCATCGAGAACGCGTGCGTGTTCTGCCAGTCGGCCATGTCCATGATCGAACCGGTGTGGTCGAACCATTCGACCTGCGGGATCTTCGACGCATCGTCGCCCGGCTCGCGGCCGGTGAAGAAGCGACGACGGTGCAGCACCGGGTGTTCGAGCCGCAGGTGGATGAGCTTGGCCACGAAGTGCAGCAGACTCTTCTGCGCATCGTCGACCTCCCAGTTGGTCCACGAGATCTCGTTGTCCTGGCAGTAGGCGTTGTTGTTGCCCTGCTGGGTGCGCGCCACCTCGTCGCCGCCGCAGATCATCGGAATACCCTGGCTGACCAGCAGCGTGGCGAACATGTTGCGCATCTGCCGTTCGCGCAGGTCGAGCACGTCGGGAATGGTCGTCGGGCCTTCCACGCCGCAGTTCCACGAGCGGTTGTTGGATTCGCCGTCGCGGTTGCCCTCGAGATTCGCCTCGTTGTGCTTGTCGTTGTAGCTGACGAGATCGTTCATCGTGAAGCCGTCGTGCGCGGTGATGAAGTTCACCGATGCGACCGGACGGCGGCCGTTCATCTGATACAGGTCGGAGCTGCCCATCAGACGCGACGCGAACTCGGGCAGCGTGGAGGGCTGCGAACGCCAGAAATCGCGCACGGTGTCGCGGTAGCGGCCGTTCCATTCGGACCAGCTGGACGGGAAGCCGCCGACCTGATAGCCGCCGGAACCCAGATCCCACGGTTCGGCGATCAGCTTGGCGCGCGAGATCACCGGATCCTGTTCGACGATGTCGAAGAACGCGGACAGCTTGTCGACCTCCTGGAACTGGCGGGCCAGCGTGGCGGCCAGATCGAATCGGAAGCCGTCGACGTGCATTTCGGCCGCCCAGTAGCGCAGCGAGTCGGTGATCAGCTGCAGCGTGTGCGGGGAGCGCATGAGCAGCGAGTTGCCGGTGCCGGTCGTGTCGAAGTAGTGGCGGGCGTCGCCGTCGACGAGACGGTAGTATTCGCGGTTGTCGATGCCGCGGAAGCTGAGCGTGGGGCCGCGGTCATTGCCTTCGGCGGTGTGGTTGTACACCACGTCGAGGATGACCTCCATGCCGGCCTGATGATACGCCTTGACCATCGCCTTGAACTCGTTGACCTGCTGGCCGCGTTCGCCCGAGCTGGAGTAGGCGTTGTGCGGCGCGAAGAAGCCGATCGTGTTGTAGCCCCAGTAGTTGGACAGGCCCTTGTCCTGGAGGAACGAGTCGTTGACGAACTGGTGGATCGGCATGAGCTCGATGGCGGTCACGCCGAGCTTCTTCAGGTATTCGATGACGGACGGGTAGGCGAGGCCGGCATAGGTGCCGCGGATGTCCGGCGGCACGTCCTTGTTGAGATTGGTCATGCCGCGCACGTGCGCCTCGTAGATCACCGAATCATGGTATGGAATGAACGGATGATGGTCGTTGCCCCAGTCGAAGTACGGGTTGACGACGACCGACTTCATCGTGTGCGCGGCGGAGTCGAGGTTGTTGACCGCGCCCAGATCGTCGGGGCTGTTGAACCAGTAGGAGAACAGGCTTTCGTCACCGTCGATGTTGCCCTCGATCGCCTTGGCATAGGGGTCGAGCAGCAGCTTGTTTGGATTGCAGCGCAGGCCCTGATTGGGATCATAGGGGCCGTGGACGCGGAATCCATAGCGCTGTCCGGGCTGGAGGCCCGGAATGTAGTTGTGCCATACGTAGGAGTTCTGTTCGGTCATGTCGATGCGCGTCTCGTTGTCGTCGTCATCGAACAGGCACAGCTCAACTCTGCTTGCGACTTGGGAGAACAACGCGAAATTGACACCCGCGCCATCGTAGCTGGCGCCCAGTGGATACATGGATCCTGGTCTGATCTGCATATGTCCATTATCGCACGATGCGATGTCCTTTATGTGCACTTTGCCCCGCCCTTTACGTTCCGATGCCATGAATACGTCTGCGGTACACCGCCGGTTCATCTACGGCGTAATCCGATGCGCCGGAGGAGGCCGCCGGATGGATGCCGCCGCATGGATGCCGCCGACGTTGCGACCGCAATGGAATATGGGGTGCGTCGTCAGGCATCCAGCCCGGCACGCACCCGTCGCAGCGCCTCGTGCTGGATGGCGATGACCGAGTTCGATGCGGCGATCGGCAGCGCGGAAAGCTCACGCCAGGTCACCCACGCCGATTCGACGTGCTCGTCCGGGTCGAATCGCACCGACCTGTGCGTGTAGCGGCTCAGATGCAGGACCATGACGTTGGCGTATTCGTCGGTCATGCCTTCGGACGAATAGAATCCGCCGACCCGGTCCACGCGCATGGCGTCGGGATCGTCGTCGGGCACGACGCCGGTCTCCTCGGCGAGCTCGCGCAGCGCGGCGCCCATCACCGATTCGCCGTCGTCCATGAGCCCGGCGGGGATGCCGTAGGCGAACCGGTCGGACCCGGCACGGTATTCGCGTTCGACCAGATACAGGTCGCGCGGCTCGTCATGCACGAGCATCACCACGCAGGGCGCGTGGCGCAGTACCTGCCGACGCACCTCGATCTCGCCGCCGCCTGCGCGTCGCAGGGCGATGCGCATGTCCTCGACCGCGAAGATCGCGCCCGTATACACGGTCTGACGGCTGACCACGCGGGCCGGCACATCCATGTCGATGCCGTCCGACGAGTCGCCGAGCCGGGTCGTGACCCGCGCCATGTCGTTGCTGACCGTTGCGTTGACTGTGCTGCCGCTGTCTGCCATCTGCTTCGCTCCTTGCATCGCCTCATATTCGGGAATTCACGATTGGATTCACGCCGGTCACGCTGGTCACGACGGTCCGTCCGCGAGAGCCGCTGACCGAATGTCTACCGCACGCAGATCGTCCACGGATCGGTGACGATCGTGATGCGTTCGATCTCGGGCCGCTCCCCGGTGGCGCGTTCCACGGCTTCGGGAACATCGTGCACGGCATAGTCGAACCACAGCGATTCGATGGCCGAATGCGGCGTGTTGACCAGCAGCGGACGGATCCGCGCGTCCCCGTGGCCGATCATGATGCCACGCGCGCGCAGCGACGCCTCGTAGCGCGCCTGTTCGATCGCATCGGTGGCAGGATGATGCCTCAGGTCGCTGGTCACGTACACGTCGGCGCCGCTGGCCCTCACCTCGTCGAACAGGGAATCACCCGAGCCGGGCAGTATCGCGACGGTCTCGACCATCTGATCGGCCGGGCCGCATCCCTGCACGCCGTATTCGGTATGCGGCAGCGCGGCGGCGACGCGGCGAACGAACGATTCGAAGGGCACGGGTTCGCGAAGGCGTCCGATGCGTCCCAATCCGACCGTGTCGCCCTCCGTGCGCATCGGCACCAGCGGCCGCTGATCGATCAGGCCGAACGCGTCCGCCGCCGCCTGACCGACGCCCCGCGGTGCCGCGTCGGCGTTCGTGTGCCCCACCCACAGGGCGCAGCCTGCCGCATGCAGGCGACGCACGGTATCGCCGCGCGCACCCAGACCGGATACCTGGTGCACCGCTCGGAAGAACAGCGGATGATGGCAGATCAGCAGATTCGCGCCGCGTCGAATCGCCTCATCGACCACCGCGGCGGTCGGATCGGCGGCGAACGCGATGCGATCGACGTTCGCGGCGAGATCGCCTACGATGAGACCGGGCTCATCCCAATCCTCGGCATATCGCAGCGGATACAGCGTTTCCAGTACGTCAACGACCTGTTTGAGCGTGGGCATGAATCCTCCAGCGTAGTGGGTGTCAGTGGGCGGCCAGCTGCCAGTCGTCGCCGATGCCAGTGGACACGTCGAGCGGCACGGCCAGTTCGACCGCATGCTCCATCGCGTCGGCGACCAGCGCGCGCACCTGATCGGCCTCGCCGGCGGCCACCTCGACCACGAGTTCGTCATGGATCTGCAGAATGATGCGGCTCTTGACGCCGGCATCGCGCAATGCCGTATCGGCGCGAATCATCGCGATCTTCATGATGTCGGCGGCCGACCCCTGGATCGGCGCGTTGAGCGCGGCGCGTTCGGCGGCGTCGCGCGCGACGCGGTTGGTCGACCGCAGCGCCGGGAAATAGCGGCGACGACCGAACATCGTCTCCGTATAGCCGTTGCGACGAGCCTGCGCGACGAGGGATTCCAGATAGTCGTGCACCTTGCCGAACGTGGCGAAGTACTTGGCCTTGAGCCCATCGGCCTGCGACGGTGAGATGCGCAGCTGCTGGGCGAGCCCGTAGGTGCTCAGCCCGTAGGCGAGCCCGTAGCTCATCGCCTTGACGTGCGAGCGTTGGTCGGTGGTGATCTCGTCGGCCGGAACGCCATAGACCAGCGAGGCGACGTATCGGTGGAAGTCGGTTCCGGAGCGGAACGCCTCGATGAGCGCCTCGTCGCCGGACTGGCTCGCCATGATGCGCAGCTCCACCTGCGAATAATCGCAACTGAGCAGCGAGACGAATCCCTCCCCCGGCACGAACGCGGAACGGATCTCGCGCCCGGCCGCATTGCGGTTGGGAATGTTCTGCAGGTTAGGGTCGACCGAGCTGAGTCGGCCGGTCGCGGCGACCGTCTGCTCGAACGTGGTGTGGATGCGCCCGTCGCGCGCATTGACCGCATCGATCAGCGTGGCGACGATCTGCTTGAGCTTGATGGTTTCGCGGTGGCGCAGCAGGGCCACCAGAAAGCCGTTGGCCTGCTCGTCGCCGATCGAACGCGCGCTCAGCTCCAGCAGTGCGGCCGCGTTGGTCGTATACGATCCCGATTTCGTCTTTTTGACCGGTTTGAGACCGAAATCCTCGAACAGCACCTTCTGCAGCTGCTTGGGGCTCTGCAGGTTCAGCTCGCGGCCCGCATACCGCCATGCCTCCTCCTGCGCATCGCGCGCGTCGGCGGCGAAATGGTCGCGCATGGTCTCCAGACGCGCCATGTCCACGGTGGCGCCGGTCGATTCCATGCGATACAGCACGCGGGAGACGGGCAGCTCGATGTCGTCGAGCAGCGCACGCTGGCGACGCTCGTCGATCAGCGCGGCCAGATGCGCATCCAATGCGCGGATCGCCACCGCGTCCGCGAGCATGGATGCGATCTGCGCGGCATCCCAGTCGGATTCGTTCGCGTCGGCTGCACGCGCCGCGGCATCGCCTTGGTCGCCGGATGCATCCGATTGCGCATCGAAATCGCCCAGATCGAGCTCGCCCTGCGGCTCTTCGGCATCCTGTTCGGTATGGATGTCGAGAAAATGCGCCACAGCGTCGGCGAGCGAGTCGGCGTGGAAGTCGGGATGCACCAGATAGCCGCCGAGTTTGGTGTCGAAATGCGGTGTCGCGAGGGTGATTCCGACCGAGGCGAGCATGTGCAGATGCTCTTTGTAGCCGTGTACGACGATCCGGTCGTGATGCGCGTCAAGCCAGTGCTGGAGCACCGAGGTGAACGTGCTCGGTTCGGCGGATTCCACGGATTCCCTGGGTTTTGCGGAATCATTGGAATCAGCGGACTGCACCGAATGAACGGATTGCGTGGATTGCTCGGAATCAACGGATTGCGCGAGTGCACGGGCGGAGATCAGCGCGGCATGGCCGCCGTGTTCGATCGCGAGCCGATCGAGCCGCGCGCTCCCCGGCTTGGCGCTGCCGTGCGCCACGAGGATCAGAGGATCCGTGGAGGTCTCGCCATCGGTCTTCGCGCCGTTGCCCGCCGCTTGTACGGCAGCGGACCCGCCGTCAGCGCCGTCAGCGAATGCGTCACCAGCAGATACGCCGCCCTCGGATGCGCCATGATCGGCGGCCCACCGGCGAAACGCCGCGGCATCGGCGATCACCGTCGGTTCGGCGAGCTGCAGCGACTGCCCGTCCTCACCGATCGCATCGCCGGCGGCAGCGGCAGAACTCCCAACAGCGGCACCGGCGGCAGCAGTGCCGGCGACCCCAGCCGCAGCGGCCGCGCGAGCGGAGCCGCTGCCGGCACCGCTGCCCGCACCGCTGCCCGCGCCGTTGCCCGCACCGTTGAACGAGGCGATCAGCCGGGCGCGCGTGCGTGAACCGAATTCAAGCCGTTTGAACAGCGCGTCCAACTTGGACGTGTCGTTCGTGCCGAAGGTGAGCTGACTGATGTCGATGCCGAGATCGAGATCGCGCACCAGAGCGTTGACCTTGCGATTGAGCAGCACCTGATCGATGCTGTCGCGCAGTGCCTCGCCCTTCTTGCCCTTGATTTCGTCGGCGTGGGCGACGATGCCGTCAAGCCCGCCGTAGAGGTTGATCCATTTCGCGGCGAAGCCGTCGCCGACTCCCGGCACGCCGGGGATGTTGTCGGCGGTCTCCCCGCGCAGCGCGGCAAGATCCGGATACTGCGCCGGCGTGACATGATACTTCTCCTCGACCGCCGCGGGGGTCATGTGCTTGAGATCCTTGAAATGATGACCGGGATACAGCACGGTGACGCGCTCGTCGATGAGCTGGAACGCGTCGCGGTCGCCGGAGAGCACGAGCGTGTGGTAGCCGGCCGTGTCGCCCATCGTGGCGAGTGTGCCGATCACGTCGTCGCCCTCGAAGCCCGGCTTCTCGATATAGGTGACGCCCAGCGCGGTCAGCATCTCCTGGATCAGCGGCAGCTGGGTGAGCAGCTCCTCGGGCGCGGCGTCGCGCGTGCCCTTGTACTGCGGCAGCAGCTGGTTGCGGAACGTGCCGCCCTTGACGTCGAACGCGACGGCGAGCAGATCTGGCTTCTCGGCGTTGATGACCTGGGAGAGCATCGTGGCGAAGCCCCAGACGGCATTGGTGGCCTGACCGGACTCGGTGCTGAAGTTCTCGACCGGAAGCGCGAAAAACGCGCGGAACGCCAGCGAATGGCCGTCAACGACCAATAGCGTTCCGCGCGTTGCATTCGTAGAATCGGAATTCATCGAATCGGTCTGCGTGGACTCAGCGCTCATCCGTCTGTTCCGGCTTCGGGTCGCCGTACTTGGCAATGATGGCCAGCGCAAGACGCTTCTTCGGGATGCGCTGGTCCATCGAGGTCTTCTGGATCCAGCGGAACGCGCCCTGCTCGGAGAAGCCGGCCTTGTCCATGAGCAGACCCTTCGCACGGTCGACGAGCTTGCGCTCCTCCAGCGTGTCCTCGGCCTTCTTGAGCTTGGCCTCCATGTCCTTGAGCGCGTCCTGCGCCTCCTTGAGGCGGCCCTCGCTCTGCTCCACGTTGTCGAGCAGAGCGTTGATCTCGGCAAAGCGGCCCATCGCGACCTCGAGGGCGGGCAGCAGCTTGGATTCCTCGTACGGCTTGGTCACATAGGCCATGGCACCGGCACCGGTGGCCTGCTTGACCAGATCCGGCTGGGAGAACGCGGTGAGCATGACCACCGGCGCGATGTTCTCGTCGCAGATGATGCCTGCTGCGGCGATGCCGTCCATATGCGGCATCTTGACGTCCATGCACACCACGTCGGGGCGGAACTTGCGCGTCAGCTCGACCGCCTCCTCGCCATTGGCGGCCTCGCCGACGACCTTGTAGCCGTTGGATTCGAGCATGGCGACAAGATCCATGCGATTGAGGGACTCGTCCTCGGCGACGACGACGGTGCGCTGACGATTCTCCTCCGCCGGCGATTCATTCTCCTCATTGGCGTTATCGGGCTCGTCGAGCTGATCGACCTGAGCGGCAGCCCGAAGCTCCTCGTCGGACAGTACCTGATCTGATGCCTGCGGTGTCTCCGAGGTTTCCCTTGCAGCCATGCCTACCTCTTTTCATTGAGCCGAGCCGTGGACGACGGGTAATCATCCCCAACACTGGTTACAGGATTGATTCCATGCTCCGGACGGGCACCATGCCCGTCCGATTGCGTGCCCTCGGTGGGACTCGAACCCACACTGCGCAGATTTTGAGGCTGCTTCCTCTACCGATTGGGATACGAGGGCGCTGACCGCACTCAGGGAACAATAGCACATGATTTCGACCGCCACGCGCACGACACGGCGATCGCCTCTGCGACCACCTCTGCAATCACCTCTCAACGAAGCCGCGATCCCAGAGCCGCAGCCCCGCCTACAATGGATGTCAACAGGACGAAGCCGGCGGCATCACAAGGTGGCACCGGTCACGGAACCAGCAAAACCGAAAACCGGCGAAATCGGCACAATCGGCACAACCGGCAACTCAAGGCAACGAAGGAGCGATCATGAGCAATGAGACCTACCGCAGATTCGATCCGTGGCGCGTGTCCCCCGTCAAGGAGGATTCCCGCCATCAGGTCGTCGCCAGCCACTATTTCAACGTCGACGAGGTGACGCTGTCCACCCCGCAGGCGGGCACGTTCCAACGATACGTGCTGCAGGGCAGCAACGGCGACGCGGTCGGCGTCATCGCGATCACCGACGACGATCGCATTCCGCTGGTCGAGCAGTACCGCATCCCCACCCACCGCTGGACGCTGGAGATCCCCGGCGGACACGCCACATCGCCCGACGAGAAAACACCCGATGTGGCCGCGCGCAAGCTGCGCGAGGAAGCCGGATACACCGCCACCCGCCTGACGCCGTTCTGCCGTTTCCTTGATGCGCCGAGCTTCGCCGCGCACCACACGTCACTGTTCTACGCGACCGGACTCAAGCCCACGGATCGAGGCAGTCTCGGCCCGGAGACCCCGCGACCGGACGTGCGGCTGTTCACGCTCGACGAAGCGTACGAAATGGTGGTCAACGGCACGATCGTGGATGCCAAGACGATCATCGCACTGCTGCGCCTGTACACGGCTCCGGGGCACAATCTCGGGCAGTGAGCGGCACAGCGAACGGGCTGGTACCGGCTGGTACCGACGCGCGTGTGGTCACGGTCACGTGCGGTCACGGTCATGTGCGGTATGCGTCTGATCACACCGCGTGCGACCGTTGTTTACGATCGCATACCGCATGCGACCGTAAACACGGCAAATAGACGCGAAATAGGTGCGGAAATAGGCAAATAGGCAATGAACTTCTGACGCAGGACATTAGTGGTCTGCTTCGCAAATGGCCGCGCGTGTAGCGCGTCCGTATTTGCAGTACCGGGCTATCAGCGAAGCTGACTGGTGGGAGCGAAGCAGTTGGCCCCCTCAATTATTGGCGAAACAGACCACTAGTGGCTGCGCCGGTGGGACGCAACGCCACAACGAGCCGAAATCGCGTTGCGTCCCACCGGCTTCCCCCTGATCCGTGGGACGCAACGCAGATTGAGGCCATTATTGCATTCCATCCCACAAAATCACGGCAAATCGTGGGATGCAACGCAGAAATCCCTGTGAATCGCGTTCCGTCCCACCGGGCATCACTCCAAGCCAGCCACGTCACGGATGCCACGC
>NZ_RQSP01000061.1 GCF_009078285.1 Bifidobacterium jacchi
CTTGGAATGGTGTGATTGTATCATGCGGCGTTGATGAGTTCGAGCATCCTCTCGGATGGTTTCCTGTAGTCGAGTGTTTTGCGGGGCCGGTCGTTGAGTTCCTCGGCGACCGCGTCGAGGTAGTCCTCAGGGTAGACGCTCAGGTCGGTGCCTTTGGGAAAGTACTGGCGCAGGAGCCCGTTGGTGTTCTCGTTGGTGCCGCGCTGCCACGGGGAGTGCGGGTCGCAGAAGTAGACCTGCATGTCCAGAGCGGTCGAGATGCGCTTGTGCAGGGCGAGCTCGCTTCCCTGGTCCCAGGTCAGCGAGTTGCGCAGGAGCCTGGGCAGGTGCCGCATCTTGTCGATGACGGCCTGCTGGACGTGTTCGGCGTCGTGCCCGTCGGGCAGGTGCAGAAGGATCGTGAACCGGGTCGTGCGTTCCACGAGCGTGCCGATCGCGCTTTTGTTGGCCGCGCCGCAGATCAGGTCGCCTTCCCAGTGGCCGGGTATCGCCCGGTCCTCGACCTCGGCGGGTCGCTCGCTGATCATCACCATGGGCTCGCGGAACCGGGGTTTGCGGGAGCCCGCCTGATCGTGGGGCCGGCGGCTGGCCCGTCCGCTCCTCAACGCCTTGGCGACGTCCTTTCCCAGCTCGCCCCTGGCCTGGACGTAGATGGCCTGGTAGATCGTCTCCGTGCACACGTGCATGTCATCATTATCCGGGAAGTCGGCCCGCAGCCGTCCCGCGATCTGCTCGGGGCTCCAGTGCGCCCGCAGTCCGGAGCGGATGCAGTCGAGCAGGCCCGGCACCGTATGCACCTTCGCCGGCTTGGGCCGTCTGAGCCGGTCGGCGCTCATCTGCTGGGCCCGGTACGGCTCGTACACGCCGGTCGCGGGGTTCGTGTTGCGCGCCAGCTCGCGGCTGACCGTCGACGCCGGACGGTTGAGCCTGCGCGCGATCTCGCGCACGCCCGTGCCGGTCTTCCGCCAGTCGGCGATGCTGATGCGCTCGTCCTGGCTCAGGTACCTCGAACTGATCTTCCTGGGAATGTCCACGGTGGAACGATACCAGTCCACCGACGGTTTCTCGTTCCTTCCCGTCGAGCGCTTCCGCCCGTTGCGCCACACCTTGCCGGTGCGCTTGGACACGCCCACGGCCCGCGCGGCCTGCGTGAAGTTCATGCCCGCCTCGAGATGCTCGACGTACCGACGCCGCCGCGCCGCGCACATCTGCGACCTCGTCGCGTACTCCACGCCCTCGAACAACCACCTGCCCACCTGTTCCTCCCGTCGGTCGGTCAGGTGTTGCAACGATCACTGGAACCCGCCGTTGCTGGGCGGTTGCATAGAGGGGGGATTCATGAGGGGATGCATGCCGTTGATGGTTGATAATGATGATTAATGATTAATGATGAGGCTGGGACTATGACGCCCCAGCCGGCGTAATCGATTCGGTCTGTGGTCGATCAGAGACCGGTCAGCGGCGCGTTGCGCTGTCATGTTGTTCTGTACCGCCTGTACCGCCGCTGTGCATTTGTCATGTGCATTTGTCACGCGGCGCATTTTTCCTTGTTTTTTGCGCCGCGTGACAGATTTCAGTGTCTGGTGGCGCTCGAAATGGCGATGATTGTGTCTTGCGCAGAGTGTGCTTTACTTGGGAATGGCGGTATTCCGCCGTTTCTTGGATGCGCGCTTGCATTCGATCGTGGCTGATGAGGGATCGATTGCGGTCGGATCGCGGGTGGGTTGTCACGCGGCGCGTTTTTCGTCGTTTTTTGCGTCGCATGACAAAACCGACAGCCCACCGCCAGCCCACCAGCGCGTCAGCTGATGTCGCGCACGGAGGAGCGTTCGATCAGCTCGCAGGGGACCACGGTCTTGACGCCCACGGGCACCGTGCCGCCCTCGCACATGGTCTTGACCATGTTGAACGCCTCGTGACCGATGTCGTTGAACCGCATGCGCATGGTGGTGAGGGTGAGTCTGGGCACGATGCCGACGAGCAGATCATCGACGCCGACGATGCTCACGTCCTGCGGCACGCGTTTGCCGGCCGACTGCAATCCGAGCATTGCGCCATAGGCCATCTGATCGTTGGCTGCATAGATCGCGGTGCACTCGGGGTCGCGCGCCAGGGAGAGTCCGGCCTGATATCCGCTGTCCGCCTCCCAGTCGCCGATGTAGGTCTGCGGCACGCGCAGCCCCAGCTGGGTGAGCGAGTCCCGCCACCCGAGGACACGGCTGATCGCGGCGCGCGAGGTCGAGGGGCCGGCGATGTGATACACCGTCTTGTGGCCTTTGCTCAGCAGATAGTCGACGACAGCGGTGGAGCATCCGTACTGGTCGGCGTCGATGGTGGGGCACGAGTTGGAGGGATCCTCGCTGAGGATCACCACCGGCAGCTCCTTCGGCGGGCGGAACGTGTCGAAGTCGGACAGCTTCTCCTCCATGACTACGATGACCCCGTCCACGGGCAGCTGCTTCATGTGGTTGATGGCAGCCTCAAGCGTGCGTTCGGGGCCGGTCCCGATCTGCTGGAGCGTGACTGCATAGTCGTTTTCGTCGGCTGCGGCGGCGATGCTGTCGACGATATGCGAGTTGCCGAAACTGGTCATATTGAACATGACCACGCCGATATCGTTGAAACGGCCGTGCTTCAGTGCACGTGCGGCGTAATTGGGCCGGTAGCCGAGACGCTCCATCGCCTCTTCGACCTTGCGGCGGGTACCGGGCCGTACGGCATCGCTGCCGTTGGCCACGCGGGACACGGTTTGCGGCGACACTCCGGCGGCGCGCGCCACGTCCTGCATTGATACCGGTTGCGTACTTTCCATGACTTCCTACTTCAATGGTCTTCAATTGTCAGGTGTTCCATTGGAACACCTTTGTTTTTCGTTCTCATTGTATACATAAGAACAGTTGGAAGGAAAACATGATTTGTCCGCGTGTCGTATGGAATGGTGCTATATTGATAACGTAAACATTCATCAACGTACGTCATCTGGTATGGAGCGGACCGTATTGAAAGCCTCGAACGAGACGACGTGCGATGCAACCTGTTCCTTCGAAGGAGAGGGTGATCATGACATCTGTTGAGGCATCCCCGGTCGATGCCGCGCGAGCGCGAGGCGGGCAATCGGGTGCAGGCAGGGTGAACAAGCATAAGGCCGATTGGCGTGGCTGGAAGTTCATGTGGCCGTTCGCGGTGGTTTTTGTGTTCGTGTTCATTATTCCGATCGTGTATGCAATCTATATCAGCTTCTATCAGAAGAAGATGATCGGTGGCACAGTGTTCGTGGGGTTCGCGAACTATGCGCGTCTGTTCCGCGATCCGATGTTCTGGAGCTCGGTGTGGCGTGTGGCGTTGTTCACGATCGTGCAGGTGCCGATCATGCTGTTCCTGGCGGCGGCGATGGCGTTGGCGATCGATTCGATGAAGCTGCATGGCACGAAGTTCTTCCGTATCTCCACGTTCCTGCCGTATGCGGTGCCTGCGGTGGTGTCGACGCTGATCTGGGGTTTCGTGTATGGCGCGAAGTACGGTCTGGTGGGGTCGCTCAACGATCTGCTGGGCACCGACATCGACATGTTCAATCCGAGCGTGCTGCTCGCGTCGATCGGCAACATCAACACGTGGGAGTTCACGGGTTACAACATGCTGATCTTCTACAGCTCGCTGTCGACGATCCCGCATTCGCTGTATGAGGCGGCGTCGATCGACGGGGCGAGCGAATGGCAGATCGTCAAGAGCATCAAGCTGCCGGAGCTGAAGGGTTCGCTGGCGATCACGGTGATCTTCTCGATCATCGGCTCGTTCCAGCTGTTCAACGAGCCGAGCATTTTGCAGAAGATGGTGCCGGGCAACGCGATCACGACGTATTACACGCCGAACATGTACGCGTACAACCTGAGCTTCACGGGCGGCCAGTCGAACTATGCGGCCGCATTGGCGATCGTGATGGCCGTGATCACGATGGCGATCGCGTACGCGGTGCAGTTGAGGAGCATGAAGGAGCAGATGAAGTGAGCAACGCAGCCATGACGACGAATGGGCCGGCCACTGTGCCGGCGACGCTGAAGGAGCAGGAGCGCGCCGCGAGGCGCGCGGAGAAGGCGCGCCAGAAGCGCGTCGCGCGCGACGAGGCTGCGGAGCGGCGTCGTGCTGCGAAGTCCGGGTTCGCGAACGTGACGAATCCGCGTCGTTCGACGCTGATGACCGTCCTGTGCGCGATCTTCGCGGTGTACTGCCTGTTCCCGTTCGTGTATCTGGTGATCAACGCGACCAAGACGCAGGCGGACTTCACGTCGACGTTCGGCCTGGGGTTCGGCAAGTCGTTCGCCCTGTGGGACAACATCGTGACGGTGTTCACGTATCAGGACGGCGTGTTCGGCCGCTGGTTCCTCAACACGATCCTGTACGTGGTGGTGGGCGCGGGCGGCGCGACGCTGCTGGCGATCATGGGCGGCTACGCGCTGGCGAAGTTCCGTTTCCCGGGCCGCAAGGCCGTGTTCGCGGTGATCATCGGGTCGATCTCGGTGCCGGGCATCGCGCTGGCGGTCCCGCAGTTCCTCCTGTTCGCCAAGCTTGATCTGACGAACACGCCGTGGGCCATGATCATCCCGTCGCTGATCAGCCCGTTCGGCCTGTATCTGATGTGGATCTTCTCGGAGCAGGCCGTGCCGACCGAGCTGCTGGAGGCCGCGCGCGTGGACGGCGCGTCGGAGTGGCGCACGTTCCGCACGATCAGTCTGCCGCTGCTGGCGCCGGGCATCGTGACGACCGCGTTGTTCACGATCGTGGCGACGTGGAACAACTACTTCCTGCCGTTGATCATGCTGCAGGACAAGAAGTGGTATCCGCTGACGATCGGTCTGAACCAGTGGAAGGACCAGGCGTCGACCGCTGGCGGCCAGGCCATCCAGAACCTGGTCATCACGGGCTCGCTGATCACGATCATCCCGCTGGTCATCGCGTTCCTGTGCCTCCAGAAGTACTGGCAGTCCGGCCTCGCCGCAGGCGCCGTCAAGGAGTAGCACCCGCAACAGCCCGCAATAGCGCGCAATAGCGGGTAAGCAGTCGTAACCTCTCTGTCCACCTGAAAAAAGGTATTCGACGCACATTCGGCGTAGGCTGGATGTGCGTCGAATTATCATCCGCTGTTTGCCGTGTGATGTCAGTTGGGGAGGGGCTGAGTGCAAGCTTGACGCGTCTAACGATGCATGCGCACAGCTGCGACAGAACGATGAAGCGCAGCACGATGTGCTACCGCACTGCACTGCTCACGACACAGTCGTGACCGGCGCAGTCATGAACAACGTAATCAAGAATCAATGCAAATCAATGCAAAAGGAGAACCAATGACCAAGCGAAGGGAATTCCGCTGGCCGCAGCCTCTCAAGGGCGAGGAAGCCCGCATCTGGTATGGCGGCGACTACAATCCCGACCAGTGGCCGGAAAGCGTATGGGACGACGACATCCGTCTGATGAAGCAGGCCGGCGTCAACCTCGTGTCCGTGGGCATCTTCTCGTGGGCGAAGATCGAGACCAGCGAGGATGTATACGATTTCGACTGGCTTGACCGCGTCATCGACAAGCTGGGCAAGGCCGGCATCGCTGTCGATCTGGCGTCCGCCACCGCCTCCCCGCCGATGTGGCTCACCCAGGCGCATCCGGAGGTGCTGTGGAAGGACGAGCGAGGCGACACCTGCTGGCCCGGCGCCCGCGAGCACTGGCGCCCGACCAGCCCGATCTTCCGCGAATACGCGCTCAAGCTGTGCCGCGCGATGGCCAAGCACTACAAGGACAACCCCTATGTGGTGGCGTGGCATGTCAGCAACGAGTACGGTTGCCACAACCGCTTCGACTATTCGGATGACGCCATGCGTGCCTTCCAGAAGTGGTGCCGCAAGCGCTACGGTACGATCGAGGCCGTCAACGATGCGTGGGGGACCGCTTTCTGGGCGCAGCGTCTCAACGATTTCTCCGAGATCATCCCGCCGCGCTTCATCGGCGAGGGCAACTTCATGAACCCCGGCAAGCTGCTTGACTTCAAGCGCTTCAGCTCCGACGCGCTCAAGGACTTCTACCGTGCCGAGCGCGACACGCTGGCCGACATCACCCCCGGCCGTCCGCTGACCACCAATTTCATGGTCTCCGCCGGCGGCACGCCGCTGGATTACGACGATTGGGGCGCGGACGTCGACTTCGTCGCGAACGACCACTATTTCACGCCCGGAGACGCGCATTTCGACGAACTCGCGTACTCGGCATCGCTGTGCGACGGCATCGCCCGCCGCAATCCGTGGTTCCTGATGGAGAACTCGACCAGCGCCGTCAACTGGCGTCCGATCAACCATCGCAAGGAACCCGGCCAGCTGGTGCGTGACGGTTTGGCGCATCTTGCCATGGGCGCGAACGCGATCTGCTTCTTCCAGTGGCGTCAGTCGAAGGCCGGCGCCGAGAAGTTCCATTCGTCGATGCTGCCGCACGCGGGCGAGGATTCGCAGGTATTCCGCGACGTGTGCGAGCTTGGCGCCGATCTTGACCGTCTGAGCGGCGAGGGTCTGCTCGATACGCGACTTGCCAAGTCCCGCGTGGCCGTGGTGTTCGACTACGAGTCCGAATGGGCGACCGAACACACCGCCACGCCGACGCAGCAGGTGCGCCATTGGACCGAGCCGGTCGAATGGTTCCGCGCCTTCGCGGACAATGGCATCACCGCCGATATCGTGCCGATTCGCTCCGATTGGGATTCGTACGAGGCCGTGGTGTTGCCGAGCGTGTATCTGCTCAGCGAGGAGAACACGCGTCGGGTGCGCGATTATGTTGCGAACGGCGGCCGTCTGTTGGTGACCTATTACACCGGCATCGCCGATGATCGCGATCACATCTGGCTTGGCGGCTATCCGGGTTCGATTCGCGACGTGGTCGGTGTTCGCGTCGAGGAGTTCGCGCCGCTCGGCGACGATTTCCCCGGCACGCTGGACCATGTCGATCTCGACAATGGCACTGTGGCGCATGATTTCGTTGATGTGATCACCTCCACGGCGGATTCGGCGCGCGTTCTGGCATCGTTCAAGGCGGATCCGTGGACTGGTCTGGACGGCGCGCCCGCGATCGTCGCCAACGAATACGGCGACGGCCGCACAGTGTACGTCGGCGCACGCCTCGGGCATGAGGGCATTGCGGCAAGTCTGCCGGCGATGCTCGATTCGCTTGGTTTCGACGCGCCGCTGCCGGACGGTGTTGCCGATGTGGCTGCTGCCGGCGATGTGCTGCGCGTGCGTCGAGTCGGCAAGGGCGGCGAGTTCACGTTCCTGTTCAACCGCACGCATCATGCGGTCGACGTGCCGGTTGACGGCGAGGTCGTCGTCGCATCGCTGGCGCAGGTCGATGAGGCCGCATCTTCGGTCCGTATCGATGTCAACGGCGTCGCCGTGGTCAGGGATCGCGACTAGTACCGGAGTCTCGACTGGTCGGTGAGTTGACGCTTCGCGCAGACGGCGGCAGTCCGTAGGTAGGGCTGCATGCCATTCGCGCGTGGCGAGTTCCAAGCCGCTGCTACACTGGGTTTGCTCAGTGGGCAGCGGCTTGTTTGTATATTGTTTGTATATTCCAGTGTGCCTTGCTGCGCAGCGGCTATGTCTGTGACATTAATGATATGACTATGGTTGCGCTATCTTCCTTGGAATTCCGCTGTTTTCTTGCGTGTAAACGGTCTGTTTCGGCGTGTTGCGGTTGCGTGATCGCTGGAATCGTATACACTGAGTGTTAACGCAATCATAGAAGAAACGGCGAGCAAACGCCGTGTCTCGTTGACGAGATTGCTGGAATGAGTAGGCCCAGAGGTTGAGTCAACGAGGGTGCAGCTTTTTATGATAACGTCCACCATTGTTCAGTCACACCAGTGACTGGGAAGGAGAAGGAACGATGAAGTTCACCGTTGCCAAGAAGCTCATCGCATCGGCTGGTGCCGTTGCCATGCTGGTCGGCGTCGCAGCCTGCGGCTCCGACGATTCCGCCGGCAACAAGCCGGCGCAGGAGTCCGACGTCAAGGAGATCACCGTCTGGGCTTGGGAGCCCACGCTGACTCAGGTCGCCAAGGACTTCGAGAAGGAGACCGGCATCAAGGTCGATCTTCAGAACGTCGGTACCAACAAGGACGAGTACACCAAGCTCTCCAACGCCATCGATGCCGGCAAGGGCGCACCGGATGTCGCTCAGATCGAGTACTACGCCATCCCTGAATACGCGATCAAGAACCAGCTCGCCGACATCACCGACAAGACCTCCGGCTACGACAGCTTCTACACCCCGGGCACCTGGGCATCCGTCCAGGTGAGCGGCAAGGTCTACGGTCTGCCGATGGATTCCGGCCCGATGGCCTTCTTCTACAACAAGGAGGTCTTCGACAAGGCTGGCATCAAGGAGCCTCCGACCACGTGGGACGAGTTCTATGAGGATGCCAAGAAGATCCACGCTCTCGGCGACAACTACTACATCACCTCCGACACCGGTGACGCCGGCTTCTTCGATTCGATGACCTGGCTGGCCGGCGCGAAGCCGTTCGAGACCTCCGAGGACGGCAACACCGTCACCATCAACCTCACCGGCGACGAGAAGGTCAAGACCTTCGAGGACTTCTGGCAGAAGCTGCTCGACGAGCACCTGATCGACACCAAGACCTCCGGCTGGTCCGATGAATGGTTCAAGGGCATGGCCGACGGCACCATCGCATCGCTGATCACCGGTGCGTGGATGCCCGCCAACCTCGCCAACTCCGCTCCTGACGGTGCCGGCAAGTGGCGTGTCGCCCCGACGCCGACCGCCGACGGCTCCAAGACCAACTCCGAGAACGGTGGCTCCTCGCTCGCCGTCGTTGCCTCCTCCGCCAAGCAGGATGCGGCCTTCAAGTTCATCGAATACGCGAACCACGGTGACGGCGTGAAGACCCGTGTCGATGGCGGTGCGTTCCCGGCCGACACCAAGTCCCTCTCCGACGCTGACTTCCTCGCCAAGACCACGGTGAAGAACTCCGACGGTCAGGATGTCGACTACTTCGGTGGCCAGAAGTACAACGAGGTTCTCGCCGACGCGGCCAAGAACGTCTCCACCGACTACAAGTTCCTGCCCTTCGAGGTCTACGCTCGCGGCAAGTTCGGCGACTTCATCGGTGCCTCCTACACCGGTGACCAGAAGCTCTCGGTTGGTGTCGAGGCCTGGCAGAAGGATCTGCAGGACTACGCGAAGCGTCAGGGCTTCGAGGTCAAGTAACACAAGTAACAGCGGGCTCGCTCCCGATCGGAGCGAACGCTGGAGCTTACCTCAGATACCTGAGGATAACTGAAAACAACACACAATACGCATGATGGAGGAGCGGCGCAGGCTGTTCCTCCACCCTCATGGCGGCCGTTCTTCCCGCCATTCTCCTCTCGGGCGAAGGCCCATCGCATCCGGCTCCTCCGGTTGCGGTGGGCCTTTTCCTGTATTATGCCGGTATTATTCCTGTATTATGCCGGTTTTATGCCGGAATAGCGCACGGTATGCGGTATTGAGCGGTACTGATGCATATCGTTGCTGTGGATTCGATCAGCTGGGCATGTCGGGAAAGGCGGAACGCATGATGATTGGCGCAACGATCAGACGTCGCATATCGACGTTGATCGCCATGCTGACGGCGGCGATGATGGTGGTCGGATTGGCCGCTTGCGACGACGATCCGCGCACCCGTCTTGTCGTGTGGTCATGGGAGCCGAGCATGCCGGCCGTGGTGGAGCGATTCGAGAAAGCCAATCCGGACATTCGCGTCGAGCTGCGCAACGTCAGCGGATATGCCGATCTCAACAGCGCCATCCAGGACGGGTACGGGCTGCCCGACGTGGTGCAGATCGAATATTTCGCGCTGCCGCAGTATGCGGTTTCCGGCCAGCTGCTTGACGTGACCGATCGGGTGAAGGGGTACGACGACTTCTATACGCCGGGCACGTGGTCGAGCGTGCAGCTCGCCGGTCGCATCTATGGGTTGCCGATGGATTCGGGACCGATGGCGTTTTTCTACAACAAGGATGTGTTCGATCAGGCGGGCGTCGATGCCGCGGCGATCCGATCATGGGACGACTACTATGCGGCTGCGCGAAAGCTCAAGGATTACGGCGTGTACATGGCTGCCGACGCTGGTGACGCGAGCTTCTATAACGCGATGATCTGGCTTGCCGGCGGCCGCCCATTCCACACCACGAAGGATGGCAAATCGGTCACCATCGATCTGACGGGCGACGCGGGCACAAGACGATTCACCGCATTCTGGCAGCGAATGATCGATGAGGGACTGGTGGATACGTCGTCGGTGACATGGTCCGATCAGTGGAAGAGCCAACTTGCGAAGGGTGAGGTGGCATCGGTGTTTGCCGGCGCGTGGATGCCGTCGCTGTTGCTCGCCGACGTGCCCGAAGGCGCCGGCTCGTGGCGCGTGGCGACCATGCCCACGCCTGACGGCAGCGAGACCAATGCGGAGAACGGCGGATCGGCGATGGCGGTGCTGCGTTCCACGCGCAAGCCCGAAGCGGCGACGCGATTCATGGATTTCGTGTGCCACGATGCGCAGGGCATACGCGAACGCGTGGACGGCGGTGCGTTCCCGGCTGATAAGAACACGCTTGATGATCGTGATTTCCTTGACAAAAGCGCGATATACGATGCCGATGGATATCCGGTGTCGTATTTCGGCGGCCAGCAGTTCAACAAGGTGCTCTCCGATGCCGCCGAAGATGTGTCGGTCGGATATCAGTATCTGCCGTTCGAGGTGTATGCGCGATCCGATTTCAAAAACGGTATGAGCGACGCCTACACATGGTCACGAAGCAAGCTTGATTTCGACGCGGCGCTCATGCGGGACTTCGACGCGCGTCTGCTCGGTACGACAAGCGGCAGCAACGGTCCGCTTGAGCCTGGCAAGCGGATCACGCTGTCGGACGGGATAGCCGCCTGGCAGCGTGATCTCAAGGAATACGGCCACAATCAGGGATTCGACATGCACTGACCGGTGGTATGTCTGATAAGGCTATGAAGCATGTATAGAGCGTTTATAGAACATTTATGAAGCATTTATGAAGCATTTATAAAGCATTGAGCGGTTCCGTTCTCGCTTCTTTCCCCCGGTCACTTCGCTGCCTTGCGCTAGTGTCCTGCGTCAGAAATTCGTTGATTATATTGTTAGCTCCCCTTGTCAGGACGTTGCCGTTAGGCAAACAGCAGAGCTGTTTGTAGGCAACGTTGCTCGACGACAGTCGAGCC
>NZ_RQSP01000062.1 GCF_009078285.1 Bifidobacterium jacchi
GTGCATGGCACGTACATATCGGGGTATGATGGGGCCCTCCCGGACGTGCCGGGCCGTCGATCGTGTGCATGGCACGTACATAAGGCGCTGCTGATCGTGTGCATGGGATGTACATCTACGTGATTGTGTGCATGGGACGTTCATGAAGCGCGCGTTTTGCGGTTCTATACATCCGTTGCATGCACACGATGCCTCCGACGGCATACGTCCTGTGCACACGATGCCCACGGATAGTGCACGCGGCATCCGTTGCATGCACACGATGGGGAAAGGCACGGTGAAAGGCACGGTGAAAGGCACGGTGAAAGGCACGGCGAGGCGTTCTCCAGTGATCGAAATTCGGGAATCGAGGCCGCTTCTCCCGAATTTCGATCGCTGACAGCCGCTCAGTGAACAAAATTCGGGAGCAACGGGCCCGATTCCCGAATAATGGTCACTGACGCAGTCACTGACGCAATCTCAGTGAACATGATTCGGGAGATCGCCGTTCTTTTCCCGAATTTTGATCGCCGAGACGGTCTGCCGAGACGGTCACAATGGGCGTAATTCGCCGGCGTGTCGATATATATACGTGTGTATGTATACCTTTGAAAGCAAGAAATCAATCAGAAATTTCCTGGCTTGGTTGGAAAACAACAGTCGGAAAACAACATGAACAACGAAAAAACGGGTCCATGCCGCATGACGTCGGCATGAACCCGTTCCATTCCCCTTCTTCTTCGCCTGAAACGCCCCAACCCCTATCACGAAGCGTCCGGCAAATCCTTGTCGCGAGCCGCACGCCCATCCCCCAACGGGCGAGCGCCCCGATTGCCCACATCCACGCGGCCAATCGTATGATCGGCCAAATCAGTCAATCAACCAATCGGCAGATAAGCCAGTCGATCAGCCGCGCGAGCAGACTACTTGGCCAGGCCGGAGGCACGGACCGCCTCGAAGCCACCCTTGAGATCGTCGAGGATGTCCTCGATGTTCTCGGTGCCGATGGACAGGCGGATGGTGCCCTGGTGGATGCCCTGGTCCTCGAGCTCCTCCAGCGTCTCCTGGGAGTGCGTGGTGGAGGCCGGGTGGATGACGAGGGACTTCACATCGGCCACGTTGGCCAGCAGCGAGAACAGGTGCAGGTTGTCGATGAAGACGCGGGCCGCGTCCTTGCCACCCTTGATGTCGAAGGTGAAGATGGAGCCTGCGCCGTTCGGAAAGTACTTCTTGTACAGCTCGTGGTCGCGGCGTCCTTCGATGGACGGGTGGGAGACGGACTCGACTTCCGGCACGGTCTGCAGGTACTCAACGACCTTCAGCGCGTTCTGAACGTGGCGCTCGACGCGCAGCGACAGGGTCTCGGTGCCCTGCAGCAGCAGGAACGCGGCGAACGGGGACAGGGTGGCGCCGGTGTCGCGCAGCAGGATGGCGCGGATGCGGGTCACGAAGGCGGTGCCGCCCAGAGCCTCGTAGAAGTTGAGGCCGTGGTAGGACGGATCCGGCTCGGTGAGGGTCGGGAACTTGCCCGGCACCTCGGCCCAGTTGAAGTTGCCGCCTTCGACGACGACGCCGCCCAGCGTGGTGCCGTGGCCGCCGATGAACTTGGTGGCGGATTCGACCACCACGTCGGCGCCGTGCTCGAGCGGACGGAACAGGTACGGGGTGGCGAAGGTGTTGTCCACGATCACCGGCAGATGATGCTTGTGGGCGATTGCGGAGATGGCCTCGAAGTCCGGCAGGTCGGCGTTCGGGTTGCCGAAGGTCTCGAAGTAGACGAGCTTGGTATTCTCCTGGATGGCGTCCTCGAAGTTCTGCGGAACCTCCGGGTCGACGAAGGTGGTGGTGATGCCGTCGCGCGGCAGGGTGTGCTTGAGCAGGTTGAAGGTGCCGCCGTAGATGTTCTTGGAGGAGACGATGTGGTCGCCGGACTGGGTGATGTTGCGCACGGCGTACTCGACGGCGGCCGCACCGGAGGCGACGGCGATGCCGGCGGTGCCGCCTTCAAGCGCGGCGATGCGGTCCTCGAAGACGCCCTGGGTGGAGTTGGTCAGACGGCCGTAGATGTTGCCCGGGTCGGCCAGTCCGAAGCGGGCCTCGGCGTGGTCGAAGTTGTGGAAGACGTAGCTGGTGGTCGCGTAGATCGGCACCGCGCGGGAGTCGGTCGCCGGATCGGCCTGCTCCTGACCCACGTGCAGCTGAAGGGTTTCAAAACGGTACTTCTTGTTGTTCTCGGCCATGGTGTGCTCCTTGGTTGGTCGCTCGTGTACGGTCTTTTCCTTGCCACCCGCCTGCCGTGTTCGGCGGTTGGCGAGGTGTTGACTATGACCTTACGGACGGGTTGCATGCGGCGCAAGCCGAACGTTATCGAGGTTGCCTATAGACCCTTATAATCCGTTGGAATCATTGGGATCGCCCGCTCTCGAAAGCAAGCGTTGCGACCCGAAACGCGCCGCGACACGCCGAAGCGGCGCGGCGCGTTCAGGACTCGTCGGCATCGCGCCGGGTGCATTTCGCGGACAATTCGGATGCGCGCATGGCGCAGTGTGGAACGCCATGCCGCCACGTTCGCCTGATGGACTACGCTCAGCACTGTTGCCTGCATGGCGAGGTCGTCCGCCTTGCCGCATGGCTTCGGTTTGATTGTCGATTGATCGTCGATTGGAGTAATCATGACTGACGTCACTCTGTACGAGCGCGATCCGCACTACATTCCGCGCGTCGCCGCCGTCCACGACATGTGCGGCTACGGCAAGTGCTCACTGACCGCCGCGATCCCGATTCTGTCGGCCGCCGGCTGCGACGTGTGCCCGGTGCCCACCGCGCTGTTCTCCGCGCATACCCGCTACAAGGTGTTCACGTTCCATGACACCACCGACATTCTCTCCGGCTATCTTGACGCGTGGCGTCAGGAGAACGTCGATCTGGACGGCGTGTATTCCGGGTTCCTTGGTTCGGCCGATCAGGTGGCGATCATCCAGCGGCTGTACCGCGAGTATCCGAAGGCGCTGCGTCTGGTGGACCCGGTGATGGGCGACGCCGGCGCGATGTATCCGACGTACACGCCCGAGCTGTGCGAGGCGATGGGCGCGCTGGCCGACGGCGCGGACGTGCTCATGCCGAATCTGACGGAGGCGTCGATCCTCACCAAGCGCGACTATCCGGGTCAGGACATCGACGAGAACACGGTCGACGAGCTGCTTGGCGCGCTGCTTGATCAGGGTGCCAGGAACGTGGTGCTCAAGGGCATCGATCATGGCGACGGCCGCATCATCAACTATGTGGCGAGCGCGACCAGCGGAGTCGCCGGCAAGGTCGAGCTGGCGCACGACAAGCTGCCGTACATGATCCACGGCACCGGCGACGCGTTCGCCTCCGCGCTGTGCGGCGCGGTGCTGGCCGGGCGCGGCCTTGCCGAATCGGCGCGCATCGCCGGCGAATTCGTCCGTCATGCGATGGAGAGCACGCGCCATCAGCCGAACTTCGAGGAGCGCGGCGTGAGCTTCGAACTCAATCTCGGCGAGCTGACGACGCTCGTGTCCAAGGCGTGAGATTCGCACCGTGAGATTCGCATCAGTGGCCCGGTTGAGCGGAGCAACTCAGCGGAACGTGGCGGTGATCTCGTTGCCCGTCGCGTCACCCTTGCCGGTCCATGTGCCGGATTCGCGATCCCAGTGGAGCTGCCCGACGGCGATGCGGGTCATCCCGTACTGGCGCGCGTGAACGACCGCCCAGGAGGCGATGCGCCAGCGTAGGCGGGCATCGTCTCCCTGCGCCGGCGGCATGAGTCGCAGTGTCGTCGTGCCGCCGGCGTGCGATGCGCCGTCGTTGTCGCCATCATTCGTACCGCCGTCGCTCTCGGAGCCGTTTGTGGAGCCGTTCGCAACGGTTGCGTCGGGCTGCTCCCCCGTCGCGATGACATCCGTCGAAACGCCGTGGAATGCATTCGCGACCGCCGTGGCGAAGCCGTCCGGATCTGAGGCGGTGGCCGGTTCAAACGCACAGGAGATCGATGCCGGCCGCTGGCCTGTCAGCCCGGCCATCCATGCGTTCGCCATGCCATCCCACTGCGCGTACAGATCCGGGTATCCGGAGCGCTGCACCGCCTGCGCGGCATCCTCGACCGGCATCGACTGCCAGCCTTGCACGGTGACGAGCACGTTGAAGAAGGCGTTGGCCGCATAGGTCACATCCATCACCTGATCGGCGCTTCCCCAGCCCTGACTCGGCCGCTGCTGAAAGACGCCCAGCGAATCGCGGTCGCCGTAGTCGAGGTTCATCAGCCGCGACTCCTGCATGGCGGTGGCGAGCGCCACGGTGACGGCCCGGTCGGGCAATCCACGGCCGGTCGCAATCTGGGTGATCTGCGATGCGATCCTCGCCTGATCGGGCGACAGCGTGTAGCTTTTCCCATCGGCCCCTTGGGCGCGGCAGATCGCATCATAGGACTGCCGCTGCGGCTTGTCGGCATGGAATACGAGCGGAGGCAGATAGACCAGTGCGGCGCATACGGCAGCGATCACGCACACGGCCGCCACCAGATGAACAAGCGTGCGCCGCAGCGAACGGGTGCGTGCGCGCATGCCGATGCCGCGGTGCGACCTGCTGCTACGCGTCGCGCCCGCGCGTGACCGCCGCCGTCGCGAGCGCGACGAGCCTCGCGCCCCGCCCCCACGCGGGTCTCGCCTCGTAGTCGTCCGCTTCGATCGGTTCGGCCGCTGTCCGGTGCCGTCCCCGCCGCCGGCGCTACGGGAGCCGGTGTTACGGGAGCCGGTCACTGGGCGGGATAGTCGGCGTATCCGTCGCCGTCGAGATCCTGCCCGGCGTAGCCCGCGAATTCAGACCCCGCGCCGGCAACGCCGTCGCCCATGAACTCGCGGGTGCTGACCCGGTTCACATTGCGGGCCACGTCCACCGCATGCTGGATGGTCTTGCGCACGGCGAACCCGTCGATCACGTTCTTCAATATGATCCTGCCGCCGGAGGACTGGTCCATCGCGTCGATGACGATCGTGCTCAGACCGAACATGCGCTGCAGGAGCGAACGCTGAATGGTGATGTCGACGATGCGGAACAGCTTCGTCGTGTCGAACCGCTGACTGAGCACGCCGGTCTTGACCGCCAGTTCGTCGGCGGTCAGCGTATACACGGTGAACGTGAACGGCGTACGGCACCAGTTGCGTTTGCGCTGTGTCCAGATCACGTCGCCATCCGCTGCATTCGAAGCCATGTTGCGCTCCCCTCGCCTTCGGCGGACCCCATGCCCGCGCATTGAGCCCATTGTACCGCCGATCTGGGCCGACCAGTCATCTCGACCAGTCATCTCGATCAGAATCGACCCAACGATCAGCCGAGCAGATGCTCCTCGAGCCACCGCGCCACGCCGTCGTCGTCGTTGGCGGGGCAGATCTCGCCGGCGATGGCGAGCACCTTGGGATTCGCGTTCGCCACGGCCACCGAATGCCCCGCATACCCCATCATGCCGATGTCGACCAGATCATCGCCGAAGCATACGACCGTCTCCGGCCCCACGTGCAGCCGTTCGCACAGCGTGGCAAGCGAGTCGCGCTTGTTGGCCTTCGGATTCATCAGCATCCACAGCGTGCCTTCGGAGATCGACAGGTCGAAGTCGTCCGGGATCAGCGCCCGCGCGCGCTCCCGCTGCGCTGCGGTCGGGAACATGATGATTTTGTCGGCGACGCCCTGAGGCACGTCGGCATCCGAGAAGTCGGTCAGCCGCCACGTCTGGGTACGCCAGTATTTGCGCACGTCGAAGTTGGTGTATCGAACGTCGTCCATGACGATGCCGATTTCCAGATCGGGGATTGCGGCGAGCATCATGCGGCATACCTCGCATGCGCGATGCGAGTCGAATCCGACTTTGACAAGCTGGCCGGGCGCTGCCGTGCGTGCTCCGGTGAGCAGTCGCATGTCGGAATGCGCGGGATCGAAGTCGATGAGCGCGCCGTTGAGATAGACGACCGCATCGGCCGGGAGACGTTCGGCGAACGCCAGGCCGGTGCTGACCGGGCGCGCGGTGGAGATCGCGAACCGGACGCCGGTCTCGTCGTGCATGCGTCGGATCGTTTCGGCCGAGCGTTCGGTCAGATAGCGTTCCTCGAACGTGGGCGCGCCGTGCAGCAGCGTGCCGTCGAGGTCGGCGACGACAAGGCGGATGTCGTCGAGCCGAGCCGAGATAGGGTTGCCTGCGCCGCCAGTCCCCCTGCTCGCCGCGCCCGTCACAGCAGTCCCTCGCAATGCTCGCGCACGATCCGGGCGGAGGCGTGCAGCTTCGCCAGCTCCTCGTCGGTCAGATCCAGTTCGACGATCTCGTTCGCACCGTTCGCACGCAGCTCGGTGGGCACGCCGAGAAACACGTCGTGCTCGCCGTATTCGCCGTCAAGCAGCGTGGATACGGGCACGATGCGCCGCTCGTCCCACAGAATCGTCTGTACGATGCCGCAGATCGTCGACGCGATGCCGAAGTTCGTGCCGCCCTTGGCCGCGACGACCTCGTTGCCGCGTTGCCGGGTCATCATCGCCAGCTCGTCGGTGGACACCGAGGAGAAGCGGTCGCGGTTGTCCGCAAGGAACCGGTCGAACGGCTTGCCGCCAAGCGAGACGGTCGACCATGCGGCGAACTGCGAATCGCCGTGCTCGCCCATCACATAGCCGCCGACGTTGCGCGGATCGAGTCCGGTCTGCTCGCCGATGATCGTCTTGAGACGGGACGTGTCGAGCGCGGTGCCGGTGCCGAGCACCTGCGTGCGCGGCAGACCGGAGCGCTTCCACGCGTACCATGCGAGCACGTCCACCGGGTTGGAGACCATGACGATCACCCCGTCGAAACCGGATGCCATGACCTGATCGACGATGTCGCGCACCACGCCGACCGTGAAGCCGAGTTCGGCGAGGCGCCCGCCCTTGCCGGTGGGGCGTCGACCGGCGGTGATGACGACGATGTCGGCGTCGGCGCAGTCGCCGTAGTCGCCGGCACGCACCTTGACGTGACGATCCTGGAACTCGCTGCCGTCGTCGAGGTCACGCGCCTCGCCGAGCGCCTTCGCCGGATTGTGGTCGATGAGCACGAGCTCGTTGCACAGTCCGTGCGTGACGATCCCGTAGGCGGCGGTCGCGCCCACCTGCCCGGTTCCGACGATGACTACCTTGTTGCGGTTGGCGGTTACCACGATCGCTCCCCTCTGCCTGCTGCCGGCCATACGCTCGACCGGTCCTGAACGAACATGATTGTATCGTGGCCCGTACCGCGACCGTACCGCAACCTAGCGGCGATCTGCCGGTGCTCAGATGCCCAGACCGGTCACGTTGTCATGCCGTCGGTTGATCGTCATGGCAAGCCGCCTGCCGATCACGGCCAGCAGCCCCCAAGCCGCGCCAATCGCAACGGCCACACCCATGCCGATGCCGGCGCGGACCTCGTCCCCGGCCGCAAGATCGCGCGCCGCGTCGGTCAGCCACGGCAGCGGCAGCACGTACAGCACGGCGGCGAACGGCCGCGGGAACACGCTCACCGGCGCGACCACGCCACACACCAGCGGCAGCACATATCCCACCGTATTCGACAGGAACAGCTCGTCGCTCATGGCAAGCGAGGCCACGGCCACCAACAGGCCCACGCCGAGGCATGCCAGCGAGGAGACGAGAATGAGCGCGGCGACCAGCAACCAGTGCGCCCACGACAACGCGAATGGACCGACCGTCGCCATCACGGCGAGCAGCGATGCCAGATCGCTCAGCACACCCACGACGAGCATCGCGCCGATGCGTCCAGCCCACAGCACGAGCGCGGACGAACCGCCAAGCAGCATGTACGGCATGGTGCCCTCGAATCGGTCGTTGGCAAGCGTCTCGGCGACCAGGGTGCACACGCCCACGCAGCCGGAGCCGACCAGCGCGGCGATGGCCGGTCCGGCTCCATCCGAAGCCGACGGGTCGGCCAGCAGCGCGCCTGACCATGCAAGCATCATGTAGAACAGTGTGTTGAACACGGGAGCGGCGACGATCTGCACGATCGTGGTCGGCACCGAACCCATCGAGGGCATCGAGCGCAGCGTCATGCGGAACGCAACCGCGAACGACGACCCCAGCCGACGGCCGCCCGCCGCGGTTCCTGCGGCCAATGTGGTTCCGATATTCCCGACGTTTCCGGGATTCATGATTCTCTCGTCCTTCATGATAGATCCAGCGTCCCTTCCACGCAGGCGCGCCGCAGCGCGACGTGCAGGCCCTTGCCGGCAGCCGCAAGATACGCGCCGCACAGCGCCAGACAGCCGGCGACCGCCCATGCGCATAGCGGACCGAACGACCGTTGCTGGCCGATCCACACCGCCCAGGTCAGCGGATGCAGCAATGCGACCACGCGCAGGAACGGCGGAAACAGGCCGATAGGCATCACGATGCCGCACAGCATCCACACCGGGATGAGCACCAGCGGCTCAAACGCGATCGCGCTGCGCGAAAGCACGAAGATCGACGAAAGGAGCATGGCCGACGCGCAGCACGCGACCACGGCCAGCAGATAGCCGATCAGCTGCAGGCCGATCGACTGGCCGGCGAACGGCACCGGATCATGGCCGGAGAGCAGTCCGGCCACAACGATCACGGCGAACGAGATCGGCAGCCCGATAACGCCGATCAGCGTCGCCGCGGCCACCAACGGCGCGAACACGCGCCACAACGGCAGCGGACTGACCGTCAGATACTTCAACACGCCCTGATAACGCTGGAATCCGATCAGACCGACCGCAAGCGTGGTGGTGGACCACAGGCCGCACACAGCGGCATCCAGCCACAGGCTCGGTGCGGCGGCCCACCGCGCCGCGATCAGCCGCAGCAGTGCGAAGCTCAGCGGCGAGGCGATCGCGGTCTCCAGAAAGAACGACGTGGACCACAGATTGCGCATGTGGAACCATGCCATGCGGATCATGCCGTCCATCATGCGGCCTCCCCCTCGGCGGGTTCGTCCGCGTTTCCGCCGGTGAGCTCGCCGCCGTGCTTAACGTGGCCGACATGGTCGACGTGGCCGTTATCGTCGGTGCGAAGCAACGCCAGATACAGCTCCTCAAGTGTGGCCGGCCGCCATCCGAGCCGCCGCAGCGACGGGAGTCCGGCGGCCTCGCGCACCCGTTCAAGATCGGGTTCACCGCCCTGGCAGATCAGGTTGAACGACCATACGCCGCCGTGTGACGACGCGTCGACGCCGCGCACGCCCGGCAGCGCGGCCAGCCGCCGCATCCCTTCATCATGGTCGCCGTCACCGATGTCGAAGTCCATGTACATGCCCACGCCGTCGATGCGCAGTCGTTCGGACAGTTCGTGCACTGTGCCCACGGCAATGATCCGCCCCTCGCGGATCACGTTGACGCTATCGGCGAGCACTTCCGCCTCCGGCATGGAGTGCGTGGTCAGCAGGATGCCCGCCCCCTCGTCGCGAAGTCCTGCAATAAGATCACGCACCTCGAGCGCGCTCTGCGGGTCCAGTCCGGTGGTCGGCTCGTCGAGCAGCACCAGGCGCGACTTCGAGCACAGTGTGCGCGCAATGTGCAGGCGCTGGCACATGCCACGCGAGAAGGTCTCCACCCTCTCATTCGCCTTGTCGAGCAGGTTCACGCGCTCCAGCGCCTCATGCACGCGCGTTTCGATCAGGCGGCACGGCACGCCCGCCACCCGCGCGAAGAAGCGAAGATTGTCGATCGCGGTGGCCCTCGCGTAGAAGCCGCGTTCGCCGCCGAACAGCAGCGACAGGTAACGCCTGGCCCTGAACGGGTCGCGGATCGCGTCGACGCCGCACACGCTGATCTCGCCGCTGTCGGGCAACAGCAGCGTAGAGGCCATTTTCACCGTGGTCGTCTTGCCGGCGCCGTTCGGCCCGAGCAGGCAGACGATACGCCCCCGCTCGACCGTGAGCGACAGTCCCCGCACGACCTGACGCCGATGATCCCGAGCACCGTACGATCTGGTGACGTCGGCCATCCGCAGCACGGTCATGCAATCCGGTTCAACTGCGTCATTACTCATAACTCTCACGACCTTAGACCTAAAGAAGAGATCGAATCGATACGGCAAGACGAAAGCATCCGGGCAGCAGCCTTACCATACGTACCCTCGCGCCAAATTGCAACTCAGTCAACCAGTGTCCTGCGTCAGAAGTTCGTTGATTCCAGCGTCGTTGGCTTCCCTTGTCGGACAGCACCGTGAAGCAAACAGCGGAGCTGTTTGCAAGTGCTGTGCGAGCCGACCGGCGAGCCGACAGGCTGCGCGCGCAGGCGCGTCCATCTTGTCACGCGACGACATTTTGCCCGGTTTTCACGTCTCGTGACACGCGTATCAGCTGCGAACCGGCTTCAGCCTGGTTCGAACCATTGGAATTCCGCCATTGTGTGATTATGGCCCATGACGACGGAATGCCACGGTCTGTCACGCAGCGCGATTTTCGGCGTTATTGGCGTCGCGTGACAAGCGGGAGTCATGCGGGCGATATGGCTCGGCATGGCATGGCTTGGCGTGAACTCGCGCTGAACGCCCAGCTGGCTGGGTCTCGCGTCCGACCGCCCTGTGAGCGCAAGATGATCCCGCAACGAGGCAACCATGCTATGGCAACGCACATTCCGCATCCCGTACCACTGGCGTGGCATGGTGCAGGTTTGGTCACAGGGCGCGGGTCGCTCCCCGTGACCGCTCAATGAAAACCTTGGTACTGCAGCGTTTCTGGCACCTTGGTCACGGGGCGCTGGCGTTCCCTGTGACCGACCCCCGCTCCCTGTGACCGTGACGAGGATCCCCCAGCCCATCGTGTCCGTCTGGCCAATCGAGTCTCCACAGCCCGTCGTGTGCATGGGACGTATACCGTGTTGGCATCGTGTGCATGGGACGTATACGAGCAGGCTCGAAACAGACGTTTCACGCACATTCCATGCACACGATCACGCAGACATACGTCCCACACACACGATCAGCAACCTCTCTTATACGTGGTATGCACACGATTGCGGCTTCACC
>NZ_RQSP01000063.1 GCF_009078285.1 Bifidobacterium jacchi
AACAACACAACAACGCAGACAGGCAGCGGCCGATACCGCCCACCCCGCGGGAAACCCGCTGCCCACCCTGCGGAAAAACACCGCTCACAACGCGGACACCAACTTGACAAAACACACCTAGGCGATCGACATCGGACCCAACACGGTCATCGTCATCGCCCGCATCTTCCAGGACGCGGCCACGCCCTACCAGGCCATCGACCCCGCCCTGGCGGTGCTGAGGCTCTCGCGCCGATACGGGAGGCAGCGCTGGAAAACGCGTGCGACGTGGCCCGCAGGGTCATGAACACGCCCCGATACCGGCAGCTGAAGACGATCCTCGACACCGGCCAGGACCACGAGGTCATGGAAGGCGAGAGCCTGAAGGTCAGAGGGATCGACACCGATCAGGCCATGGGATACGTGCGCGGTGCCGGCTACTACGCAAGGTAGGAGGAACGATGAGACTCGACGAACAGACCCGCCGCCAACTGCGCGCCATGGGATGCCAGGAGCTCCTCGACGCGCTCCTGCGCCAGGACGACGATGCGTGCGCCTCATTGAACATGGAGCAGCGCATCCGTCTCGCGGTCGACGAGGCCCACGCCATGTTCACCGACAAGCGCGTCGGAGGACTCGCCCGCCGCGCCAGGCTCCGCTACCCGCAGGCCGATCTTCGCACCCTCGACATGCTCGACGAACGCGGCGTCAGCCGCGAACTGGTCGCCTCGCTCGCCGACTGGCATGGGTCGAACGCCGACGCAACATCGTCGTCCAGGGTTACTGCGGCAGCGGGAAAAGCTGGATCATCTGCGCGCTCGCCCGACAGGCATGCCGCAGCCGATACCGCGCCCGCTACATTCGCGTCCCCGACCTCGAGGAGGAATGGAGACAGGCCGCCGACAAGCCGCAGGGACGGTACAAGCGGCTCAAACGCTACAGCGGCTTCACGGCCCTCGCGCTCGACGAATGGCTGTTCGACCCGCCCAAGGAACGCTTCCGCGCCTTCCTGTTCGAGCTCATGGAACGCCGCCACGACACCGTCAGCCCCCCCTGTTCGCCACCCAATACCCGCAAGGACTCGCACCAACGACTCGGCGGCGCCCACTCCGACGCCATCATGGACAGGATCGTGCACAACACCACCTGGATAGAGACCGGGGAATGGAACATGCGCGAGCACGCGTCCGGCAAGTAACCCCCCTCCCTATCACTCACCACAACCGGACGGCACCGGCGGCGCCCGACCACCACCCCCGATGCCATCCCGCAATAACCCCAGTGCCCTCCGTAATAACAACCGGTGCTCAAACCTCCAAATAATCACACATTGATTCGGGCGTAAGAGAGAAGGCTCACCGATGATATGTGCTCGTTTTTGTCGTCGGATAAGAAAAACCGCTATTGAAAAGAGAGCACGATGCCACATCACATCAGAGCCTACAGGTCGATCAGACCATGTTGTAGAACACCTTTGACCGGATAAAAACGGTGAGGAGATGTTGAACTCGATGCTTGATGCCGAGACCGATGGAAATCACCGGAGCCGCCAGATACGATCGTAGCGGGCAAGGAAGGCGTACAGCGTTGGCTATTTCGACCGGTATCTTAACGTCAAGAGCGGGATAATGAGTCTGAAGTTGCCGAAGCTGAAGGGCACGGTGTTCGATTCAGTCGTAAAACTAACTTTACCTCAGAAACAAGGAAAGTGTCGAAGAGGCGATGTTGACATGACATGGCCGTTGTGTCCACTGCCAGATTATTGACGACAGCTAACTGCAGTTGGACAGGCCGCATGCCTTCGCAGACCTGAACGAAAAGCTCAAGCGCATCTACGCTGATATCGACGCGTGGCGCGTGCGGCCGCTCGCGCAAGAGCACCCGTATGTCTTAATGGACTGCGTGTAGCAAAAGCGCTACTAGGGCAGCTCAGTTGAATGATGAACAAAAGCGTGATGGTCGCCGACAGTGTCGGCATGAACGGGCGTCGTGAGATGCTTTCGGCGGCACAAAGTATGAGATGAGTGTGACTCTGAAAGCTGGCGCATATTCATCCGCCGACATGAGCGCACGTGGGTTGAAGGGTATGAGCTTGACACTGGTCGAACGGCAAGCGGGGCACGCTGCCGCCTTGAACGGATTGCTATCAAAAACAGGCACCCAAAATGCAAGGTCCATACAAGCGAAAAGCGCACGCTAACGTCAATCCCATGAAACAGAATGAGCCAGCGAATGTGTAACCGAGAGCTCCATGGTGAGTCGAGGAATAGAAGGACAAGAGGCCGTAAAAAGAGAAATCCATCCTGTGGACATGGATGAAAAGAAACTAAAGAAGCGCTGCCAAATAAAAGAGCGAAGGCATAAAGCAAAGAAAGGTCTACATTCTCGGCAAACATCAAAGGGAACATTGCCTTCACATAAACACACACTAATCAGAACAAACCATAACAAGAAAAGACGAAGCACACTCGTGTTGAGCACCTTTCGCCACACGCGAATTACATTGGCGATCAACTGCCTTGCACATCCACGAAATAACCTCCAACGATAGGCCATCTCGAAGCGATTCCGCAATAAGTCCATACTCGATAAGAATCCAAAAACAACGAATAATCATAGTCTCAAATCCAGAAAAAAATCTAGGTAATGTAAAATCCAGCAATAGTGATGAACGAAGCTGTATACATAAAAAACAAGTTAAGAAACTGCATAGTTACGCAAAATAAGACGAAATACTAGACACAAGAACGATATCTAATACAATAGTAAGACGATGGAAAATGAAATATATCATAGACCAAGTAAATCATCTGATGTAGGTGACATATGCTTAGGTCGACGATAAGCTGTCAGTAAATGCGAGTTCAACAATTCGTTATTACTACCCGGAATGACAGTAGCAAGAAGGAACAAGAAAGTATTGTGCTGAAAAGAAATTAATTGTGCATCAAATACAGAGTGAGAAGCAATAATAAATAGAGCAAGAATTAACCAATTATCATTATCTTCTGTTGCCTTTTTCATCAATAAAGTATAAAGAATGATAACAGTTAACATAAAAATAAGGCCATGATCATATACGAGACGAAAATATGAAGAATCAAGAGTAAGACCGTTATCCACTAAATTTTTACTATAACCTCCTATGATTGGAACACCAAAATGCTTAATCGCGAAAGAAGAATAATCTAGCCTGCTAGAAAAGAATTTATTAATAATTTGAAGAACTATATTTTCCCTGAAATAAAGGTATAAAACAACAATAACAGTATATGCAAACGCAAAAAAACTAAAACTATAAACGAACAAACGTTTCACAAGAAGGGGAAAAGTGTACTTAGAATATAACTTGAGAATAACTGCCCAAAACAAAGCAAAAAAGATCAAGCCACATGCATTACGTGCATTTGTAATAATAAGAAGTGCACTATTTAAAAACGTAAATACGCTAAGCTCAATGTAAGTAACTGAAGCTTTACGTATATATAACCATAATAAAACTATATTTAGAAAAACATACGAAGGATAAGTAACATAAGAGAAGCCGAGCGAGTAACGAATAACACCATTGTCCCTGACATTAACAGTAGAAGGAATAAATCCAATTAATGAAGAGGAAATTACAATAAAAGAAACAACCGACTGAATAAGGATGGTGCATTTAGCAATACATTTAAAAGAAACACGACGCCCACAGTACAGAAGTATTGAGAATGCCAGTAAATCCTCATGACCTATTAAATAAGTTTGAATATTAAAAAAACACAAACATGCTGCAAAAAGAACGTCAATAAGCGTAATGTACTTTATAAAAATGAATTCCTGAAATAGGAATAAAAGTACAGATACGTAATATAAAAAATTATTATGCCCAAATACGTCAACAAAACTACTTGTATTTAGAACTGCTACTACAAGCCAAAGACTATAACCGCAGAAAAAAAAGGGGTATTCTTTGAAACCTAACTGACGAATAAATACAGGAGGATGTGATATCAGTTCTTTATTGCAGAGCACTATGCAATGCCTCCAGCCATTGAAAACCGAATTGAACAGTTGGTTCTAAGATAGCACCTTCTCCCCACTCGTTCCAAGCATTAATCACTAAAACATCAATCGAATCTTTACGTTGTTGATTAATAAGCTGACGAACATAACGCTGAAACTTATCAGGCGATGCTCCTTTCGTTATAAAAGCGGATTTACCTTTTCTCGGTGAATTATCAAAATTCGTAAAACATGAAAGTATTATTTTTCTTCCTGAGTATGTTCTATTCTTCGTAAGTAGTTTTTTCCATAAATAATCGTAATCAATTATATCAGTATTCTTCATTTTTTTATTAAAAAAACGAACAGCTTGTCGGAACAAAGATATTTGATAATGTGCCGAATACAATGGCTCGAACTCCATAACTGCTTGTGAATACTTAGAATATGGAGAAGGATTAAAAGTACTAATAAATTCAACAAGATAAATAGAATTCATTCTAATAGACTCAAGATATGAATTCCAGTATTCAATCATTTCATCAAATCGAGGAATTTTACTCGGAGAATAGACAAAAAGAACTGGATGGTTATTATAACGAATATAGCGAGTATCTTTAAAGAAGGGAATAAAATACTCAATATGGGCTCGCCAATCCTCCTCACCCCCAAAAGTCTGAGGCATGATAATTTCTTTATTTTTTCCATCCCAAGCACGTGTCCAAGGCTCATTTGCCCAACAAAGACAGAATTGCTGCGTTGCCTTTTTTGTATGCAAAAGATTCTCAACCGGTTTTTCAAGAAGAAGTTTCCCATTGAACCAATAGTGATAGTATATAAACCCATCAATGCCATATTTATTTGCAAGTGAGTGCTGCCATACTAATTCTTCTGGATTGGATAGATCATAGTAATGGTTGTCAAAAGGGACCAACGGCTGCACATGATTAGGATAGAGTGGTTTTGCTCTTTTTACATTTGTCCACTCTGTGAACCCTTTTCCCCACCATTCATCATTTTCAGGGAATGTATAGAATTGTGGCAGATGTAAAGCTAGAGTCTTCATGGATTTTCCTTTATAACTATTACGGTTTTGTAAACAGAATGGTCAACACTTGCGATATCTTTTTTACAAGACTTTTTTTTAGCAATCCTTGTCGCCATAGAGTGTATATCTGACTTAAATTTCTATTATTAAGGGTCTCTATATAAGTTAACACTTTATTTTTGACAATAACCGACATATAAGAATTATAATTTGAGTAGAGATAATCTATTTGCCTGCAATTATTCCAATACTTGACCGCGTTAGATTTAAATGATTTGATTTTACTCGCGATAGAATAATGTTCAGCACCCACGGAATTATTTCCGTGCTGCCTGTAAAGAACTAATTGGTCTGAGATTTTTTCCATGTATCCACAACTAACAGCAATATCTGCAATCCACCAATCATGCATTACGATGACTGGCTTATAGCCAGTTTTACAAACTAACCGACGCAATGCACCATTACCCATCATAGTGCAACCGGCAGCAATACTTGTATTCAGTATTTCCTCAATTATTGGCTTGATATTATTTTTACCTGAATCAACAAGAAATGACTCTGCAATAGTAGCTAAGTTCTCATCCACTATTTTCATATCAGAAAAAACAAGCAATGGTACGCTTTTACCATATCGTCTTTCAAGTTCTTGGATTCGGGAAAGAGAGGTGCTTAATTTATTTGGAAGCCAATAGTCATCTTGGTCACATAGACAAAAATAGTCATTATTCGAATATTGAAGCATATCAATAAAATGGTAGGCCGCGCACTTATGAATTATACCTGTCTGCAGTTTATGTATGCGAGGGTCTCTTAATTCGAGTTTGTCAATTATGCTCTCGGTTTCATCCGTTGATCCATCATCAGAAATATACAATTCCCAATTCTTCAGCGTCTGGCTAAGTATAGAAGTAACCTGCTCTTCTAAATACTTCTCACCATTGTAACAAGCCAATAATACGTCTATCATTCGTGATCAATCTTCCGCCAGTAACTTGCAATACCAAAGAATATTTCGAATATTGGGGAAATACTTAATACTTGTCTTAAGCAAGTCTCGTCTTTCCCCTAATGATAGGCTATCTCCGCAAACTCGAAACTTGTAGTAAAGAAAATTCGCATACTCTTTTCTATTCTGTTGCAGATCTGTTTTATACTTTTTTTCTAGTATCGAATAACCACAATATGCTTTCTCCCCATTCAACGAGATGCTATCACTTGATATGTATTGCTCAACCAATACTTTCTTTGAATAAGATAGCTTATTACCTCTTTTCAATAATCTGATAGCAAGGTCCCAATCTTGGAAACGCGGCATCAATGAATCAAACTTATTCTCAGTTAGTACACTTTTCTTTGCCACAATCATCTGTGTGCTGATAAAGTTAGCCTCCAATATAGTTGGATAGTTCAACCCTTTGCGCACTAACTTGTTAGATGGCTTCATATTTAGTGTCTCACCAGTTGCAGAGATTGTCCGCATTTGACAAATGTCAATATCTGACCCATTTGCTGCCATGTTAGACAGTTGCACTGAGAGTTTCCCGGGTAACCAAACATCGTCACTATCTTGGAAAGCGATTATATTCCCCTTTGCTATTGATACTCCTAGATTTCTTGCGACACATGCTCCCTGATTCTTTTGATAGACATATCGTATCCGTGGATCAGCGAATTCTCGAACAATTTCTTTAGTATTATCCGTCGAGCCATCATCAACTATTATCAATTCAAAATTCGTATAATCTTGCAGTAAAATGCTGTCTATAGATCTTCCTATTAACCCTGCACGGTTATATGTCGGCATTATCACAGATACTGAGCACATTGCAGCATAAACCCTTAAATAGCTTCTTTTTCTCTCACCGATAATCAGTCGCGCTTGAAAAGATCGCGGGTGTAGACTTTGTCTTTGACGTCGTCAAGCTCGCTGTTCCAGCGGTTGGCGACGATCACGTCGGCGCGCTGCTTAAAGCCATCCAAGTCATGCGTCACCTCGCTGCCAAAGAAATCAGGGGCGTTGAGTGTATGTTCGTATACCAGAACCGTTACACCTTTCGCTTTGATACGTTTCATCACTCCCTGAATGGATGACTGGCGGAAGTTGTCCGAGCCGCTCTTCATGGTCAGGCGATAAATGCCCACAACCGGGTTCTTCATATCCTTCACGCGCTCAAGAACCTCTTCGGCGATGAAGTCCTTACGAGTGCGATTCGCTTCCACGATCGCACCAATCAGATTCTGAGGCACGTCCGCATAATTGGCCAACAACTGTTTTGAATCCTTTGGCAAGCAGTAGCCGCCATAGCCGAAGCTTGGGTTGTTGTACTTGTCTTCAATACGCGGATCCAAACACACTCCCTTGATGATCTGGGCTGCATCGAGACCGCGAACCTCGGCATATGTATCCAGCTCATTGAAGTACGCCACGCGCAGAGCAAGGTAGGTGTTGGCAAACAACTTGATCGCCTCGGCCTCGGTGCAACCGCACACCAGCTGAGGAATGCCATGAGAACTATCCGCATTCACACGGTTCCGCTCAGCAGGATCAGCACTCTGAGCCAACAGGCGGGCAAACTCATGCGCCGCTGCAGTCGCCTCCTTGTTATCTACCGGCGCTCCGGCCACGATGCGGGACGGATGCAGATTGTCGTACAGAGCATGACCCTCACGCAGGAATTCAGGCGAGAAGATGATGCGGTTGTCACCGGTCTTGTCGCGCAGACTGTCAGTGTAGCCTACCGGGATGGTGGACTTGATCACGATCCAAGCGGTCGGATTAACTTCGCGGATTGCCTCCACGGCAGCTTCCACACTGGACGTGTCGAAGTAGTTCTTCTTTGGATCATAATTCGTCGGAGTGGCCACCACCGCGAAATCCGCCCCACTATACGCGCTCTTGGGGTCCAACGAGACGGTGAAATCCAACGGCATGGAGCCATCGGCCTTACCGTCCAGAAAACGCGTGATCTCCGTGTCTACGATCGGACTCTTGCCCGCATTGAGCATCGCGACCTTATCCGGCACGATGTCAAGAGCATGCACCTCGTTGTGCTGCGACAGTAACAGGGCCACAGATAATCCCACGTAGCCGGTGCCGGCAACCGCAATCTTCATGGTTCTCCCCCGTTCGGGTTCTTGCAACTCTATACGTTCTACTTTGCACGCCGCCAAACGACAGCACATTTAATGTAAGTATAGAACGAACGCGCGCCTAACACTCTCGCGAGATCCACATGAGCGTATCCGCGTCGAACGACTTGCCTACCGTGAGGCATCGACAGCCGTTGTGAGTCCTGCTCAACCCTCGGTTCAACAGTGTTTGCGCTCTTTAATGTAGAAGTTGTTGTTCATCGAGCCGACTATACTGGCCTTCGCTTCGGTCGGCACTTCATCTTGCTGCATAGAAGTCGGCTGTGGACATAGACGCTGCTATTGAGGAGGGGTCGATGAACATTGTGATTCTGGGCGGCATGGGATTTCTTGGACGGAATCTCGTCGCCTTTCTGACTCGTCAAGCAAATCAGCGCATCACCGTTTTTGACCGGCTGCCACTTGATCATGATGCAGTCAAAACCTTACCCACCTCCGTAAACTATGTGCAAGGCGAGTTTGTTACAGGTTTTGATTTTACGCGTATCGTCCACAACGCAGATTTGATTATTCATCTTGTCAGCACCTCAGTCCCAGGCACTGAGCAAGGCGTGATCGACGAGATCAATGCCAATGTAATCCCCTCAACCGAACTCTTCCAAGCATGTGTACAGGAAGGCGTTGGGCGTATTCTGTTCATGTCAAGCGGTGGCACTGTGTACGGCGCCTCGAACAAGCATAAAAACAGCGAAACCGATCTTCCAGATCCGATCAACACGTATGGCCTGCAGAAAATCATGATCGAACAAGCTTTGCATTTGGCCGTTCGCAATTCCGCAACAGATTATCAGATCGTAAGGCTTTCAAACCCTTATGGGCCAGGGCAGAATCCACATGGGGCATTGGGGCTGGTCACCAAACTCGTCTATCAGGCGTTAAATCACGATACCATCCACATCTTTGGCGACGGGTCGGTCGTACGAGATTTCATTTATATTGATGATGCGATTCAAGCCATCGGCGATATTGTCGAACATGGCGATATGAACGCCACCTACAATGTTGGGCGAGGCATCGGTACTTCAGTTGCCGATGTGGTGAATACCATCGATGCCGTACTGCCTGAACGGCTTAACATCGTGCACACTCCGGGGCGCGCAGTAGACGTACCGTATTCAGTGCTAAACATTGATAAGTATCATCGCATTTCCTCCATCAAGGAATTCGTATCATTAGAGGAAGGCATTAAGCGAACCTACGACTTTTTCAAGGAACATCGTCAATGACTTCAATGGCTTCAAACGTAACGGCAGCAAACGAGTCCAAACCAGCAAATGGTTCAGGCGTCTCCTCCAAAGAAGTGAAGAAGCGTCTGCTAGTGACGGCGTCCACTTTCCCGCGTTGGATGAACGATACTGAGCCAAAGTTCATCTACGATCTGTGCATGCAGCTGAAAAAATATTATGACATAACAGCGCTGGTGCCTGCCGCGCCGAATGCAAGAGCAGCTGAACGAATGGAAGGCATTACGGTACGCCGGTTTCAGTATTTTCCTATTCGGCAATTGCAGACGCTCGCCTATCCTGGTGCAATAGTGCCGCGCATCAAAGAAAACAAGTTTAGAGCTCTGTTGGTGCCCTTTTTCTTTATTTCCCAGTATTTCGCAACGAAACGTGCGATGCGCGACTGCGATGCTGTACTGGTGAATTGGTTTGTTCCCCAAGGAGTCACCCAGTCGTTTCTTCGTAGCAAGAAACCCTATGTGATTTCCGGACTTGGCGGCGATGTGACTTCGCTCAATAGATTTCCCATGCACTGGTTCAAGCAGCGCGCTATTGACTCAGCCAGCGCTATTACGGTGGTCTCGTCGGATCTGAAAAATGTGCTGCATTCGCAGTATCGGCACACCGACCATATTCATGTTATTCCCATGGGCGTCGACTTGACTTTTTTTGGACCAGAGCATCGAGACCATGCTTTACGCGAAAAGATCGGCAAGCCGATTGTTCTATTTGTGGCTCGTTTTGTAGAGAAAAAAGGAGCGCGTTATCTGTTTGACGCAATGCAAAACGTTAATGCCAAACTGCTTGTAGTAGGCAGTGGGCCGGAAGAAGAAATGCTGCGGGAAAAAGCGTCTCAGCTTAATCTTGATTGTGATTTTCTTGGACCGAAGAACAAGGATGAGCTCAAATCACTGTATGCTACATGCGATGTGTTCGTTGCACCATCTGTCATCGCCGCAGATGGCGATAAGGATGGACTTCCAGTGGCGATTCTCGAAGCCATGGCTTCTGGCGCTCCGATCGTTGCTTCAGATATAGCCGGCATCGGAGAAGCTGTATTCGACGGAGAAAATGGTCATCTGACCAAGCCGAAGGATGCCGCAGGTATTCGTGCCGCCGTCCTTGATGTGCTTGCTGACGAAGAACGTCGTGAACGCTTTTCCAAACGATCGGTTGAGCTGGCCAAGCGTTTCGACTTTGTCAATATCGGCGAAGAATACAAGCATCTCATCGATGAATCTCTACGCCATCGCAGCCGATGATTATTGGTTTTCTGGCTCTCTTTTGATTTCGGATTGAAGACTTTGACTTCGCAGCGAAGTCTTCGCCGCGAAGTCAAAGGAGCACCAGAAAACAAGGTAACGATCTGCTACCTGTAAAAGCACTAGACATGTAGATAATCTGGCAACCCGGCACGATCTTCCTGATAGATGACCGTGCCACCGATAAGGCCCGATTTTTTGCGCACTTTGGTTTGGGCTTGAGATGGAAGGGCATGGCCCGTGTCCTGTGTACGATTTTCTGTCGCCAAACAAAACAAATCGCGATTGGAAAG
>NZ_RQSP01000064.1 GCF_009078285.1 Bifidobacterium jacchi
TTGAGATCGCCGGCGTGGTTGAGCCATTCCACGACGAGGCGTTCCGGGACGATGGGAGGAGCGTCGGGCGTGTTCGTGTCCATCAGCCGCCTCCCAGCGCGTTGACGAGCGTGTTGTGCTTCGCGTTGTGCCGGTAGCAGCCGGGATCGCCCGTGCTGGTCGCGATCGAGGCCGCGCCCCGGCTCGTGGGCCGGGCGTCCAGGGCCCGGAACCGCGCGTGCTCGGGATGCTCGCATTCGCCGCGCGCCCGGCTGTTGGCCCGGTCGGCGAGCCGTTGGGCCTGCGCGTCGAGCACGGCCATGACCTCGGGGGAGCGGCGGTACTCGGTGAACGCGGGCAGGTTCAGTCTCACGATGTTCGTGTTCGCCATACCGGTCTCCTATCCCCTCGAGTCCGACAGTTCCACGAGCAGGTTCCACCGGGTGGGCGTAAGCCCTCCGTCCACGGGGATCGGGTCGCCTATCACCTGGTAGTCTCGGCCGCGCACCGTGACCCGCGCGCCGCGCAGACTCCGGTACGCCCATGCGCGGGGGAACGCGCAGGTGAGCGCGACCGACACGCCCTCGGGGCGGGTGGAGTCGGTGGCGTTCGCCTGCGCGCCCGGCCTGACGAGCACGTCGGCCACGGTCTGCGACTCCTCCGCCCATATGGGGTTGTTGCCGTCGTCGCGTTCGCCGGTGTCGACGTGCCATGTGACGGTCACCGGTTCGCCGCGCATCATGACGCCGCCTTTCCGGTGGCCATGTCGATGCTCCACATGCGCTGTCGGCCGATGCCGAGGAGCCTGCGTTCCGTCTGGTTCGGGTACAGGTCGCCCATCGGGTTCGCGTAGGTCAATGCCTCGCTGAACCCGTTGGCCGTCTGGGTGGACTGGGACACGCCGCCCGTGTCCTCGTTGATGAGGGCGCGTTTGACCATGCCGCACACGACCACGCGCAGCGTGTCGGCGGGCAGCAGCCGCCAGTCGGGGCACAGGCCCATGACCACCACGCTCGCGTCCTCCAGTTTCGCCTGCACGTGGGGTCTTTCCCCGTCGGTGAACGCGTGTCACCGGTCGGCGAGGTCGTCCACCGTGGCGAACGGGGGAGCCGGACTCGGATTCTGGCTGGTCATGCGTCCACCTCCATGCCGAACACGCCCGTGTCCTCCGCGCGGTCCGCGTCGGGGGACGCGGGGTCGGTCTGATGCCGCCGCCAAGCGTCGAGCACGAGCCGGGCCGCAGTGCGCGCCGCCTCGCTGGCGAGCGGCTCGTCGACCGTGGCCCGCGCCGCGTCGAGCATGCTCGTCTCGCGCATGTCGTCCGTCATCGTGCGCCCATCCGACCACGAGCCCGAAGCCTCCACGAACAGGTGGAGGTCATAGACGCTCAGTGGCATCTCGGTGATCAGATAGTTGCCCTGACGGAAGCCGAACAAGTTGACACCGGACACGTTCTTCAGGACGATATCTTTAGCGGGCGCGTCGGGACTGCCCACACGAAGCGTGAACTTGCCGGTGGGGTGGGTGCCGTTCGCATCCGGCATCCACCAGTAGACCATGCGCAGGTTCATCTGACTGCCGTCGTCGGGCAGTCCCGCACTGTGGGACGGTTCCGCGCCCATGTACAGGATCAGGCTTTTGGGGCGATCACGCCCGCCTCCGACAGGCCCGCGATCAGCTGGTTGAGCGTGGTCTTCAACGCCTTCGCATAGTCGAGCAGCGCCTTGAACTCCGCCTTCGTGGGGCTTTCGCCCGCCGCCTCCGCCGGGTCGGCGAGCGTGACCTGCGCGACCGGCGGCGACTGCTTCACGCCGCCGCGCGCCGCAGTGGACGCCGCGGGCAGCGTGTACGCGGCCGGGATCACCCCGTCCGCGATCATGGCGGCGGTCACGCCCTTGGCTTTGATGGACGCGGTGAGCACGCCGGAATCCTGGTCGCGTGTCAGGCTGATGCCGTCACCGGCAGTGAGCGCACCCTGCGGGATCGTGGTCGGCGCGTCACCGCCGGCCTTGAACGGGGTGCCGTCGGGATTGTAAAGGGCCACGGGCGCGTCCAGCGGGCCGGCCTTGTGCTTGGCCGTGCGCCGCTGGACGATGAGGTTCTGCACGGGGAAGCTCATCATGCCCCCTCGCCGGCCGGGGTCTTGAGCACCGCGAACCCCTTGGGATCAAGGACCGCGTACGCGAACACGGCCTCGGTGCGGTAGGCGACCATGTTCACGTTCTGCAGGTCGGTGCCCGCATGGTCCGGATCACCGTAGGGGATGACCGTGGCGAACATGTCGCGCACCATGCCCCATTTGATCAGGCTGAAGTCGCCCATGAGAGCGAGCACGCCGGTCGGCGTCTTGGCCTTGGTGCCGTTGACCGTGCCGGACGTGGCGGCGGTGATGCCATCCAGGCTGCCGGCCTGCAGGTTGAGCGGAATCTCCGGATAGAAGCGCATGCCGGTGGACGGGACGCGCACCTTGCGCAGGCGGGACGCCCACGTGCGCGACAGGGCGACGCCGTTGACGTCGTACGTCTGGTTGAGCGCGTCGGCCAGAGCGTCCACGTTCGCGATCTCGTCGTCGCCGGCGGGCACCTGCACGGCCCCTGCGGTCAGCGCGTCGTAGCCGGTGAGCGGCTCGCCGTCCTTGGGGTTGACGGCGTGGTAGATCACGTAGTCGAGGGCGCGGCCGATGGCGGCGGCCTGGTCGAGCTGGATCGCCTCGATGATCTGGGTGCGGTTGTCCTCGTCGGCCCACTGGAGCTCGTTGGTGACGCGCGTGGTGGTCTGCACCTTGAAGCGTTTCGCGCTCACGGTGGTGGTGTCCTGCTCGTACGAGCCCTTGGACTGGCCTTCGGCCACGACCTCGGCCTCGCTCTTGCCGTTGAACATGAGGAAGTCCTTGTCGGTGAAGATCATCGGGCTGGACGGGCTGAGCGCCGCGATGGTGCTCGTGTCCTTGGCCTTGTTGACCACCGCGGTGGCGAGCTCCCTGGGCAGGGGCAGTTTCTCCAATGTCATTGCCATGATGGTTCGTTTCCTTTCGGGAATGGGATTGGGATGTGGTTGCTTGGTAGGAGTTCAGTCGGAGAACATGCGGTTGACGAAGTCGCGGGTCTCCTGCCCCTTGGCAGGATGATCCGGCTTGCCGCCCTGGTTGGGCATGCCCTTGGGCTTGGGATGCGCCCACTGGTCGAGGGCCTTCGCGCACTCGGCCATGGCCTCGAGGCTGTCGCCGTGCAGCAGGTCCGCGGGCACGCCCGTGTCCTTGGACACCTGCGCACGCCACTCATCGGCCTGTTTCTCGGCCTTCAACGCGTCGAGCTCCTTCTGAAGCTTCGCGGTCCGGGCCTCGGCCTTCTGCGCCTCGCTCATCTGCGACTCCTTGAGCTGTTGCAGCTCGTCGGCGGCCGTCTTGTTGTCCTTGGCGCGCTTCTCCCACTCGCGTGAATGGGCGATGGCCTCGCGGTATTTCGCCTCCCAATCCGTAGGCTGCTGCTCGCCGTGCGGCTCCGCATTGTCCTGCGACTGGTTGGCGCTGGTGTTGGTTTCCTCGGCCATGATTCCTCCTAATGGTTGATACGGGGCCCGTTTCGGGCATAAAAAAACCACCCGTGCGGGTGGTCAAGAACAGTCTGGTGGTCGTCTCTCCTAATGTCTTGTCTGCGGGCCTTATCCGCGGAAAGGAGGACTCCAATGGGCAAAGTGAAGATCACGCTGAAGAACAGCGATCTGGCCGGAATCGGACGTCGGGCGGCTGACGCCTATGCCGCCGAACACAGTCATGAATGCGCTTACTGCCATAAGCACATCCAACCACCGGCCGACATGCCTGCCGGCGCGGTACCAGTCTGTGACGAATGCGCCAAAGCACGGCGTCTGATCTAATCCGACTGCTTGCCGTCATCATACTTATCGATGACGGCAAGCATGTCCGCAATAAACGCGCGCAGCTCGCCCAGGTCGGGTTTGACTTTCACCGTGACGGATGCAGGTTCAGCTGGTTTATCCATGGTTGGCTCCTTAAATGAGAAAACCACCCGTGCGGGTGGATGGGAATCTAGGGTGTAGGTGCGTTATAGCTTCCCCTGCGCTTTGAGCCGGTCATATTCGTCGGCCAAATCGAAAGTGGACGCTGGAAGTCCTTGGCGATACCGAGCCTTACCCTCTTCGCTTATCCAAGCTTGTTTTTCCTCCGGGTACGGATAAATGCCAGTTTTCTCGCATAGTGAAGCAACCTCCTCAGGATCGGTCACCTCAATCAGGTCTCCAGGGTGGAATACAAAACGGTCGTATTCCTCATCATCGAAGTGGTTGCTGTTCATAACGCCCAGTCTACCAGTCGGACGAACACCATAGGTCCCTGCTTCGTGATTTCCACTCCTTCTATTTGAAGCCGGCCCTTCCGGGCGAGAAGCACTTCCTCCTGTCGCTTCCGCGCCTTGCTGATTGGCTGGAGATAGACTGCGCTGCTACCGGGCGGGACAAGGATCCGGGTGGGGATCCGGTCAAGACTCCGGTCGGCGAGTACACCTCCGTCAAGCAGTGACGTAGCCATGTATCCGGGATGGTTATAGATCTTTCCTGGTGCAAGGTCGAAAGCATCTTCGACGGTTGACAGATCGAACGTGCTCAATGGCATGAGCCGGTCAACAGTGAATTGTCTCTGTGTCCAGTGGTCGCTCATGGCCTCGTCCAGGATGTCCATGCGTTCCCGGATGGTGTCGGTCATAGGAATCTGACCGTATAAGGCCTTGTTGGTTTCCTTGAACGTGCCGTCCGTCCACCCGCGTAGCGCTTTCCGCTTCTGTTCGGGTGTGTACGTGTCCCATGGCATACGCACGGTGAAGTCGGACAGCCTCGCCAGTTCGTCGGCGGTGGGTCTGATGGTCTTGTGGCTCCATCGGATGTTGGGAACAGGCGTGACGCCGTCGCTGAGCCTGCCGGCGTAGAGGCGGCGCATGGCGGCGAGCTCGGCGTTGCGTGGAGCGCCTTCTCCGGCGGCCGCTTTGCCGGCCGTGTACATGCTCTTGCATTCCTGCTGGGCGGGGGTGAGTACGTCGTCCTTCCAGCCTGGGATGACGGTGCAGTGGCATTTCCCGTCGTGGAAGCTGTCGCCGAAGTCGGCTTTCTCCTTGCTGTGGTAGACGAAGCCGCGGCCGGCGAGCATGACGCAGAACGCGCATGGCTTTGCGCCTCCGGTGACGCGCGCCCAGCGGGGCCCGGTGGGGTCGTCGGCGATGTTGCGTTGCATGGTGTAGCGTGCGGAGGCGCGCACCATGTCGGCGGCCCATTGCATCGCGTCGTCCATGTTCCTCAGGCTGGGCCACAGGTCGTCCACGGTCAGGCCTGCGCGGGATTGGCCGTTCTTCAGCTGCGTGTAGTTCAGACCGTTCCAGTCTCCGCCGTTGAAACCGCCGACCATGCGGTAGAGCGTAAAATCGGGGTCGTAGACACCGCTGGTGGCATAGTCCTCCAACGTGTAGCCGTACGCGTTCTCGTAGGCCTTGCGGACGGCGTTGTAGTAGTCGTCCGCCTGTTGGCTGGCGTCGCGCGCGTAGTCGCGCATGATCCCGGTCAGGTCGGCGTCCGCACGGCCGTAAGCGTATTCGATGGCGTCCGCCGCCTCATCGGCCAGAGTCTCCAGACTCGACTGGTACGCCTTGGTCAGCCGATCCAGAACCGTTTCCAGTTCCTTGCGGCTGCTGTCCGACAGTGGAGGCAGGTTCGGATTGGCCATCGGAACCTCCCTGCCTGCTCGAAGCCGCCTGTTGGCGTATCTGATCAATGTGCTCCTGTGCCCGTATCCGCTGCTGGTAGGCGCGGAAGCTCCTGAGTTCGTCGGCATTCAGGCCGAGCTTGCTCAGGCCTACGTCGGAGTCTGCCCACGTGGGGTTGGCTCCGGCGACCTTCGTGTAGTAGTCGGCGCGGGCCGCCTCGGACACGACGCGGGTCGGCGCCCACAATGGTCGTATGCCGTCCAGGTCGGGAGTCTCGGCCGTGTTGTCGCGCAGTTGGACGGCCATGCGCATCGCGTTCATGAGCTGGACGCCGAACGCGCGGTTCTGCCGGTCCGCGATCCGGGTCAGCTGGTCCTCCGCCGCGGCCAGGGCCTCCGCGCTGGTCGGGTTGGTCAGGCGGATGCCGAGCTGTTCGGCGGGGATGCCTGTCTCCGCGGACGCGAGCATGGCGATGGTCTCGAGCATGTCGCCGTGCGGCTGCATGGACGCCTGCGTGACCTGCTGAAGCGTGGGGATGTCCCCATTCTCGTCACGGGACACGGCGTTGATGCTCGAGACGAGACTGGACCACGTGTCCTGGCTGAACGCGTCCCGGTTGAGGCCGAGAAACCAGATTTTGGGCACGCTATAGAATTCGGCGGATGCTTCCATGCGGATCATGGTGCGCATGGCCATGTCGGTCAGGTTCATCAGCGTGCGGTTGATGCGGCTGTGACCGAACGGCCGATCTCCACGGTCGTAGACGATGGGCACCACCGCGACGCGGCCGAGCCGGTTGTCCTGACGTTCCGCATTCCAGCCTCCGGCATCATGCCGGCATGCATAGTTGCGGCCGGGAAGCCACGCGTTGAACGCGGTCATGTTGCCGTACTGGTCGTTGTCGGTGATGGTCAGGGCGGCGGCTATCCGGTGGCGCGTGTTGTCCCAGATCGCGGCCGACCAGTCCGCCGAACGCGGGATGACGAGAATGCGCTCCCCCGACGGATCGTCGGGGTCGTAGTCGATGGTCAGGAACGAGCAGGAGTGCTTGTAGCAGCTGATGATCGCCTCGCCCATCGTATCGGTCAACGCGTTGTCCATGACGATGCGCCCGATGCCGTTCGGGTCGCCGTCGGGAGTCTCGAACCCCTCGAACACACTCTTGTCCGCCAGGGCACGCACGCTTTTCTGCGGCCAACCGACCACGACGCCGGCCTTGGCGGCCACGACGTTGGGTATGGATATGCCGAGGTTGTTGAACCGTTGTTTGCCGTCGTAGAACGCGCTCCTGAGGAGGTTGCGCGCGTAGTGGTCGCGCCACACCTTGAGCAGGCGGCGAATGGTGCGCATGTCGTCGTCCGGCACGCCCCTGACGTGGCTGATCAGCGAGCCGGCGGTGTTGAGGTATGGGGTTCCGGAGGCTATGGAAAGGTCGGTCATGTCAGACCATCACCTCCTGTCGTCTGTTGGGGTTGCGTTTCGTGATGTAGGTGCCGTAGAGGGCGAGTGTGACCGCCACCAGGGGGCTGATGTCGATGTCGCTGCCGGTCTTGTTCCAGCCGAACGCGCCGGACTGGCCGATGTTCCTCGTGGTCGCGTTGGCGACCGCCGTGGCGAGCGCGGGCTGTTCGCTGTCGGGCAGGTGGGTGAGCTTATGGTCGCGCAGCATGTCGAGCAGGCGCCCGCAGGCGCGTCCCATGTCGCCCGCGTTCGTGACGATCACCCTCACATGCCGGGCCTTGAGGTCAGGCAGGAGCGCCATGGCCGGGGATTGGCCGTCGATGACCACGGATGCGGCGCGGGGCCAGTGCCCGGCGATGTAGTCCACCGCCCACATGCTGCCTTTGGCTTTCGTGGATTCGAACTCGCGCAGCTCGACGTGCGCCGAACCGTCCGCATGCCTGACGGCTCCGCCGATGGCGAGCGTGCTCCGGTCGGGGCTCATGTCGATCGCGTAGCCGACCAGATCGGACGAGTCCGGGATGACCGGGCCGTCGATGGAGGCCTGCTTCCACTGCTCCGGGTCGATGGCCGTATGCGCCGCGGTCTCGTCCCACACGCCCAATGCCTCGCGGCGGAACGAGTCCTCCGACAGCAGGTTGCGCATCCTGAGGATCGCGGTCTCCGACGTGCGTTTCGGATAGCTCGGGTTGGCCTTCGCCCATTGCTCGCGGTCGTCGGGGTCCGTGTCCCGGTCCGCCGACAGTTCCACGTACACCATGCCGTCCGTCCCGTTGAGCGCGTTGCGGCGTTTCTCCTCGAACGCCTCGGACTGGTCGCCGGGCTTGGGCGGATTACCCAAAAACACGACTAGCGGGTTCGGGCTCACGTTGACGATGGGGATCATGTTGTCCAAGGCGCGCACGGTCAGGATCTGCGCCTCGTCGAACACCTCCACGTCCACCGAGTGCAGGCCTCGGCCGAAACCGTTCTCACGCGCGCCGAACATGATCCGGCTGCCGTTGCGGAACGCGATCTCCTGCTGGCCGTTGGCACGGCGTATGCGTTCCACGTAGCCGCCGAGCACCCGGTTCCTGGCGATGTCGCACAGGTCGGCGAACGTCTCATCCGACGTGCGCGTGTGATGCGCGGTCCAGATGACCTTCAGCCCCTTGCGCAGGATCGCGAGGATGAACATCGCCGTGCCGATCGTGAACGTCTTGCCGATCTGACGGCAACTGGAGACGACGGTGCCGCCCTCCCCACACGCGTACCTGCCATCCTCGCGTTTCGCGAGCATCAGATACAGCAGCCCCTGCTGCCACAGGTCATACGAGATGCCCGCCTTGACGGCGACCTTGTTCAACACGGTGAAATCCGAGCCGACGATACCCGACGGCCGGACCAAGTGAACCGCGATCTCAGACAACCGACGCTCCGACATCCTCGCCCACCTCCTGTTCGTCGAGCAGTCCGGCCAGCGGATCACCACCGGACAGACTGTGCAACTTCTCGCACACGGCGAGGTATTTGGCGACGATGTTCGGCATCGCGTTCGCCGGCGTGTCCGGATCATCCACATACGCCTTCAAACGGTCGCGCACGTGACGCAGCTCGTCCTCCATGCTTCCATCCATCATCCGGTCGAACTCGCGGCCGGTCAGAGGCGCGGGCTTCGCGTCGCGTTCCGGTTCGGGCTTCGACGAGGGACGTGATGGGTCGGTCTTGTTCTGGCGGGCTCGCTGCGCGGCCTTCCGGCACGCGGCCCCGCAGTACTTGGCGGTGGACCGCATGTTCGGGGGCAGTGGGTTGCCGCAGTGGGCGCATGCTCGCATCCGTGACACCTCCAATCTTCCGTGACATGTCACGGATGCAAACTGCGGGGAGAGAACGGCCCTGTGCCCGAGGTGGCAGTGAGGGCCGGGGCTGGGGTGGCTCCCCCTGGGGTTACCAGTCGCCGCTCGTGCTCAGTGGCATCGTGGTGGCGTTCGGTGTTGGTTTGTGTGCGAGTCGGGCTCTCGCGTATGCGTCGCTTTTGTTGAGACTGTTGCTGTTTTCGTGGGCTGGATAGTGGGGCACCATGGTCACTATGGTTGGGCGCTAGGAACGAGAGAGCGGGGTGCGGCTGTAGCGCGCTGCTGTAGCGCAACCATGCCCCGAGACGGCACATTGTTTTAGCGCGAGTGCTGTAGCGCAGTAGCGCACTCTTGCTGCATAACCCTTGGCTGTGCTGTGCTGAACCGGTCTGTGCCAGTCCGGTCTGTGCCAGTCCGGACCCGTCCGGACCGTCTGTCACGCGATGCAAAAAACGGGTAAAACCGCGTCGCGTGACATGCTGCGATCGGGGGGTGATGCTCAGTCGTCGTGCTGTCGGCGTGCTGCGTAATTGCAAAACGGCGGAATTGCAATGATTCGGCGCGGGGTTGTGCCGGGCTGAACCAGGCCGGTCTGTCACGCGGCGTGAAAATGGGGCAAAACCGCGTCGCGTGACAATTCGGTCTGTCACGCGACGACGAAATCGTCGATTATTGCGTTGCGTCCCACTGTTGTGTGGTTGTTTTGCGGGATGGAACGCGCAGTAGCGCAGTAGCGCAAGGATTTCTCGGAAAAAAAGGGAACTTCGTGGAATCCTTGCGCTGGGACAGGGCTTAGCGCAAGGATTCTACGAACTCAGGGCAAATCCCGAAAAATCCTTGCGCAAAGGAAGCGCGAGGAAGCACGAGGAAGTACGAGCGAGAGGGGTACAGGAGGGGAGTCGGAGAAGGATGCCAGAGCAGGGATGCCACTGAGCGCAAGTTC
>NZ_RQSP01000065.1:0-1954 GCF_009078285.1 Bifidobacterium jacchi
ACCGACCACATACTTGCCATCACCAGCCTTCAACGACGCGCCAATCGACGCAATCGTCGGCTCAGTCGGCTCGGGATCAGGATCAGGAGCGCCTTCGGTCACGTTGACGGTGAGCGAACCGTCCTCCATCGCGGTCAGCGTGTCGCTGTCCATCGGCGTGGTGCCGGTGGCGGACACGTTGACACCGTTGGCGTAGGTGCCGGTGACCTTGATCGTGCCGGTGACCTTGTCGCCCTTCTTGGCGGATTCGGGCACGGTGAGCGTCACGTTGACGGTGGTGCTCTTGCCTGCGGCGAGTCCGTCCGCAACGCGCACGTCGGCGGCGGACCAGCCGGCCGGAAGGCCAGCGGCCTTGACGGTCAGCGACGTGTAGTCGTCGGAGCTGTTGTTCTTGACCGTCACCGGCACGGTGACCGTCGTGGTGCCGGCGGCCACGGATGCGGCCTCGGCGGTGGCGGTCACGTCGAGGTAGCCGAGCCACGCCATGCTGAACGGCATGTACATGATCTCGTGGCTGTCCACGCCGTTGCTGATCCAGTCGCCTTCGTAGAGCAGACCGTAGCTGCCGTCATCGAGCACGGTCATCACCGAGTAGGCCATCGAATTGGACTTGTACAGCTTGCCGGCGGACCAGGTCTTGCCGTCGTCGAAGGAGATGCGGATCACGCCGTTCTTGCGGCCGACGTTGTTGGCCTGCGGCGACGAGAACAGCAGGATCTTCGCTTTGGCGGAGCCCTCCGGCGCGTCCGGGTAGGCGCGCATGATGTGCGCGTTGTTGTTAGGATCGGGCAGCTGGGTCTCGTTCTTGACCTCGCCGTAGGTCTCGCCGCCATCCTTGGAGATCGCGACCTTGCGGTAGCCGACCGCGCCCGGGCGGGCATTGACCATCACACTGCCGTCGGACAGCTCGACGACCTTGTTCTCGTCCATGTTGGTGGAGGAGATCACGCCGCCGACCTTCCACGTCTCACCGTGGTCGTCGGAGTAGATCGACACCGCATAGTTGATGCTGCCGGTAGTGGGCTTGACCGCGAACTGCTGGATCAGGCGGCCCTTGTGCGTGCCGTACTTGAGCTGGATGCCGGCGCCGGAGGTGGCGAAGCGCGACTTCCACTCCTGTTCGTGGCCTTTGGTCACCTGATCGGTGATGATCTGCGGCTCGGACCACGTCTCGCCGTTGTTGGTGGACTTGGTGATGGCCGCCTGCAGCACGTTGCGATTGTTGGGATCGACGCCGAGCTGCGAACCCGCGTAGCCCTGATTGTACGACTTGACGAAGAACAGGAAGATCGTGCCGGTCTCCTCGTCCACGACGAACGACGGGTCGGAGTAGCCGTGCCTGCTGCCAGTGTTGCGGCCTTGGGCCACCATCTTCAGGTCGCTCCACGACTTGCCCTGATCGTCGGAGTAGCGCATCACGATGCTGTTCGGCTGCGGCGCGTCGCCGCCGACCGGGCGCAGATCCCACGCGGCGAGGATACGGCCGTTCTTGCCGGTCGCGACCGCCGGGATGCGGTAGCTTTCGTTCGCGCCGAACTGCCGCGCCTTGGCGAGGTAGCGCGATTCGCCGTCCTTGTACGCCTTCGCGGTGGAGGCCTCATCCTTGGACTGCGCCTTGATGGTGACCGGCTCGAAGTCGATGACGATGTTGTCCTGCAGCACCTTGGTGCCGTTGTTGTCCTCCGTGGCCTGGAACAGGGCGGTCGGGGTGAACGTGCCCTTGATGATGTCCTCGGCGCCTACCACATGGTAGGCGAGCTTGTCGCTGTCGCACTTGCTGGTGCCCTTGGCGGCGAGGTCTCTGATGCGGCAGTTGTCGGTAGACATCACGTCGGTGTTCGTCAGGTTGGAGTCCTTCGGATACACGGTGATCTGCTGATCGGAGACGTTCGTGTAATCGAACTTGTAGCGGATCTTGGAACCGACCGCGAGGTTCTCGCCGAGGTTGTCGACG
>NZ_RQSP01000065.1:2041-3248 GCF_009078285.1 Bifidobacterium jacchi
GGGTGCTGTCGCTTACGGTGACCTTCGGACCGGTGGCGGTTACGGTTTCCAGCGTGTCGGCATCGGTCGGCTTGGCGTCGGCGTTGGTCGTGGCGACTGCGGTGAAGGTCGGCGTGAAGCCGCCGGCCGTCTTGTCCGCTTCGGTGACGACATGAGTGGCCTTGCCGGAGCAGCTCTTCGTTGTGCCGGTTTCGAGATTGCGCCAGCGGCAGACCGGGTGGCCGGTGGCGCTGGCATCCAGCACGCCGCTGAGGTTCGACGCGGTCGGATACACGGTGAACTTCTGGTCGCTGATGTTCTCATAGGAGATGTCATACGTGAGCGTTGCGCCCACGGAGACGGAATCGCCCAGCTTGTCGGTGCGCGTCAGCGTCATCTTGAGGTAGCTCTTCGTGGTCTCGACCGGCTTGTAGACGGTGTCGGCGGTCACGGTGAGCGTTTCGAGGATGTTGTTGCCGGTCGGGTTGTCGGCGTCGCTGGATGCAATAACGGTAGCGGACGGGGTGAAGCCGTTCGTCTTGTCGGCTTCGGTCACCACATGGGTGACGTAGTTGTTGGTGCCGTTGGTCTTGCATTCGCCGGATTGATTGGCATTCATCGTATAGCGGCATACCGGATGAACTTTGCCGGCCTGCTTATCGATCACGCCGCTGAGCGTCGATGCGGTTGGATAGGCGGTCACCTTATTGGACGTCAAGTTCTGATATCCCAGCGTATACGTCAGTCGGCTGCCAACCGCCGGCGTATCACCGAGACTATCGGTTCTGGTCAACGTGAGTTTCATATGACTGCCGGTCACCGTGCCGACTCCGGATACCGGGTCGGCTGCCGTCGCGGTCATTGCGCCGGCCGGCACGATGGCGAGCATGGCGATCGCCACGATCAACGCCCACAGACGCCTGACCGGGTTAGGCTTCGCCGCATGCTGCGCATGTGAATGAGCCATGGGAGTTCCTTCTCTCCGTTGCACGCCCGGTCGCGCATATACGGCACGACCGCTCGCTTCGTCATCGATGCGATGCGGCCTCGCTGCCGCCGAGCGTTCTCGTTCAGTATGTTTCTCTTGAATTATCGGCGGAAAATCAACTTTTTCCACAGGTAATCTGAGATTATAGTACACAACCTGAACGAATTGAATACGCCCAACACAACATTGAATAAGCCCTGCCCGACCGCCGCTATGCGGTTGTCGAGCAGGGCTTATTCA
>NZ_RQSP01000065.1:3370-4936 GCF_009078285.1 Bifidobacterium jacchi
GAGTCACGCGACCACGCGCGCGACGGCTACGCGCGGCGACGAGCGAGCACGACGCCACCAGCAGCGGCGGCAAGCGCCACGGCAGCCAGCGCCACCACGGCGACCGACGCACCCGTGTCAGCCATCGTCGGCTTCTTCGACGGAGTCGTCGGAGCCGGCTTCGGAGCAGGCTTCGGAGTCGGCTTCGGGGTCGGGGTCGGCTGCGGAGCCGGCGTCTCGCTCTTCGCCGTCACCGACACCACATCCCACAGCAGCGCGCCACCGGCAGTAGACACCGCGACCCGGTACGAGCCCACGCGAGCCGGCGCAAACGCCTCCACCACGCCATCCGTACCAACCGTCACATTGCCACGAGACCACACATGACCAGAGGCCGCATCCATGAACACCACAACCGCACGACCCGCATGAGCGGAACCCACACGAAGCGTCACGCTGCCGCCGGCGACCATCGAATCCACCGGCACAAGGTCGGCGACACGATTCGTCTCCGTCAGATCAGACAGACCCGGCACACTCGGACCAGGATTCGGATTCGGATTCGGCTCAGGATCAGGCGTCGGATCAGGATTCGGATTCGGCTCAGGCTCTGGATCAGGATCAGGATCTGGGTCCGGATCCGGCTTCGGCTCAGGATCAGGATCAGGCGTCACCGGCGTCTTCTCCGCAACATCGATCGTGAACGACGCTGTCTCGCCGCCATCGTTCGCCGTAGCGGTCACCGTCACCTTGCCCGCCTTCGCGAACGGCTGCGCCAGATCGACATCCGCACCGGAAGCGTCACGCGCGCTCAGCGCGTACTCGCCGGCGGCGAGCGGGCGAACCGAGCCGTCGCTGAACGACGCCGTCACCGTAACGGCATCGGCATCGAACGAATCATCAACCTGCACGTCGGTCTGCGAAGTCGATGCCTTCAAGCCGACGATCGTCACCGGATTCTGCTCGACCGCAACCGTGACCGAGCCATTCTCGATACCGGTCAGCGTGTCGTCGGACTGCGCGTAGCGGCCGGTCAGCTTGATCGCAATGGACTGCTTCGCGCCCGCCTTAGTGCCTTCCGCCACCGTCACCGGCAGCGTCACGGTCGTCTTCTCGCCCCGCGCCAGGCCGCCGTCGATCGTCACCGGCGCCGCCGACCAGCCGGCCGGCAGCCCGCTCGGCGTCAGCGTGATCGACGTGTAGTCGGAATCATCGTCGTTCGTCACCGTGACCGGCACCTCGACCGTGGACGCATCCTCGCCCTCGCCGAGCGAGCCGACCGACTCGCCGTCGATGCGCAGCGTCGCCGAGCCGGTCGCCGAAGCAGTCAGATAGCCAAGCCATGCGAGCGACGTGCGCGTATACATGATGTCGTTGCTGTCGATGCCGTCCTGATACGTGCGATCGCCCTCATAGATCAGGCCATAGCCGCCACCGGCCGCGGCGGACAGCGGAATGACGACCGAGTAGGCGTGGTAGCCGCTCTTGTACAGCTTGCCCGCCGACCAGGTTTCGCCGTCGTCGAAGGAGATGCGCAGCGTGCCGTTCGAGCGCCCCGCGGCGCTGCCAGCCGACGAGTACAGCAGA
>NZ_RQSP01000065.1:5058-5290 GCF_009078285.1 Bifidobacterium jacchi
ATCTTCGCCTTGGCGGAGCCTTCCGGCGCGTCGGGGAACGCGCGCGTGATCTGCGCGTTGTTCTTCGGATCGGGCAGCTGCTTCTCCAGCTTCACCTCGCCGTAGTTGACGCCGCCGTCGGTGGAGATCGCGACCTTGCGATACGTGGCATCGCCCGGACGCACGTTGATCATCACGCGGCCGTCGGACAGCTCCACGACCTTGTTCTCGTCCATGCCGGTGCCGACCGGGT
>NZ_RQSP01000065.1:5412-7808 GCF_009078285.1 Bifidobacterium jacchi
TGCCGGCCTTCCATGTCGCGCCATGATCGTCGGAGTAGATCGACACCGCGCGGTTCACGTTGCCGGTGGTGCGCACGGTGAACTGCTGGATCAGGCGGCCCTTGTGCGCGCCGTACTTGAGCTGGATGCCGGCACCGGAGGTGGCGAAGCGCGACTTCCACTCGTTCTCGTGGCCCTTGGTGATGTCGGCGGTGATGTTGCGCGGCTCGCTCCACGTCGCGCCGTTGTCCTTCGAGCTGACGACGACGGACTGGATCACGTTGCGCGTGTCGCCAACGCCGAGCACGGAATCGGTGAAGCCCTTGTCGTACGACTTGACAAAGAACAGGAAGATCTCGCCGGTCTCCTCATCGACCACATACGACGGGTCGGAGTAGCCGTATCGGTCGTCGCCGATGTGCCCTTTGGCGACGAACTGGATCGTGGACCACGACCGGCCGCCGTCCTTGGAGATGCGCTGCACCACGCTGTTCGGCTGCGGCGCGTCCCAGCACTGGACCGTGTTGCTGTTCATCATCTTGGTGCGCGGCCGCTGGTCGAATGCGGCGAGGATCCAGCCGTTGGGCGCTTCGGCGAGCGCCGGGATGCGGTAGCAGACGTTGCCGTACTGCAGTTTGGTGGCGAGGCGGATCGCCTGCCCGTCGAGCCGATCGCTGGGCTTGGTCGCTTCGTCGGGGCGCAGTCCGTCGATCACGTTGACGGCGGGCGCGCTGACCGTGACCTCGTCGAGCACGTCGGTGCCGTTCATGTCGGTGGCGGCCTTCATGGTGGCGGTGGCGGTGAATGTGCCCGCTTTGACGTCGTCCTCGGTGATGGTGTGGCTGCCGTAGGTGCAGGTGAACGACTTGTTTGGTTCGAGCTTGCCCAGTCGGCAGTTCTTGGTGCTGCTTACCGCCACGTTGTCGAGATTCGATGCCGATGGGTAGGTGACGATGTTGACGTTGTGCAGATTCGTGTAGGTCAGGCTGTAGGTGAGCACGTCGCCGAGATGCACGTCGCTGCCGTAGGTGTCGGTGCGGGTGATCGACATGCTGATCTTGCCGTTGGCGCCGGTGATGGTGCCTGACGTTTCCGGCGTGGCATCCTCGGCGGCGATCGGGGCGGTGATCGCCGGGTCGGCTGGATTGATGGTGTTGTCATCCGCTGCGATTGCGGCGGCGGGCAATGTCAGTGCACCGAGCAGGATGGCGACCGATGCGGTCAATGCGGCGAATCGCGTGCCGCGTAGTCGTGAAGTCGAACGCTTCTTCATGGATTCTGGTTCCTTCTGTGCGCGGCCTGCCCGTCGGATCACGCCGTTCGTGGTCCTCTACCGGCTCCTCCTTGATCCGGTGCGGCGACGGCGCCGCGGAACATGCCTCGTTGTGGCAACCAGTGTAGTGGATGGGGCAAACGTTGGCGACGCTTTAGTGGCGGCTTGGTCACGTGACGCGGGGTTGGTCACAGGGAGCGGCCGGTCACATGGCGCGGGGGTGGTCACAGGGAGCGGGCGCGCCCTGTGACCGGGGTGCTACAAACGCTGCAATACCAACGATCACGGGACACGGTCACAGGGAGCGGGGCGCTCCCCGTGACCAAACCCGCACCACGTGACCACACCCGCAACCGTTGACGTCACGCGCGGCCGGCGCACGACCACGCGCGACGGCTACACACAACGGCTACGCACGGCGACGAGCGAACACCACGCCACCGGCAGCGGCAAGCGCCACGGCAGCCAGCGCCACCACGGCGACCGACGCACCCGTATCAGCCACCGCCGGCCTCTTCGACGGAACCGTCGGAGCCGGCGACGGCTTCGGGGTCGGCGCCGGAGTCTCGGACTTCGCCGTCACCGACACCACATCCCACAGCAACGCACCACCGGCAGTCGACACCGCCACACGATACGAACCCGGAAGATTCGGAGCAAACGCCTCAACCACGCCATCCGCACCGACCGTCACATTGCCACGAGACCGCACAACACCAGCCGAATCAAGGAACACCACGACCACCCGGCCAGCATGAGCCGCACCAACGTGCAGCGTCACCGTGCCGCCGGCAACCATCGAATCCACCGGAACCAGACCGGCAACACGATTCGACTCCGTCAAATCAGACAATCCCGGCACACTCGGACCAGGATTCGGACTCGGCTCAGGATCAGGCTCCGGCTCCGGATCAGGCGTCACCGCCTTCTCGGCGACCGTCACCGTGAACGTGTCCTCCTTCGACGGATCGGCCTTCAGCCTCACCACGATCTGCACCTTACCAGCGCGCTCGAACGGCTTGGTCAGATCAGCATCGCCGCCCTCGCCGAAATACGAGCCAGCGACCGTCACATCATCGGCAGCCAGCTCACGCTCCGTGCCATCCGACATGAACGCAGTCACCGTCACGCCAGCAAACCTGTC
>NZ_RQSP01000066.1 GCF_009078285.1 Bifidobacterium jacchi
TTGAGTTCGTAATATCTTTGCGCTAAGCCCAGTCCCGGCGCAAGGATTTTACGAAATGGCCGTTCTTTCCGAGAATTTCTTGCGCTAACCATCCATCGCTAGTTGATCGCTAATTGATCTCCCGGCGCAGATCTCCCGGCGCAAGGATTGTACACCGCTACAGCACCGCTACAGCACACCGCTACAGCACACCGCTACAGCACACCGCTACAGCACGGCCACCGGCGGAATCACGCCGGTCGCGTCCACGGGCCACGGCTCCGGCACGCGCACGCACAGCGACCGCCGCTCCACGCTGAACCGGATGTGCTTCGTGCGCCCGAGCATGTCGCCGTCGACCTGCGCGAGCACCGGCCGTTCCAGCGTGATCTCCGCGCTCACGCCCTGAATCTGATCGATGGTCGAATTCGTCGACAACGGGCTCGACCCGGCCTTGCCGGTGATCGTCTGATGCACCACATCGCCGAACAGATTCGCCCACCCAAGGATGCCGCCCGACGTGTCGATCACCTCGAAATCAAGGATTCCATCATCGTAGATCGCGTTCGGCATCAGCGAAAACACCGGAATCTGACCGCAGTTGCCGGCCATGAACGTGCGGAACGACAGTCCGAGCTTGGTATGCCGCTCGCCGTTCGCGTCCAGAATCGTCACGTCGCCCTTGTACTTCGGTTTGAACAGATTCTTGATGCCGCCCACGAAGTAGGCGAGCCAGCTGATGTTCTTCTTCAGTTTCGGATTCGTGTCGTCGATCATCGCCGCGTCGAAGCCGATGCCGGCGATGATCAGGAACGCGTGCCCATGATCGGCCTTGCGATCGTCCAGCAGCGACAGCCGACCGATGTCGACGTGCCGCGATCCGTGCGACGTGGCGGTCAGCAGCGCCGCATCCACGTCGCCGATCGGAATGCCCATGTTGCGGGCGAACAGGTTGCCGGTGCCGATCGGAATGATGCCGAGCGCATGACCGGTGCCCGACAGCGCGCTCGCCACGGTGCGCACGGTGCCGTCGCCGCCCACGGCCACCACCACGTCCGCGCCGTGATCAAGCGCCTCCAGCGCGCACGCGCGGCCGTCCTTGTCGAGCTGCGTGTCGATGAATTCGATGCTGGTGAGCCCCTTCGCCCGGCAGAATTCGCGGATGTGCTCGCGATGCTGCTCGGCCTGCGGCTTGGAGGGGTTGATGATGAACGCGTAGCGCACCTGATCGTCGTCACGTTCGTTGAGCTTGCGGACGCGTTTGAGGCGGCGGCGGAGGCGCAGCGCGATCATGATGACGATGAGCAGCACGAGGACTGCCGCGCCGACGATCGCGATGATCGCGGGCACGGGCAGCTGCTGCGGCTGGATCATCTCGTTGATCGCGTTGACTCTGCTGGTCTCGTTGATTGCGCTGATCGCGCTCGCCGGCGTGGCATGCGCGGTCGCCGGCGTGGCATGCGCTGCTGCTGCGGCCGGTGCGGCCTGTGCGGCGGCTGCGAGTGACGTGAGTGGCGTGGTTGACGGCATGGTTCCATTGTGGTCGCATCCGCCGCCGCTTCCCGTCCCGATTCCGCGAACTCAACGATTCCTGCACGTTCGCCGCAGCACGTTCGCCGCGGCGCAGGCGCAGTGACGCTGGCGGAGAGGGCGGTTGCTGATGTTGCTGTTGCTGCGATGATTGGTGCTGATTGGTGATGATTGTGCTGATTTGTGCAGGTCTGTGCTGATCGGCGGCTGATCGGTGGCTGGCCGGCGGTTGGTCGGCGATGCGTGGCGGCTGGTAGGCGAAGGCCGATACACTGGAACACATGCTTGATTCTGGTGTGCGCAATACGATCGACCGTGTATGGGATGCCTTCTGGTCAGGCGGCATCTCCAACCCGCTTGAAGTGATCGAGCAGATCACCTACCTGCTGTTCATGCGCCGTCTGGATATCAACCAGCAGCGTGCCGAGAAGAAGGCGGCGCGCACCGGTCAGCCGATCGAACATCCGATTTTCGCGGAAGACCAGCGCAATCTGCGTTGGAGCGTGTTCAGCGAACAGTCGCCGGAGACCATGTATCGCACGGTTTCCGACGAGGTGTTTCCCTTCCTGCGTGCGATGGGCGGGGAGGAATCCTCGTACGCCGAGCAGATGAAGGACGCGCGCTTCACCATCCCCACGCCCATGCTGCTCGCCAAAACCGTTGACATGCTTTCCGAAATCGACATGTCCAACACGGACATGAACGGCGACCTGTACGAATACCTGCTGTCGAAAATCGCCAGTTCCGGCGTCAACGGTCAGTTCCGCACGCCGCGGCACATCATCGAGCTGATGGTCGCGATGATGTGTCCCACGCCGCAGGATACGATCTGCGATCCCGCCTGTGGCACGGCTGGATTCCTGGTGGCTGCCAGCGAATACGTGCGTGAGCATCATCCCGAAACGCTGAGCGACCCCGCTTTGCGCGCCCGCTACGCGTCCGGCATGTTCCACGGCTACGATTTCGACCGCACGATGCTGCGCATCGGCAGCATGAACCTGATGTTGCACGGCATCGACGACCCGAACGTGCACTATAAGGATTCGCTGAGCGAGGCGGGCGACGTGGATGCGGGCAGGTATTCGCTGATTCTTGCGAATCCGCCGTTTTCCGGTTCGCTAGATTACGAGGCGACCAGCGCCGTGCTATTGCGCGTGGTGAAAACGAAGAAGACCGAACTGCTGTTTTTGGCGCATTTCCTGCGCATGCTCGAACCGGGCGGACGCGCGGCGGTGATCGTACCCGAAGGCGTGCTGTTCGGCTCGACCACCGCGCACAAGAAACTGCGCAGGATGCTGGTCGAAGAGCAGAAGCTGGATGCGGTCATCAAACTGCCGTCCGGCGTGTTCAAGCCCTACGCTGGCGTGAGCACGGCGATACTCGCCTTTACGAAAACCGATGCAGGCGGCACTGATGACGTGTGGTTTTATGACGTGCACGCGGACGGATACTCATTGGACGATAAGCGCTCGCCGATCGAAGCGAACGATCTGCCGGATGTGCTCGCTAGGTGGGCGCATCGCGCCGACGAGTCGGAGCGTTCGCGTGCGCGTACCGAACAGTCGTTTGCCGTGCCGAAGGCGGAGATCGCGGCGCAGGAGTACGACCTGAGTCTGAATCGGTACAAGGAGATCGCATACGAAGAGGAGGCGCATCGCGAGCCGGGGGAGATCTTGGATGAGATCGACTCGCTTGATTCCGATATCGCGGCCGATATCGCGGCGCTGCGGGAGCTGCTCGCATGATGGGTTTGACCTTGGCTCCCTCTGAGATGGCTTTCTTTCCGGCTCCCTCTGAGATGGCTTTCTTTCCGGCTCCCTCTGATGAGGGAGCTGTCGCGCGAAGCGTGACTGAGGGAGAGATTTCTTTCTGTGGTGTTCGCGGCGGCCGCGGTCGGGCGGCATGTATGATGCGCGACACACTCAAGGCTTCGGCTTACGCCGACTTCGCAGCGAAGCTGCTCACTTCGCCTATGGACAGTCCGCTGGACTGTTCATGCACGGCTCAGCAGCCAAGCCTACGGTCGCGCATCATACATGCCGCCCGACCGCTCGGTAGCGTTGTCATGGTGCGAAAGGTGAATCGATGACGGATATGGTCAAGTTGGGCGATGTGCTGACCGTGGATGTTGTGCCTGAGCGCATCAATGAACCGGAGAATGAAATGTTCGTGACGGTTCGTCTGCGGTGTGGTGGCGCTGTGGAACGTCCGATTAAGGATGGCAAGACTCCGGTGGCATTCACTGGATACCGTATTCACGCGGGGCAGCTGATTTATTCACGTATTGATGCGCGCAATGGTGCATTTGCGATCGTGCCGGACGATCTTGACGGAGCAGTGGTCAGTAAGGATTTCCCGGCGTTTCATATCGACGAGTCGATGGTTATGCCGGCATATCTGATGTATTTTTTCCGTGCTGGATTATTGCAGCGTGTCATCCAGCAGCATAGCCAAGGCATTACCAATCGTCAGCGCATCAAGGAGGACGAACTTCTTTCCTTCCCGATACAATTGCCGCCGCTTGACGAACAGTGTCGCATTGTGGAGATCCTTGATCGAGCCGACGCCATCCGCGCCAAGCGCCGCCACATGCTTGCCGATTTTGACGAACTCAAGCAGTCTGTGTTCGCTGAAATATCGAGCAGTGATCAGTTCCCGACGGTGAAAACAGGTGATGTCATACTCGACATGCGCAATGGCGTGTCACCATCGAAAAAAGGAACTGTGCGCGCCACCGTGCTGACGTTGTCAGCTATTACGCAGGGGGTATTTGACACTAGTGCAGTCAAAGATGGCACATTTGATGTTGAGCCGGCATCTGACAAACGTGTAACGAGCCGTGATTTTTATATGTGCCGGGGCAACGGCAATAAGAATTTGGTGGGGGTCGGTGCGTATAGCAACGAGAATCGTCCAGACTTGGTTTTTCCCGACACGGTAATAGCCGGCACTGTTGATGAAAATCGTGTGCTACTGCCGTATTTAGAGATGATTTGGCGTAGCCGACCTGTTCGCAATCAAATCGAACAGCACGCGCGGACGACAAATGGCACCTATAAGGTCAATCAGCAGTCATTGTCCAATATTGATATCCCCCTCCCACCCATCTCCCTCCAGCGCGAGTTTGCGCGGCGGGTGGAGTCTATCGCGGCGGCGCGGGCGAAGGTCGAGCGGGCACTCGCCTTGGATGACGAGCTGTTCGCATCCCTCCAATCCCGCGCCTTCCGCGGCGAACTGTGATTGCGTGCTTGGTTAACGTCTCTTAGCTGATTGTTTACCGCCAGTGACTGTTCACTGACCTTCAAGGCTAAGTGAGCGTACACTGAGGAGTGAGCGACAGACTATGATATGCGATAACATGTCTCATACGAAAGGAGGCTCGTCATGGTTAATCTCACCGATTTGTATAACGTTGATAAGGATAGCGCGGAATACGATTATCTTCGCTTGTGCGACGCGCCTCTGAGCGAGGATGTCTTGGAATTCCTCGGCAAATCTCATAAGGCGAAGTCCGACAGCGTTCAGACGATTCGCGAACGCGTCTACGCCTGATCAGTGAGCGGATTATCCTATGCCTATTCGTTTCCGCTTCACGGATAAATCAAACTGGCCTCAATTCGGGAAATCGTCGGTGCACATGTAGTTCATGTTGTACAATAGTCATGTATTTCTATTAAAAAATGATTATTATGGGTTTTAGAGAACGGCGATGCGATGATTCGTTTGAAAAGACTTGTTCTGGACAACATGAGGAACATATCGCATGGAGTCCTGGATTTCGATGATCTACCAGCCGGTGGCAGCGTCACGGGCATTTACGGGCAGAACGGGTCGGGCAAGACCACCGTCATCGATGCGATCGGGATACTGCGTGCGCTGCTGTCCGGAGGCATGCTGCCGGACACTGCCGGCGATGTCGTCAGTGCTAGCGCCGGCTTGGCGACCGTGACGGCGACTTTTTTCGTTGGCGACAAACAAAAGCCCGCGTATCTTGAGTACAAGGTGTCCGTGCGCAAGGCTAACTCGGATTCGACGCGGGCGCGCGTCGTCGCCGAATCGGTTCGTATCGGCGACGATCCCTCGCGTCTGGGCCGGGAGGTGCTGGGACATCGGATGGAGGATTCTGAGGCGGACGGGTTCGTGTCGACCCCGGTCTACGTGTGGCGTTCCATCGAGGCGGTTGCTTCGGTGAAGACCGTAGTCTCGCGCACCGCGGATCGGGCGTACATGGAAGGGCGTTCGTTCCTGTTCTCCCGGTGCGCCACGCTCGACGACCGGCCGGACGTCGAGTTTCTGATCGATTGGGCGGTGGCTCGAGTGCGGGAGGTGAACGGCGTATCCGCTAGGTCGCTTGCCTACATCAGCGAGCGTTTCGGTGAATTCGTGCGCATGCGCGAGGCTTTGTGCGATTATGCGATTAACGACGTCTTCGTGTCCACCACCCGTCGTGGCTCCTATGCTGCGTACGCGATCATTCCGATCATGGAGGAGAACTCGGCGGGTCGTAACACTGAGTTCCTTTTCGACCTGCTGCAACCCAATCCACTGACCCCCGGCCAGGCGAAGCGGCTTGGTCGGACCGTGGAGTCCTTCGACCGCATTCTGCCCACCATCGTGCCCGGTTTGCACGTTTTGCTGAAAACCAGCACGGCGCCTTCCGGCAAAGATGGCGAGGATCGTGTCACCGCGGAGCTGTTCTCCCGCCGCAGCGGCATCACGATCCCCTTCCGCTGCGAAAGCGAGGGCATCATACGTATCACCGCGCTGCTCGGCTACCTCAAGCATGCGTACAATGATGAGAACGCGCTGGTTGCCGTCGATGAGTTCGACTCTGGCGTGTTCGAGTTGTTGCTCGGCGACATGCTGGGTCAGCTGGCGGACGGGTGCGCGGGACAATTGGTGTTCACCGCGCATAACCTGCGGGCGTTGGAGGTATTGCCGAACAGCTGCATCCGCACGACGGTGACCGATCCCGACAACCGGTTTGCGACCATTCCCCGCAAGTCCTCCACGAACAACCAGCGCCGACGGTACTTGGCGGCCAGCGAGCTTGGGTGGAACGGCCCGGATATCTACGATTCGCCCATCCCGCGCATGTTCGGCAACAGTCTGTACGCCGCCGGTCATCCCGATGAGGACGACGACATCGACGCCGATTTGGATGCGCTCAACGCCGCCGGAACGGAGGCGGACCGTGGCTAAACGCAGAATCGTACTGCTGATCGTTGAGGGCGCGAGCGACGCCAGCCTGCTCGTGCCGGCATTCTCTGCGTTAATCGAGAACCGTCTATTCCGCGGACAGGAATTCCACTGCGACGTGCTGACCGCACCGAACCACCGAGAGGAGTTCCATCGGCGCAATGGGTTCTATCCCGCGGACAATCCTGCGAAAACCGTGCGCGAACTCGTGGAGTACTACCTCAAGGACCATGACCGCACATGGAGCCAGCTCGGCCATATCATCCAAATCTGCGACCTGGATGGCGCATTCGCGCCTGACGACTGCGTGCGGGAAGAACCGTCAATAGGTGAAACCCATTACTCGACGACCGACATCGTTACTGCCAACCGTGCCGCTCTGATTGCTGACCGGACGACCAAGCGAAACGGCACGGACACCCTGTTGAAAATCGACGGGTTCAGGAAGAAAAACGGGCGCACCACGCTCATGGTCCCATACCGCCTGTTCTACGTCAGCCGTAACCTCGAGCATGCATTCCGAGGCAGAATCGACAATCTGGACGCGAGACACAAGCAAAGCGGCGCCGTCAAACTGGCCGACCGTTTCACGCGAGACCCGGATCTGTTCTCGACAACACTTCAGTCACTGCGACGCATACACGGTAACCCGGCCACTTGGGAGGAATCCTGGCAATACGCGATGCAGGACTGCCACTCGCTCGAACGCGGCAGCAACCTCGCATTCGTGGAGCCGTACCTAGCCGGAGAGCTACAAAACTCATAAGTGAGCGTGCACTGTGAGGGGTGAGTGCCGGTAAGTGGATGCCCGTGATATCGGCGAGGTGGCTGGCAGGGAATTGCTTTCGGTGTGCGGGCTTCCACGATAGTTCATAGCAGCCGTTGGCATCCGTCAGATGCTGATACCAGCATTCCTGCGATTTCTTTCCCTGCTCTGTCATCAAAACACCAGCTCTATGAAGGTGTGGTAGTGCCCGGATTCTTGCGCACTTTGGTCTTCGCCCGGCTCTGTGACGATG
>NZ_RQSP01000067.1 GCF_009078285.1 Bifidobacterium jacchi
ACCCACCACCAACACCCCAAAAACCCCCAAAACAAGCCAAACCATCGGCGTGTCGAAAACACACACCAAACAGTATTTTAAGGCCAAAAACCCAACCAACCAGCCTCGCAAGATGTCAAGTCGGCAAATTCTCGGCCTTCGCAATCACATAATCTTCACATTTGTGTGTCGATCCGTGCCGCAGCTACCGGGCACGACGATCGTCCACCATGCAACCGACCGTACGCTAGTGGTCTGTCTCGCAAATTATTGAGGGGTCAGCTTCTGTCTCTCCCCCAGTCAGCTTCGCTGACAGCCCCCTCATCAGAAGGGGCCAACACCGCTCGGCCTGTTGAACGTCCTGTTGAAGGTTGACGAGTAAAAGCAGCAGAGCTGTTTGCAGGCAACGTGCGAGCTGGCCGGCGAGCCAGTTGAATGCGCACGCAACGCGAGCCCCTGATATACCACTGCTGTTGGTTTTCTGGCTGGTTGCCAATTGGCAACCAACATGCCATTGCGATGGACGCATCACTAGTGGTCTGTCCCGCAACTCCCTGAGCGGCATGCGACACAGGATACTAGCCCACTGCAAACGGACACCACATCTGACTATCACAACCACAGCCGCAGTCACTGCCGGCCACCACAGCCGCAGCATCACAAACGAATATGCGAGCACCCCCGCATGACACCCCACATGACAATCCACATGACAGTGGGGGATGCCTCGTTCGAGACATCCCCCACAATCAGCTCATGCGACAGAGCAGTTCATGCACCAGCCGGCCGCTTCCGAACCGTTACCTCGGAATCGCCGCAGCGAAATCGCAGCATCGGACGGCAGCGGTACACGGCCCGATCATGCCTTGCGACGACGCACGGCAAGCACCGCACCGCCAGCCACGGCAAGAACGGCCACCGCGGCGACGACCGCAGCGATGCTGGCACCGGTGTTCGGCAGACCGGGCTTCTTGTTGATGGGCTGATCGCCCTTCTCACCCTTGTCGCCCTGATCGCCACCGTTGCCGGGGCCATCGTTACCGGAACCATTGTCGCCACCGTTACCGGGGCCGCCGTTGCCATTGTCGCCACCGTTGCCGCCAGGCGTGGTGGTCGTGGCTTTCTTCAGCGCATTCTGGCGGGCCTGCAGTTCGGAGACGAGCGAGTCGAGCTTCTCCTGCGTCAGTCCCTGCGGGTTGGCCAGCGCATCGGCGAGCGCCTTGCGCGCGGCGGCGAACAGAGCCCACGTTTCAGCCGTGTAGTCCTTCTCCACCTTGGTGTTGGCGTTGGCGAGCGCCTTCTTGGCAGCGTCGGTATTCGGCGCAACCGGCGTCTGGCCACCATTGTCCTGAGCCTTCTCGAGCTCGACCCGCTTGTCGCGCAGCGCCGCGACCAGCGGGTCGAGCTGGTCCTGCGTCAGATCGGCGGCGTTCTTCAGGGCGTTCTCCAGAGCGGTCTTGGCATCGGCGAACGGCTTCCACGTTTCAGGCGTGTAGTCCGCTTCCTTCAGGTCCTTGACCTTGTCAAGCAGCTCGGTCGCGTCCTTCGTGTCGGCGCGGGCGACGAGCGTGTCTTCCAGCCCCTCGAGGCTGTTGACTGCATCATTGACCTGCTCCTGCGTGGCCTCGTCGTTGTCGAATACGCTCTTGGCAGCCTCAACGGCCGCATCGAACGCCTTCTTGCTGGAGGCGGTCGCACCGGCAGTATCAACATTGCGCAGCGCGTCCAGGCGAGACTCAAGTTCGCCCTTCTCGACCGGATCGACGCCCGGCGCCTCAGCCTCGGCCTTGCCGAACACCTGCAGCTCCACGATGTGGTTCGTGGTTCCGCCTGTGGACGTGCCCTGCATGTAGACGCGCACGTAGCGGGCCTTGGTGCCGGCGGGCACGGAGAAGCCCTTGCCCGCGGACGTTTCCGCGTAGGTCGCGTCGGTGCCCTTGCCGAAGCCGAACACGTCGGCGGCATCGGAGTTGTAGACGATCGTATCGTTCTTGTCGAACGTGGCGTCCTCGGAGAGCACGACCACGGAACCCTTGTAGGTACGGCCGTCGTTCCAGTAGCGGTACAGCTTCACCGCGTCGGATTCGCCGCCGTCGTTGTTCTCGATGGTGTACTCTTTGCCGAGATCGACCTGCAGGTACGAGCCATCAGCCTTGTTGTCCTGACCGAATTCGGCGTAGTTGTTGGTGTCGATCGTGCCGTCGACGGCCATGCTGCCGGGGCGATCGGACTTGTCGGCGATTGCCGAACCGTCCTTGGCCCAGCCCATCGTCACCGTCTTCTTGAGTGCGGCGTTCTCCACGCCCGGAGCGGTGTTGTCGCTCTTGAGCGTGTCGTAGCCGGTGGCCTTGTCGTAGACGGCAACGGCGAGCTTGCCGGCGAACTCGGCCGAGCCGACCGTCGCCTTGCCTGCCGGAATCGCGTATGTCATGTTCTCGGCCTTGTACGAGGAGCCGGCGAGGTTGCCGTCCACGTACACCTTGAGCATGCCGTTGTTCTCCTTGACGGCGGCGATGCTGTGCTTCGCGCCGTCGTTGACGACGACATCACTGGTTGCGGTGGCGCCGTTGAGCGTCACGTAGGCGTGGCCGTTCGCGTCGATGCCGACCGTGTAGCCTTTCGGCTGCGCGGCGAGCACTGCGTTGGCGGAGGTGGTGGTCACGTCGGCGATCACGGTGAAGCCGTTCGCGTTGTTCAGCGAGCGACCGCTGGTGCCGAGGTTCTTCGTCTTGCCGGCATAGTCGGCCTCAGTCAGGCTCGCCACCTTGTTGCCCTTGCGGTAGGTGACGGACTTGCTGTCGCTGGCACCGTTGCCCGCCAGATCCTTCAGTGCGGAGGTGGCGTTGACGGTGAGCTTGGCGAGGTTCTTCGGAGCCTCCTTGAGGGTGATCGCGAAGGTCACGCGATCAGCGGACGGAGTGACCTTGGCCACTTCCGCGCCGTCGACGCTCAGGCCGCTGTCGGCGGTCAGCTTGACGAACTCGTCGAACTTGACGGTGAGCGTCTTGTCGCCGTCGCTGGCGAGCGAGGCGATCTTCGGCGCGGTGGCGTCCTTCTTCTTGGTCACGCGCAGCGTGATGGATTCCTGCGGCTGCAGGTTGAAGGTGTACTCCTGACCGTAGGTGAACGTGCCGGTGCCGGATGCGAGCTTCGCGTCGCTCGGCTTGTCCTTGGCAGTGGCGGTGTCGGTCGGGTTGTACACATGCTCCAGCGTGTACGTGTAGTCGCCGGAGTTGATCTGCACGCCGTTGGTCGCGTCGAACTTGAACGTCACGTTGTCGGCGGTGGACTTCGGGTTGCGGATCATGATCAGGCCGTCCTCGCCATCGAAACCGGAGTAGCCGTAGGTGTTGGCGGTGCCGCCACCGGAGGTCGATCCGAGCTTGATGTTGGTGTTGGGCGAGCCGCCGAACATCTTGGCGTTGCGCAGCAGATGGTTGTTCTCCTCGGCCCACTTGAGGAACTCGGAGGTGACCTGCCACTTGCCGGGCGTCATGATGCTGGCGGAGAAGTACAGCTCCCAGAACGCGGTGCCGCGGCTGGCCTGCGTGTACAGGTAGTTCGCGAACTGCTCGTCGGTGGCCGTGTTGATGTTCATGCCGGTGCCCTCGACGCCGTAGACCGGGTCGTGGTTGTAGATGTTGGCGAGCGGGAACTGGAACTGGTGGTTGTTGATGAAATCGTAGTATGCGGCGTCGCGATAGTTCATCTGCTTGTCCATCTTGGTGCCGTCGCCGGCATCGGACTGGTCGTGGATGCACTGCAGCCACACCGAGTTCGCCCACTGCAGGAACCACGGGCTCGGGTTCGTGTAGCAGGTCAGCGAAATCCACAGATTCTTGATGCCGTTCTTGTCGGCGTTGGCGCGCACCTGCTCGAACAGGTCGATCCACGCCTCCCACATATCGGTCACGTGATACATGTGCTCATAGCCGCCGGTCATGTGGCGATTCGCATAGCCGGGCACACCGTCGGTCGCGCCGAACTGGTTGAACTGGGCCTGATCGGCGAAACCGTCCCACTTCCAGTAGTTGAGATGGTAGTCGTCCTGCCACTTCATCGACATTTCGGCGAAGTTCTTCACATACTCGCGATCGGCAACGTCGATGGAGCCGCCAGCCTTGGAGCCCTTGCCGCTGGCTGCGAGGATGTTGGCGAGTTCACCGTAGTAGTTGTAGCCGCCACGCGGGCCGACCCATGCGCCGAAGTCGCTGCCGAGCTTCTGCACGAGAGCGCTGGACGGGGTGAGTCCCTCGGGGAACTTCTCGTTGAACGTCCAGAATCCGTCGGTGTTGACGGTCTTGCCGGAGCGGCGGATCTTCGTGGCGTCGGTGGGCACGGTCTGGTTGTAGTTGTTCCAACCGTCGTCCACGACGTAGGAGCCGAGCGGCGCGGCGCCGGCGTTGACGAGCTGCTTGTCGACTTCCTTGAACGATTCGAGAATGTTCTCATCATCGATGAACATCATGTTGTCGAACCACGAGTTGTACTGAGCGCGGAACTCGGTCGGCGTGGCGATGTCGTCGATGTAGCTGTAGAAGTCGGACTGGATGACCGAATTGTCGGTGCTGCGGGCCGCGCCGACCACGGTCTGCCAGGTGTTGTAGGTCACCGTTGTGCCGTCGGCGGAGGTGCCGGCCTGGCTGTCCTTGACAAGCCGGTCGAACGACTTGCCGGTGTAGTAGCGCATGTAGCCGGTGTTGTCGACGATCTGCGTGTCGGTTTCCGGGAACTCGCTGCCGAGGAACATGCCGTCAAGGTAGATCGGCTGGCCGAGATTCGCATGGAAGGCGCTCATCTGCACGACGCCGCCGGCATCGGTCGGAATCGTCCACTTGGTGTCGTTGGCGCCGATCTTGAGCGATTCGAGATCGATGTAGTCGATGACCGCATCGTCCTTCTGCGCGGCGGGCACGGAGATCTCCAGGAACTTGCGCATGTAGTGGTCGCCGTTGTACAGGACGACGTGCTGCTTGATCGTGAAGTCCACGCCACGGAACTGATACGGCTGGAACGTGAAGACGACTTCCTTGCCGGTCTTCTCTACCTTGTTGATGGTGGCCTTGGTGTCCTTGACCTGCGGCTGGCCGGCGAGCGTCAGGTCGCTGGTCGTGAAGTCGTAATCCTGCGACGCGCTGGGAGCCACGTACTTCTGCCCATACAGGTTGAATTCGGCGCATCCCGCGAATTGCTGTCCGTTGTTGGCCGAGAGTGCCACGAACTTGACGAAGCGGGCGGTGACCGGCTGATCAAGATTCACATAGATCGGATTGGTGCCGTTGTAGACAAGGGCGGTGGCATCGGTGCTGCCGTCCTTTGCGACCTGCCACTTGCTGTCCTCGGTCGGCGCAGTCGCCTCGTTGGAATACAGCAGCTTGTAAGTCTTGACGTTGCCATTGGTGCCGGATTGGCGCGGCGTGTAGGAGAACGCCTGGAACGTGGTTTCCTTGCCGAGGTTGAACTGGATCCAGTGGCCGTTGGCGTAGGTTGGCGAGCTTCCCTGATACTGGGTATGCCACATGGTGCCGGCATCGCCGTCGATGGCTTTTTCGGCACCCGAGTTTTCCGCGGCGGTCTCCGCGCTGGACGCTGTCGCCGTCCATCCGGTACGGTCAATGCCAGTCGGCGGCTTGGTCTCACCGGTGTTCTTCGTCATTTTGACGATGAACTCCTCGCTGCCGGCCTGCGGCGTGTATCGGGTGTTGGCGCGCTTGTTGTCGATCTGAGTGGTCTTCAGCTTGTTGTCAGCTGTCGAGAACGTTCTCGACAGCTGGTCGTTGCCGATGGTGACGGTGTTGCCGCTGTTCGTCACCTGTGCGGCTCCTGCGCCGGATGAAGGACTTCCCTCCTGCGCAAACGCTGCAACAGGGAATGAGGCGACAGCCAGAGCCGCTGCGACCGCTCCCCCTAGCAACCGTTTGATTGCATGCTGCATTGCATGTTCCTTTCTTCATTTCCTTGACGCCCGGGCCGTGCATCCAACATTGGCTGCGCTGCCTGCCGATGGTGATCGGCACTGACATCATCATCCCCATATTACGAGATGGCTCGGAAAAGAAGGCGGTTTGTCGCGTGGCGATGACTCTGATTCCGCTGGCGTCCTTGGTGACGTCGTCGACTCATGTACCGTATGCCACGCACCGAAGGCTGGTCGCTGATGTTTGATTGCCGATGCTTGATTATGGGCGAATCGGCGCATCCGCTACGACCGGCTCATTGTCCGCAGGCAGCAGATCGTACGGCATCTGCTTCTTCACCACGTAGAAGATGAGCAGCGCGAACGTGAATATGCAGGCCAGCGGAATCAGTCGTGCGAACACAACAATCACGAACACCGCCGTCCGTGCTGCGTAGAACAGCGCACGTCGCCAACCGGAACGCGTCCGTGTCTCGCACGTCATGTGCGTGAAGCCACCGCCCAGCGTACGCCCGCCATGCAGCAATGGCACTACCAGCTCGAAGACAAGCAGCGAGATCAGCATCGTCAGATCGTTGATCGTGACATCATGGCCGAACATGTGACCGATGGCAGGAATCGCCTGCCATGTGGCCATGTCGCGCACCACGGTCGAGTCGTAGGCGATCGTGATCAGCATGGCTGTCGGCATCGCGACGACCGTGACGGCGGTCAGATCGATTACATACGTGATGCAGCGGCGCAGGAATCCCGGACGTGTCACCGTTGTCAGGCTGTACGTGCGCGGTGGCACGATGCGGTCGAAGAGTTTGGCCGCACCGTAGCCGAGCAGCGCGCCCAGCGTATTCGTGATCAGATCATCCACGTCAAACAGTCGGTACGAGCACGGGTAGAGTCCCAAGAATCCGGTCAACTGCAGCGTCTCGACCAACAGACTCGTCGCGAAGGCTACCGGAAGCGCCGCAGCAATCGGCCAGCGGAACACACGCCCGATAATGAAACCGAGCGGCAAAAAGAATATGACGTTCAGCGCAAGCTGCATGATCGCAGACAGACCGTCGGTGCGGATATCGCCGACGAACTGCAACGGGTTAAGCTGCGGGGTGAGATGATGTGCGGCGCAGTAGGCGACCGCGTCTTCCGGCATCGGATACAGCGTAAAGCAGAGCAGTCCAATGGCATACAGTACCGTGCCATATGCGACGAGCGTCTGCGAGAAACGAATGCGATTGTAACGGTGGTACAGTAGCGCGAGCACGGGCACTGTAAGCGCCGCGGACAGGAACGGCCACAGTGCGATCGCCATCATGAACGGACGGCTGAAATATGCAATATACGCCACGGGTTTCCTCTCCGATTCCTCTTCTGTGCATGCCGGTGGTCGTTGCAGTTAATGGACGGGAACCGAGCTGAATGCACCTAGGCCGATGAACGCCCGCCATACGCTGAAAGCCATGTGTCATTGTAGCAGCCAGCGGTGCTACTAGGCATCGATCGATGGAATGATGTATGTGGAAGCGCGTCATCATCACAGATAATCGATCAGTGGATGCGCAATCGGTGGAACGGGTGATCAATTGGGTGTCGCATAAGGCGGCGGTGTTCGTTCGGTTTAGGCTGGGAGGTGGGGATGGCGATTGGTCGGGGAATGCAAAAAAGGGGTGTTCCCTTGTTGGGAACACCCCTTGGTAAGTGTGTTGCGGCGGTGTGCTACTCTCCCACATTCTCTCGAATGCAGTACCATCGCCGTGCCAGGTCT
>NZ_RQSP01000068.1 GCF_009078285.1 Bifidobacterium jacchi
TGATGAATCCACGAATACCAATATGACCGCAAAACGGTCAGACTCATTCCAGCTCAAAGCGCCTGCCTTGGGGCTTTCTCTGAGGCATATCTTGCAGTTGTGTGTACCACCGGACATGCACACGGCGATAAGACCTCCAAGCAACAAACCTACAATCGTTGAAATTCCGCCATTATGCAACGCCAATGGCATGGCGGGAACCGCCCATATTCCCGTGATCTCCAGCCACCGGTACACACAACTGCAAGATACCGCCTTTTTTCAGGGGCATCATGGCGGGCATCATGGCGGACGTCTCGATCTTCACCGTGATTATCGCCGACAAGACAGGGATTCCAATCCAAGCATTACGCACTGCAGAGACCCCATAACGGGACAGTAGCTATCTGAAGGTCATACATACTTGAAATCACTTGCTTTTGCCAACTTGTCGCAAGTACCAGCACCCACAAGACATATCTTTCGTGAATCATATTCACATATTTACGGCGTGTCTCTCTTGTGATTGTCATAAACTCAATTGTGAACATGGTACACAATTCAATTGATTGTGAAGGTGGAACAATGCCAGCAAACGAACACGCAGCATCCACGCAGACGCCGTTCGAGACCGACAACTTGCTGACCTCCGCGGACATCGCCCGCATGGCTCAGGTGCGTCCTTCGGCGGTATCGAATTGGCGAAGCCGCGACAACAAGCATTTCCCACAGCCCGTAGAATCCAGGGACGGACGTCCGCTCTTCGACTACGACGAAGTGGCGACATGGCTAAAGGCCAATGGCATCGCTTTCAAAGACACTCGTCTAGAGCAGGCCGCATGGTCGTTTTTCGACCAATGGCGAGGCAAGTCCGATCCGGTAACCATGGCCTCCATACTACTGTGGGCTGCTTGCCTGGCATCCACAGCGCAGAATTCCACCGCCGCAAAAAGCGACTGGGGTACGCTGCTCAACGCCACCGGCACTGCGTCCGCAGATGAAATCCTCACCCGGTGCAGGAATCTCACACATTCATTGATCGAGCATAGCGCCAAAATCCAAGAAGACAACGGCAAAAACAGCACTCTCGCACTCGCCTTGGCCGAACCCAAGGAACTGAAGCTACTGGAATCGACGAAATTGGCCGAACTGCTGACATTTGTCGACACCCTCGTGGCCAAGGGCAAGGAGACGACGGACAGGCTGTGCTCATTGATTCTGGAGACGAGCATCATTCGTCAAGGCCGCATGAACGGCGCGCTCGGACGTCCGAACTCGCCCGCTTCTGCCCTATTGGCAAAGATGGCCGTCTCACACTTGGACGCCCATATACCCGGCGGCAAGGAGAATGTATCCGTTTACGATTCTGCATGCGGAATCCTCGAGGATTGCCTGCGCTTCCACGAATTCTCCGCCGAAAGCCACCACAGCCGCAGCACCCCGGCAGTCACGTTCCATTGCGCGGATAATGACGCCGAAGGCGCCGTGATCGCAGCCCGCCGATTCATACTAGCCGACATCTGCAACGCCACCGCCGAAATCGTTGTCGGCGATTCGCTCGCCACAGACCCATACCCGTTCGTCCGCTCGGATGTCGTGATGTTGGAACCGCCTTTCGGTTTGCGCTTCAATCCGGACAACGCGGACGCTCGATGGCGCTACGGGCTGCCTTCAAGATTTGATTCGTCAATGATGTGGGTCGAGGACGCGCTGGCCCATCTGGCCCAGAACGGCCGCGCGTTCGTAGTGACTTCCGCCAAGCCGTTATGCAGCCCCGGCGAATCCGCCATCAGACGCGCCCTTATCGCAGCCGGCTGCGTGGAGGCCATCATCGCCTTGCCTGCGCACCTGTACATCGATACGGGCATCCCCACCTATCTCTGGGTGTTGTCCGCACCAGACAAAAACCGCGACACCGTGACTATGATCAGCGTCGGCGATGGAAGCAGCATATACGAAAGCGAAGGAGAGATTCCTTCATGGATGCGCGCTCCTCTGCAATGGTTCGCCCGCAACGCTCGCTCCCATGCGGCGACCCCGTTCGCAGCCAATGCGCTTCGGGATCTCCATATCGTCACGCGCACAGTGCGTTCCATTGACATCCTAGGTATGGAGCAGGTCTCGCTGCTGCCATCCGATTGGCTGCTCCACGCGCAACGCGATCCCAAGGAGATCGCCCGCATGTATCAGAAGACTCTCGACGATATCGAATCATCTGCGGAAAAGGCTCTCGAAGCGGGGCAAGCCATCAAGGAATTCACCTCCCAGCCAATGGACTACCGCGACACCAACGTGCTTCAGCTTGGCGATATCGCCACGATACGCGCCGGCTCCGCAATTGTACAGGGAGAGAAGGGAGCGGACGATGGCATCATAACCCTGCGTCATGTACGCGAAGGCATCCTGCCATCCACGGATCCGCAAGCTGCGACCCCACAAGACGAAAAAAGCAATGACCGCATCACCGAACCGGGCGATATCCTCCTGACCGCAATCGGAGAGATTCGTTCCATGGTGGACGCGACCGGAGGTCATCGAGTGGATCGTAGAGTCAACATCGTTCGCGTGGACAAACAGCAGTGGGATTCCGAATATGTGGCGCTGATGCTTGAGGGCAACTGGAACACCGTGTTCCTGCAAGGTTCCGCGATTCGCCATGTGCGCCCCGCCCGCCTTGAGGTGCCAGCGCTGCCCTTGGAACAGCAGCATCGGATTGCGGCGCTTACGAGAGCGCACCTGGCATTCAAGATGCAGACCGAAGCCCTTGGCCGACTGCTCGGCATGGTTGCGGACGCCGCACGATACGGTGCCGCGATTGGTAATGTGGAAGAATCAATGACGAAGGAAGAACACTCATGAACCATCAGTCGATTGTCTCGTTTATCTGGGCTGTGGCCGATCTGCTGCGCGGCGACTACAAACAGCATGAGTATGGCGATATCATCCTGCCGTTCACGGTGCTGCGACGTCTTGATTGCGTGCTGGCCGGCACGAAGGAGCAGGTGCTGGCGGCGAAGGAAATGACCTCCGGCATGGTGGATGATCTCGCCAAGATTAAGCTGACGCAGACTTCCGGTTTCTCGTTCTATAACACGAGCAAGTACACGATGGACAAGCTGCGCGCCGATCCAGGCAATATCGCGGAGAATCTGAGCGACTATGTGCGCGGTTTCTCGTCGGATGCGCTGGACGTGTTCGAGAAATTCGATTTCTACGCTCGAATCGACTCTCTGCAGGCAAACAATCTGCTATTTCAGATTGTCGACAAGTTCTGCACGGTCGATCTTGGCCCGGAAACAGTGAGCGATGTCGAGATGGGCAACATCTATGAGAACCTGTTGCGTCGCTTCTCCGAGATGTCGAACGAGACGGCCGGCGAGCATTTCAGTCCGCGCGACGGCGTGGAGCTGGCGGTGGATCTGCTAATCTCGGGGGCTTCGGCCGACTTGTCCCAAGACGGCAAGGTAGTGAACGTGTACGACCCATGTGCCGGTACGGGCGGCGCGTTGTCGATTTTCAAGGACCGGGTGAACGAGTACTACCCGAACGCCGATGTGTTCTGCTATGGGCAGGAGCTGAACGCGGCCACGTTCGCCACTTGCAAAGCGGACATGCTGCTGCGCGGCGGTGATGCAAGGAATATCGCATTCGGCAACACGCTGACCGAACCCGCATTTCCTGATGTGCAATTCGGCTATCAGGTTTCGAATCCGCCATATGGCGTGGATTGGAAGAAGTCGAAAAGCATAGTGGAGGCCGAATATAAGAACGAGGGATTCAAGGGCCGGTTCGGCGCCGGATTGCCTCGTGTGAGCGACGGACAGCTGCTGTTCATCGAGCATATGGTCTCGAAGATGCGCCCCGTGAAAGATGGAGGCGGACGTATCGCCGTGTTCATGAACGGTTCTCCCCTGTTTACCGGCGCTGCCGGCTCCGGCGAAAGCGACATCCGCAAATGGCTGCTGCATGATCTTGACCTGGTGGAAGCGATAGTGGCGATGCCGAACGATTTCTTCTATAACACGGGCATCGCCACATACATCTGGGTGATGAACAACAACAAGCCCACGGAACGGCGACGCAAAGTGCAGCTCATCAACGCGAACGGCGTGTTCACTAAAATGCGCAAGTCCTTGGGCTCGAAGCGCAACGAGCTGAGCGGCGAGCAGATTCGCGCCATCGTGCAGGAGTACAACGCGTTCGAGGAGACGAAGACCTCGAAGACCTTCGACGTGGATGACTTCGGATACACGACCGTGACCGTGGAGCGTCCGCTGCGAGACGAGCATGGCGATATCGTGACCGACCGCAAAGGCAATCCGAAGCCGGATTCCTCGCTGCGCGACACCGAGAACATTCCGTTGAAGCAGGATATCGACGAGTATTTCGAACGCGAGGTGAAACCGTACGCACCCGACGCGTGGATGGACCGGAAGAAGGACAAGGTGGGCTACGAGATTCCGTTCACCCGCTACTTCTACGAGTACACGCCGCTGCGCCCGTCTGCGGCGATTCTCGATGACATCCGCTCGCTGGAGGCATCCATCGCCGACAGTCTCGCGAAGGTGGGGTTGTGATGGACATGACCGAGAATAAATCGTCAGAAGCCTCTGACGATTTGCGAGCGCTGCTGGAGAACAAGGAATCATGACCATGCTCACATACAGTAAATACAAGGATTCCGGCGTCGATTGGATTGGTGAGATTCCGGAAGGGTGGAAGACCATTATGAGCGGAGCCATTTTCCTCGATTCCAAAGAAAGAGGAATTTCCTCAGACGAGGTGCTATCTTCCACACAGAATGATGGCGTTATTCCCAAGCGAATGCTGGAATCCGTCGTGCAAAACGCCGAAGACGCTGATCTTTCTTCATTCAAGAAAGTTCGCGTCAACGACGGAATCATTAGTCTGAGATCCTTCCAAGGTGGAATTGAGTTCAACGAACGTTATGAGGGGAAAATCACTCCCGCATATACGGTCATTAGATCAAGAAAAACCGAATGCATTGCATTCTTTAAGTACCTATTAAAAAGCAAGCAATATATCGCCATGCTTGATGCGAATACATCCGGTATTCGCCAAGGAAAAACTATCCGATATCAGGACTTCAAAACTATTCCGTTGCCTTATCCAAGTGCAATAGAACAGCAGGCCATCGCCAATTATCTGGATGAGAAGACGGCGGCGATTGATGCGGCGATGGCGGATATCGAACGGTCGATTGAGCTGTTGAACGAGTACCGTCAGTCCGTCATCTCCGAAGCCGTCACCAAAGGCCTTGACCACGACGCGCCCATGAAGGACTCCGGCATCAACTGGATTGGTGACATTCCTCTGCAGTGGACTGTCACCAAAATCATCAATCTTGCCACAAGAAAAAGCGGTCATACCCCCGACAAAAAGAAGGAAGAATACTGGCAAAATGGAGATATCGTCTGGATTTCTCTTGCCGACTCTCCAGCTTTAAGAAAGCATCATTATGTCAGCGAAAGTAACACGATGACAAATATGGAGGGAATCAATCACTCATCAGCAGAATTACTGCCGCCGGGCACGGTTCTGCTATCTCGTGATGCTTCTATCGGCCTCACTGCCATTGCCGCTACAGAACTAGCCGTCTCACAGCACTTTATGGCTTATATCTGTGGACCGAAGTTATATAACGAATATCTCTACTACACATTCGAGAGCATGCAACAAGAACTCAATCGACTTAGCATGGGATCGACCATACCGACCATAGGACTCCCTCTGATTCATGGTTTGCGCATTCCTGTACCACCGATTGAGGAACAGCATGAAATCGTCGACTGTCTGCAACACAAGCTGAACGAGCTTGATTCCCTCATCGCCCAGAAGCAATCCCTAATTGTCCGGTTGAAGGAATATAGGTCATCGCTCATCAGTGAGTGCGTGACCGGCAAAGTCAAAGTACCCGGAGTGAAAGAAGACTAATCATGGCTGTCAAACCGACCCGCAGCATGGGCGAGCGCACGTTCCAGAACCACGTCATCGACGGATTCGAGCAGCAAGGCTACACCTATGTGCCGCAGTCGCAGATGGACCAGAACTTCAATCGCGAGACGGCTATCGACGAGCCGACCCTTCTGGAGTTCCTCGCCGACACCCAGCCGAAGGAGGTCGACAAGGTCGAACGGCAGTACGGCGGGCGTTGGGGCGAACAGGTCATCAAACGCATCGAGCAGGTCATCGCGGACAAGGGCCTGCTCTGGGCGCTGCGCAATCAGATCGAGATGGCTCCGGGAGCCAAGTTCAAGCTCCTCTACTTCAAGCCGAAGAACGATCTGAACCAGACCGCAGTGGAGCATTATCACGCGAACCGCTTCCAAGTCACCGAAGAGTTCCATTACGGCACGATGAAGGACGATCTGAACAACCGCATCGACGTGGTGCTGCTCGTCAACGGGTTCCCGCTGGTCACCATCGAATTGAAGAACCATCAGACCGGACAGACGTTCTGCAACGCCATCAAACAGTACATGACCGACCGCAACCCGAAGGAGCAGATCTTCCAGCCCGATCTTAGGTCGCTCGTGCACTTCGCAGTCGATGCGGACGACGTGTTCATGACCACATGGCTCAACGGCAAGGAAACCAAGTTCGTGCCCTCCAACCGGGGCAACGGCAAGGCCGGCGGCGGCAATCCCCCAGCGGAACCGGGCAAGTTCGGCACATCCTACCTGTGGGAGGAAGTACTCACGCCGGATTCTCTGCTGGACATCGTCGAACGGTTCGTGCAGATCACCTACCACGAGAAAGACAAGAACGGCAAGAAGATCACACGTAAGGTGCGTTCCGCAATGAAGGCGATGATCTTCCCCCGCTACCATCAGCTGCGCGCGGTTCGCAGACTGATCAAGGCCACACAGGAGCAGGGGCCGGGGCATAACTATCTCATCCAGCATTCGGCCGGTTCCGGCAAGTCGTATTCGATTGGCTGGCTCGCCTATCATCTCGCATCCCTGACGCAGAGTGACGGCAGTTCGTTCTTCAATTCGGTGATCGTGCTGGTGGACCGTGTGGTACTTGACGAACAGCTGCAGGGCACCATCATGAACATGCCGCACCCTCGGGGCATGGTCGCCATCGCCAAGGATTCTGCAGGGCTTCGCGACGCCGTCAATGCCGGTTCCCGCATCATCATCTCCACCATCCAGAAGTTCCCGTACATCTACAATCAGACCGATACCTCCGGCCGTACGTTCGCCGTCATCATCGACGAGGCGCATTCGTCCCAAAGCGGCGAGGCGCATCGCAAAACCAAGCAGGCCCTCGGCGACCACACTG
>NZ_RQSP01000069.1:0-2611 GCF_009078285.1 Bifidobacterium jacchi
ACGCGCCGCTACCTCGACATGTCCCGGCTCGGTGAGACCATACCAGCAGCGGACTGATCATCGTCACAGAGCCGGGCGAAGACCAAAGTGCGCAAGAATCCGGGCACTACCCCGCAATAATCAACCATAATACATCATGCAAATCGATATCATCGCCGTCGGCAAGGTCAAGGAAACGTACCTGCGCGACGCCATCGCCGAATACAGCAAACGACTCGGCCGCTACTGCAAACTTGACATCATCGAAGTGGCCGACGAAAAGACGCCGGAGCATGCGAGCGAAGGCGTTGAGCGGCAGATCAAGGCGAAGGAGGGTGAGCGGATCGCCCGGCATCTGCGCGACGGCGCGTATGTGATCGCGCTCGCCATCGACGGGCGGATGCTGTCGAGCGAAGGACTGGCGGCTGAAATCAACCAGCTGGGATTGCGCGGCGTGAGCCACATCCAGATGGTCATCGGCGGGTCGATCGGGCTGGACGACGCGATTGAGCGCCGCGCCGACTACAAGCTGAGCTTTTCGAAAATGACGTTTCCGCACCAGCTGATGCGGGTGATTCTGCTCGAACAGATCTACCGCGCGTTCAAGATCAACGCGCATGAGCCCTACCACAAGTAGGCAACCGCCCACGGTGTAGTGAATTGCGCATGGTGTAGTGATGCTCCCACGGTGTAGGGATAAGGAATGGCGGAATTCCAACGTTTTTGCGCAATGCTCATGGTTGCCGTCCCTACATCATGGGGTTTTCCCTACATGATGGGATTTTCCCTACATGATGGGTTTGCGTGGGTATGTGAGTGAGCTTGAGCGGGTATGCGATTGGGCATATGGGGCGCGTCCATAATTGCAGGACGAGCTGGCTCGCAGCACTGCCACTTTCGCATGGTGTAGGGATCGTCACATGGTGTAGTCATTAATAAATGGCGGAATTCCGCCGTTTTTGCGCTTTTGGTATTTCGGTGATCCCTACATCATGTGGATGGATGCTGCGGATGGATGCTGCGGATGGTGCCGACGGACGGCGGCTGGGTGGTGCCCGCCGCGCAGCTGTCGCGCGCGTTGCTATGGTGGCATTGGGATATGTTGAGTCGCGCCCGGCAGGGAGTGCATGCTGCAGTGCATGCGGCAGCACGTGCGGCAGTGCATGTGGTCGCACAACCCGATCGGGCGCTTTCCAAGGAGGCATATGATGACGATGGCAGCAGCACAGCAGGCGGATGCGCGCGCGTTGCTGAGCGCGATCGCGGATGAGGCGAATCGCGGCGAGCGCGGCCGCGTGGCGATTCTCGGGTCGATGAACGCCGACTACACCGTGCGCGTCGAGCGGCTTCCGCAGCCGGGCGAAACGGTGCCGGCCGGACCGATGGTGATTCTGCCGGGCGGCAAGTCGGGCAACCAGTCGGCCGCCGCGGCGCGCATCGGCGCAAACGTGCACCTGTTCGGCGCGCTTGGCGACGACGACAATGCCGAGATGCTGGCGGGGCGTCTCGCCGACGCCGGTGTGGACACGTCCGGGCTGATGCGCGTGCCCGGCCCGAGCGGCTCGACCGTCATCACCGTGGACGCGCATGGCGAGAACACGATCGCGTATTCGGCCGGTGCGAACGCGCATGTGGATGCCGCCTACGCGCGGCGTGCGGTGAGCGCGCTGGTAGGCGATGCTCGCGGTGATGCGCAGAGGAACGCCGGCAAGCCGCTGGTGGCCGGATTGTGCCTGGAAAGCCCGATGGATGCGGTGATCGCGTTCTCGCAGGCCATGCACCAGGCCGGTGCGACGGTGCTGCTCAACGATTCGCCGTTCCGCGCGCTGCCGACGGAATTGGTGGAGAACGTGGACGTGCTGCTCGTCAACGAGCATGAGTTGGCTGATCTGCTGAATGCTGGCGAATCCGCGGATGCGGCGGGCACTGAGGCTGCGGATGCCGGGGATGCCGCGGATGCGGTGGATGCTGCCGGCGATGCCGCGGCGGATAGCGAATCCGATGCCGCTGCCGTCGTGGTGCCGGATGCCGGGGATGTGGCTGCCTGGCAGCCGATTGCGCGTCGTCTGCATGATGCCGGCTTCGCCCGCGCTATCGTCACGCTCGGCGGGGACGGTTCGGTGGTGCTGGACCGCGACGGCATCACGCCGGTGCCGGTCGTGCCGGTGAAGGCCGTGGACACCACTGGCTGTGGTGATGCGTTCATGGGCGGTGTGCTCGCCGGCCTTGCCGCAGAGCTCTCGCTTGCCGATGCCGCTCGTGCCGCCGCGCTCGTCGCCGCCTATGCCGCCACCGGCGAAGGCGCCCAGAACTCCTACGGCACCGCCGCCACCATCCTCGCCGCGCTGTGACGGCTGAGCGCTGCTGCACCCGTTTGCTGTTCGTTGCCGGTATTGGCCAGTGCATGCTCCGGCTCCCCTTGTCAGGGGAGCTGTCAGCAAAGCTGACTGAGGGGTAGTGTTGATCTACATCTGCGTGTTTTGAACCTCACGATAGTATGCTGATAGCAGCATGAGAGTAGTCGGTGCCGATGCTCTGATGCAATTGAACAAGGCAACGGTCAATGGACGATCATTGTCCGTATGAGCGCTATGAGTGCAATCAATGGGACTGGGCGCAACACGCATTCGCT
>NZ_RQSP01000069.1:2733-6842 GCF_009078285.1 Bifidobacterium jacchi
GACCGATTGAGATCGATCGGATTCTAGAGGGGACCGGAGGGGGAATAACATGGCGACACTACTCGATCACAATGAGGGCAAGCTGGCACGTCGGCTGCATCGACTTGCCGCAATGGCATCGGCATCGGTGTGCGCGGTCGTGTTGTCGTTGTCGCCGGGGCTGGTCGCTTACGCGTCGGATGCAGCGCAGTGGCCTGCCTATGTGCCGGGCGTGCAGGAGGCATGGAAGGACGGCATCACCGGCAAGGGCGTGAAGGTGGCGATAATCGATACGCTGCCGGTGTCGGATAATCCGGGATTGAAAGACGCGCATGTGGAGTATCGCACGGCGGTGATCGAGAACAATGAGGGGAAGGCGGCGGAGTGCTATTACGGTGATGGCGTCAGTCTGACCGATATGCGAGGTGGTACGAAGGTCGGTGTCGGTACCGGCGCGTACGAGGCGTGGAATTCGCATGGGACATCGATGCTGGCGGCGATCGTAGGCAATGGCACATGGTGGGATGGTCAGGCGGGGCGCAGGGAGTCGCGCCACATTCGTCGGTGCTGTTTTACACCAGTAGCTATAGTCCAAGTCCCAATGCGGTGTTTCTTTCACGTTGTCGTGCTGACGATTCAGGGAATACCTCCATTCGGTCACGGTTGGGAAAGACAATCGATCATGCCGTAAGCGACGAGGCGCGTATCATCAATATGTCATTTATCGGGTCGATTCTGTCTGACGACTATGACGGCTATTTGGATGCGTTGCGGCATGGCGTGGTGATGGTGTCCGGACGGGCCAATGACACCGAAAAAGGCCCGGAAGCCATGACGGGAGTTCCGAGCACGTCTCAGTATGCGCCAGGCGTTATTACGGTCAATTCGCTGACCTCGAACGGTGGCATTGAACCGGAGTCAGACACGGTGGACGGTAATGTCGCGATTCTATCTCCTGCTTCTGATGTGTATGCTCCGAAGGCATATAGCAGCCGTGAACTGGCTGTCGGCTGGGGTGGCAACTCGACCGCGACTGCCGTGCTGTCAGGATATCTGTCGTTGGCGATGCAGAAGTGGCCGGACGCGACCGGCAATCAGATCATGCAGTCGCTGGTGCGCAACACGAAGGAGGGCAAGGGCACGGCGACACTGGATCCGGCCGGAAAACGCGGTTTCGGTCAGGTGGATGTGGCGGCGCTGCTGAGCGTTGACCCGTCCCAATACCCCGACATCAATCCTATTCTGGAGATGCAGATGCTCACCGCGGCGGACTCGTCCACGACGAAGACATGGTATACGCAGGACTGTGGAAAGACCCCCGATGGGATAGTCACGGAGATGGGAGATGTCATACCCTGCCGGGCGAATGAATTCCTCAAGGAGTACGAGCGACAAAAAACGGCATGGGCCAAGGTCAAGCAGTGCCGAGCGGATGGCGGCAGCGACTGCATGCGGTATTCCGCGACCGCGATGGCCGACGGCGAAACCCCCTCTGATGAACGTGGCAGCAACGGCGCAATGACTGCGGACGACCATGCTGCGACTCCCGTATGGTTGCCTTGGACGATCGGCGTTGCCGGACTGCTTGCGGTCGTGGCGGTCATCACGGTCGTCGTGCTCACGGTCCGTAGGCGGCGTGCGAATCTGGCCCGGCGACATGGCGTCATGCCCGCGGCGCGCCCTGCGCCCGATCGTGCCCCGATCTCGGGCGTCCACCCCCATCCGGTTGCTGTCTACCCACCTGCCTCTCCACAACCGGGTACGCCTTTCCCACAGCCCGACATGCCGCACGGCAGACCGCCGCTCCCGGCATCGTCCGCAACGGTCCCCGCGCCCCCGGCATCTCACAGGCCAGTCCCACTGCCGTCCGAGGAGATTGAGCATGGACGGCACAGAGCAAGATGACAATCGTCGACACAAATCATCAGTGAACGCAAAGTGGGAAAGGAGTGACAATGACTGACGACGAACATTCGGACGCGCACGCAGATTACGTGCCGAGCGCGGCGCGCGCGTGGAATCGTCGGCCCATGATGGTGCGGCGGCCTGATATCGTGAACAGATGCAGTCGCGCAGTCGCGCGGCTGTGCCGGCTGCTGATCGGCTGCTGATCGGCTGCTGGTCGGCTGCTGACTGCGCGGCATCGGTTGCGCTACCGCATGATGCGATACGGCATGATGCGATACCGCGCGACACAGCGCGATGCGATACCAATCCAGGTATGGAGCGAAAAGGGGAACGAGCATGAGCGAATACGGGAACGAAACGGCGAATCCGACCTCCCCGGCGGTCAACGCCACCGCCGAACCGCGTCCGTCGGAGGGCGCTCTGGGAACCGGCGTGACACCGATCTGGCCGGCCGCCACCGCAATCGCCCCGGCCAGCGGCGAGCTCACGTTCCACGGGATCCCCGCATCCGCACTGCTCGACGAATTCGGCTCCCCCCTGTACGTGATCGACACCGACGAAGTCGCCGCGCGCGCCCGCTACTTCGTGGATGCCGCCGCCAATGCGTTCAACAACGCCACCACGCATGTGAGCTTCGCCGGCAAGGCGTTTCTTTCCAAGGAGATCGTGCGGCTCGTGCTTGCCGCCGGCATGTACGTCGACACCTGCACGATGGGGGAGATGCGCATCGCGCTCGCAGCCGGAGCGCCCGGCCGCAGGCTCGTGCTGCACGGCAACAACAAGTCCGATGAGGAGATCGCGCTGGCAATCGGGCAGGGATTCGCCAAGATCGTCGTGGATTCGCCCGACGAGCCGGCCCGCATCGCCGCGATCGCGCATCGACTCGGCAAACGCGCCCGCGTGATGCTGCGCGTCACCTCAGGCATCCACGCCGGCGGCCATGAATACATCTCCACCGCGCACGAGGATCAGAAATTCGGCGTGCCGCTGCTGCCCGCCGGCGCCGATGCAAGCGTGCTCGACATCCTTGCCGACATCGCCGACGCCACGCCGGCCGCGACCAACGCGCGCGTGGCCGAACGCGGCGATAGCGGCGATGCAGCGGTCGCCGGCGCTGTCAGTGCCGCCGGCGACGCCGCTGCGAATGCGGTTGCCGATGCGGCTGCCGCTGCCGATGCACCCAGCTCGGCAGCCAAGCCGACGCGTCAGCTGCGCTACGACATCCGCTATCCGTACGATCTGACCGGCGACGAACTGTCCGCGACCGACCGCGCGCTCGCCGCAGCGATGGAGGCTGTGGCGAACGGGCCGGCGCTCGCTGTGCTCAAGGAGATCCACCGGCATCAGGACGTGCTCGAACTCGTCGGCATCCATTCACATATCGGATCGAATATCCACGATGCGGACGCGTTCATTCAGGCCGCTCGCCGCATGATGCTGCTGCGCAAGACCTTCTACGCGACCGACGCATACACGCTGCCCGAGGTTGATCTGGGCGGCGGCTACTCCGTGGCATATACGGACGGCGAGGATTCGATGGACGTGCGCGTCGAGCTTGCGCGGCTCGCCGATGCCGTGACGGACGTCAACCGTGCGCTCGGCATGCCCGCTCCGGCCATCTCGTTCGAGCCCGGGCGCTGGATCGTCGCGCCGGCGGGAGTCACGCTGTATCGGGTCGGCACGATCAAGCATGTCACGCTCAGCGACGACGGCCACGGCCATCAGCCGACCGACAAGTTCGGCAATCCGATCAGCGAGCGCGTCTACGTTTCGGTCGACGGCGGCATGAGCGACAACATTCGTCCGGCGCTCTACGGTGCCGACTACACCGTTCGGCTCGCCAACCGTCGCGGATCGGACGAATCGATGCTGGTGCGCGTGGTCGGCATGCACTGCGAATCGGGCGATATCATCGTGCACGAGGATCGGCTTCCGGCCGACCTCAAGCGCGGCGACGTTCTTGCCGTGCCGGTGACCGGTGCCTACGGCCGCACGATGGCCAGCAACTACAATCAGGCGCTGATTCCCGCTGTCGTCGGCGTGTCTCACGATGGCGCGCATGTGATGCTTCGCCGCCAGACCATCGACGATCTGCTGGGGCTGGATCTGGGCTGAGCGTAGTGTTCTGCGTCATAAGTTCGCTGGTTGCCTTTCCTAGTGTCCTGCGTCAGAAGTTCGTTGATTATATTGTTGGCTCCCCTTGTCAGGGGAGCTGGCCCGCG
>NZ_RQSP01000070.1 GCF_009078285.1 Bifidobacterium jacchi
GGGGGGGGGGGTAGTGAATTCTCAACGTATTTCTTACGTAGGATATGAAGTTCGCGACTAGTTCGAGAGCGTTCGAGAGTGCCTGTCACGCGGCAGCGAAAACGCCGAAAAGCACGTCGCGTGACAAGCCGTGGCGGGGCATGTTGCTCTTCCGCTATGCCGCATTGTTGTGAAATGGCGGAATTCCAATGATTCTGTACTTGGCTGCGCAGGGCTAGTCCGGACCCGTCTGTCACGTGGCGCGAAAAACGGGCAAAACTGCGTCGCGTGACAATTCGGTCTGTCACGCGACGACGAAATCGTCGATTATTGCGTTGCGTCCCACTGACTGGTGGGACGGAATGCGGAATTGGCCCTGAAATGCATTGTGTCCCACTGGTTTGTGGGATGGAATGTGGAATCTGCCGGTTATTGCGTTCCATCCCACTGGCTGGTGGGACGGAATGCGGAATTGGCCCTGAAATGCGTTGCGTCCCACTGTTTTGTGGGACGGAATGCGATTGGCCGTTGTTTTTGCGTTGCGTCCCACTCGTGTGCGGTCCCGAACGGGTCCGGTGTTTGCTCTGGCGTTCGTGATCCGCTGTTTTCCAACGTTTTTGCCTGAATGCTGTCTGAACGTTCGCTGTGGCGGTGGGCAAGCCGTGGGACGGAATGCGGAATTGACTCTGAAATGCGTTGCGTCCCACACGTTTGTGGATGTTTTGTGGGACGGAACGTGATTGGGCACTGTTTTCGCGTTGCGTCCCAGTTGCGCACCTCAATTGCACCTCAATTGCGCATTGTCCGCATTGTCCGAGGTGTTTCCCGAGATGATTCCCAGTCATATGTCTACAAAAGCCCTTTAGTCTGCCGCACCTACCGCGCCGCGCTTACCGCGCCGCGCTTACCGCGCCGCGCTTACCGCGCCGCACCTACCGTACCGTGTACAGAAGCCGCGCCGCGCCCACCGCCGCACCATGTCACATCCCGTCACGGAGTGTCATGGACTACGCTGGAGTGCATGACGCATGAATCACAGCACCGCACCGGTCGAAGCCGAACGCAGTCGCAGCCGTCTGCGCCGGGCGGCGATCCTCGTGACACCTCCACGGCCGCTGCATCCGTCGCCGCCGGCGAATCAGCATCCGCCACAGCATCCGCAGCATCCGCGACCTCGCACACTGCTGCGCGCGCGACTTCGCACACCGCCGCGCGCACCACTGATCACGACACCACGCGGCACAGCGTCAAGCCGCTTTCCATATCGTCGCGTCTCGGACGGTTGCGATTCCACCGATCCGGCAAATTCCGCGTGCTCCAGCTCGCCGATATCCAGGACGGACCGAACGTCGCAAAGGACACGATTCGGCTGATCGAAGCGGCACTGGATGCGTCGCGCCCCGATCTGGTCGTATTCACCGGCAATCAGATCGCCGGATACGACACCGCCTACGCGGGCACGTTCCGCAAGCGTCGCTGGGAGCATGCGCAGAATCGTCTGGACCGACTTGCCGGGCGTCGCCGCGAGATCGAGTTGGAGCGCACCCGACGATTGGTGACGGCGAGCATCGCGCGTTTCGTCAAGCCGCTGATCGAACGCGGCGTGCCGTGGGTGGTGACCTACGGTAATCATGATTTCCAGTGCGGATTGGACAACGCCGAGCTTGACGCGATCTATCGTGAATTCGGCGGCTGCGTCAATCCGCCGCCGCAGCCCGCAGCAGAGCCGGTTGCCGCCGCTGCCGCCGTTGCCGCCGCCGATGCGAATCCCGCCGCCCTCGGTATCATCGCGCCCGTGTTGGCGGCACCGCGATCCGGGCTTCCCGATCAGCCGGTGTACCCCTGCTCGCCGGGCACGTTCGCGATGCCGGTGCTGGATGCCGACGACGATCGTACGGTGATGGGTCTGGTGCTGCTTGATTCCGGCGACTATGCGCGCGATGGCGGATACGGCTCGCCGTCGATACGTGACCTTGATTTTGTGCGTCGAGTCATGGGGGCGATCGCGGATGCCAATTCCGACGGCGCTTCAGTGGTCGGTGCGGCTCGCGATATGGCTGGCATGGCTGGAACGTCTGATGTTGTCGCCGATGCGGCTGGAGCGGTCAGTGCGACCAGCGCGGTCAGTGTGGCCGGCGCAGCCGGCGTGTCGCGGGCGGCCGCCAAGGCGCATGCGGCGCCGCGATCGCTGGTGTTCCAGCATATGCCGCTTCCGCAGTTCTACGGGCTGCTCCGCCAGGTGCCCGCGACCGCGGATCGTGCGATAGAGGGGTATCGCACGTTCACGGGTCGGCATTATGTGCTGGACGAGTCGCGAACGCAGCCGGGCAGCTATCTGGGCGAGGGCATCAGCTGTCCTGACCACGACAGCGGCGAGTGGGGCGTGCTGCAGCAGTCGGGCGATTGCTTCGGCGTCGTTGCCGCGCACGATCATCGCAACGGTTTCGTCGGCACGTTGGGCGGGATGATGCTGGTCGCCACGCCGACGTGCGGTTTCGGCTCGTATGGTCCGGCTCCCGAGCAGCGGGCGGCGCGTCTGTTTGAATTCGACATCCGCCATCCGTATGAGCCGCGCACGCAGCTGCTGCAATTCGGTGATTTGGTGGGCAAGCCGAGTTCGCGCAAGGCCTACGCCTACGATATCGCGGACATGCGGCCGGATAGCGAGGGGATGGATCTGCTGCGCCGTCCGAGCATATGGCGTACGCTGCGGCAGCTGTTCCGGCGACGGTAGCTGATGGCCGACAGCTGATGATCGATGATCGATTGGCTGATGATCGATGGATGCTGATCGGCTTGTGCTGGTCGGCTTGTGCCGGTTGGCTTATGCAGGACCGCTGCCGCGGTGCCGATGATCGGATCGGTCGGCACCGCTTGTGGGTGAATAGCTGCGTAGTCGTGCAGTTACGTAGTCGTGTAGTTGAGCGATTGCGCAGCTACGCCGCCGCGTGCAGTACGATCAGCGACTGGTGGACGCCTTGATCAGCGCGTCGGTCAGATACTTGCCGGCAGCCATCACCAGCGGCGCGTAGCGTCGGCCGGGGGCGTTGCCCATGCGGCCGGACGGGCCGGAGATGGAGATCGCGGCGATGACCTGACCGGAGGCGTTGCGGATCGGCGCGGAGATCGAGCAGACGCCCTCCTCGCGTTCATTGACCGATTCGGACCAGCCTCGCTTGCGGACCGCGGCAAGCTTCGCCGCGCTGAACTTGGCGTGGCGAAGTCCCTGATGCAGGCGTTCGGAATCCTCCCATGCGAGCAGAATCTGCGCGGCGGAGCCGGCTTCCATCGACAGCATCGCGCCGACCGGAATCGAATCGCGCAGACCGGACGCGCGCTCGACCGCGGCGATGCACACGCGCTGATCGCCCTGACGACGGTAGATCTGCGCCGATTCGCCGGTGCGGTCAAGCAGCGTCTGAAGAATCGGGCCCGCGGCGGTCAGCAGCCGGTCCTCGCCTGCGGCTGCCGCCAGTTCGGCGAAGCGGGAGCCGAGCACGAACCGTCCATGCTGGTCGCGCAGCACAAAGCGATGCCGTTCCAGTGCGATGGCGAGGCGGTGCGCGGTCGGGCGGGCCAACGACGTGGCCGCGACCAGCTGGCCGAGCGTGGCGGGACCGGATTCGAGCGCGTCGAGAATCTTGACGGTCTTGTCGAGCACGCCGACGCCGGAGTGGATTTCCCCGTCGTCCTCGGGCATGGCTGCGTCAATGTTCTGTGGTTCGTCGGCGTCGCCGTCGTCGGTCTGGCTCGCCGCGTTGTCGCGAAGTTCGTTCGTTGAGGTCATGGGACTTGATTATGCCATCTCACATAGTGAAATGCAAAAAACATGTGAAGCGGGTTGCGTGATATTGGGTAAAAATTTGGTAACGAAAACGTGATGATTTTGTAATGGGTCTTGATTATTTGGTGAAGGGCGTTGCTGATGCATCTCAAATATCGGCCCCGGAGAGCGCCTGCGGGAAGAGCGCCATAGGCTGATACCACGGAAGCGACGCGAGCATGGAATCTCGCGAACATCATGTAGGAGGTCCCGTATGGGAATGACATTGGCCGAGAAGGTCTGGGCCGATCATCTGGTGCGCAAGGGCAGCGACGGAGCGCCCGACCTGCTGTACATCGACCTCATGCTCATGCATGAGGTCACCAGCCCGCAGGCGTTCGAAGGCCTGCGCCTGGCGGGTCGCAAGCCGCGCCACGTCGATCAGCTCATCGCAACCGAGGATCACAACACGCCGACCGTGGACATCGACCGGCCGAATCCCGACAAGACGAGCGCCCTGCAGTTGAGCACGCTGGAGAAGAACTGCAAGGAGTTCGGCGTGCGTCTGCATCCGCTGGGTGATGCCGATCAGGGCATCGTGCACGCCTTCGCCCCGATTCTGGGTCTGACCCAGCCGGGCATGACCATCGTGTGCGGCGATTCGCACACCTCCACCCATGGCGCGTTCGGTGCGTTGGCGTTCGGCATCGGCACGTCCGAGGTCGAGCATGTGATGGCCACGCAGACCTTGAGCCTGAAGCCGTTCAAGACCATGGCCATCAACGTCAACGGAAAGCTGCCGGCAGACGCCACCGCCAAGGACATCATCCTGGCCATCATCGCGAAGATCGGCACCGGCGGCGGCCAGGGCTACGTGATCGAATACCGTGGCGAGGCGATCCGCGACCTGACGATGGACGAGCGCATGACCGTGTGCAACATGTCCATCGAGGCCGGTGCCCGCGCCGGCATGATCGCCCCCGATGAGACCACGTTCGAATATCTGAAGGGCCGTCCGCACGCGCCCGAAGGCGAGATGTGGGACAAGGCCGTGGCGTATTGGAAGACGCTGCGCACTGACGACGACGCCGTGTTCGACAAGGTGGTGGACATTGACGCCACCAAGCTTGGGCCCTATGTGACCTGGGGCACCAACCCAGGTCAGGGTCTGCCGATCACCGCGAACGTGCCGGTGCCGAGCGAGATCGCGGATGCGACCACCCGTTCCGCCGCTGAGCGCGCGATCAAGTACATGGGATTGAAGCCCGGCATGCCGATCAAGGACATCGCCGTGGACACCGTGTTCATCGGCTCGTGCACGAACGGCCGCATCGACGACCTGCGTCAGGCCGCCGCGATCATGAAGGGACATCACAAGGCGGATTCGATCCATCGTGTGCTGGTGGTGCCCGCCTCGTCGCGCGTGCGATTGGAGGCCGAGCGCGAAGGCCTTGACAAGGTGTTCGAGGACTTCGGCGCGGAATGGCGCAATGCCGGCTGCTCGATGTGCCTTGGCATGAACCCGGACAAGCTGGTGCCGAACGAGCGCTCGATCTCGACGTCGAACCGCAACTTCGAAGGTCGTCAGGGCAAGGGTTCGCGCACGCATCTGGCATCGCCGGCCGTGGCCGCGGCGACAGCGATTCGCGGTACGATCTCCAGCCCCGCCGACCTCTGATTCATCGACTATTGCGTAACGGTCCCCTCTGCGGAGAGGACTCCCGGCATCGCCGGGTGGGGGAGAGACCCCGAAAGGAAAATCATGGAAAAACTCACTACCATCACCGGCGTCGGCGTGCCGCTGCGTCGTTCCAACGTCGATACTGATCAGATCATTCCGGCCGTGTTCCTCAAGCGCGTCACCAAGACCGGCTTCGAGGATGCGCTGTTCTACGCATGGCGTCGCGATCCGAACTTTGTGCTCAACAAGCCCGAATACGCGGGCAAGGGGCAGATTCTGGTGGCCGGTCCCGAATTCGGCATCGGCTCGTCGCGCGAGCATGCGGTGTGGGCGCTGCATGATTATGGTTTCCGTGTGGTGATCGCGCCGAGCTTCGCCGACATCTTCTACGGCAATACGGCAAAGAACGGCGTGCTGGCGGCGATTATGCCGGCTGAGTCGGTCGAATTGTTGTGGAAGCTGCTTGAGGAGGAGCCCGGTCGCTCGATGACCGTGTCGCTGGAGGATCGCACGGTGACCTGTGGCGACGTGACGCTGCCGTTCGAGGTGAACGACTACACCCGCTGGCGTCTGATGAACGGCTACGATGACATCGATCTGACGCTGCAGCACGAGGACGACATCGCCGCCTACGAGAAGATGCGCGCCGAAAAGTTCCCGTTCAAGCCCAAGACCATCCCCGCCAAGCATTGGCCCGAAGAGCCCATCCAATCCGCCCGCGAGCCGCAGGAGCGTGAATGGGCAGGCCCGTTGGCTGATCGAGGCATTATCTGAGCTGAGCCGTTAAGCGGACGGTCCGGTGGACTGTCCGTAACGACGGCCTGAGCGAGGCGGGAGCTGAGCGAGGGTGTGTTGGGTCTCGCCGTAAGGCGAGTCAATGATTGCTGGCCGGAGTGTTGGCTGATCAACGCGGCCAATCGTCCCTAACTGCGCGTGATTACGATGTGTCCGCGCAGTTAGGGACGATTCAAGGCTCTGTTTCGTCCCTAACTGCGCGGGGCTTTCGTAATCACGCGCAGTTAGGGACGATTGTCTGTGTCCGACTGACCGAAGTAGCTCGCGCGGCGGGCTGGTTGCTTGCATGCGCGAATGTGCCGGTTTGGTGTTCATCGTATGCGCGATGCATACGCATCAAGAGCATGCGCATCATGTCCTTTGCGTCCTGCGTCAGAAGGTCATTCATTTATTTGTTCGAGCTATTCGAATGTGAATGCAACTTTGGCCTGATAATCTCCCGTCGTTAATAATCTCCTAGAGCTTTCCGTTATGCATTACATGGGGACGAGACTGGAAAACGTCATTATTTTCCAACCAAGTGATAAGGCCCGATTTTTTGCGCACTTTGGTTTTGGCTTGAGGTAGAGGGCATGG
>NZ_RQSP01000071.1 GCF_009078285.1 Bifidobacterium jacchi
CGCTCAATTCCAATGAGGCACCACTAACCATTACGCGCTCAAAAAACGTGAGGCACGTCGCACTTCTTCCTGCTCGAGATAAGTGCATTAACATGGTGATGTATTCGATGCCGTGCACGTGGAGAGAAGGAGAGGAAGCGATGTCGCAGCTAGTTCAGTTCGTTGATAATAAAAGCAGGTCCTTGGGAGAGATTCTTCGTCAGGTCGCATCCAATCCTGAATATAGAGACCTGTCAATCGTCACAGGTTACTGGGATATGATTGGCACATCGATGTTGATTGATCTCATCAAGGATTATCGCTCTGTACGAATACTGATTGGAGCTGAGCCATTCGCTAGGCGAAGCATTAATGTAACGAATCTGTACAAGGATTTTCCTGATGCAGATATTGCCGAAGATCTTAAAGGACTGGGGGAACTTCCCGAAGATGAGGTAGCGCGCTATCGGGAGACCGCTCGTATTCTGGCGGCGATGATTCGGGAAGGCCGTATGCAGGTGCGTATCTGCCGTAAGCCGTTTATCCATGCCAAGGAATATGTGTTCGGTGCTTATGACTCAGTAGGAGCGGTCGGCATCATTGGTTCATCTAATTTCACGGGCAAGGGTCTGTCGGATACCGCAACCGGCGGTAATGCGGAATTGAACTATCTGGAGAACAAGGAAAACGTCGTTCTCTACCAGCCGCGTATCGAAGGACAGCAATACGGTCACCTTTCTTGGTTCAATATGATGTGGAACCTGCCTGAGGTACAGGAGTGGACAGGTGATTTTCAACAGATTTTGAGCAGTTCTCCCGTAGGCAATAAAACCTATGGTCCGTATGACGTGTATATCAAGGCATTGATGCGTTTATTCCCCGATGAGCTATCACCGGCATTGGACGATGACAATGATACGGAAGATGCGGATGTGCTATATGCATATCAAAAGCGCAATGCTGGAATCCTTGTTAATAAACTCAAGTCAATGGGGACGGCCATTCTTGCCGATTCTGTCGGTTTGGGCAAGACGGTGACTGCCGGCGCCGTCATTAATCATTTCAGGAAGGAAGGCAAGAAGAACATTGCCATCCTTCCTCCGGCAAAATTGAAGGATCAATGGCGCATGGACCTTCAAAGCTTCTTCAAGCTGGATGAATCCTGCTATAGTCTGGTATCCCAACAAGATATCCCAGCTATTCAGCAGTTAGGAGAAGCGTATCGTCGGTCATATCCTGCTGATCTGATCGTTATCGACGAGGCTCATAACATTCGCAATGAGCGTTCAGAACGCTTCAATGCCATTCTGAAATTGATTGAGCAAAATCCCCGCGCCAAGGTGCTGTTGCTGACAGCGACGCCAATTAATAATGGCTTTAAGGATCTGATCAGTGAGTTGGAACTTGGATTGGGTGGTCGCAGGCAGTCTGGAATTATGGTGTCATACCAAGACCCGAACAAGGCTGCAGCAGGCGTACAGAATAAGGATTTCTTTGAGTTTCTCCGCTGGCTTGATACTAGGAAAAAGACTCTGGAAAGCAAAGGTGGCAAATTCGACTGGAATGCCTATCGTCAGCCACTGTCTCAAGGCATTAGCCATTTCGTTGTCCGTTCGACCAGACAGGGGGTTCAAGAGGAAGCGAAACTGCTGAGCGATGGTGATCCGTCGATGGCTTTCCCGAAGAACACGTTCGATACGGTCAATTATGCATTTTCGAAGCGGGCGGCAGAGATGGCGGAGTCCATCATCCACACCCATGCCGGGGCGTTCGAGGGAATCGATCCGCTAGAAGTGGATGGGACGAAGCTATCCGATCAGACGCAACGTCTACGCCATCCTTTGGATATTATTGAGCAGGAGCCGAAGCGGTTCCATGTTGACAAGGATGACTCCCCGTCCTTGGTACGTAATGTGTTTGCTCTGGTGTCTCTTCTTGGATTTCCTATGTATCGGTCGCTGCTGTATGCGTGGGAGTATCGGAACATGACTGAGGATGACATGAGGCTGTTGTCTTTAGCTGATGAAGACAAACTCGCTCAGTTGCGTTCGGGATCGACGATTCACAGCATTTTGCAGACCATCTTGCTGAAGCGGCTTGAGTCCTCGTTGCAGGCGCTGCGTCTGTCTGTGGAACGATATCGTCGACGACTCGACAGATTCGCCGCATGGTTGAACCGAGGCTATGTGATCAAGTCGTCTTCGTTGCCGGTGCTGGATGACGATGATGAGGATCAGTCGCGTCTACCTTTTTGGGATGATTCCATCAGCGATTCAGAGCAGAGCCTTGACGATCGGAACGTCGATTATGACAAAGCAGATGAAACTGTTTTTGATGTACAGGGGCTGCGCCGTGATGTGAAGCGCGACCTAGACATTACTGGTGTGATTCTTAAGGTATTGTCGACATGCATTGATGATGGTTTGGATGCGAAGCTGGGTTCGTTTGCCAAGGAGCTTGTGAAGGCGCTGCATGATGGACGGTTCGGAGGGAAGGTTCTGGTGTTCAGCGCCTATGCCGACACCATCGACTATCTTCATGAGCAGCTTCCGATGTTGCTGAAGAAGGATATTCCTGATTTTGATAGGAAATCGGCGTTTCTGACGGCAGCCTCTTCGGACTTGAATACTGTTGTAGGGCGTTTTTCCCCAGTGTCCAAGAAGTACATCCTCTCCGGCTCAGAGTATGAGCTGGACTATTTGTTCTCCACGGATGTTTTGTCGGAGGGACAGAACCTGCAGGACGCGGCTATCCTCATTAACTATGACCTCCATTGGAATCCGGTTCGCATGGTGCAGCGCAATGGACGAGTTAATCGATTGGGATCGCGTTTTGGCAGGGTTTTGATTGCCAATATGGCACCCGCCGATGATCTGGAGTACTATTTGGGGTTGCTTTCTCGTTTGAAGTACAAGATCGACACCATTAAGAATTCAATTGGTACCGATCAGGGCGTGTTGACCTCCGAGGATGAGAATCCGATTGAATACATTCAGGACCTTTACAGCGGCGACGATTCCAAGATTCAGGATGTGATTGATGCCGTCGATGCGGATAATGACATGCTTTCATGGCGGAACGCCCATGTATATGCGCTGAGAGAATTTCTGACGCAAGCATCTCAGAAAGACGTCAGCCGCATTGAATCAATGCCGCGTGGCAAGTGGAATTATTTGCCATCTGATTCGCGGCTTCAGCAATCTGTGGTGATGATGTACGAACAGATTGGTGGCATCGGCAATGGTATGAACTACCGTTTCGTACGTGTGAAGACGGGATCGAGATTGACTGTTGAGCCGATTTCGAACGAGGAAGCTCTGGGCTTGCTGGAAACCGGACCTGAGGATAACGTCCGGAGAACGGACGAGTCTCGGTTGGATAGAACCAACATTGGAAGATGGGCACTGTCCATGGTCGGAATGCGCAAATCTCCCAAAGTCGCGGCAAGATTTTCGCCGAAGAAAAGCGAAATTGAGCTATTGGAGCTACTGCAAAGGCAACTGGGCGTGAAATCATTGTTGAAGATGTTGGGTCCCGTTCAAAACCTGGTGCAGGCAAAGCAACAATATGAAGCGTTGATGGGCAGGCTGAGGAAGGAATACCGGAAAATGGACGTTCCGCAGTCGGCGGAGATCAGTGAAGGATTGCTTGCTGATTGGCGTAGCTTTTTAGACGACATAAACCGGGACGAGGATGATGATGGAGGCAAGTGGCGTTCCGTCATGGCCAGTATGTCCCTCGATTTATGACCGTGGCGCCAGCGCACCACAGGCTGCGAATGATATACAATCCTTACAGTCATTGGGTATGTAGTCGTAAGTCGGGAAGGAACGGACATGCTTACGTTCGCGGGTCTGCAGCAGGCGCTTGACGAATACGGTCAATGTGTTTCCTCTAATGTGGAGGATAACGACCGTAAAAGCGTGGCCGTACAAGTGGCTGTACAGGTGATGGCTATTCTCCGAGGCGAGACTCTTGACGATATCGATGCCGCAGTCGCGGACGCTCTTCTTCGTCCAATGGAGATGGAAGCTCATCGAGAATGGTTTGTGACTCATCCACATATGGAGAAGACACCATTTGTGTGTGATCTCACCGAGGAGAATGATCTGTTCGAGGCTACGTTCAGTGGCTTGAGAGGGACCGCTACAAAGGCTCACATCAGTGCCTGTGTAGCGATGGCTCCGCATTGGGAGGACGGCGTACTATTCGAGGATTGTCCGGTTGGTATCAGTTTCTTTGCTCCGGCTGGTTCCTCTTCGATTGTCCTTGTGATTTCCAAAGCGGGCAATCTTCGCACCATGGAGTTGCACGGCACGCTGTCGAACACCCAGAAACGCATTCTGAGCAAGCTGTATGGCGTGTTGGGAGGCGATGAGGCGGTGCGAAACGCCGGCGACGAGGACAAGGCGCGCGTGCATGCCGCGCTCTGGGATGCGCTCAATGTCGCCGAGGTCAACCAACGCTTCTACGCCGGCATCGCGACGCGGTTCAACGAGCTGGTCAAGGTGCTTGTCGATGCGAATTGCGACGAGGATAACGCGAAGATGTTCTCAAGCCGTCTGATTGGACGTATTCTCTTCGCATGGTTCCTGAACCAGAAAGGGTTCATCAATCCTGATGAGCATTACCTGGATATCGATGGATTGAACGCCGCCGAGTATTACGAGAGAAAGTTGAAACGGCTGTTCTTCGCCACGCTGAACACGGCGAAGGACCGTCGTGATGCGGACGGGGATATGGTCACGCCGTTCCTCAATGGTGGTTTGTTCGAGGAACAGGACACCGATTTCCCTGATAGGTCGATTCCATTCCCGGACGACTTCTTCGTCGATTTGTATGGGCATTTCGACCAATACGACTTCACCACCGATGAGTCCACGCCGGATTACGAGCAGGTGGCCATCGATCCTGAGATGCTGGGACGCATCTTCGAGTCCTTGCTCGCCGAGCAGATGGACGACACCGGCAACAGCGCACGCAGCGCCAAGGGCGCATTCTATACGCCGCGAGAAATCGTGGCGTATATGTGCCGTGAATCGTTGCGCCAATACCTGCATCGTGCGTTCGGTGATGATGACGTCATCTGCCAAGGAATCGACGCTTTGCTGGACACGCCGGACGGAAAGTGGGAGAGCGAGAGTGACCCTCGTAAAGCTTTGTGGAATTCGAACACCAAGACCGTGCTGCCCCGTGTACTTGGTGCGCTCGAACATGTGCGTGTGCTGGATCCTGCGTGCGGTTCGGGAGCCTTCCCAATGGGTATGCTTCAATTGCTGATGCGATGCCGTGTTCGTCTGATGGGGAAAACCGCCACGGCAGACTCCTATCGACAGAAGCTGGAAATTCTGCGGAACAACGTGTTCGGATCCGACATTGAGCCGATGGCAGTGGAGATTGCCCGATTGCGCGTATGGCTGTCCATGATTGTGGAGCGCGAGTCGATTGATCAGGTTGCGCCATTACCGAATCTGGATTTCAAGTTCGTGTGTGCCGATTCGCTGGTGCCGTTAGCTGATGATACAGGCGAGGGTGATCCAGCGAAGACAAGCTCCATGGTATCGGCTGGCGGGGTGCTCTCTCAGGGCGCATTCGATTTGGCTGAAGAGAATAATCAATTCGAGCAGTTGACGGATATTCGCAACCGTTATTTCTCGACCACCGATTCGGAGAAAAAGAGCGAGCTGATGCAGCGGTTCGAGACCATTGCCGCCCAGCTGGGCGGCAAGGACGAATCCTCCCCGCGGGGACGGCAGATCGCCAACTTCCATCCCCATGCTTCATCGGTTTCCGAGACGGGGCATGCGCCGTTCTTCGACCCGGACTTCATGTTCGGCGTCGACGCCTTCGACGTGGTCATCGGCAACCCGCCGTATGTGCAGCTGCAGAAGATGAAGACCATGCGCACCGTCTACGAGTCGCTGGGGTACCGGTCGTACAACAAGACCGGCGACCTGTACGAATTGTTCTACGAGCGTGGCATGGAGTTGCTGTCCGAGCATGGCGTGCTGGATTACATCACGTCGAACAAGTGGATGCGCAACCGGTACGGCAAGGAGCTGCGCGAGTACTTCGCCCGCAACGCCGAGGTGATTTCGCTCATCGACCTGGGTGCCGGACGTTTCGGCAGCGCCACCGTCGACACGAACATCATGCTGCTCGCCAAGGGACAGGCGGACGGGGTGAGACAGGCCGTGAAATATGCTGACGATTCGCTGACGGACATCGGCGACTACGTCAAGAACAATGCCGTGACCATCCCGTTCAATCGTGTTCCGGATGCTGGCGGTTATGTGCCGGACGGTGGCCCTTGGGTCATCCTGACCGATGTGGAACGCTCCATCAAGCACAAGATGGAGGAGGCGGGCACGCCGCTCAAGCGGCTCGACGTGCGTATTTACCGTGGTGTCCTGACCGGTTTGAACGATGCGTTCATCATCTCCAAGGAGAAGCGCGACGAGCTCATCGCCGCCGATCCGAAGAGCGCCGAGATCATCCGTCCCGTGCTGCGCGGACGCGACATCAAGCGATACAGCTACGAGTTTGCGGATTTGTACACGATTACACTATTCCCATCGTTAAATTGTAACATTGATGATTACCCGGCAGTGAAGAATTGGTTGATCAATGGCGAATGGGTATTGGAGGGACGTACTAGCAGTCCATTGGGATCGGGACAACTGCGTTTGGAGCAAACTGGAGTTACCCATACCTACTCAGGCAAGCAGTTTAAGGCACGCAAAAAGACCAGTAACAAGTGGT
>NZ_RQSP01000072.1 GCF_009078285.1 Bifidobacterium jacchi
ACTGATGTTGGAAGCCGGGTGAATGATCCACGAACAACTGATACAGAGCGCTAGTGTGCCGCGTCAGAAATTCATTGACGAATTCACTACCCCTCAGTCCCGCTTCGCGGGCCAGCTCGCTGCAATCACGGACGCGCTCCGCGCGCAGCCTGCCTGCTCGCCTGTCGGCTCACACGTTGCCTACAAACAGCTCTGCTGTTTGACTAACGGCAACGTCCTGACAAGGGGAGCCAACAATATGATCAACGAACTTCTGACGCGGCACACTAGCCGAGACGAACAGGTGAAGTGGCCTGATTGTTGTTCCGTCTCTACTGTGAGACGGCTTGTGCCGTCTGCTGTCGATAATACTCGTCTCCACGTCCTGTGGTGTCCTGTAGCTCAGTGAGGCGTGCAGCCGTTCCGAGTTGTACCACGCCACCCACCGCATCGTCGCGTATTCCAGTTCGTCGACCGTCCGGGACGGCCTGTTGACCCAGACCAGCTCATGCTTGTACGAGTTGTTCGTGCGTTCCTCCAGCGCGCACGGCAGCGCCTTCAACGTTCAAAACGCAACAAGGACAGCCCAATGGACTGTCCTTGTTTGTGACTCGCTTTGTTTTGAAGTAAGCAAACGCGCAAAAGCACCCGCAAAAGCACCCGCGAAGGCAGCCGCGAAGGCAGCGCGGCTAAGCCGTGACCACGGTGAGAACGTTAGTCCTCACGTCAGTCCTCAAGCCGACCCGCCAAACGGACAGCCTGTGGGACTGTCCGTAGGCGAAGCGAGCGGTCGCGCAACAGGTACCCGCGAAACCCCTTTTGAAGGCATCAGTTTGAAGATATCAGTCCTCAAAAGGATCGAAATCGCGACGCACGCGGCGGCGCGGGCGCTCGTTGCGCTCGACGCGATCCGCATGGTACTCGTCGTAGTTCTCATCGGTGGCATAACGCGGGTTGCGGTCGTCACGGCGGGACGCGCGGCGCGGACGATCATCACGATCATAACCGCGATCATCACGATCATCACGATCGTCACGGCGCGCAGCGCGACGCGGACGATCATCACGACGATCATCACGATCATAGCCACGGTCCGAGCGGTCCGAGCGGTCAGAGCGATCCGAGCGATCAGAACGCTCCGCGCGATCTTCGCGATCATCGTAATCACGATCGGAACGACGGCGACGCGGACGATCATCATAATCGTCGTCGCGGTCGTCACGGCGAGCGGCGCGACGCGGACGATCATCATAATCGCGATCGTCACGATCATCGTCGCGGTCACGGCGACCACGGTAGCCGCGATCATCACGGTCGCGACGCGGACCACGGCCCGCACCGCGGCGATCATCGCGATCGGAACGTGCGCCGCGGTCGAAGCCACGGCCTGCGCCGCTCTCCTGGTCCTCGAATCCCGGAATCGCCAGCGAAATCTTGCCGCGATCATCAACGCCCTGCACGACCACCTCAACGGTGTCGCCTTCCTTGAGCACATCCTCGACCTGATCGATGCGCTCACCGTTGGCGAGGTTGCGAATCTGGGAGATGTGCAGCAGACCGTCGGTGCCCGGGGTCAGGTTGACGAACGCGCCGAACGACGTGGTCTTGACGACCTTGCCGTTGTACGTTTCGCCGGCCTGCGGCACGTGCGGGTTGGCGATCTGATCGATGATCGCCTTGGCCTTCTCGGCAGCCTCGCCGCCTTCGGAGGAAATGAACACGGTGCCGTCATCCTCGATGGCGATCTCGGCGCCGGTCTCCTCCTGGATCTGGTTGATGTTCTTGCCCTTCGGCCCGATGATCTCGCCGATCTTGTCCACCGGAACGGTGGTGGTGAGGATGCGCGGAGCGAATTCGCTCATCTCGGCCGGTCCGTCGATGCACTCGTTGATCAGATCAAGGATCGTGGTACGCGCCTCGTGCGCCTGCTGGAGGGCGGCGGCGAGAATGTCGGCCGGGATGCCGTCGAGCTTGGTGTCGAGCTGGAGCGCGGTGATGAACTCGGACGTGCCCGCGACCTTGAAGTCCATGTCGCCGAACGCGTCCTCGGCACCCAGAATGTCGGTCAGCGTCTTGTAGATGTGCTTGCCGTCCACGTCACCGGAGACGAGACCCATCGCGATGCCCGCGACCGGCGCCTTGAGCGGCACGCCCGCGGCGAGCAGGCTCAGCGTGGATGCGCACACGGAGCCCATCGAGGTCGATCCGTTGGAACCGATGGCCTCGGAGACCTGACGAATCGCGTACGGGAAGTCCTCACGGCTCGGCAGCACGGGCACGATCGCCTTCTCGGCGAGGGCACCGTGGCCGATTTCGCGGCGCTTCGGGGAGCCGACGCGGCCGGTTTCGCCGGTGGAGTACGGCGGCATCTCATAGTTGTGCATGTAACGCTTGGACTGCGGGCCGGACAGCGCGTCGATCTGCTGCTCCATCTTGAGCATGCCGAGCGTGGTGATGCCCAGAATCTGGGTTTCGCCGCGCTGGAACAGTGCGGAGCCGTGCACGCGAGGCACGATGTCCACTTCGGCGGACAGGGTGCGGATGTCCTTGAGGCCGCGGCCGTCGATGCGGTAGTCCTGGGTGAGGATGCGGCGGCGCACGATCTGACGCTGCAGCTCCTTGAACGCGTTGCCGAGTTCCTTGTCCTTCTCGGCATCGTCCATGTCGGTGAATTCGTTGGCGAGGATCGCGCGCACGTGCTCCTTGATCTCGTGGATGCGGTCCTGACGCGGCAGCTTCTCGGCGATGGAGAGCGCCTCGTCGAGATCCTTGTGGGCGATCTCGTCGATGCGGTTGTACAGATCCTCGGTGTACTCCGGGAAGAGCGGGAATTCCTTGGTCTCCTTGGCGGCCTTCGCCTTGAGCTCGTTCTGCGCCTCGCAGATCACCTTGATGAACGGCTTGGCGGCTTCCAGGCCCTGCGCGACGACGGTCTCATCCGGCTTGGTCTGACCCTCGTCGTAGATGAGGTGCCAGGCGTTCTTGCCGGCACCGGCCTCGATCATGGCGATCGCGACGTCGCCGTCCTCGACCACGCGGCCGGCGACGACCAGCTCGAACACCGCACGCTCGCGCTCGCTCCAACGCGGGAACGCGACCCACTGGCCGTCGATCAGCGCCAGGCGGACGCCGGCTACCGGGCCGGAGAACGGCAGACCGGAGATCATCGTCGATGCGGACGCGGCGTTCAGGGCGATCACATCGTAGGCGTCGTCAGGATTGATCGACAGCACGGTCTCGACGATCTGCACCTCGTTGCGCAGCGTGTGCGGGAACAGCGGACGCAGCGGACGGTCGATGATGCGGCAGGCGAGGATGGCCTCGCTCGACGGACGGCCTTCGCGACGGAAGAACGAGCCCGGAATCTTGCCGGCGGCGTACATCTTCTCTTCGACGTCGACGGTCAGCGGGAAGAAGTCGTAGTTCTCCTTCGGGCTGTTTCCTGCGGTGGTGGTGGACAGAATCATCGAATCATCGTCCAGATAGGCGGCCACCGCGCCATCCGCCTGCTGCGCGAGACAACCGGTCTCGAAGCGCAACGTGCGCTTTCCGAACGAACCATTATCGATCACGGCCTCAGCGGCCTTGATTTCGGGACCCTCCATAGGGTTCCTCCTTTGTTGTTTTCTCTTGTTTTCTACAGTTACCTACTGCTGTCGGTCGAACCCCGACCAAGCCAGTCCTCTGCCAAGCCTCGTACCTGGATGGATGGCCATCCCATCCGCCCACATATCACGCCCCTGCGCGCAGGTCCGCCTGCCACGCCGTTGTTCTGTCAGATTCCAGACTCTTGCTTGTTATCTTATTACGTCTCACCCTCGGATGCCCCGGACTCCCCGGGCATCTGCCGCACGCGACGGCACATCAACCTCAGCCACCGCGGCGCGGCCCCACGCAAAAGCGCCCGAGCATAACGCCCGGGCGCAAAAGTCCACTATCGACGCAGACCCAGCTTCTCAATCAGCGCACGATAACGGTTGATGTCAACGCGCTTGAGATAGTCGAGCAGACGACGACGATCACCGATCATGAGCTGCATGCCACGACGGGAGTGGTGATCATGCGTGTGCTTCTTGAGGTGCTCGGTCAGGTCCGCGATGCGCTTGCTCAGCAGCGCGACCTGAACCTCGGGAGAACCCGTGTCGCCCTCGTGCGTCGCGTAAGTGGTGATAATGCTCTGCTTTTCCTCAGCCGTAAGTGCCACGGCATCCTCCTTGTGATTGCTGCGCGGTGCACCCGGCACTGTGCCGGTGCGCTCTCCATCCGCGGGCGAAACACGCCAAAGAGATACTATATGCAATCGCATGGACGATCGCTGCGCAGTCAGCGACGCGCGCATAGCGCACTGCGCCTGATGCACCACGCCGCAGCATCCTCCGTCACACCATCGTCACCAAACCGCCGAACTGCACGATGATCAGCGCAATCGCCTCGATCATGTAAAACAGCAGAAACGACGCCCAACTGTGCGTGAGCACATTCAGCGGCGAATCCTTGCGAATCAGCACCAGCAGCCCCACCCACAGCACCGCGAATGCGGCCAGACCGAACCCGGCGGCGATAATGCCCAGATTCGCCGCGTTCGCGTAGCGCGCGGCATCGCCATACATCACATACGTCGCAAACCAGAAATCCAGCCGCAGCAGACAGATGCCGGCAATGAACTGCTCGGCCGCAAGCCCGACCGCAAACACGATGCGCCACAGCCAGCCGCGCGTCACCACAACCGCCATGCCCAGACCGGTGAACATCACCACCGTCACCGCCCATGACATCAACGCGACGCCCTGCGGGGTCGAGAACGTCAGATACCGCACGACGGTGGACGTGCTCCGCGCCGCGAGCGTGCGACCAAGCCAGTACGGCGCGATGATCGACGCCAGCACCAGCACGCCATACAGCACCCACGGCAACGGCTTGGAACGGCCGCGATTCATGTCGGCCAGCGACAGCTCCGAATCGGGAATGGAGGGATCGGGATGCTTGGAGACGTCGACGATCTCGATTCTGCCGCCGACGATCTCCTCGGCTTCGTTGTTGCTGGTTTCGTCCGCCATGTGCACCTCGCGCTGTTCTTTTCGCTGCTCTGTTCCGCTGGGCAGGTTCCGCCGGTCCGCCTGCTGGGTGGGTTGCCGACCGGTCGGGCTGGTCGGCTGGTCGGCTGACCAGTTGATCAGTTGATTGGCTGACCGGCTGGCCGGCTGGCCGGCTAACCGGCTGACCAGCTGACCAGCTCACCGGCTGACCACTCAGGGATGATTGCTGATTGCCATTGTAGCGTCGCCACCTTTCTTGGGGGTGTTCCGCGAGATTCCGCGAGGGCACCCTCTCAAACGGCCGCATTGCCACGGATGAATGCCGCGGATGAATCAGATGAATCGGCGCGGATGAATCAGATGAATCAGAACGAATAGGTCAGAACGAATAGGTCAGAACGAATGAGTCGACGCCCAGTCGATCCCCACGTACCCCACGTACCCCATAGGTGCCGAGCGCAAGAGAATCTCGAAACAAACCCTCAGTTCGAGAAAATCTTGCGCTGCCCGACCCATAAGCGCAAGAGAATCTCGAAACAAGACCGAATCTCGAGAAAAACATGCGCCGACAAGCCGGTTCGCGCAAGCAATTCTCGAACTCAAGGCCAATTCCGAGAAAACCTTGCGCAGAGCGACCCGCACGCGCGGAGCGGCCCACAAGCACGACCCGCAAGCGCAAGATCCTCTCGAAACAAACCCACTACTCCCGAATTTCGTTCACTGAGCAACTGTCAGCGATCACAATTCGGGAGATCAACCATCGATTCCCGAATTTCGATCGCCAGCAAACACTCCAACACCCGACTCGGCGAACCGACTGAGAAGAACCGAATCCGGATCGGCAACGAGCGCCAATACGCGACGGCACGTATCATCGACTCCCTCTCGCGCACCCATCGTGTGCATCGGACGTATGTCATTGGAGGCATCGTGTGCATACAACGGATACGTAGAGGCGCAAAACGCGCGCTACATGGACACCCCATGCACACGATCACGTAGATGTACGCTCCATGCACACGATCAGCAGCGCCTTACGTACGTGCCATGCACACAATCGACGGCCCACAACGGCCATAAGAGTCCATCGCACCCTGATACGTACGTGCGATGCACACAACCGACAGCACGACACGGCAAAAATCCCTTTTTCCACACACCATCGTGTGCATCGGACGTATGTCGTTGGAGGCATCGTGTGCATACAACGGATACGTAGAGGCGCAAAACGCGCGCTACATGTACGCCCCATGCACACGATCACGTAGATATACGCTCCATGCACACGATCAACAACGACTCACGTACGCGCCATGCACACAATCGACGGC
>NZ_RQSP01000073.1 GCF_009078285.1 Bifidobacterium jacchi
GGCTCAACACCGATGATGCCGACGAACTTGATTTCGGCGCATACGATTGGGACGACAGCGGTCTGGACGAAGACGCGGACGATGCCGCGAAGCGCGTGCGCGACGAGCTGAACGCACAGGGCGTGCAATCGAACCTGTCGTTCTACGCGTTCACTGCTACGCCGAAGCCGAGCACGCTCGAAACGTTCGGCACGGCGAACCCTTCTACCGGCAGACCGGAAGCGTTTGACCTGTATTCGATGAAGCAGGCCATCGAGGAAGGCTTCATCCTCAATGTGCTCACCAACTACACCACGTTCCAAACGTATTTCCATCTGGTCAAGAAGTCAGAAGAAAACCCCAAGCGCAAGGCCGGACGCACGAAGAAAGAGATCATGGACTTCGTAAAGCTCGACCCGAGCAACGTGTCGAAAATCTCCAAAATCATCGTCAATCATTTCCACGATCATGTCATGCCGTTATTGCACGGTGATGGCAAAGGCATGGTCGTGACGTCCAGCCGCAAAGCCGCCGTCGAATACTTCCGGTACATGAAGCGACTCGCTGCGCGTGCCGAATATGCGGGAGTGAAGCCGGTCGTCGCATTCTCCGGCAAACTCGATTTGGATGGCGAGGATGTGACCGAAGGAATACTCAACGGATTCCCTTCCAGCGAAATCGCCAAGCGGTTCGACACATCCGAGTTCAACCTCATGATCGCGGCGAACAAATTCCAGACCGGATTTGACCAGCCGAAGCTGTGCGCCATGTACGTCGATAAGAAACTGACCGGCGTGGCTGCCGTACAGACCCTCTCACGACTGAACCGCACCTGTTCAGGCAAGCAGGCCCCCATCGTGCTTGATTTCGCCAACAAGGCGGAGACGATCCAGTCAGCGTTCGAGCCCTACTACATGCAGACCGATCTCGACCGTGTCACCAATCCGAACGTCATCTACGACATGAAGACCGCGCTTAGCGAATTTCAGATCTACGATGATGCGGAGGTCTCAGCGCTATGCCAAGTCTGGCTGGGCAAGCCGGACGAATCCACCATGCCGGAAGTGCTGCGTCTGCTCGGTCCAGCCAAGGAACGGTATGCCGATTTGGATGAGGAGCGTCAGAACGAGTTCCGCAAGCGCGTCGGCAAGTTCCTGCGTACCTATTCGTATATCACGCAGCTGATCCGGCTGGAGGACGAAGAGCTCTTCAATCTCGACACGTATCTGGCGTTCCTCAACCGGGAACTCGCACCCGAATACGCGCCGGAAGAACCCATCGACGATCTAATCGCGGTGACGCAGCTGCGCATCGAGAACAAGGGACGTGCCGACATCACACTGACCGGAGGCGAACCGGTCAAGAACAACGCCGGCAACGTCGGTGTGGGGCCCACCATCGACGATGAGGACTATCTGTCCACAATCATCGACTATCTCAACGACCTGTTCGGCACCGATTTCGGCGACCCAGCGCGCAAGTATTTCGAAGGACTGATGACGGTACTGCAAAAAGACGTCAAACTGAACACTCAGGCCAAGAACAATTCCCGAGCCGATTTCCGCACACCGTTCGACTCCGCGTTCCTCAAAACGCTGTTCGAGTCGCAGGCCGAGAATACGGACCTGTTCCGCCGGCTCAGCGCCAATCCCGAAGCGATGGAATTCGTGCGGGAAGCCCTGTTCAACGAGTACTACAATCAGCAGCACCGCCAGCACCGCGGCGAAGGCGAGGCATGATCATGTCTGGAGCGGTGGCGGCTGCGGTACCGCGGGCCGGAGGCATGCATGGATAGCGCCGTTCAAATGGTGAGCAGAGCATCCGCCATACAGGTCACCGCGCAGGAGGTCAACGCACGGTTCCGCGGCGATATTCCCAAGTCGATACGTTTCTATTGCCCGTTGTGTGCAAGGCCCGTCATCGCCTGCGCCATGGGCCATCATTTCGACCGCATGCGCCGCACCACCAAACCGGGAGAGCGCAAAACGAAAGACCCGTATTTCGCACATCGGAAAAACGACGAATGGTCACGATACTGCGACGCGTATCATGCAAACGCGGGAGTCTCGCGCGAGGAGAGGACACTGCCTCTGCTTATGTTTCTCAGACGCGAATTCCCCGATCGCGATTCCGCCAATCGCGAGCCCGGTGACGAACAGCATTTCCGGGTGGAAATCGCGTTGCGGCGACGCGGATTGTCGGCCATGCTCCACGAATTGTCTCCCAACGATGCCATTACCGTAGACGACAAGTCGCACAGTCTGCGCGACATGCTGTCGGATCGACGCCGCACGATTGCGCTACCAGACCCGCTTCGTCAGACGAGTTCACGGATACAGGTGCCGCCACGCTGGCAAATCAACGTCGGATGCGCACCTACAAACACCGGCATCCTTATCTTCTCCGACTCGTTCGGCAGCAACGGCGGCCGACTTCTGCCGAATCGTTCGGCACTACACACCGACTGCATGTATTACATCGTGGCCAATGCATTTCACATGTCTGATGCCTACCATGTATTCAATCAGGTGAACCATATCGGCACCATAACCGGATCGCGCAATCTGAACGTGTATACCGTCTATGCTGCTTCATCCTCGCTGATGAAGAACGAGATCGATGACTGGCTCGCCCAATACGGATACTGTCTTTCCGACATCGACCGGGCCGCCCAACTGATGTGGCCGCCAAGCATCCGGTCAGCAGGTGTCGACGAGCCATTGTTCCGCGCTTCCTCGCCCACATATCGATTCCCCTATCAGATCGGCAATCAGCGAATGGCAGCTGACATCGTCAGCAAAAATCCGCTTCCAGACAATCCCAATGCACGCCATATCGGACTGATCGGATTCGGAAGAAAACCCGATATGGAATACATAGCGGAATCATATTGCGTGTTCTTCAAACCGAAGCCCCGCATGCCTTGGAATACGGCGTATCTCGGTCCTCGGTATCCGGATGATCTGCATCCCTACGACGAATGGTCACAAAACAATGCGGCAGATACCGTTGCCGACAATACCGTCTCAGAAGACAATTCCGACAACGATGCGATTCAAATCCCGCTGAGCCGCAGTGCCGAAATCGCATTTCGACGCATGCAACTCCACCAATCGCGATCAGGCTCCCGCGGCATTGCCATCGCCCAGTCCAGAGAAAGGACCCACTCATGGCTTGGATGAAAGAACAGCAGTACCCCAACGCATCCGTATGCATCAGTCATAGAAACAGAGCCGGGGATATCGACTGCTTTTTACGCATACTTGACTATCGGGAAAATCGCAAAATCAAATACGTGTGGGCATATCAAAAACCCAGTTACGCCGGAGAAAGCAGACCAGCCGATAACCCCTACACGCTATATCGTCCGGAAACCATGGAGGCCTTCCAGCAATCCGGCGATGATTATATCTTCCTGCGGTGGAAGCCAAACCAAGACCGGCCCGAACGCCCCTATATACGAGATCCATATACCCAGCCGTATGGTTTTACGCCAGTGCTCTATGAGGTAATCGAATGCCCAGGAAACAATAGCATCAACGATCTCATTCAAAAACTGCACAATGGCTGGCCCTATTGCGGGAAACCAACCGAACAGATTCTCATTGCCTATTCCGAAAATGGCTACAAAGTAGACACAGTTCTATTCAACTCCAGCGATTTTGATTATTCCAAGCATCGCATACGTCTGAAAGATACTGCGTCATCATATGCCACTCGATATGAGATCACCAAAACAGATATAAAAAAGCTACCGTATAATCCTTCCAATGGAGACAACAGCCGCGCTCTATACATCCGGGATTATCTGCCTAAACCACAGGAACGAATTCCCATCCGAATAACAGCGCAATTTGACACGCAATTCGACTCCCTACTCAAACAGCGGCAGGCTGAATTATCCAAGCTCGAAGAACGCATCCGAGATCGCGCTGAATCATATGAAAAACTCCAGCAACTTGTGGAGCCGCTGCAGACTCAAGTCGATGAATTGCAGCGCCAGCTGTCGGCTGCGCGAGCGGACATCAAAAGCGTGGCCAAACAGAAAAAGGTGGAACTCGCCAATTTCGAACAGCAGAACAACGAGGAACTCGCGAAACTGGACCAGCAGCGTCAGGCGGTACTGGACCGGTTTGATGACGATGTGGCGTTGAAACTTGGCCTACGCTCAGTGGTGCGAGCAGCGCTTCAGCAGCATGCCGACACAAGCGAGGATGCCAGCCGCACCGCCATCGGCGACAATGCCGCTGCCACGCCGCCCCGCCCGCAAGCCGTCCCTTACCCCTCATGGCCGACGGAACAACGCACCGACGACTTCGCCAGCGTGGTAGCAGATAACCTGCGTTTCTGCGGAGCGATCAGCGTCACCAAAACGTCATCCCCACCAATCGAACTTGCGCGGGCATGCGAACGGCTGCTCTCCGCGACCAAACTTCTGGCCGTGGATTCCACGTTTGCGCCGGCCATCGCCAATTCGCTGTCGTATGCGATGTACGGCAGACCAGCGCGACATGTCAGCATTCCCACCGACTGGAATGACGCGTATCTGACTGATCGTCTGCTTGCCGACGAAACCGATACGATCCTCGTACTGGACAACGTGTTCGACACGGTCAACGAGGGGTTTCTGTTTGCACTGACACGCATCAGCCAGCATGCGCCTCTCATTCTGCCGATCGGAGCATACGGCAATCTGCGTCTGATCGCCGCGGAAATCTGGAACCAGGTGTTCTATCTGCCCACAGAACGACACATCATGATGCCCGCCGACAGAAGCCCACACATGTATCGCTCCGCCGATGCCCTTCGGACCTTCGACAGCAGCGAGACCGCCGTTCTGAGAAGCATCGGGGCACTCAAAAAGAGAATCAGTCTGCCGCTCTCGTCACTTGTGTTGCCAGCTTCAGCGCTTACGCGCTTCACTGTGGGGGCGGTAGGCGATTCCGGTGAGGCTGACGGCTCCGGTACGGTTGGCGATTCAGGCGGCTCAGGTGATGAGGGCAAGCGATGGGTGCTGCCTCATCTGGCATTGCAACTGTATTCGATGTTCGGCATGGAGCAGGCGCGCTCAATGTGCATTGATGGGGATGGTTCCATCAAGGCGGCCGACGAGCTACTGACCCGTATCGAACGCGGTGTTGAACGAGGGCAACATGCCCGGTGATCTACTGAGAACCATCGCCGGCGATTTAGGCATTCAGCGCATGCATGATGAAAGCGAAACGCAGCTGGCATGTCGCGCATCGTACTCCGCACTCCGATTCTGGATTGAGGCGTTCTGTTTGGATGACGGATATGGCGGCACCTGCGGCATCAGCGAGACCGCCATCATCCGGAAAAGCACGATATGGTTGCGCAACCTCGAAGATCTGTATCCCGGCCTGCTTCACTGGTATCGATTCGATAGCGTTGCCGGAAAGAGCATTGCGAACATCCTGCGTATGCTGGTTGCAGTGCAAGATCTGACCGCAACCGATGAGGAGCTGTATCGCTGCGCAACGTCGCATACAAGTCCGCTAGGCACTCGATATGATCTCATACTCGGCATGACCGATCCGACCAGTCAATCGGACGCATTCCCCATGTCGGGCATGGCATCGATCACACGCAACGATCAGCATCGGCCTGTGGTTTCCGTAGTTTCCGCTGCCCCCGCCGGCAGCTCAGCCACTCTCGCAGATGCCGGAGCAGAACGGAACGAAGCGGTATTCAAGCCGGCAGCGGATCGCAATCATGTTATGATCACCCTCAATCGGCCGCTACCCAATGCGTCGTATTGCAACCAGCTCTACATGATGACATGGCCGACGCGCACGGTCAACGATCAGACGAAGCGGCTGGCGCGCATCGAATACGTTCCCGCGCTTGCCGAACTGCTCCGCAGCAATGGAATACATACCTACCGGCAGGAGGGATTTCCCGATGTGTGAGTGACCGACTTGTAAGTGACTGACTTGCGGATTATTGCGCTTACAGATTAGTCGCGGATTGGGATTGATGGATCGGGCGACTTCTGCTCGTTTTTATGGGATTAGATGGTGGGACAACAGAGAGGGGCGAGAGGGGTACCAAAGAGGGACACTACTTAGCGCAAGGATTTCGAGATTTGCGTTGAGTTCGTGGAATCCTTGCGCTAAGAGACCCTCCAAGTCGTCGATCTTGCGGCGGAAGGAATCAAAATAGCGGTTCGCCAATCGTCGTATCGCCT
>NZ_RQSP01000074.1:0-3562 GCF_009078285.1 Bifidobacterium jacchi
CTACACGTTCAGCGCCGGCACCGACGTGCTGGTCAGCGATCTGCTGTCCGGCCGCGCCGCCAACACCGGCGACACGATCAAGCTCGACACCAAGGCCCCGACCGTCACGTTCAAGGCGTACTCGCTGGCAGACGGCGACGACGTGCGCAACGGCTCGATCAAGGTGCTGCCCGACAAGAACAACGCCAGCCGCACGTTGACCTTCGACATCACCGATGCGTTCGTCGGCGTTGACGCGAAGGCGGTCAAGGCCACTGGCGTCTACACCGACTGGTCCGGCAAGGAGGTCACCTTCGACACCGCCGCCGAGAACAGCCCGGTCGCCGGCCAGCTCGAGGGGGATTCCTCGAACGGCGGCCACGCCACGTACACGCTGACGCTCACGCAGCCCGGCAAGTATGATCTGAGCAAAATCAAGCTCGCCGTGGCCGACCGTGCCGGCAACGCGCAGGACGGCAACGAGACGGACGGCAAGACGATCGTCGCCTACACGCCTGCCGTGACCGTTGACGGCAAATCCGAGCAGTTCACCTCGATCAGCATCCTCGACGCAACCGAGCTGGGCAACATCCGTCACCAGATTCTGGTGGATGGCAAGCCGACCGTCGGCAAGAACGTCTATCTGAAGAACTACAAGGCGGACGCCAAGCCGGAAGTGACCGTGCTCGTGTCCACCACAAGCGAGAACGCAGAGGCGTTCAAGGAGCTGTTCGCCGATCTGTGGACCAACACCGCCAACGTCGATCTGCTCAAGAGCGTCTACGTCGGCAACGATTCCGGCGAAGGCTACTGCCAGTTCCCGACCGATCAGCCGAAGTACGACGATGAGCGCAACGGATTCGTCATCACCTGCGACACGTCCAAGAGCGGCGCGGCCGCACCGAAGAACGGAGCGATCTTCCCGACCGACCCCAGCGACGACAAGCTCATCGTCAACGGTGAGTACAAGCTGGAAGCCAACCCCGGCAACGAGCTCAACGCGGCCCGACTGCTCGGCACCCAGAACGGCGTCTCGGACAACAGCTTCGGTCTCGACAACATCGGTCCGCGCTACACCGGGGCCACGTATGGCGCCGACAACAAGACCGATCTCGAAAGCACGCCGAACGACGCATCCACCAACAAGGTGCTTGCCAACGACTCGCGAACCATCAGCATCACCGCCAAGGATCTGCTCACCACCTCCAAGGACGGCGACGCGGAATCCTACACGGCAGGCATGCAGAAGGTGACGCTCGAAGTGCCCTTCACCAGCTTCGACGGCAAGGACACGAAGGCCAGGACCTTCACCGTCAACGCCGGCGACAAGGACAAGGACGGCAATCCGGTCGTCGTCAACGGCACGTACGTGTTCACGCTCACCGACGACGGCACCTACGATCTGAACGACGCAACCGTCACCGCATACGACAATGCGCGCGACAACGCCGATCTGGACGCCAAGGACTACGGCAACACCACGGTCAAGAAGCTCGGCGATCTGCGTAGCCAGTTCAAGAGCAACATTCCGGCCGAGTTGTCCATCAGCAAGAACGCCGGCTCGACCAGCATCCAGATCAACAACGCCAAGCCCGACAAGCTGTACGGCGAGGACGTCACGTCCGTGTCGCTTGTGCTGGACGATCAGGCGTTCGAGCGCCGCTGGGACATCCTTAAGACCGGCTACGCCGACGTGAACCTGTTCGGCGGCAGCACGCTCGCATACGGCGACCGTGCGTCGGATGACGATCCGACCGGCGAGATCACCGAGCAGCTCAAGGGACTGACCGTCAGGCAGGCGACCGCGGAAGCGGATGCCGGCAAGGGCGGCGTGATCACATGGTCCGGCGAGGCGCTCAAGGATCTGCTCCCGGCGCTCAGCTCGACGAACAGCGCCCAGAAGAACGGCGATTACACGTTCGTCAACACCAACACCGTCAACGGCAAGGATGATGGCAAGCAGCTGTTCGCCAAGGCCGACAAGGCGACCTTCAAGCTCGACACCACTGCGCCGCGCTTCACCAAGCTCACCGGCGACACCGGCAAGGAGAACACGACTCTCGTGACCGACGCCAAAGGGCTGGGCATCGACGGCAAGGTCACCAAAGGCATCTACGCCAAGGCCGACAAGCAGATGCTCAAGGTCCATGTGCAGGATCTGCTGCCCGTGGAACAGTCCAAGACGCTTGACGTGGAACCGCAGAACGACGACAACCTGCGCAACCAGGGCCACACCGCCGGACTGGACGCGAAGACCGTCAGCATCGCGCTGCCGGCTCCGACCGATCTCGACGGCAAGAAGATCGGCGATGCCAAGACGATCAGCGCCGATGACATCACCATCGACGAGCGTGGCTGGTTCGACGTGCCGGTCGATCAGGAAGGCTTCTACCCGCTCGACGAGATCACCGTCACCATCAGCGATGCGGCCGGCCACCAGCTCAGCCGCAACCTGACCGAAGCAGAACGCTACGAGCCGAACTACGACACCATCGTGGTCGATCAAGGCCGAACGGACGGACGCAAGGCGGCAATCGCCTTCAGCAACGCCAAGGGCAACCCGGTTTCGCGCAATGCGAACTACTACTACCGTGGCGGCGTGAACCAGACGTACACCGTCACCGACCGCTGGTTCCCGCTCTACGTGAAGCTCACCGCGCTGCACGCGCCGTTCTACTCCGGTTCGATCAACACCACGCCGCAGGCCGAAGCGACCAACGGCAACGTCGTGGAGATCACGCCGAGCGAACTCAAGCGCAGCGGTGACTCGTACACGTACACGGTCACCACGCCGGTGCGCACCACCGACGAGCCGAATGCCGACACGGAAGGCAAGTACCAGATCAACTGGCAGTATGCCGGCGTGCTCGGCGGCACCCACGCCGCGCTCGACGACGCGGCAAAGGGCGGCAAGGTCTTCGTCATGGACTGGACCGCGCCGACGACCGGACACCTGAACTTCAGCACCACCAAGCCCAACCAGTGGGGCTGGATCTTCTCCGCCGATACGCTCAACGTGACCCTCGACGGCATCAACGACCCGATCTCGGGCGTCTGCTCCGCCAACGCCACGCAAAGTGACGGCAACAAGGACGCGAACGACTGCGTGAGCAAGAGCGATGAGTCCGTGAGGTTCTCCAAGCTCGGATTCGATACGCGCATCTCCACCGACCCGGCGCCGCAGACCGTATACAGCGGCAGCAGCGCGTCCGGCGTGGTCTCGTTCGCAGTGACCGGCGACAGCCAGCGGCTCACCCTAGGCAACACCGCCATCGCCCTGACCGATGCGGCCGGCAACCCGGTCGACACCGGCGCACTCAACAAGTACGAGGACAGCAACGTCGAGGGCGTGACCGGCGTGGCCATCGACAAGGTGGCACCCACGGTCGCGGTCGCATACGACAACAACGACGTGCAGCATGAGAAGTACTACAAGGCGAAGCGCACCGCGACGTTCACGCTCGTCGAATCCAACTTCGACTTCGTGCTCGCCAACGACAAGGATCGCGTGATCGTCACCTCGTCGGTCGATGGGCGCAAGCAGACGCTGCCGGCCGAAGCCTTCAAGGACAGCGGCGACCAC
>NZ_RQSP01000074.1:3584-6171 GCF_009078285.1 Bifidobacterium jacchi
ACACCGCCCAGATCACCTACGATCAGGACGGCGACTGGGTGGTCGACGCCAGCTTCTCCGACCCGATCGGGCGAAACACGTCGCTCCACAACGAGTTCACCATCGATACGATCGCGCCGACGCTCAAGCTCACCTTCGACAACAACGACGCGGCGAACGGCAAGTACTACAAGGCCACGCGAACCGCAACCATCGTCGAGACCGAGCGCAACTTCAGCGCCGAGCAGTCCCCGGTGACCACCACCGCCAAGGACGACAACGGACGCTCCGTGGATGCCCCCGGCGACAGCGGGTGGCGTGAGACCGGCCACTACGAGCACACCACGACCGTGGCGTTCACCAGCGAGAACCACTTCACCCTCAAGGGCGAAGCGACCGATCTCGCCGGCAACAAGGCCGTCGTCGTCACCGAGCCCGAGTTCGTGATCGATCTGACCAAGCCGAAGCTGACCATCGACAACATCGATGACAAGACCGCATACGCGGGAACCGTCTCCCCGGCGATCAACTACGAGGACACCAACCTCGACCAGACCAAGGCGACCTACACCATCACCGGTGCCCGCCACGGCAAGCTCGACAAGCTGGAGGACCTCGCCAAGATCACCACGACCAGCGAAAAGACCACCGACAACACGAAGGACGTGAGCTTCACCGACTTCGAGCGCAAGGTGGCCTCCGACGACGTGTACACCATCAAGGCGAACGTCACCGACATGGCCGGCAACACGTTCGAGGCGCAGAAGACCTTCTCGGTCAACCGCTTCGGTTCCACGTACACGTTCACCAGCGAGACCAAGGACCTTCGCGGCACCTATCTCAAGGAGTCCAAGCCGGTCACCATCACCGAGATCAACGTCTCAGGCCTCAAGCCTGGCAGCCGCAAGATCACCGTCGCCAAGGACGACCGCGCCACCGAGCTCAAGCCGAGCGACTACACGATCAGCACCGGCGACGACAAGGGTTGGAGCCGGACCACCTACACGGTGCCCGCCAACAACTTCTACGACGATGGCTACTACCGCGTGCAGGTGCAGTCCACCGACAACGCCGGCAACCTGTCCGAAAACACGATGAACGACAAGGATGCCGACCGCAAGGCCACCGCCGAAGTCAACTTCGCCGTCGACCGCCAGACCCCGCAGGCCGCGGTCGTGGGCATCACCTCCGGCGGCGTGTACTACGGCGGCAGCAAGCAGGTGTCGGTCAGTGCCAAGGACAACCTCGCGCTTGAATCCGCACAGCTCGTCGTGGACGGCCAGAGCGTCGGCAAGTGGAACGGCGAGGAGCTCGTCAAGGGCAATCCGTCGTACGCGGTCCCCGCCGACGCCAACGGGCACACGATCGTCGTCACCACGGTGGACAAGGCCGGCAACACGGCCACGACCACCTACGACAATGTGATCGTCGCCTCCAACTGGTGGCAGTACGCGATGAACACGCCTGCTATTCGCAACGCGCTGATCTTCGGCACGATGCTGCTGCTTGCGGCCATCGCCATCATCGGCGTGCTCGTGCACCGCACCCGCCAGCTGAGCGCCTACCGTCGCAACCCGTTCGAGCGGTGATCGCGCGGTGATCGTGCGGTAAGCTACAGATAACGCTCTGGCAGGATCAGCTCCAGCAAGAGCAACAGAGTCTGCGATGCCCTCGGCATGGGGATTACCCCCGCCGAGGGCATCGGCGTGTATTGGGCATATATTGCCGGTAGTCCTGATCGTCGGCGACCAATGACGAGCGGGAACCCAAGGAATCGCGTGTCAATACCCTACTACCAGTAAAATGGAAAGCAGATGTGCGAAGATTGCAAGTGAACGAAGGGGTTTGATCATGATTCGCAGTAACCGTCGAGGCGCGCGTGGAAGCGCGCGGAGAAGCATGTGGGGCGACGCGCGCACCGGTGTTGTCGCCAAGGTCGCCGGGTTGACGCTGGTGGCCGTGTTGATGGCGTCGCTGGCCGCCTGCTCAAGCCCGGTTTCGATTTCGGTTTCCAAGGGCGGCGGGTCGGACACGTCGCAGAGCAAGGATTCCGGCAAGGATTCCGGTTCCGATCTGACCGCTGCATGGAAGACGTTCGACATTCCAGACAGTGATCTGTCGATCAAGGTGCCGCAGACGCCGAAGAAGTCCGATATGCCGGGGCTGACCTCAAGCGGGCAGGATGTTCCCCATGAGCGCTGGTCCACGCCGGTCGACAATCCGTATCTGATCATCAACGCGTTCCGATTCAGCGCTCTGGACGAGAATCCGGTCGCCGCTCTGGTCGGCGACGATGCTGACCAGACCAAGGTCGATCAGGCGTTGGATGAATTCGCCCAAGGCGATGCCACGCAGTTCACCGGTGAGGAGATGGTCGGCGATCCGACGAAGACCATGGTCGCCGGGCGTCGGGCCATCCGATATCATGTCAAGGACTCCAGCGGCGTGGAGGCGACCATGATCGCCATGTTCAGCAAGCAAGGTGACGTGATCACCGTGGCCGTACCCGACAAAGCCGATAAGGCCGCCATCGACGAGATCATCGCCACCATCAGCGAAACCGGAAAGTAGCGCGCCTTTCGCAATCCCACCCCCCGCAACCAACCCC
>NZ_RQSP01000075.1:0-839 GCF_009078285.1 Bifidobacterium jacchi
AACAGCAGCACCCCACCTCGCACCGCCACGCACACCAGGCGACCGGACAAGCCGGCGAATCAAACTCGAAACGACCGCACGCCCCACTGGACTACAGGACACCACCACAGGACGTGGAGAACGAGCATCATCGACAGCAGACGGCACAAGCCGCCGCACAGGAGAGACGGCACAACAATCAGGCCACTTCAAACGTGTGCATACAACGTACCCATGAGACGCAGGACGACACCCGCCAGCCACGGCAAACCCACGATCGTGTGCACGCAACGTACATAAGACCCCGCTCAATGTGTGCACGGAGCGTACATCAACACGATCGTGTGCATACGACGTACATGCAAGGCGCACATCCGGGCCCATCGGCAGGCACGCGCCGCCAGTCGTGTGCATACAACGTACCCATGAGACACAGGACGACACCCGCCAGCCACGGCAAGCCAACGATCGTGTGCACGCAACGTACATAAGACCCCACAAAATGTGTGCACGGAGCGTACATCAACACGATCGTGTGCATACGACGCACATGCAAGGCGCACATCCGAGCCCATCGGCAGGCACGCGCCGCCAGTCGTGTGCATACAACGTACATGAAGCGCCATTGATCGTGTGCATGGCACGTACATCTACATGATCGTGTGCATACGACGTACGCGAAACGCCCCAAACACGCCCGCCCATATACGTGCCATGCACACGATCCGAAAACCGCATACGTGTGATGCACACGATGCCGCCCAGCCATGTGTCGCCAGCCATGTGTCGTCAGCCATCAACGCATCCCCCAGACAGAGAGCGGGATGGTCACAGGGAGCGGGATTGGTCACAGGGAGCGG
>NZ_RQSP01000075.1:961-5886 GCF_009078285.1 Bifidobacterium jacchi
GCGCGCCATGTGACCATCATGCCGGAAACGTTGCAATATCAAGGTTTTCGCACCCCGGTCACGGGGAGCGTGGCGCTCCCTGTGACCAAACCCGCGCCACGTGACCAAACCCGCGCCACGTGACCAACCCAGAACCCCGTGACCAACCCGCGCCACGTGACCTTCCCCGCGCAAGGTTTTCTCGAACTCATCGGCCACTTCGAGAATAACTTGCGCTCCCGTTGACTCAGTGATCTTTTTTCGGGAATAATGCCCATTGCTCCCGAATTTTGTTCACTCAGACAGCCTCAGTGAACGAAATTCGGGAGATCACCGTTGTTTTCCCGAATTTCGTTCGCTCAATAGGATAATGCAACCGTAGCTACGCTTCGGCCAGCGCTTTGACAGGCCGAGCCGTAAAACGGACAGTCCAGTGGACTGCCCGTAGGCTCGGCCTGAACGAGACGACAGTCGAGTGAAGGAAACCATGAGCCTTCGCGCAAGCGAAGCCCACAATCATAGGACCGAGCCGTAAAGCGGACAGTCCAGTGGACTGTCCGCAGGCGAGGTGAGCGGGCGCGCTATCTGCGCCCGCGAAGGCCGCCTGTCGAGGCACCGACGAAGCTACGCTTCGGCGAGTGCCTCGACAGGCGGCACCCCCACCGCTCGACGCGCGGGCGCGACGCTGGCGACGAGCGCAGCCACGGCCGCCACGGCCAGGACGATGCCGTTGATCGTCCAGTCGATGGGGAACGCGACCTCACCGTACAGGCTGAACACCATGTAGGAGCCCAGCCAGCCGAACAACGTGCCGAGCACGATGCCCGCGACGCCGGCGACGAGCGACAGCATCAATGCCTCCACTGCAAGTGAACGCCGCAGCTGGCCGCGTGTCATGCCGATGGCGCGCAATGTCGCCGATTCACGAGTCCTCTCGATCACCGACAACGACAGCGTGTTGGCGACGCCGATGAGCGCGATGAGCACGGCCACGGCGATCAGTCCGATCAGCAGTTTGAGCATGCTGTCGATGATGGTCTCCCATGTCGCGCGTTCTACCACCGATCCGGTGACTACAGCGCCCGTGTCGTAGGAGAAGGTGTTCTGCATCTGCTCGAACACGTCGGAGAGCGTGGTTCCGGCCTTGTCCACATCGACGCGCATCAGCAGCATATGGCCGCTGGCGGTGATGTCGCCGTTAGTGAAATGCGTGTCGCTGACGAACGCGACGGCGCTCTGATCAGCGGAGACGTTGCGGAAGTCGGCGTTGACCGGCGTCAGCTCGAATCCGGCGCGTATCCGGCCGGCGCTCGTGTCGCTTTGATCGTTGCCAGCATCGCCGGCATCGCCCGCGGCATCTTCGGCATCCGCAGTGCCCGCCGCATCGGATGGCATGCCGGCGTATCCTTCGAATTCGCTGATTTTCAGCCGCTTGTCGCCGTATACGAGCCGTTCGCCGTCGCCGCCGCGATACGTCTGGATCAGCATCTCGTCGTTGCCGAGCGTCACGCCGTCCAAGTCGGCGCGCATGACGCCCTTGAGCTGGCTCACGTCGCGCACGCCGATGAGCAGCACGCTCATCTGGTCGCCCTTCGGATCGTCGATCGTCGCGATGGCGGTGGGCACGTAGAGCGTCGACTCCACGCCGCGGATCTTCGCCGCCTGCGCGATGTTCTTGTCGGACAGCTTCTCGCCGGTGACGGCCATGTCAACGCTGTATCGGTTCGCCAGCGTCTCTCCCATGGTCTGCTTGCCGCTGGCCGCGCCGGTCGCGATCGTGGAGACGAGCGTCACGCCGATGAGCAGCGCGGTTCCGGTGGCGGCAACGCGTCGCGGATTCTTCTGGATGTTCGAATTCGCAATCGTCGCGCTTGGTCCGATTCTGGCGACCAGCGCGCCGATGCCGCGCATGAGCAGCGGCATCCAGAACGTCGCAGTGACCATCAATCCCAGGAATATGGCCGCCGCCCCGGCGATCGCGAGCAGCAGCAGACTGGGGTATCCGCCGGTTTCGGCGATGGCGCCGCTGGCGATCAGCCCGTGCAGCCGCCAGACGGCGAATCCCGCTGCGACGAGTCCGATGACGAGCATGAACGTGCCGATCACGGCGCGCCCCTTGCCGGCGTGACGTTCCGCGTCGACGAGTTCGATGGGTCGCAGCGCCTCCAACGGCGTGACCGAGGTGGCGGTGCGTGCGGACGACAGCGAGGCGAGCACGGTCATGATCACGCCGAACGCGATCGGCACGACGAACACCGGCCAGGTCAGGATGAGATTCGCGACGGTTCCGCCGAGCATGCGCATCATGCCGCCGTGGATGACCGCAGCCATGAGCCCGATGCCCACGGCGACGCCAAGCACCGACGAGATCATGCCGAGCAGCATCGCCTCGGCGACCACCGAAGCATACAGTTGCCCTTTCTTCGCGCCGATCGTGCGCAGCAGCGCGAGCGTGCGCCGGCGCTGTGCGACGAGCACCTGGAACGTGTTCGCGATGACGAGCGCGGCGACGAACAGGGCGAGTACGCCGAAGCTGAGCAGGAACGTGGTGGTGATGCTGGTGCTTTGATCGGCGCCCAGGTTGGCGATCATACGGTCGCCGATCGCGGTTCGCGTGTCGATGGTGTAGCCGCTCGGCAGCAGTCCCCTGACCTCGTCGACGGTCTGGCTCGCAGCCGCCGAGTCGCCGCCGTCGATGTCGAGCAGCAGCATGGGGGCGACGACGTGGCTGAAATCGGCGACACCGTTCATCTGGGCGATGACGTTGTCGGAGAGCACCGAGCCGCCGCCGTAGAACGAGAACGCGCCTTTGGGGTCGTCGGTGATGCCGCTGACGGTCACGTCGGCGCGGCGATTCACCGTTTCGCCGTTGGTGTTCTGCTGTTCGCTGGTGACGCGTACCTTGTCGCCGATCTTCAAGCCAAGCCCGTTGGCGACGGATTGCGGCAGGGCGATGCGGTCGTCGCCGGACGGCTGCTCGCCCTGGCTGATCGTGACCGGCAGCAGGCTGCGGTCCGGCGAGGTGCCGATCGCGATGCCGGTTACGCTGCGTCCGTCCGCACTGATGGTGATGGATGCGTTGGTGTCGGCGCGCACGCCGCGCACGCCGTGGACGGCGCGAATCCGGTCGAGTCTGAACGTCGCCACGGTGGGCGTCTCGGGCGCGGCGTCGGCATTCGTGACGACGCTCGAGTCGCGGGAGACGACGTGGGTCGCGTCGGCATAGGATGCGGTCATCTGACTGCGCAGCGAATCCGACATCGAATTGGAGAACAGGAACGTCGCCGCGATGAACGCGGTGCCGATCAGGATGGCGATGCCTGCCGGGATGAGCATTCGCGCGCTTTTGCGCATGAGTTTGATGGTGATGGAGAACATGATGGCTTCCTTGGAGCTTCCTTGATCGTGTCGATAATGCGGTATCGCTCAGAAGGCGGTCGGCGCAGCGTTCGATGCGATCTTCGGCGCGACGGCGGATGCTGCGTTCGGTGCATTCGGTACGGGCGACGCGAACGACGCGGACGACGCGGGCCGGGCGGTTCCGATGGAGCGCGTGGCGCTGGCACGCTCGGCCATAAGCAGTTCGTTCATCTGTTCGGCGTTCGGATGCGGCACGTCGGCGACGATGCGCCCGTCCGCGAACACGATCGCGCGATCGGCGTAGGATGCGGCCACCGCGTCATGCGTGACCATGATGATCGTCTGGCCGAGTTCCCTGACGGAGCGCTTGAGGAAGCTGAGCACTTCGGCGCTGGACACCGAGTCGAGGTTGCCGGTGGGCTCGTCGGCGAACACGATGGCCGGCTTGGCGATCAATGCGCGCGCGATTGCGACGCGCTGCTGCTGGCCGCCCGACAGTTCGTTGGGACGGTGGTCGAGACGGTCCGCCAATCCCAGCGTTTCGACAAGCTGGCGGAACCAGCGACGATCCGGTTTCGCTCCGGCGAGCGTCAGCGGCATGAGGATGTTCTGCTCGGCGGTGAACATGGGCAGCAGGTTGAAGCTTTGGAAGATGAATCCGATGCGGTTGCGTCGCAGCATGGTGAGCTGATCGTCGCCCATGCGCGTGATGTCGGACCCGTCGAACATGATGTGGCCGGATGTGGCCGAGTCGAGTCCGGCGAGCGTGTGCATCAGCGTCGATTTGCCGGAGCCGGACGGACCCATGATCGCGGTGAACCGTCCCTGCTCGAACCGCACGTTCACGCCGCGCAGCGCATGGACCACGTTGTCGCCACGGCCGTAGTCCTTGACCAGATCGATCGCCTCGATGGCGGCCGGATACACGGTTCGATTGCCTGATTGGCCGCCTGACTGAACGGACTGCGGGCGTGCACCCGCCTGTGCCGGTGAGAATGCCGCGGCCTGCTTGACATCGTATTCCATCCTCGTTCCTCGCTTTCCTAAGCGTGCCGGGGCGGCTCCCCCGGCTGCTACCTATGAGGCTACGGAAAGCGAGCAGGAAAGGACATCATACGTCGGAGTGAAATGGCGGGAGCGTTCCCGCGGCATCATCCTCGCGGATGAGACACTCGGATGACACTGATCATGACACTGATCAGATACATCGGGAACAGATGAAAACAACAAAAAAGAGTCTTCGCCAGTTTGTGTGGTGTGTGGTGTGGCCTCGGTGTCTTCGCCGGGTGAAGTGGCCTGATTTTTGTTCCGTCTCTACTGTGAGACGGCTTGTGCCGTCTGCTGTCGATAATACTCGTTCTCCACGTCCTGTGGTGTCCTGTAGCCCAGCGCCGATTTCGTCAGTGACGGGCTTGTTTCGAGATTCTCTTGCGCTTGTGGGTCGGACAGCGCAAGATTCTCTCGACCTGAGGGTTTTCCGCGAGATTCTCTTGCGCTTGCGGGCTGCTCCGCGCAAGGTTTTCTCGGGATTAGCCCTGAGCTCGAACAAGACAGCTCTGAGTTCGAGATTCTCTTGCGCAAACCGG
>NZ_RQSP01000076.1:0-3551 GCF_009078285.1 Bifidobacterium jacchi
GGTTTCGGTGGGTTCAGCGGGTTCGGTGGGTTCGGTGGGTTCGGTGGGTTCGGTGGCGGCCTCGGCTGATTCGTCTGCCTGCGGTGCCGTGGCGCTGGCCTCGGCCACGGTGGTGGTGGATTCTTCGGCGGGCTGCGGTGCCTGCTCGGTTGGTTCGGTGATGTGTTCTTCGGTGACGTTCTCGTCGGCCATGGCCAGCTCCTTTGGGCTACGGATGTGGGAGGGGAAGCGGTCCGCATGCCGTGGCGAGCACGGCGGTGTTTTCCGCAACCTCACCTATTATATTGATTTTGTGGCTAAAGGTGCATCAATATCAGGATTTCCGGAGTGGCTCCCCTCCGAGCGTGTTGTGGAGCAGCGTGTCATCGATACGCTTCGTAGGGTTTTCGAGCTCAATGGCTTCATCGGCATTGAGACCAGAGCGGTGGAAACCGGCGCTTCCCTGCTGAAAAAAGGCGAGACCAGCAAGGAGATCTACCTGCTCAGCCGACTTCAGGAGGTCGGTCATGAGTCGGACACGCCGATCGAGGAGCGCATCGGCCTGCACTTCGATCTGACCGTGCCGCTGAGCCGGTACGTGGTCGAGCATTCCGGCGATCTCGCCTTCCCGTTCAAGCGCTGGCAGATCCAGAAGGTCTGGCGCGGCGAGCGTCCGCAGGAGGGCCGCTTCCGCGAGTTCGTCCAGGCCGACATCGACGTGATCGGCCAGGGTGATCTGCCCGACCACTACGAGGTGGAACTGCCGCTCGTCATGGTCTCGGCGCTCGAGGAGCTGCGCGCGTTCGGCCTTCCCAAGGCCACCGTGCACGCCAACAACCGCAAGCTGTCCGAAGGCTTCTATCGCGGACTGGGGCTGACGGACATCGAGGGCGTGCTGCGCGAGATCGACAAGCTCGACAAGATCGGCGCCGACGAGGTGGCCAAGCTGCTGGTCGAAACCTGCGGCGCCACCGAGGCGCAGGCCCGCGCGTGCCTTGAGCTCGCAGGCCTGACCGCCGCCGACGGCAGCGAGCTCGCAGCCAAGTTCGACGCGCTGTGCGACGCGCACGGCATCGCGAAGGATTCCGAGGCATACGCGCTGGCATCCCAGGGGCTCGCCACCCTCGCCATGATCGTCGACGAGGCCGCCGCGATCCGCCCCGGCTCCGTCATCGCCGATCTCAAGATCGCCCGCGGACTCGACTACTACACCGGCTCCGTCTACGAAACGTTCCTCGACGGCGCCGCATCGCTCGGATCGATCTGCTCCGGCGGTCGATACGACAACCTCGCATCCCAAGGCAGCCGCAAATACCCCGGCGTCGGCCTGTCCATCGGATTGAGCCGACTCGTCAGCTACATGCTGCACACCGCCGGCGCCCACGCCAGCCGCGTCTCGCCGGCCGCCGTGCTCGTGGCGGTATGGAACGAGGATGATCGCCCGGCTGCGAACCGCATCGCCGCGCAGCTGCGCGCCCGCGGCATCGCCACCGACGTCGCGCCGACCGCGGCCAAGCTCGGCAAGCAAATCAAGTATGCGGACAAGCTCGGCATTCCCTACGTGTGGTTCCCCGGGCAGGAGGGCGCCGGCGACGAGGTCAAGAACATCGTCACCGGAGAGCAGACCGCCGCGGAAAGCACGTCGTGGGAGCCGGATACTGTGGTTGCCCGGCAAACCGTTGAAATCTGACGTATTCGAGTCACATTCGAGTCAGGAGAGACAAGACCATGAGCCAGACGGCTTACAGAACACATCATGCCACCGACGTGACCGAGGCGCTCGTCGGGCAGAAGGTGACGCTCGCCGGTTGGGTTGACCGTCGCCGCGACCACGGCGGCGTCGCCTTCATCGATCTGCGCGATTCGACCGGCCTCGTGCAGGTCGTCATCTACGACGAGGAGATGGCGCGCCCGCTGCGCAGCGAATTCGTCATCCAGGTCACCGGCGAGGTGCGCCTGCGCCCGGACGGCAACGAGAACACGCATCTGGCCACCGGCAAGATCGAAGTCGTGGCCGAGAGCATCGAGATCCTCGCCAAGGCCGACGCGCTGCCGTTCCAGGTGTCCACCGCGCTCGAGAACGAGTCCGAGAACAAGCTGCCCGGCGAGGACGTGCGCCTCAAGTACCGCTATCTCGACCTGCGCCGCCCGTCCATGCAGGCGAACCTCAAGCTGCGTTCCGACATGACCAAGGCCGCGCGTCACGCGCTCGAGGGCATGGACTTCACCGAGGTGGAGACCCCGACGTTCATCAAGTCCACGCCCGAGGGCGCACGCGACTTCCTGGTGCCGGCCCGTCTGGTGCCCGGCTCCTGGTACGCGCTGCCGCAGTCCCCGCAGCTGCTCAAGCAGCTGCTCATGGTCTCCGGTGTCGAACGCTACTACCAGCTCGCCCGCTGCTATCGTGACGAGGACTTCCGCGCCGACCGTCAGCCCGAGTTCACCCAGCTCGACATGGAGATGAGCTTCGTGGACCAGGAGGATGTCATGGCCATGGCCGAAAAGGTCATCGCCGCCATTTGGAAGGTCGCCGGCTACGAGGTCAAGCTGCCGCTGCCGCGCATCTCCTGGCAGGACGCCATGGACAAGTACGGTTCCGACAAGCCGGATCTGCGCTTCGGCAACCCGCTCGTCGAGCTCACCGACTACTTCAAAAACACGCCGTTCCGCGTGTTCCAGGCTCCGTACGTGGGTGCCGTCGTGTTCAAGGGCGGTGCCGCCACGCCGCGTCGTCAGTTCGACGCATGGCAGGAGTGGGCCAAGCAGCGCGGTGCCAAGGGCCTCGCGTACGTGGTCTTCGCCGAAGACGGCGAACTCAAGGGCCCCGTCGCCAAGAACCTGTCCGACGAGGAGCGCAACGGCCTGCGCGAGGCCGTCGGCGCCGAGCCGGGCGACGCCGTGTTCTTCGCCGCCGGACGCCGCGAATCCTCGCAGCTGCTGCTCGGTGCCGTGCGCGTCGAGCTTGCCCGCCGCGAAGGCCTGCTCGACCCGAAGAAGTTCGCCTTCACCTGGGTCGTCGACTTCCCGCTGTTCAAGCCCACCGATGATCCCGACGACGACGATGTGGCCGTGGGCCACTCCAAGTGGACCTCCATGCACCACCCGTTCACCATGCCGTCCAAGGACTGGATCGACAAGTTCGACAAGGACCCCGAACACGCCATGTCCGACTCCTACGACATCGTCTGCAACGGCGAGGAGATGGGCGGCGGCTCCGTGCGTATCCATCGCGACGACATCCAGGACCGCGTGCTCAACGTGCTCGGCATCGGCTCCGAGGAAGCCAAGGAGAAGTTCGGCTTCCTGCTTGACGCCTTCAAGTACGGCGCCCCGCCGCACGCGGGCATCGCCCTCGGTTGGGATCGCACCGTGTCCATCCTCGCCGGTGCCGACACCATCCGCGACGTCATCGCCTTCCCCAAGGCCGGCGGCGGCCGCGATCCGCTGACCGGTGCCCCGGCCCCGATCACCGATGCGCAGCGCGCAGAGACTGGCGTCGACTACGACCCCGACTCCGACGAAAACTGAATAATGGAGCGTTAGCTGCGTTGCTCCTCGGTCGCGGTACCTTT
>NZ_RQSP01000076.1:3673-4241 GCF_009078285.1 Bifidobacterium jacchi
GTACCGCTTCCCTCGGTGCGCCTTGCTACCGCACGCATTATTCAGTTTTCGACGAAAACTGATCTACGGAGCGTATACCGCCTTTCCTCAGCCTCGACGCACCATATGTGCGCCTTCGGCTTCGGATGGCGGTCTCCGCACGCGTAGATCAGTTTTCTACGAAAACTGAATAATGGAGCGTTAGCCGCTTAAACGACTAGAGTGCCCGCATGGCCATGGCTATGCGGGCACTTTTGCATATATGCGGGCGTTCCGTCCGCGCTCCACCATGTCCACCATGTAGGGAATTACCCATGATGTAGGGATTTTCGCATGGTGTAGGGAACTGCCCATGGTGTAGGGATGCAAAATGGCTTTATTTGAGTCTTCGCCAGTTTGTGTGGGTGTGGTTGGGCCGGGGTGTCTTCGCCGGGGGCTTTTCCGTGTGTGGGATACGAGAGGGACGTTCTTCCTGTATGGTTTGTTTCTGATAGATTTCTTGCTTTCAAATGTGTGTGTATATATATCAGCATGCCGGCGAATTACGCTCATGGTGACCGTCTCGGCAGACCGTCTCAGCGAACGAAAT
>NZ_RQSP01000076.1:4351-4460 GCF_009078285.1 Bifidobacterium jacchi
TCGGGAAAAGAACGGCGATCTCCCGAATTATGTTCACTGGGATTGCGTCAGTGAACATTATTCGGGAATGTGACCCATTGCTCCCGAATTATGTTCACTGAGCGGCCGG
>NZ_RQSP01000076.1:4570-4705 GCF_009078285.1 Bifidobacterium jacchi
CAGCGAACGAAATTCGGGAGCAGTGGCCTCGATTCCCGAATAATGTTCACTGGAGAACGCCTCGCCGTGTCTTTCACCGCGGATCACATCGTGCCCTTCCCCATCGTGTGCATGGAATGTATGCCGCGTGCACTG
>NZ_RQSP01000076.1:4772-5477 GCF_009078285.1 Bifidobacterium jacchi
GTCCGTGGGCATCGTGTGCACAGGACGTATGCCGTCGGAGGCATCGTGTGCATGCAACGGATGCGTGGAGGCGTGAAACGCGCGCTTCGTGTACGTCGTATGCACACGATCGTGTAGACGTACGTTCCATGCACACGATCGGCAGCGTCTTATGTACGTTCCCTGCACACGATCGACGGCCCGACACGTCCGGGAGGGCCCGTCGCACCCCCGTTATGTACGTTCCATGCACACGACGATGGCTACAGCTGTCGGCGCTCATCCAATCCCAGTACACGCGGGTACGTGCCATGCACACGATCGGCTACAGGGGGATGGGAAAGAGAGACCGATCTCAAGGGACAGAGAAGGAACAGAGAAGGAACGGAGAAGGAACGGACCGAGATAAGGAGAATCCTGCACTGTCCGACCCATAAGCGACTCATAAGCGCAAGATCCTCTCGAAACATGGGCTAATCCCGAGAAATCCTTGCGCTGACAGGCCGGTTTTCGCAAGACAATCTCGAAATCAGGGCTAATCCCGAGAAATCCTTGCGCGGACCAGCCCGCAAGCGCAAGATAATCTCGAAACAAGCCCGTCGCTCCCGAAATCGGCCCCGGCGAAGACACCCCGGCCCAACCACACACCACGCAAACTAGTGTCCTGCGTCAGAAGTTCGTTGATTATGTTGTTGGCTCCCCTTGTCAGGGGAGCTGGACCGCGAA
>NZ_RQSP01000076.1:5599-5775 GCF_009078285.1 Bifidobacterium jacchi
GCGGGACTGAGGGGTAGTGAATTCGTCAACGAACTTCTGACGCGGCATACTGGCGAAGAGCCCTTTATTCCGCCATTGTGCAAAAACGGCTCCCTACATCATGGGCTCTGCATGATCGGCAGTGCCCGGATTCTTGCGCACTTTGGTCTTCGCCCGGCTCTGCGACGATGATCAGT
>NZ_RQSP01000077.1 GCF_009078285.1 Bifidobacterium jacchi
CACGGGATCCAACGCCACACAACCCACAGTCTAACCAACCAAAACAACCCCCAAGTAAACAACACGCAACACCAACGCCAACACATGCTGGCACAATCATCGACACCGACCATCACACCAGACGAGCCCCAACTCCGCCGCCGCCCAGCAATCAGCCCGACAACCAGCCCGGCAGCCCACCCAACAACAGCAACGCAGCAGCACCGCCTATCACGCCAGCCTCGGCAACACAGCAATCACAGCAACAACCGGCGGCAACCACACCAGCCGGCAGCAAACAACCCGCAGCAAACAACCACAACACCGTGCGTTCACCAAACGCGGGTATACCTGTAGGCATGACGAAAAAAATCGCAGTATTGACCGGAGCCGGCATCTCAACATCGGCCGGCATCCCCGACTTCCGCGGCCCGGACGGCGTCTGGACCAAACACCCCGACCAGATGAGCGTCTACGACATCGACGCGTTCCTCACCGACACAGAAGCGCGTGAATATTCATGGCGCTGGCAGAAGGAATCACCCGTATGGAACGCGCAGCCGGGCGCCGCGCACAAAGCGCTCGTCAAACTCGAGAAAGCCGGCATGCTCACGCTGCTGGCGACGCAGAACTTCGACGCCCTGCACGAAAAGGCCGGCAACTCGCCCGACATCATCGTCAACCTGCACGGCACCATCGGCACATCGCACTGCATGAAATGCCACGCCAAATACAACACCGCCGACATCATGGCCAAACTCGACGAGGAACCGGACCCCCACTGCCATCGGCTGCTCAAATATCAAGGCAACATGCCATGCAACGGCATGATCAAAACCGATGTCGTCTACTTCGGCGAGTCGCTGCCGGACGGCGCGATGGAGAAATCGTACAGCCTCGCCACCAAGGCCGACGAGCTGTGGGTGATCGGGTCCACGCTGGAGGTGTTCCCCGCGGCAAGCATCGTGCCGGTGGCGGCGCAGGCCGGCGTGCCGGTCACCATCATGAACATGGGGCGGACGCAATACGACCGGCTGGCCACGCGACTCATCCGGGAGGATATCGCCGTGGCCCTGCCGAAACTCGTGGACGAGACCATCGCCGAGAACAGCTGACGCGCAAGCCAGCCAAAGCGCGAATCAGTAGATGCGCTTGGGCTGGAAACCGGCCTCGCGCAAAGCGGTGAGAATGCGCTCGATATGATCAGGGCCGTTCGTTTCGACCGTGACGCCAAGCGACACCGCATTCGTGTAGTGGCCGGACGCCTTGAACTGATCATGGTCAAGCGCGATCACGTTGGCGCGCTCCTTGGCAAGCAGCGTCGCCACCTTGACCAGCTGGCCGGGCGTATCGGGCAGCTCCACTTCAAAGTTCATGATGCGGCCACGGGCGATCATGCCCTTCTGGATGACCGCGCCCATCGTCACCGTGTCGATGTTGCCGCCCGACATGATCGGCACCACCACATGCGGCCCCGGAGCGGACGCGAACTTGCGAGAACGCAGGTTCAGATGTTCCAAAGCGGCCAGCGACACCGCACCGGCGGCCTCGACCACCAGCTTGTGCTTCTCCAGCATGAGCAGAATCATCTCATTGATGTCGCGCTCGGTGACGGTGACCAGATCATCCAGGAACTCGTTGAGCAGAGCAAACGGCAGATCGCCCGGATGCTTGACCGCAACGCCCTCAGCCGACGTGACCACCTGATCGGCCGGAGTCACGCGGCCGGCGGCGAACGAATCCTTCCACGCGGGAGAACCCTCCGGGATCGCGCCGATCACGCGAACCTCCGGCTTGAACGTCTTGATGGCGAGCGCCACGCCGGCACCAAGACCGCCGCCGCCAAGCGGCACAACAACGTCGGTGACGTTCGGCACGTCTTCGAGGATTTCCAGACCGATCGTGCCTTGACCGCAGATGACCTCGTAGTCGTCGAACGGCGGCACGTAGATCATGCCTTCGGTTTCGGCGAGATGTGCGGCGTGGGCGGCGGATTCGTCAAACACGTCGCCGTAGAGCACCACGTCGGCACCATACGCCTTCGTGGCATCGACCTTGAGCGGAGGGGTGATCGTCGGCATGCAGATCGTCGCCTTCGCGCCGCGTTCGCGTGCCGCGTAGGCGACGCCCTGCGCATGGTTGCCTGCGGATGCGGTGACGATGCCGCGCGCGAGCTGCTCGTCGGAAAGCGAGGCGATCTTGTTGTATGCGCCACGGATCTTGAACGATCCGGTGACCTGAAGATTTTCCGGCTTGAGCAGGATCTCGTGGCCGGTCATCTCGCTGAGGGCTGGCGAAGGAATGATTTCGGTGTGACGGGCGGTCCCCTTCAACCGTTCGGCGGCAAGCTTCAGCTCGGCCGCATGATCACGTTGCAGTGCCTTGAGGACGTCTTTTTGTTCCATGAGGGTCATTGTATGCGTCGGGCTGGGCGAGGAGCGTTTTGCGTCCATCGCCGCTCACTGCCGAATGGCGGTAAGCAGGACACTCTGTGCAGGATGCACCGACGGCGGCCGCAGCCCGTACGTCGCGAGCGCGCGTCCGGTCATGAGCACCCCGTTAGGAGTCCACCATCCGAGCGGCGACTGTCCATTGCCAATTCCCAGCCCGTCAAGATCCAAATCCAGCCACAGCGGCTGTATGCGATACGTGCAGTCCGGGTCAAGCCCGGGCAGCCGCACCGGCGCCGCCGGATACGTGTCGGATGTGGTCAGCTGCGTGAACCGGTAGAACGCGGCGGAACGGTCCGGCTTGACCATGCCGTCCACACGCACCGCAGGGTCCGAGCAATCCGAATGCACGCAGGTATCGACCGCGAACCATTCGCGATGCTTCTTGAATTCGGCGATCCACTCGCCGAGCTTGGCCACGTTCGCATCCGACTCCTTGAGCAGATTCCATTCGACGCCCATGTGCCCGAAGAACGCCATCGCCATACGCATCTCCTGACTGGTCGCACGATGTGTGGAGTGTGCGGGGCTGGCCCCCACATGCTCGCCCATCATGAACGGCGGCACGAGCAGCGACGTGTAACGCTGGATATCGGCGCGTTCGACGGGATCGACGCAATCGGAAACCCAAATGCGATCCGTGATCTCAAGAATCCCAAGATCGACGCGCCCGCCGCCCGACGCACAGCTTTCGATCTCCAACCCGGGATGCGCGGTCTTCAGATCGTGCATCATCCGATACACCGCCAGCGTCTGCGCATGCACGGCCGGCCGACCGCTGCGCGGCGAGACCGCTTCGGTCACCAGCTTGTTGTGGTCCCACTTGATGTAGTCGATGCCCAGCTCGCCGACGAGACGATCCACGCAGCCGTACACGTACGCGTACGCGTCCGGATTCGTCAGGTCGACGACCTGCTGCGAGCGCCCCTGCATCGGCAGTCGGCTCGCGGTCGGACGCAGCACCCAGTCGGGATGCCGGCGCACCACATCGGACTGCAAGTTCGCCATTTCCGGCTCGAACCACAGTCCGAACTCCATGCCGAGCCCATGCACGTAATCGGCGAGCGCGCGTAGACTCTTCGGCCCGTCCGGCCACACGCTTTGCGCGATCTGCCAGTCGCCGAGTCCGCTGGTGTCGTCGCGGCGCGAACCGAACCAGCCGTCGTCGACAACGAATCGTTCCACGCCGATCGCCGCCGCCTTGTCGGCGAGCGCGGCCAGCGTATCGTAATTATGGTTGAAATACACGGCTTCCCACGTGTTGAGAATGACCGGTCGCGGCTTGTCGGCGATGCCGAGCGCGCGGCGTTCGTCGCGGTGAACGCGGCGCAAGTATTCGTGGAAGCGCGCGGCGACCTCGTTGAGCCCGTGACCATACGATCCGTAGACCCACGGCGTCGTGTACGATTCGCCGTTTGCGAGCGCGATTTCGCCGCCGAGCAGGATTTCGCCGCCGCCGATGAGTCCGGTCGTGTACGGCAGTCGTTCGACGGACAGAACGCTATTGCCACTCCAGCCGACGTGCACCGAGTACACGTCGCCGCGCGTGAAGCCGAAGCCCGGTTCGCCGGCGGACAGCAGCAGGCTTGCGTCGAAATCGGGGCGGCCGGCCATGGCGAGTTTTTCGAAACGGCCGACGGTGAGCGGCTGGCGCTGCGGGTGTCGTTCGCGTAAGTGATGGCCGGTGGTGGTGAGGATTTCGCTTGCGTCGGCGGGCAGCGGGAAGCCGAGTTCGATGCGGCCGATATCCAGTGTGCCGCCGCCGAGATTGGTGATTTCGAGGCGCTGGCGAATGAGCCCTGATTCGTCGAGCTCGCATGTCCAGATAATGCCGACGCCCTGCTCATCGTCGCTGGCTTCAACGGCGATGGTTGGGGTTTGGCTTGGATTCCCGCTGCTGCTGCGCTCGGCGAACAGTTGGTCGCCGACTGTGGCGGAGTGTGACGGTTGTGCCACTGCGCCGGCATCGTGTTCGATGGCGGTTGCAGTGACGGCTTCGACTTGGAATCGACAGTGCAGTTCAATGCCGTCGCGGCGGATTTCGCAACGTGGCGCGCCGATCCATGATTCGGATTGCGTGGGCAGTATCGACGGCCAGGCGGTGTCGTCGAGCGCGCCGGAGACGCGTTGCGGGCGCAGCGCATCGTATTGGCTGATGATGGTGGCCGGATCGGCGATTGGACGACCCCAGTGGACGAATCTCGGCAGATCGGCGCCCGCGAAGATCAGCGCAAACGCGACGCCCGCGGACGGCTGCTCGGCGTAGATCGCGGTCAGATCGGCGCCATCGGCGGCGGTTCCTTGGAATTGCTGGATGAGCGGCATTGCTGGCTCCTTGAAGGGTTGGTGGTTCACGGCTACAGTCGTTCGCATTGTTGTTGGAACGTGTACTGATATCGATGATATGGCGTTTGAGGCGTCGGCGCTGCTCGCTGTTCGCGAATGCGCTGAGCTCCCGGCGCCCCTAGGCTCGAACCGATTTCACCCCCTATTTCGAAACTGAGAGGCTGATTTTGAAGTTTACGGTGGTCTATCTCAAAACTGAGAGGCTACGCGAACGCATGACGACCACAGCATCAAGCCAAAAACAGCACAACCACGGTGACTTATCGGCTTACGGCAGCCTCTTAGTTTTGAGATAGACCACCGTGGAACGCAAAAACAGCCTCTCAGTTT
>NZ_RQSP01000078.1 GCF_009078285.1 Bifidobacterium jacchi
CGGCTCGCCGGTCGGCTCGCACAGCACCTACAAACAGCTCCGCTGTTTGCTTCACGGTGCTGGTCCTGCAATTATGGACGCGCTTCGCGCGCATCCTGCTGGCTCGCCGGTCGGCTCGCACAGCACCTACAAACAGCTCCGCTGTTTGCTTCACGGTGCTGGTCCTGCAATCATGGTCGCGCTGCGCGCGCAGACTGCCGGCTCGCCGGTCGGCTCGCACAGCACCTACAAACAGCTCCGCTGTTTGCTTCACGGTGCTGTCCTGACAAGGGGAGCCAACAATATGATCAACGAACTTCTGACGCGGCACACTAGAACAGCAGCCCCGAAAAAACCAGGCCACCTCCCGATGTCATCAATCATGTTCGAGATGAATCGATGATGACAGATCTGTCACGCGACGCGATATTCGACGTTTTTGGCGCCGCGTGACAAAACCGTGGCGCAAAACCAAGCAAAGCCGAATTCAGCTTTGCCAAGAACCATTGGAATTCCGCCATTTTATGATTGCGCAACAGCGTGACGGATCATTGCTAACTGTTGCAATCTGTCACGCGACGCAAAAAAACGTCGCTTCTGACGCCGCGTGACAGATTGGCCGCGCATAAGCCGCGCATCAGGCAGTGACCGATAGCGCAATCGGGAGCTGATCCGAACCAATCCGCAACAAACCACAATCGAAACACTAGTATCCATCGTCGCAAGTTCGTTGACGAATTCACTACCCCTCAGTCCCGCTTCGCGGGCCAGCTCCCCTGACAAGGGGAGCCAACAATATGATCAACGAACTTCGGACGCGCTGCGCGCGCGGTCTGCTGGCTCGCCGGTCGGCTCGCACGTTGCCTACAGACAGCTCCGCTGTCTGTAGGCAACGTCCATCAAAAGGGCCTGCGCCACTCAACCAATGACGAGACAGACCACTGGAACGGGCATCAAGGGAGACGATCAATGGGTTTCTGTCGCAGGGCGCAAGGGATGCAGCCAGTCAGGACCGTTATCCCAATCCATGTCGCGGGCCAAGGCTGGAGCCTCGTTGAATGCATCGAGGCGGAATGCGGGAACATCCAGTCGTTGATCATCAACGTGATCGATGACTGACAGCCTACTCCAGAAGGCGTTGCCGATGACGCCGAGACCTGACAGCGAACCAATGCGCAGCCCTATCAGCGTTTCGATGGTCGCGGCAATCCACGACCCATGACCGACCAGCATGAGCGTGGTAGCCGTGGAATCATCCCGATACCGGTCGATCAACGCCAGTACCGCATCTGCCCCACGACGCCCGACCGCTTCGCGGCTTTCCACGCCATACGCCGCTTCTCCACCCTGTTTACGCTTCCATGAGTCGTAAGCCTGCGGATCAAGCCGTCGAATCTGTTCACGTGTCAGCCCCTCCCACTGGCCGAAGCTGCGTTCACGGAGCCGGCGATCGGTGCTCACCTCGAGTCCGAGTGGGTCAGCGAAGGCATGGGCCGTCTGCACTGCCCGAAACAGATCGGAGGATACGACGATCATGCGTCGGGCAGCCGCATGCGACGCATGGTATTCCTCGATGTCGCTGCGCTCGGCGGCCTGTGGTCCCGGCTGTGCGAGACGGGCCGGATGCGCGGCGACATCGGAGACCTTTGCCCAGTAATATCGTTTGGCGAGTTCAAGGCCGGACTGGTCGGCCTGCCACTGCCCCACCAGATCAAGCGGCACATCGATCTGCCCTTGCAGTCTGTGGGCGTGGTTATAGGATGTGCGACCATGGCGCAGCATCACCACCTCGTCAATCATTGTCACCTCCTGGCACGCCGGGCAATCGGATGGGATCGTGCGCCGACCTTGTGCAGTCAACCAGATATTGCTCTACAGGCAAATGGCGGGAACGACCGGTGCGGGACGCTCCCCCAGTGCGGCAAGGCCGCTGACATCGGCTTCGTAGAACCGTCGAAGATCACGTGAGAACTTCGCAAGACTCGGCTCGCTGGAGTACAGCATGTGCCCGGCCGGATAGTAGGTGAATGCCACGTTGCCTCGCAACGGTTTGGGAAGTCCCAGATGATCGATGTCGTATTCGGTTTGGAAGAACGGGGTGCACAAATCGTAGATTCCATTGCCGATCAGCACCTTCAGTGTCGGCTGATGCGCGATGGCAGCGGCGAGATCCGGCACTACATTCGGGAATGGAATGCTAGGCCCCCATGACGACTTCGTCGCATCAGGCTGCTTGTGCCACCACGTCCACCCTTTGCCGGGCTCGGTGGAGGACCAGTCGAAATCAGCGAAGCCGCGACGTTCGGGGACACGATCCCATCCCAGCTCATCGCGCAGATAGGCATTGGCCAGACTGGAATACGCGGGATCCAGGAAGGCGTCATCCACCACAAACGTCTCCTCCGCCGCCGTCCGATCGAGATCATACCCGGCGACGCGACCATCGTAGCGGCCGACGATCCGCTCGTCGGCGCGCAGCAGCTCCTTGCGGAAACGCGTGTCCAACACGCGCAGATCGGAATCAAGCACATAAGCCGCGTCCAGACCGGTCAGCTCGGCGTATCGCTCGGCAACACGACGGCGATCGTCATCGCCAAGGGATGCGCCGGCGGCAAGCGCAAGCCGATACGGCCCGTTGGCGAAGGCACGGGCCTGGGCCAGATGCTCCTCGGCGCTGATGCCGACACCGGCCCGGCCGTGATACTGCGCCACGGAGGCGAACGTGGGGAAATAGCCGATGTAGTACTGATCGGACGTGTCGAGCGTATGCGCGTAATCAAGGATGTTGGAGATCAGCGTCAGTCCGTTCAGCGCCACACCGTCCTGCTGAAGCCTGTAGGCAAGCGCCGCGCCTCTCGTGGTGCCATACGACTCGCCCAGAACATACTTGGGCGAATTCCAGCGGTGCCGCCGACTCAGATACGCGCGAATGAACGCACTGAACCCTGCCACATCGCCGTCGACGGACCATAGCTCCTTCTTCGCGTCGTCGACTATCTGCGAGAAGCCGGCCCCGGCAGCATCGATGAACACGAGATCCGACACCGGCAGCAACGTATGCGCATTATCGGCCAGATGATACGGCGCAGCGGGAACAGGAGCGGCGTCCGGCACGTCGATGCGCCTGGGGGCGATCGATCCCATGAGCAGGAACGTGGTTGAGGAGCCGGGACCTCCGTTGAAGATGAACGTCACCGGGCGCGTCGAATCGGCGTTCCCCTTGGCATCGGTCAGGTCAAAGGCGGCATAGAACACGCTCGCAGCCGGTTTGACTTTCGGCGTATCAATGTTGATGGTACCCACTGTGGCGTTGTAATGGAATTCATGACCGTCGATCACGATGACATGGCCCGTGGTCTTCTCGCATTCCTCGTCAAGACGCTTCGCGCGCTCATCGCCGCTCGTCGCAGCGGTCTTGACGGCCGTCGCGTCGCCTGTGGTTCCCTCACTCATGGTCATCACCTTTCCCTGCTGTGCATTCCTGTGCATTCGCCGGATATCACCGGCGCGAATCGACAATCCTCACAATACCAACATCGTCGAACGAATGTTCTACCGGCATGTCGCGTGCGGTCACGCATGCGGCGATGATCGATGCGGCATGTCGTGCGCCGTATCGATCGTGATGGTGACCGGCCCATCGTTGACCAGCCCCACACGCATATGCGCACCGAACCGCCCTTCTCGAACGATCACGCCCCCTGAACGCAATGCCTCGTTGAAGCGAATCCACATCACATCCGCATGCTCAGGCGAACCGGCCGCGACAAAACTCGGCCTATTGCCACGCCGAACGTCGGCATACAGCGTGAACTGGGAGATCGACAGGATCTCGCCGCCGACATCCTGAATGGAACGATTCATACGCCCCTGATCATCGTCGAACACGCGCAGCGAGAGAACCTTATGTGCAAGCCAGGCGACCTCGTCATCGCCATCGTCGTCGCCGACACCGACGAGAATCATGTACCCGTGGCCGATCTGCTGTGGATCAAAGGTCGGATCGATCTCCCCCAGCGGCGACACGACATCGACGCTCGCCTGGGACACCCGCTGAATCACGATACGCATGCATGCGATTATGCCATGAACACGCTACGCAGCCGACCATACCGCAATGCGACCGACAGCAGCCCTCCATCCACAGCAAACCAACGGCCCCTCCCCGCCAACAACCCTCCCGCCAACGCC
>NZ_RQSP01000079.1:0-3699 GCF_009078285.1 Bifidobacterium jacchi
TCCTCCACACCCACACCCCGACCCCAACACCACCACACAAACTGGCGAAGACTCGTTTTTTATCATATCGAGAGTCGTCTTCCGATGGGATATCTGCTTCATCATCTCCGTCAGACTTACCTTCGCCACTCGACGTGTAGGCATTCTCATCTAGCTCGTCATTCCGTTCACTGGATTCCAACTCCAATATTTTATTCGCTTCACAGGTGCTATCTGTGTTGAATTCCTGTACGTTCTCATCATCTGTGTTATCGACGTCATCGGAATCATCATCTGCGTCCCGTTTATCATCCGTAGCACTATGCCGCCTATCAGATTTAGCTGAATCCCGATTTTCATCAGATACACCCCTCTGATCAGTTGCTATCGGCAAATCGCCATCTTTGGACTTACCGGCATCATGCTCGTCGTCATAGTCGAGAAAATCGAAGCGCTTTCCATCCTCATCGGTATCACCATCACCGAGACCACCAGTGTGCTCTAACGAACCATCGCCATCTACGTTCCCACCATCAAAATCATTTTCGACGCTATCACTAAAGCTACCGTCATCACCATCAGAAGCATCCATTACCCCGGAATACTCGCCCTCATCCCCATCGCCGAGAACATTCTCAGCTTCGTCGTCAAAAGAAACATCATCCCCATTGGGAAGATCGTTCCGTCGCTCCCGCTGCCGGTCAGACATCTCCTTAGCATCGACAGTTTCCTGCTCCACCTCGGGGTTAGTATTGATGGCTTCATCCCCGCCATCCAGATGCTCGCCTATTCCACGCATAAGACATCCTCGTCAAAAAAACACTTTCCCCACCCCGCCAATGCGGTGGGGAAAGTAATCACCAATCAATGATGGTCTACTTCTTCTTAGGCTTGTCGAATCGCGCTTCATAGCTCAGGCCGCTGCCCGGCAGAATCGGAGTGCCGACCCGTGTACCGGTCTTGCCTGTGGTGAGATGGAGTGCTCCCCGTTTGCCGAACGTTACGCTGTTCAGCCCGTTCTTACCCAGATTAACGCGAAAAAACTTACCGCCGATGCTTTTGTTGAACTTGAATCCCATGACTGCGCCTCCTAAAAAAACTCTTCATCTCTCTGGATGATCGATATCGCTTTTCATATCTATCGTACCCCTTTTCATCACGCCATCATGTAACCCCGTATCGTGGATGGACGCGGTACGCTTAACGTATATGTGTCCATCGAGGAGAATGACATGGGATTACTTGACACCTTGTTCGGCAACGGCATGGTCGGTTCCATACCTCGCCCGTCGTATTCGACGAATCGTTCAGGAGAATACATCAAGCAGGCCACCGAGTCTGATATTCTCGCAGCTTGGCCGGCGGCGATCAGAACCTACCGGCTGCAGACGGTCGCCGGTAATCCTCATCTACCGCTGATCAACACCGAGCTTGTACCGAAGACATCGGCTGCCGATGTGAACCGCTTCGCCGCTATCCGCAATGGCCGCATTCACGGCAACCGCATCTACGGAAAACCAGGTTCCGGCCTGTCTGAAAGCGGATTCAACGATCGTCAGATCAAGTCGGGGGCGGAGGGGGAACGTATCTTCGCCAGCCTGCTGAGCCGTGACGGCGTACTCGACCGGTGTGTCTCCTTCTGGTCGTTGTCGCGTCCCACCAAGGAAGGGCTGCGCGACGAAAGCGGCGCGGACCTTGACTGCGTGCTGCTCATCGGCAATCGTGCACTGTTCATCGACGTCAAGAAATACCGTGCGGGACTTGTATATCATACGCTGATTCCGGAAAAGGCGATGTTCTGCACTTATCCAAACACCGGAATGGTGGCCAATGCCCCCTACATCTTCTCCGTAAACATGAATTGGGCACGAAGCAATCTGGCCGAGTACCTGCGTCCTCGCTGCCCCGGATTGACAATGGATTTCTATGTGGTCCTGGTCCCCGGCGAGGCGGGGGAAGCCAAGCTCGATGATGACATCCGCTGGCCCGGGGGAATTCCAGCACTTTCATATGACGACTTCATCCGTATGGTACGGGAAATGCTTCCTGAAACTGATCATCCTATTCCCCGTACTGGAGTAGAGGGATTCTTCGCCTCCATGGTCAAGCATTACGGAACATGTCCCATCATCGACGCCAGTGCCCCAGTCAACGCGAATCTATGGCCCAAGCCGACATTCAATGCGGAATCCGGCGTGGACGAATTGAATCCTGTAAGGAAAAACAGAAAAGCGTCTTCTGTCTACGACCTGGAGAATCCTGGCGCGAAGCATCGGGAAAGAAAAGATCCAGAACGGGAACCTTCGCCGCGATACAGGGAAAGCCATCACTCAGGCGCAAATACAGGCTCCAACCGGGACACTGGGAACTATCGGAATGGAGGGAATCCGCACTCCGCAAAGCGGCAGAACGGAAAAAGACGACCGACTGTCTCCATCACCACCGTTCCCGAACTTGACCCATCCACATTGAGCTTCGAATGTGGGTTCGCCCCGGATTCGTCCAACATCACGCTATCATTCGCCAACGTGTCAGGCGTAGTGGCCGCAGGTACCACCGGCAGCGGTGAAATCACCCACATGCTGTTTTGCATGGTACTGCTGTCGAAACAGGTGAATGCACAGGTTCATATGATCGATTGCCGGGACAGTTCTTATCTGGACTCCTACTCGCCTCTGATGTACTCCTTGGTGCACAAGTCGGAGGGACTGGACATGCTGCTCGGTGAGATACAAAGCGTAAACACCGCCGTCAACATGCGTCTACGCACGATCAAGCAGCTGAAGCCCGATGGTGGCTACTGGTCAATTCCACCGGACAAACGCCCAGAACCGATCATCCTATTCATTAACGAGTGCAACGCGCTGTTCGACCCAGATCTGGAGGACGATGTCACCGATGAGGACCTGCGCACGATCAATACGATTCAACGGTATATCCGTCAGATCATCGAGCGAGGAGAACAGGCTGGCGCTATTGTCATACTGTCCACGCAACATCCCGGGAGTCAGGCGCTTCCCCGCGACTTAACGGACCTATGCAAGTTGCGCATATGCTTCGGCAAGGTTTCACCTGCTGCCTCCCAGGCGATTTTCAGGAACAGGTTCCAAGGGCATAATCCCACCAATTCGCTAGATAAAGGACATGCCGTCATTTCCACGGAGCAAGGCTCACACCCCGACGTACGCTTCTACTCCGCCAGCAAACAATTGATGGACGAACTACTCGGCAACGAATAACCTTGTTCAACAAACAATGGAGGGGATGCGATTCAAGCCGCAGCCCCTACATATTGACCTCCTGATACAAACAGATCACTTATGACCGCAGTGAACGAACTGATCCCGGAGGCCCGCTATCAGCGGCGCATGGTGCCTTTCGAACGCAATATCCTCACCAAGACCAACCCTAGGAACCGGGAGTGGGCCCCGGACGCGTCAAGGCCGTGTTCGGCATGAAATCACGCGACAAGTCGTTGGAGTCCGTCGCTTGTACTTTGTCGGGTTTAATTGTTGGGGTATAGGTGGCGGAGTACACGAGACTGATGTACTGCGACCCGTGGTCGGAGTGATGCACGCACCCGTCCGCGCCCCCGTGGCAGCGTGCCCACATGACGGCCTGCTCCAACGCCTGCAACGGCAGATCCTCGGTGCGCATCGTCCTGGCGACCGCCCAGCCCACGATCCGACGAGCGAACGCGTCGGTGACGAACGCGACGTA
>NZ_RQSP01000079.1:3757-3920 GCF_009078285.1 Bifidobacterium jacchi
CGCGAACGAGCCGTCCGCCAGACGCACGTACGTGATGTCGGCCACGTGCAGACGGTTCGGCGCCGACGCGGCGAACCTGCGCTCCACCAGATCAGGCCTGCCGCCCCTGCCCTTGGCGGGAACCGTGGTGACGGGCCTCCTGCCGCCACGCACGCCGCGGAAA
>NZ_RQSP01000080.1 GCF_009078285.1 Bifidobacterium jacchi
GAAAAACACCGCTCACAACGCGGACACCAACTTGACAAAACACAGCTGAAACGCCGGTACGAGAAGGACGGCGAGGCGGGCCTCCTGCCCCGTTCACGCCGTGCGCACCGGATAGCGAACAGGACCGGGACGCGGATCAGGGAGCGGATCGTCGCGCTCCGGCGCGAATTGGACGCCGCCGGCCTGGATTCGGGGCCGGAGTCCATCGCCGCGCGCCTGGAGCGCGAGGGCGTCACGCCTCCCGCGAACTCCACGATCCACCGGATCCTCAGGCAGGCTGGCCTGGTGCGCCCCGAGCCGAGGAAGCGGCCCAGGTCCTCGTACGCGAGGTTCGAGGCCGAGCTGCCCAACGAGACATGGCAGTCGGACTTCACCCACTGGCCCATCGCGGACGGCACGGACGCGCTCGTCGTCTCGTGGCTCGACGACCACTCGCGCTTCCTCCTGTACTCGCACGCGTACGCGACGGTCACCATGACGACGATCGAGGAGTCGTTCCGCGAGGCGTGCTCCCGGTACGGGATCCCCGCGTCCACGCTCACCGACAACGGCCTCGTGTACACGACCCGCCTGCACTCCGCCGAACCCGGCTCGTTCGAGCGCCTGCTCGCCCTGATGGGCGTGCGCCAGAAGAACGGCAGCCCCTACCATCCCCAGACCCAGGGCAAGATCGAACGCTGGCACCGCACCCTCAAGCAGTGGCTCGCCGCCAGGCCCCTCGCGCGCGATCTCGACGAGCTCAACCGCCAGCTCGACGGGTTCCGCCGCGAGTACAACGAGGAGCGCCCCCACCGCGCCCTGGACCGGCATACCCCCAAGGAGGCATACGAGGCCAAGGGCAAGGCCGGCCCCGACCCCGAGATCGCCGCCCGCGAACAGGCCAGACGCGACGAGGAGGCACGCCGCGAGGCCGAACGCGGCACGACCGGAAGACGCAGGCCCGTCCCGGCCACCGCACGCACGCAGCCCAAGCCCGTGGACGTGACCGTCCCGGCAGGAACGCACACGGCCGACCGGCGCGGATGCGTCAGCGTCAGCCGCAAGGACGTCGCCCCGCTGCGCCGCGTCGTCGTCAACATCGGCAGGAGGAACGCCGGCAGAACGGTGGAGCTGGCCATCAACCACGGCATCATCACCGTCATCGACCCCTCCACCGGCGAGCTACTCGCCGACCAGAGACTCGACACCACACGCGAATACCAATACCGCAAGCCACCGGCGAACGTCAACGATGCCCCAGAACAGCAGTAAACCATGCCCCAGGACACCCCGTCAACCATGCCCCGAGACACCCGTCAACCATGCCCCGAGACAACACAGCGCTGAGATGCCGGTTAGTGCAAGGATTTCACGAACTCAAGGCAAATCCCGAAAAATCCTTGCGCTAACACAGAGGATCCAAAGAGGACACACAAAGAGGACACAAGGAGGACAGATGCAAAGAGGACACAAAGAGGACACAAAGAGGACGCCAAAAGAGAACGCCAAAAGAGAACGCCAAAAGAGAACGCCAAAAGAGGATACCTACGAAGACCAATAGAAGTCGGGAGTGACGAAAAGAACGAACAGAACGAAAAGAATGAGACGAACAGAGAAACGAAAGGAACTATAGCTAACAAGCAAGAGGGCGTAAGAGACTAGGGCACAATCCCGAGATTGTCTTCTTCCCTAAAACACTCGCGCGGACCTCGCAATGAACCAATCGCAATGAGCCACGAACCACCGCTTAGCTGTCGGTCATCTATCGGTCATCTGTCGGTCATCTTTTCTTAGCGGACCTTCGGAACACCCACCGCGAGCAGCTTGGCCTCCAACCTCGCGGTATTTATCACATCCTCATAGAACAGATGAACCACCATGACTCCCCGCTCGCGAAGATGTCGCTCTCGTCTGCGCTCATAGTCGAGCTTCGCCTGCAGACTGGCACGATTCGCATTGGACACGTCCGCATATTTTGCCATGCCGTCATACTCGGCCGCAATGATGCGCCCGTCATGCAATCGCCAACAGAAATCTACTCGATATGGCATATCAGGATTGTCGGGATTCGGGAATTCGATCTGAAGCTGCGGCGTCGCAAAACCGCAATCAATGATTTTGCCGCGGCTCAGAGACTCACCGCCATTCTCCGATTTGGGATCAGCGTGCTGAAGCAGCAACCGCACAGGACTCTCATCGCGGTTCGACAGCAACGCCTCCGTTGCGATGTCGTCAACGGTCACGCTCCCGCTCCGCAGCGCCGAATCATAGATGGCGAGAGCGTTGGCGAACGGCATTGAAGCGCAGTCCACAAGGGTTCGTGCCGGAGACGTGACGGATACTCCGCGATATCGGCATCGCGGAATCCGAGACATATAGGTGCGATGGAGCCTCGGGGGACCCTTTCGGCAGATTCCGCCGGTACTAGCTATATGCACAGTACCGTCATGCAACGTATGCGCATGCTGATATCCATAGATACATGCGGCAGACAGTCCTGCGAACGTCCACTGGGGATGGCATATGGCGAGGGCACCAACGACATGCCAATGACGTTCGTCGACATCAAGAGCCTGCCAGTAGGCTCTGTCCGCGAACAGATTGGGGTACGGCGAAACCAGTTCCAAGGACTGTACCCGGCGACGCATGGCGTGATAGAGCGATCCGCCGTCTCCTATGGCACAACGACGATTCAGTTCCGCTTCTCGCAGCAGTCGGCTAACACCTTCATGTTTTCTCATGCCGCGACACTATATGAATGTATTGGACTTGCGCAAGCTGAAACGGGTCTTGTGGACGGAACCTCAGCCAATTGTGGATAAGACTGTGGATAACTATGGATAGCTTTGTACTGGGTCAGCTCACCCCGGCAACTCTCCTAACTCTCCTAACTCTCCTAGACAACTCCTCCTAGCATAGGGGAGCCAAAGAGGTAGACAGAGAAGTAGACAAAGAAGTAGACAAAGTGGATTTGTGAGCAGTCAATTAGGGGTCACGGCTGAGCCTTTAACTATGACTATGACATGGGATGTCCAGAGGTCCGAATGACCGACAGCGCGAATGTCTGACCATGTTTCGGGAAGGCGTGGTCAATAAGGTACCAGCTCATGCAGTACTAGCGCAGGCTGTATGTAGCGCAGGCTGTACTAGCGCAAGCTGTACTAGCGCAAGCTGTACTAGCGCAAGAAATTCTCGGAAAGAACGGCAATTTCGTAAAATCCTTGCGCTGGGATCTGCGCCAGGAGATCAATTAACGATCAATTAGCAATCAACTAGCGATCAATTAACGATCAATTAGCGATCAATTAGCGCAAGGATTTCTCGGAAACAAGGGGAACTTCGTAAAATCCTTGCGCT
>NZ_RQSP01000081.1:0-1638 GCF_009078285.1 Bifidobacterium jacchi
GTCACAGGGTGCGGGCGCTCCCTGTGACCGAACCCGCTCCCTGTGACCGCTCCCTGATGTGGAGAACAAGCATCATCGACAGCGGACACCGCAAGTCGTCCCGCGGTAGAGACGGCACAACGATCAGTCCACTTCAGCCGGTCACAACGTCGTCACTGGGCAATCCGGCGGTTTCCGTGAAGCGCTGGGTGTCACGGTCCGTCGGTCGAGGACGCATTCCGTTGGTACCGTAGTGGTAGTAGTGGAAAGGTGGTTTTCGATGGGTGACGGGTTTTCGACGACGGCGGTGCCGCCGGTACCCATGCCGTCCGGGCGTGAGGTGAGGCATGATGACGGGACTGGCCGGGTTGTGCCGGTTCCGTTGCCGTCCGATGGTGACGTGTCGCCTGTTCCGTTGCCGTCCGGGGACGGGCGGAAGCCGGGTGCTGTCATGGAGCATGCTGACGATGGTGACCGGGGCGTGCCGCCGGCGCCCATGCCGTCCGGGCGCGTGTTGCAGGATGAGGGGGTTGACCGGGGTGTGCCGCCTGTCCCGTTGCCGTCTGGGCGGGGTATGCTTCCGTTGCCGGAGGCGGCTGGCATGGTTGATGCGATGGCTGTGGATGCTGGTTCTGGTTCCGGGCGCGGACCATCCCGTCGTAGGCTGATTGTCGTTCTGGGCGTGCTGCTGGCTGTCGCCATGATCGTGGGTGGGATTGTCTGGTGGCGTGTGGACGTGGCGCGGCGTGTGGGTGTGGCGCGGTCGGCGTGCGAGTCGAGTCGTAGTGAGGCGCAGCGCATGGTCGGCGAATGGAGCACCGTGAAAGCGTCCGGTGAGGTGCGGAGCGCGTTGAAGGTCACGGTCGCGCAGGTGGCGGACGCGAGCACGGTGACTGCGTTGGCGGCGACTGTGAAGACGAATCCGGGTGAGCCGGTCGCGTGCGACGGGTCGGACGTGTCGGGGTTGGATGCGGCGCGTGCAACGAATGATCGGCTGGCCGATGATGCGGGGCGGCGTGTGAAGAGCGTGCGTTCGGATGCGCAGGCTGTGGTGGCGAGTCGTGACGCGAAACAGTTGGCGGATGCGAAGACCCGACTGAACAGCAAGGTGAGTGAGGCCAGAAAGCTGCTGGCATCGTCGAAGAACCGTGTCGCGGACGACAAGACGCGCACCGTGTTGTCGGATGCGATCGACGCGGCGGCCAAGGCGAACGATGTGGCGGCGGTCGAGAAGGCGGTCAAGAGTCTGGATGCCGCGTCGAAGCGCGTCAGCGAGTCGGTGGCGGCGAAATCGAAGGCGGACAAGGCGAAAGCGGAGGCGGAGGCCGCGAAACGGGCCGCCGCCCAAACCCAAACGACCACACCCCAATACACGGCACCCCAGTATTCGACCCCGCAATACACCACGCCCCAACAGTCCACACCCCAGCAAAACACGCCCCAGCAAAGCACGCCGCAGTACGGTGAACTGGGGTATTCTGACGGTACGCCGATTCAAGGAGAACACAAACCCGGTATCGTCACGCCTGACGTTGCAGGCTGACTATCTTTATTGTTGTAAGAATCACTTTCTATACGTCATTATTGGATGAGATAAGGCCCATTTTCGCTTATTGCCTTTTGTCCGCATAGTGGGTTTCTGTAGCGTCACGCAGATCG
>NZ_RQSP01000081.1:1743-2041 GCF_009078285.1 Bifidobacterium jacchi
GCGTGGCGAAGAGGATGAAAGGAAGCCCTCTATGGTGAACACACCTTGGAAGGACGATACGGGCGGTTGGAGGCGTTTGCTGCGCAGCCTGCTCGCGGGCATGCTCGCGGTCGCCACATTGGCGGGCACGTTCACGTCCGCCGCCTATGCGGATCCGATTGGCGGCGGGAGCAGTTCGATCTCGCAAAACGAGACTGCTAGTGTTAATCACGATACATCGCAGGCCAATTATTCCGATGCAACGAATCCGTTGGATCCCTTTGCAAAAGCTGGCGCTGGGAACGGAGATAGTTCTAAT
>NZ_RQSP01000081.1:2163-2465 GCF_009078285.1 Bifidobacterium jacchi
AACGGCTACGGAACCGCTGAATCACCGATTGAGGAACTTGGAGCCGGATGGGGAGCGGGCACTAAGGATGGCCCGGGCTCTCCACGAGATGAAGAGCTGGATCAATCCGATGGAGGTATTCAGCTGTATTCAGGTGGCTCTGATTGGGGGCCGGGTTCAGCCGGTTCGAATCCTACGGCTTTAATTGGATGGGCTTATCGGGATAACAATAATGGCGGCTGGGGGCCGATGAACCTCAGCTCCTTTAAAAAAGCACTTAGTGCAATGGGAGGCATATGGAACGACTGGGATGATGGTAATCC
>NZ_RQSP01000081.1:2587-3249 GCF_009078285.1 Bifidobacterium jacchi
CAATGTCGATTCAGGAACAGCGGCAAAAGTAACAAAACAGACAATTGCTGGGGCTAATCAGAACTGTCTAGCGCGATTCGACAAGCTCCACCCTGACCAGAAAGGTAAGGGCAAGTGTCGCATGGTCGGTGTGGGCGTTGTCACCACATTGGCGCATAAATATGACGGTACGGGATTCGTGACGGCAAACTTTTGGGAGGCCCAATGGAACAAGAAAGTTGCGAATAAAAAGTATCACAACAATAACAAAGAATATGACACCAATGATGCTTTTTCAGATGATCCAGCTTGGTCGGTGGACAAGCTGGCGGCAAATGCTTGGAATAACACCGTTCCCATGCCGCCCGTCGTCATCGTCATCGCCCTCAACCAGAGCGAGCCAGCATCCACCCCGCCGCAGAAGTACAAGCTGACGGTCAGTACGAAGGCGTCCGGCAGGTTCGGCACGTCGGGCGGCACCAACCCGGTCACCGACGCAATCACCTTGAACAACACAACAGCCGGGAGAAAGTCATCGGACAGATCACCCTCACCGCCATCACGTTGGACGGCACGACGCATGTGAGCCCGTTGAAACGGTTCACCACGAGCGTCGCCAGCAAGATCGCAGCCGAGGTGCCTCATTTGAAAATGAGCGCGAAATCCGGAGTGGTGCCTCACTT
>NZ_RQSP01000082.1 GCF_009078285.1 Bifidobacterium jacchi
CAGCCGCATGCCACTGACTCGCAGACTCATTTTTCGATAGGCACGCCGTCACCCCGAAAGGCTCCGACGGTTTGCAGGCGCGCGGTTTCAGGAACTCTTTCACTCCCCTCCCGGGGTGCTTTTCACCTTTCCCTCACGGTACTCGTACGCTATCGGTCAGACGGGTATACTCAGGCTCACCCCACGGTCGGGGCTGATTCACGCGGGATTCCACGAGGCCCGCGCTACTTGGGACACACGATCACGGGACGACGCGCATACGGCTACGGGGCCATCACCCTCCACGGCCCGGCATTCAATCCGGTTCGCCTCACACATCGCTTTATCACCCATGCCCGGCCCGTCGGAACCGGGACACACGCTCCCACAACACCGGCAACGCAACCCCCGACGGGTATCACACGAAGCCGGTTTGGCCATCATCCGCTTTCGCTCGCCACTACTCACGGAGTATCCATTCCTGCAGGTACTGAGATGTTTCACTTCCCTGCGTACCCCCCGCACGAATGCGGTGCCATCCCATCAAGAATGGCGGGTTCCCCCATTCGGACACCCTCGGATCAAAGCCCACTCGGCGGCTCCCCGAGGCCTATCGCGGCCCGTCGCGTCCTTCATCGGTACCGTCTGCCAAGGCATCCACCACACGCCCATGCACGCAACCCACACGGCCACGCGCACAAGCCCACTGCAAAACAGCCTGGACGACTAGATCATCACACTGACGATCGCAAAACGATCAACAAAAAAACTTTTCGAACCCCGACCCAAAAAAAGGCGGGGCCCGACGAAATCAACAGCGAGAACCAACCCCCAACAGGGAGCCGGTCCCGCTCGCGTCCACTATCCAGTTCTCAAACCACCACGACACCCGAAACCCGAACCCGCACGCCACACGCGCACAAGCCCGGGCCACGGGGCCACGGACACCCACCCCCACAACAGGGGGGCCGGCGATCCGGGAACCCAAAAGCATGTCCGCACCACCCGCACAGGCCCACGACAGACCCGCGCCAGGCCAACGACCATTCCTCGCCAGCAACCCCCACAGGCCGGACCACCCGACCCCAGGGGCACACGACGGCTCGCAGACACGAGCCTGAATCTCCGTAGAAAGGAGGTGATCCAGCCGCACCTTCCGGTACGGCTACCTTGTTACGACTTAGTCCCAATCACGAGCCTCACCTTAGACGGCTCCCCCCACAAGGGATAGGCCACCGGCTTCGGGTGCTGCCCACTTTCATGACTTGACGGGCGGTGTGTACAAGGCCCGGGAACGCATTCACCGCGGCGTTGCTGATCCGCGATTACTAGCGACTCCGACTTCACGGAGCCGAGTTGCAGGCTCCGATCCGAACTGAGACCGGTTTTCAGGGATCCGCTCCGCGTCACCGCATCGCATCCCGCTGTACCGGCCATTGTAGCATGCGTGAAGCCCTGGACGTAAGGGGCATGATGATCTGACGTCATCCCCACCCTCCTCCGAGTTGACCCCGGCGGTCCCCCGCGAGTCCCCAGCCGAACTGCTGGCAACACGGGGCGAGGGTTGCGCTCGTTGCGGGACTTAACCCAACATCTCACGACACGAGCTGACGACGACCATGCACCACCTGTGAACCCGCCCCGAAGGGAAGCCCCATCTCTGAGGTCGCCGGGAACATGTCAAGCCCAGGTAAGGTTCTTCGCGTTGCATCGAATTAATCCGCATGCTCCGCCGCTTGTGCGGGCCCCCGTCAATTTCTTTGAGTTTTAGCCTTGCGGCCGTACTCCCCAGGCGGGACGCTTAACGCGTTGGCTCCGACACGGGACACGCGGAAACGCGCCCCACATCCAGCGTCCACCGTTTACGGCGTGGACTACCAGGGTATCTAATCCTGTTCGCTCCCCACGCTTTCGCTCCTCAGCGTCAGTTACGGCCCAGAGACCTGCCTTCGCCATCGGTGTTCTTCCCGATATCTACACATTCCACCGTTACACCGGGAATTCCAGTCTCCCCTACCGCACTCAAGCCCGCCCGTACCCGGCGCAGACCCACCGTTAAGCGATGGGCTTTCACACCGGACGCGACGAACCGCCTACGAGCCCTTTACGCCCAATGAATCCGGATAACGCTTGCGCCCTACGTATTACCGCGGCTGCTGGCACGTAGTTAGCCGGCGCTTATTCGACGGGTCCACTCACCGAAGCTTGCCCCCCGTCAAAAGCGGTTTACAACCCGAAGGCCTCCATCCCGCACGCGGCGTCGCTGCATCAGGCTTGCGCCCATTGTGCAATATTCCCCACTGCTGCCTCCCGTAGGAGTCTGGGCCGTATCTCAGTCCCAATGTGGCCGGTCGCCCTCTCAGGCCGGCTACCCGTCAAAGCCACGGTGGGCCATCACCCCGCCGTCAAGCTGATAGGACGCGACCCCATCCCATACCGGAAAAAACCTTTCCCGCACCACCATGCAGCAGTGCGGAGCATGCGGCATTACCACCCGTTTCCAGGAGCTATTCCGCAGTACAGGGCAGGTCGGTCACGCATTACTCACCCGTTCGCCACTCTCACCCCGGCCGAAACCAGGGATCCCGTTCGACTTGCATGTGTTAAGCACGCCGCCAGCGTTCATCCTGAGCCAGAATCGAACCCTCCACAAAAAACATGAAGGACAATCCGAAAACAGACTCTCCAAAAGAAAAAGACGAAAACATCCTTAAGGAAAGGACATCCTCACAAAACCCCGCCCCCCATCAACCAACCAAGGACCCAACCAGCAAAAACCGGCCAGGCGGGAGACGGACTGGCAATCATTGACTATAAAGAAGTAGTACAAACACACTCTTGAGTTCTCAAACCACCGACACACCAGCAGGCGACGCAACCCCGAAGGGAAGCACCACCGCGCCGGGCAGCAAGAGATAAACATACACGACACCACGCGAACACGCAAACCGGCATCACAAAACAACGCCAAACCCCTTGCAAACACACGCCTCCCTCGGCGTGTCGCAC
>NZ_RQSP01000083.1 GCF_009078285.1 Bifidobacterium jacchi
GGGACCGGGCTTAGCGCAAAGATATTACGAACTCAACGCTCTTTCCGAGAAATCCTTGCGCTACGAGGCTCGTCAGCGCAAGGATTTCACGAACTCAAGGCAAATCCCGAAAAAACCTTGCGCTGAGATGCCGAGAGATGCCGCTTAGCGCCGCTTAGCGCAAGATAATCTCACGCCGCAACGCCACGAGCCAGAGCAACGCCACGAGCCAGAGCAACGCCACGCACCAGAGCAACGCCGCAACGCCGCAAAGTCACGCCAGAGATCACACCAAAGTCAGGCGTCCGTGACGACGCGGGCGATGTGCAATGCGAGATAGGCGATCTCGTCGGCGGTGAGCCGCGTATCCATGCGCAGCTCGACGATGGAGCCGATCGTCTGCGCGCACAGCATGGCCTGCGGATACGACTCGCGAATCGATTCGATGATCGCGTCCGGTTCACGCCGCAGCTGGCTGTTCTGCCGGATGCGCACGAACAGGTAGCGCAGATGCGTGATGAAACGGCCGACGTTGACGCTGTGCTGGTCCAGCGTCACATGAAAACGCTGTTCGATGACGGCGAGCATCTGCTGGATGATGCCGGTCATCTGATATGTATAGGAAAGGTCGCCGCTGGAAAAGCCGGCGTTGACCAGGTGCATGGCGATCGCCACCGTCTCGGACTCCGGCAGCACCCCATTGAGCCGCTTGTTGAGTTCGGCGAGCAGCGTCTCGGCCTGCTCGTATTCGGTCGTATAGAGGGACCGGACTTCGGCGGTCAGCGGATAGGAGACGCTGCTGCCCGCATGGATGCGCTGAATGGCGCCGGTCATATGATCGGCCAGCGCCATGACCAGCGTGGGCTTGGATTCCGCCTGCGAGGCGAGTCCGACGCTGGTCATGGCCTCGGCAACGATGCGGATCATCTCGGGCGGAATCGCCGACAGCAGTTCCGCGAGATGATCCGGGTCGCGGCCGTCGGAGGGAACGAACACGCGGACGATCTTCGCGTCATCGATGTGCTGGCCCGGGTGGGCCTTGAAACCAAGTCCCCGCCCGGTGACGATCACTTCGCGCGCGCCGTCCCGCGCCAGCACCACATTGTTGTTGAATACGCGAAGCACATCCACGCTGTTCCCTCCGACCGCAATCCGTATGGTCAGTTATCCGCTCAGTTATCCGATCAGTTATCCGATCAGTGCCGGATGTCGATCACCGCCTGCCCGGCCTTGACGTCGATGCCCGTCTTCGGGGTGACTTCGGCAAGCGAAGCGGTGTTGACCACCGTCATCAGAACGACGGTGCTGTATCCGGCTTCCTTGACCTTATCAAAATCGACGGTCACCAGCGTTTCGCCCGCGCTGACGCGGCTGTGCTCGCTGACGGCGACGGCGAATCCCTCGCCCTTCATGTTGACCGTATCGATGCCGACGTGCACGAGCACCTCGACGCCGGAGTCGGTCTTGATGCCGAAGGCGTGGCCGGTCGGCGCAACCGACTGGAGCACACCCGACACCGGGGCGACCACGGTCGCGGAGGCCGGCTGAACACCGACGCCCTCGCCGAGCGCGCGGGACGCGAACACCGGGTCGCCGGTGTCGTCAAGCGAGATCACATGGCCGTCGACCGGAGAGCCGACCGTTTCGGCGGCGGCAGCGGTGGCATTACCCGATTCGCCGGTTGCGACGGTGGCCGCGGTGGCAACGGCGGTCGGAGCGGCAGTAGCAGGCGCGGCGACGGCAGCAGCCGACTCACCGGCTGCAGCGGCGGCCTCGGCCTTGCGATCGGCCAGCTCCTGGGCGACGCGGGCGCGCACCTCGGCCTTCTGCTCGGGCGTGCGGTAGTCGAACGTGAGAATCAGGAAGAAGGAGACGAGGAACGCCGCGGCGATGGACACCGCGTAGACCCACATCTGATTGAACACCGGAATGGTCAGCAGCGACGTGAACGCGAACGCGGTGGTGGTCACGCCGTGCACGGTCGCACCGGAGGCGACGGTCGCCGGGAACAGCCATCCGAGGACGGCGATCACCACGCCGCCGACGCCGCAGCCGACCAGCATACGCGAATAGATGAGCTTGTAGCGCAGGTGGATGCCGTACAGGCTCGGCTCGGAAACGCCACCGAGCAGACCGGCCGCGAGCGCGCCGATGGAGGTCTGGCGCATCTGGCTGTCCTTGTCGCGGATGGAGATGGCGAGCACGCCGGCGGTCGCGCCAAAGCAGGCGAAGTTCCACACGCCCATCGGGCCCTGGATGAAGTCGTAGCCCATCGAGTTGATGTTCATCAGCATGAGCGCGTTGAGCGGCCAGTGCAGGCCGAGCGGCACGAGGAACGGGTAGAGCAGCGGGATCGCGATGGCGAAGATGAACGGCACATGCGTGTTCATCCACGACAGGCCGACGCCGAGGCCGTTGCCGGCCCACACGCCGATCGGGCCGATGAGGAACGCGGTGAGCGTGCCGACGATGATCATCGAGAAGAACGGCAGGAACACCAGCTGCACGCTTTCGGGAATGATGCGCTTGAGTCCGTGGTAGACCAGCGCGAGCACGGCGGCCATGAGCAGCGGCACGAACACGTTGCTGGAGTAGTCGGTCAGCTGCATCGGCAGACCGAACACCTGGGTGGTGCACTGCGTGTTGCCCATCACCTTGTGGCAGACCGTATCGGACCACTTGCTGGCGTCCATAAGGCTGGTGAACGACGGGGTCATGAGCGCCGCCATGATCGCGCCGCCAATCCACGGGTCGACCTTGAGCTTCTTGGTGGCGTTGTAGGCGACCATGATCGGCAGGAAGTAGAACACGCCCTTCCAGATGGCGGATTTTAGTGGTGGTTGCAACACCTGTGTGTTTTGCCGCTCTTGATGGC
>NZ_RQSP01000084.1 GCF_009078285.1 Bifidobacterium jacchi
CCACAACGGCCGGAAGAGCACATCGCATCCCTGATACGTACGTGCGATGCACACAATGGTTTCGATGGGATGGCTCGGACCGCCCGCCTCGGTCGGATTCGTCGCCAGCTCCCCTTGGCAGGCGGAGCTGACATCACTCAACCAGCTGCGAGACTGGCCTACGGCGGGCGACCAATCTGTCACGCGGCGTCAAAAACGACGTTTTTCGCGTCGCGTGACAGACCGACTTGTCACGCGACGACATTTTGGACGTTTTTCACGCCGCGTGACACGAGCGAACATGCACACTCAACCGAGCCAGTTCAAGAAACATTGGAATTCCGCCATTCTGCAATCACGTGACTCAGCGATGGACGCGCGCAACTCGCTGCGTCCTGTCACACGACGCAAAAAACGACTATTTCGATGCCGCGTGACAGATCGATAGCAGATTGATGACGACCCGACTTGTCACGCGACGACGTTTTGGACGTTTTTTGCGTCGCGTGACAATCCACAGGCGACCATCCACTGGCGTCCACGGGCGTATCATCCCCGACCATTGATGTGGCCTGGTTGTTGTTCCGTGTCTCACCTCGTTGATGGGAAACTAGTGCCCTGCGGCAGAAACGCGTTGACGAATTCGTGACCCCTCAGTCCCACTTCGCGGGCCAGCTCGATCCAGCAATCGCGGACGCGCTTCGCGCGCATCCTGTTGGCTCGTCTGTCGGCTCGCACGTTGCCTACAAACAGCTCTGCTGTTTGCCTAACGGCAACGTCCTGACAAGGGGAGCCAACAACATAATCAACGAATTTCTGACGCAGGACGCTAGGAACATGAATCGAAGGACACGTTATACGGAGGAGTTACGCGAAGGCGCTCAGGCTTCTGGAGGAGTCGCGCGCGAATCATTCGTCGAAGACAAGGGCCGTGGCCTCGGTCGCGCAGAGTCTGGGCATCGCGTCCGAGATGTTGCGCAGGTGGAGGAACAAGGCCGACCGGACGGACGACGCGCGGCCGGCGGCCAGCGCGGAGGACCATGCACGATCTGCGTCGAACCGACACGCGCATGGTCATATCAGCGAGCGGGACGTCAATGCTACACAACGGATGCGGACACATGCCGTCTGCAATGACGCCAGACACCCATGCAGACGTTGGATAGTGATCTCGGAGCTCTCGACACGATGGCCGAACGGGCCGAACGGGACAAGCGGGTGTACAAGCTCATGAGCAAGCACATAGCCAAAACTGGCAAAAACTGGAGAAATGTCAAAGCCCCAAGCCTCAGAAAAGTGGCTTCGAGCATCCCAGAGCACATCCCAGAGCGCACCAGAATCGTTGAAACACCGCCGAAATAACGAAATGATCTATGGAGCGGACGACGGGAATCGAACCCGCGTAATCAGTTTGGAAGACTGAGGCTCTACCATTGAGCTACGTCCGCGTGCCGCCGTTTGACGACTTGAGTCATTATACACACTTCCCGGAATCCGTCAAATCACACACTGTGGCCGAATCCGCATTACGCAACCGAAACCGAGCGTGACCGCACGCGTGAGATCACCCCGACACAGTCATCCCAACAAAGCGAACCAACACAAGCACCACAGTCGAACCGGCGCAATCACCCCAACACAGTAACCAGCACAACCGCATCGGCACAGCCGAACCACTCGCCCAGCCACGCAAGCAATCCACACAACCGCACCGACGCAACCGCACCGTGAGCCGCGCGAATCAGCGGGATTCGATGAGGACGACGGCGCTGGCGATGCCGCCGTCGTGGCTCAGCGAAATGTGAATGACGGGAACAAGGGCATCTGCAACGTGACGATCGGCACCCGCCGAATCCGCCACGCCGACAACCGCATGACCAGACGCAGGCACGCCGGCACCCGCAACCGCAACGTCGGCACCAGCAACGCCACCGCCGATACCCGCGAAACCAGTACCCGCACCACCGGCACCACCAATGTCAGCACCACCAATGCCAGCACTGCCAATGTCGGCACCCGGAGCCGCAACGCCCGCGCCCGCAACCGCAACGCCAGCGCCCGCAGCCGCAAAACCGGCACCACCGAAATCAGCGCGGAACGCGCGATCGGCATCCCCTGTCAACACCACGTGCGGCACGCCGCGCGCATCATCGAGAATCTCGACCGACGCCCATGGGAAATCGTCGATGCCGAACGGGTAGGAACGCTCCCCCAGCGCGGCGCACCACGCCTTGAGCAGCGCCTCCTTGCCGGCCCACTTGGCTGCCAGATGCGTCTGCTCGCCATCATGATGAAGCTCGGCACGCAATGCCGACTGCCGCAGTTCACGGGCGGAGAACAGCGCACGCATGCGCGTGCCGGGCTGAGCCAGCTGCTGCGCGAAGGCGGCGATGTCGGCCACATCATGCCCTATTCCGAGTATCATCGCCGCCTCCTGCCGTACCGTATGCTTCACCAACCAGTATGCCGCTTCGCAATCGCCGCAATCGCCGCCGCGAATCAGGCATCGTAGTACCCTGCGTCAATAATTCGTCGACGAATTCACCACCCCTCAGGCCCACTTCGTGGTCCAGCTCGGTCCTGCAATTATGGACGCGCTGCGCGCGCAGTCTGCCGGCTCGCCGGTCGGCTCACACAGCACCTACAAACAGCACCGCTGTTTGCTATACGGTGCTGTCCTGCAATTATGGACGCGCTGCGCGCGCGGTTCGCCGGCTCGCCGGTCGGCTCGCACAGCACCTACAAACAGCTCCGCTGTTTGCTTCACGGTGCTGTCAAGGGGAGCCGGCAGATAATCAACGAACCACCGCAGCCGCAGCAGCCGTCAACCGCAGCCGCAACAGCCGCAACCGCCAATCGT
>NZ_RQSP01000085.1 GCF_009078285.1 Bifidobacterium jacchi
GGCTGGCTGTCGCTCGGCGCGGCGCCGTCGCCTTCATACCATTTGGTTTCAGGGTTGCGGTCCTTGATGTTGTCCGCTGATTCATTGCCGCCCGCGTTGGGATGATTGGCGTTGACGGTGGTGACGAGGCTTTGGATCGCGGACGCGGAGGCTTGGTTCTGTTCGTTGCCGGTGTCGTCGACAGCTTTGTCGGCGGCTTTGTCGGTTTGATTGATGCGGGTTGCTGCGTTGGTTTGCGTTGCCGTATTGTCGTCGGTGCCGTTGGGCTGCGTTTGCGGCTTGAGATACGACTGTGTGTCAAGCGCAGTGTCGATATCGGTATTGCGCAGGTTGGATTCTGCGGTTTGGCTGGTTTGGGATGCGATTGACGTGGGCGCAGCGCTTGCAGCGGATTCGCTCGCATACACGGGTTGCGCGGTGACGAGTGCAACCGATCCGAATGTGGCGATCGCGGCGACGCATGCCACGATACGCGCCACTAATGCCTTGCCGATGCTTAGCGGTGTCTTGTTGATGCCCTGAGCATGGGATCGTTGTTGCCTTCCGCTCATGTCTGCCCCTCTTCTTGCGTACAGTACATGGTGCAATGTAGGAGCGATGCGTTTCCCGTCGGTGATCTGACAATGACCTTCGATTGGCGAGAAAATGAATTGTAGGGAAAACAATATGAATGAGATATATGGAAAAAAGCCTCGAGCGGCTTTGTTGTCGTTCGAGGCTTTTGTACGTGTTGTTGCGGCGGTGTGCTACTCTCCCACATTCTCTCGAATGCAGTACCATCGCCGTGCCAGGTCTTAGCTTCCGGGTTCGGAATGATGCCGGGCGTCTCCCCTGGGCCATGACCACCGCAAGTCTGTTCGATTCTCTTCCCACGCCCCACGGCGTGAGGGTAATGGTGGTGGTCCGGGAACCGGATAATGGACGCGAGACTATCGCCTGTTCGTGTTGATCGCAGTGGATCGTCTAATGCTCTCTAGTCGCCCGGCCGTCATGCCGGACTGTGCGCGCCACCCCCAAGGGGTGGTGTGTGATTGCGGTTCGACCATTAGTACCGGTCGGCTCCACCCCTCACAGGGCTTCCACCTCCGGCCTATCGACCACGTGTTCTCCATGGGGTCTACAGGCACAAATGTGCCACGGAATGCTTATCTTGGAGAGGGCTTCCCGCTTAGATGCTTTCAGCGGTTATCCCTTCCGAACGTGGCCAACCAGCCGCGCCACTGGCGTGACGACTGGCATACCAGAGGTTCGTCCACCCAGGTCCTCTCGTACTATGGGCAGGACTCCTCAACATTCCAACGAGCGCAGAGGATAGAGACCAAACTGTCTCACGACGTTCTGAACCCAGCTCGCGTGCCGCTTTGATCGGCGAACAGCCGAACCCTTGGGACCTGCTCCAGCCCCAGGATGCGACGAGCCGACATCGAGGTGCCAAACCATCCCGTCGATATGGACTCTTGGGAATGATCAGCCTGTTATCCCCGGGGTACCTTTTATCCGTTGAGCGATGCCGCGCCCGTGCGCCGGCACCGGATCACTATCTCCGACTTTCGTCCCTGCTCGAACCGTCGTTCTCGCAGTCAAGCCCGCTTGTGCGATTACACTCGACACCCGATTGCCAACCGGGCCGAGCGGACCTTTGAGCGCCTCCGTTACTCTTTGGGAGGCAACCGCCCCAGTTGAACTACCCGCCAGGCACTGTCCCAGAGCGGGATGACCGCTCGTGGTTAGACGTCAAACGAGAACAGAGCGGTATTTCACCTTGCGACTCCACCATGACTGGCGTCACGGCTTCGAAGTCTCCCGCCTATGCTACACAATCCGCGCCTAACGCCAATACCAAGGTATAGTAAAGGTCCCGGGGTCTTTTCGTCCTTCTGCGCTTAACGAGCATCTTTACTCGTACTGCAATTTCGCCGAGCTCCTGGTCGAGACAGCGGGGAAGTCGTTACGCCATTCGTGCAGGTCGGAACTTGCCCGACAAGGAATTTCGCTACCTTAGGATGGTTATAGTTACCACCGCCGTTTACCGGGGCTTGAATTCACCGCTTCACCCCAAGGGGCTGACGGATCCTCTTAACCTTCCGGCACCGGGCAGGCGTCAGTGCATATACAGCGGCTTGCGCCTTCGCATGCACCTGTGTTTTTGGTAAACAGTCGCTACCCCCTGGCCTGTGCCACCCCCCAAGGCTATGCACCCCGGGGGGTCTCCCTTATGCCGAAGGCACGGGAGCGGTTTGCCGAGTTCCTTGACCAGGATTCGCTCGATCGCCTTGGTATTCTCTACCTGACCACCAGTGTCGGTTTGGGGTACGGGCGCCGTGTGCCCTCGCGACGAAGCTTTTCTCGACGGACGGGATCACCGGATCCACCCAAAAAGGGGCGTCCCGTCACGCCTCGCCCATAACGCCCCCCGGATTTGCCTGGGGAGCGGGCTCGAACGCTTGGCCATGGAAGACCACCTCCACGGCCGGCCGCCTGTCCGCGTCACTCCTCCGCTCGCCGACACCGCATCCACCCGGCCATCCACGCCACACGCGGAACCCGAAGGAACCACACGCGGCACTTCAGGACAGGCCTCAACGGCACGGCCCTTGCGGTCACACGCCGGTACGGGAATAT
>NZ_RQSP01000086.1 GCF_009078285.1 Bifidobacterium jacchi
CTTTCCAATCGCGATTTGTTTTGTTTGGCGACAGAAAATCGTACACAGGACACGGGCCATGCCCTTCCATCTCAAGCCCAAACCAAAGTGCGCAAAAAATCGGGCCTTATCCCGTTTGCTGCGTGAGCTATCTGAAACGCGTCGCGTGATAAGCCGACACGGGCAGGCGCAAGCAACGAGCTCTCGCCTTGCTTCCCTAGGCAACGACATTGCGCAGCGAGAGAAGCATCACCCTCGTAACGTCAACCCTTCCCGCACGCGCCGCACAGCCAGACAGCCACACAGCGAAACGAAGAGCAATCCACATGTGAGCGCAAGAGAATCTCGAAACAACGCCTGAGTTCGAGAAAACCTTGCGCCGGGACGCGGAGCGCAAGGATTTCACGAACTCAAGGATAAGCCCAGGAAATCCTTGTGCTATGAGACGCCATCTCCATAAGACCCAGTCATCCAGTAGCCGTCCAGCGCCTCAGCGCAAGAAAACCTCGGGATAAACGGCCACTTCGTCAAATCCCTGCGCCATACATGTGTGCTCCGTGTGCGCTTCGTGTGCTGGCGCTAGTTTTTCTCGAAATAAACGGCTATTTCGAGATTCTCTTGCGCTACGAGGCGTCCCAGCGCAAGAGAATCTCGAGCTCAAGGCGAATCCCGAGAAAAACTTGCGCCAAGCAGCGTGTTTGCGCAAGTATTTCTCGCTCCGCCTGTCAGGACGTTGCCGTTAGGCAAACAGCAGAGCTGTTTGTAGGCAACGTGCGAGCCGACCGGCGAGCCAGCAGGATGCGCGCGAAGCGCGTCCATGATTGCGGGACCAGCACCGTGAAGCAAACAGCGGAGCTGTTTGTAGGTGCTGTGCGAGTCGACCGGCGAGCCGGCAGACCGCGCGCGCAGCGCGTCCATGATTGCGGGACCAGCACCGTGAAGCAAACAGCGGAGCTGTTTGTAGGTGCTGTGCGAGTCGACCGGCGAGCCGGCAGACCGCGCGCGCAGCGCGTCTGTAATTGCGGATCGAGCCGTTCTCCTGCAATGGGAGACTGTCAGCAGTGATGACTGGGGGAGAGAACGCAGGATTCACAACGTAGGAGACCTGCTACCGGGGCTCCTACGTTGCGTCCACGCTGCGTTCGCTCTATCCGCGCTACTTCGCGCTGATATACCCCAGTGCCTTGAGCATCTCCGCGCACTCCAGCGCGCCGCCCGCCGCACCGCGCAGTGTGTTGTGCGCCAGCCCCACGAACTTCCAATCGAAGATCGAATCCTCGCGCAGACGCCCGATCGACACGCCCATGCCGCCCTCGTAATCCACATCCAGCTTGACCTGCGGGCGATCATCCTCGGTCAGGTACTGGATGAAGTGCTTCGGCGCGTGCGGCAGACCGAGCTCGGCAGCCTGCGACGTGTAGTTCACCAGACGGTCGATCAGCTCCTCCTTGGTTGCCTTCTTGCCGAAGTTGATGAACACGGTGGCGGTGTGGCCGTTGAGCACGGGCACGCGGATGCACTGCGACGTGATGCGCAGTGGCCCCTCGAACGGCACGATTTCGCCGCGCTCGGCGTCCACATGGCCGAACACCTTGAGCGGCTCCTTCTCGCTCTTGGCCTCCTCGCCGGAGATGAACGGGATGATGTTGCCCACCATCTCGGGCCAGTCCTTGAACGTCTTGCCCGCGCCGGAAATGGCCTGGTACGTGCTCACCACCACCTCGTGCGGCTCGAACTCCTTCCACGCGGCCAGCGCCGGCGTGTACGCCTGAATCGAGCAGTTCGGCTTGACGGCGATGAAGCCGCGCGTGGTGCCAAGGCGACGGCGCTGATGCTCGATCACTGCGAAGTGCTCCGGGTTGATCTCCGGCACCACCATCGGCACGTCCGGAGTCCAGCGGTGCGCGCTGTTGTTGGACACCACCGGCGTCTCGGTCTTCGCGTAGCGCTCCTCGATCGCACGAATCTGATCCTTCGGCATGTTCACCGCGGAGAACATGAAGTCCACTCCGGCGGCCACTTTTTCGGCATCGTCGCCGTCCACCACCGTCATGTGCTTCGCATATTCGGGCATCGGCGTCTCCAGCTTCCACCGGTCGCCGACCGCCTCCTCATACGTCTTGCCGGCGCTGTGCGCGGAAGCGGCGAGGGTGACCACCTCGAACCACGGGTGATTCTTCAATAGCGTGACGAAACGCTGACCGACCATGCCGGTGGCGCCAAGAATGCCGACCTTCAGTTTTTCGGACATAACAACCCCTGTTTGATATCGTTGCCAAGATCGTGTTGCCATGGCATGCGTCCGCAGTGCGCCGGCTGCACGTTGCGTCCATCCTACGAAATGCGCGGCACAATGCATGTCGTATTCCCGCATGGTGGCCGGCGGCGCGGCGGTTGTGGTCTGGCGGCGCTGCTGTTGCCGACTGGCGGCGTGGCTGGTGTGGCTCTCGTTGCAGCTCTCGTTGCTGCCGTTGCTATGATGACTGCCGCTGCGGTGGATGGGGGCAGCAGTGGCGGGGTCGAGGTGCCTCATTTGAAAATGAGCGCGAAATCCGGAGTGGTGCCTCACTTGGGGTGAGCGCGAAATCCTAGTCCTTGTCGGCTTGTGGGGTTTCTGTGTCTTCC
>NZ_RQSP01000087.1 GCF_009078285.1 Bifidobacterium jacchi
GGCTGATGGTTTTCCTCGGTGTCGTCATCGTTTCCCGGTGATGCGGGAGGCATCGGTTCCGCCGCCTGTATATTCCCGAGTGCTGATTACTCGTTTCGGCCGGTTGCCGCCGGCCGGTGCTCGGGAAGGAAAGGAACATGGCGATACCGATGCCCATTGTGCAAGATATCAGGAGACTCGACCGGCAGGGGTTGTCCCGCGCGGAGATAGCGCGGCGGCTGCATGTGGATCGTGGCACGGTCGCGAAATACGCGGATATGGAGGATCTGAGTCCGAGGCGTCCGGACGATCGGCGCTACGGGTCGAAGATCGACGGGCTTGCCGCGGTGGTGGACGGCTGGTTGGAGGCGGATCGTCGTATGCCGCGCAAGCAGCGGCATACGGCCAGACGCGTGTACGACCGGCTGGTCTCGGAACACGGGTGGGAGGGCTCGTATTCCGTGGTGCAGCGGTACGTGAAGCGCTGGCGGGAGACGAACCGGGAGTCCTCGGCCGCGTTCCTGGACCTGTCGTGGGCTCCGGGCGTGATGCAGGTCGATTTCGGGGTGGCGTTGGCCACCGTCGCGGGGCGTGAGACGGAGACGCATTGCCTGGTGGTCTCGTTCCCGTGGTCGAACATGCGGTACTGCGTGGCGATGCCGGGCGAGAACGCGGAGTGCCTGTGCGCGGGGCTGATGCTCGTGTTCGCGCATGCGGGCGGCGTCCCGCCGGTCATCGTGATGGACAACGCCACCGGCGCCGGGCACAGGAACGCGAAGGGCGAGGTCACGCTCACGGGCGTGTTCGAGTCGTTCGTGGCCCACCACCGGCTCGAGGTGCGCTTCTGCAACCCGTACTCGGGCCATGAGAAGGGCAGCGTGGAGAACGCGGTCGGGTTCCTGCGCCGCAACATCATGGTCCCGCCCATGCGAGCGGAATCATACGAGCAGCTGAGCCGTCTCATGCTGGAGCGGTGCGACGCCCTGGCGGCGGCGTCGTATTGCCCGAGACTGATGGACGTGCCCGTCACGCAGGTGTTCGCCGAGGACAGGGCGGCGTTGGCGCCGTTGCCGTCCACGGTGTTCGACCCGGTGCGCTGGGAGTCCAGGAAGGCCGACAAGCACGGCCGTATCGACATCGATTCCCGATCCTATCTCGCCGGCGGCGCGTGGGCCCGTCGGCACGTGCAGGCCGCGGTCCGCTGGGACACCGTCACGCTCGTCGACCCCGACACGGGCTCGGTCCTGGCCGAATACCCGCGCCCCTACGGGGACGGGCCACGCGTCCTGCAGGACCCGGCCCTGGTGATGCCCATGCTCGCCGCGCGCCCCGGCGCATGGGGCGAAAGCCCGGTACGGCCCGACGTGCCCGACGACGTCCGCTCATGGCTCGACTCCATGGACGACAAGACCCTCAGGGAAAGCCTCAAGGCGATCGCCCACGCGTGCGCCGCGGCCGGGTTCGAGCCCGTGATGCGGGCGTGCGACGAGATCCTCACCTGCAACAAGGACATGGGCCTGCACGCGGACACGCTCACCCCGATCGCGTTGCGCATGCGCGACGGCGACTGGGAATACCCCGGCGCCGTCGACGGACCAGACCTGAGCGGCTACGACGAGTTCATCACCGGCACCCGCCATGACAAGGAGGAGACACGATGACGGCCGGACCCGATCCCACGATCCCGGAGACCAGGCGCAGGAGAGCGTCCACGCAGGAGAAAAGCGAACGGATCCTCGCGATGAGCCGGAGCCTGCCCCTGACCCGCGGCGTGCTCGCCGACACGCTGGCCGAGGCCACACCCACCCAGCTCGACCTCATCGAACGCTGGTTCACGGCCGAACTCGACTCACGCGAGCGGTCCAGACGCGTCCGCCTCCTCAAACAGGCCGGATTCCCCGCGGACAAGACGCTCGACGGCTACGACTGGACCAACCTGAACATGCCCGCCGACTGGGGACGCGAACAGCTCGAAAGCCTCGAGTTCATCAGCCGGTGCGAGGACCTCGTGCTCTACGGGAGCGTCGGCACCGGCAAAAGCCACCTCGCCATCGCGATCGGCAGACTCGCCTGCACCAAGGGCATACCCGTCCGGTTCTTCACCGCGACCGGCCTGCTCATGCGCCTGCGCCGCGCCCAACAGGACAACCGGCTCGACAAGGAACTCGCGGGCATCGGCAAGGCCGGGCTCCTGATCATCGACGAGTTCGGCTACCTGCCCATCGACGAGGAAGGCAGCCGCCTCCTCTTCCAGATCATCAGCGACAGCTACGAGACAAGGAGCATCATCTACACCACCAACATCGAATTCAGCGGATGGGGACGCGTCCTGGGCGACAAGAACATGGCCGCGGCCCTCATCGACCGCACCGTCCACCACGGACGACTCATCAGATTCGAGGGCCGCTCCTACCGCAGCCAGCACGCCCTCATGACCAAATAGCCAACCAACAACACAACAACGCAGACAGGCAGCGGCCGATACCGCCCACCCCGCGGGAAACCCGCTGCCCACCCTGCGG
>NZ_RQSP01000088.1:0-1905 GCF_009078285.1 Bifidobacterium jacchi
GCACATCTGCGACCTCGTCGCGTACTCCACGCCCTCGAACAACCACCTGCCCACCTGTTCCTCCCGTCGGTCGGTCAGGTGTTGCAACGATCACTGGAACCCGCCCCCGTTGAATATTGTCCTTGGGGGGGGGGATAACAATAATAAAGCCTCAAGGCTTTATATAGTGAAGAGGAAGGCAATCCTATGCGTAGGATCAGCAAATATGCAGCCGCTATCATTGCGGCTGGTGTCCTGTTCGGAGGGGTCGGCGTTGCACATGCCGATGAAGGATCTGGATCTACTGAGCTTCAGCCAATGGGGTCGCAGGCACAGGTGCAGAACAACATGTCCTCCAAGTCTGACGCATCCACTGAACAGCAGACACTGGAACCGCACATGCAGTCTTCTCAAACTGAAGAGGAGAGCTCTCAGACGGGCTCCAATAGCATGAGAAGTCCTATTCCTAGTGCTTCAACACCGACGATAGTCGCTATTCAATCCCCTCAGCGTGTGCTCAAATGGGGTGCGAAGTATGGCGATAATGCAACGAAACCGACATTCAAAGTCACACTTAGTGGATTAACCAAAGGACAGTCCTACGGTGTGTCGTCGAATATCAGCGGCAATTACGATTATGAGCAGCCGCAGATTGGGGGTACGGACACTGCCTATGCCGGGAATGAAGCGGTTTTCACTGCGACGGCCGCAACGCAGACTGTGGAAGTCAAGTATGCTGGTGGGGTTGGAACAGGATGGGGCAATCCTCCTACGTCTGCATGGTTTGCTTTGTTGAAAGGGAAAATCGAGACCGGCAACAATGGCTGGTATCCAAACCCGCAGAAGATCACTTATGTGACTGGTCCAGTGCTCTCCGCTCGTTCTGTACAAGTGAAGTTCATTCGCTTGGATGGCTCCACATTAAAGCTAACGAACCAGCGAGTAGATGAAATCGGTCAGCATACCGTTGGACTAAAAGCTAATTATTCGATTGATTCTCAACTTGTGTCTGAGGTGAAGTCAATTTGCTACTCGACTACCATTGTCCGTGTCTTCAGACAGGATGGTAAGCTCGTTAAGGGTGATTGGCCTATTTGGGCTGACGAGGCGCGCTCCGTATGGGATTGTGTCACCAATCGCATACCAGATTCCAACCTTGCAGGAGCAAGTGCATATGCTAGCGTAAGGAATGTTGTAGAGGGCAATACAAAGAATCAGCGTATACTCACACAATACTTTAATCATGGCTATACGGAAGATGGCAACATCCGCTCTTCGGGGACGATTACCCATACTATCCCCGGTTTATTTGCTGGAACGAAATATGGTAATTGGGGTTATTCCGGTATCATTACGCCGAATAAGCTGTTTTTTGATTTGAGCCATGCGCAGAAAGATGCTTCGGACCCTGCCTCGATGATGTACTCAGGGTTGTCCGTGCAGTTCAAGGACGGTTCTATTTACACGGCGAGCCAGAATCAAACAAGTAACGTGCCGACTTTTACTACGTCAAGGGACGTTCCGAATTCCGAAGGACAGCTCAATAACAGCAACAAAGGCGGAGTGACTGGAAATAATGGAGGCAAGGCAAAACCGGATTCAGTATACCGCCTATATATTGATAGTCTGAAGAACACGGATGCGTGTATAGCTGCTAGCAAGAAGGGCGATTACTGCTATTGGACCGGGTATATCTTTTCGACTCCTCGAAAGCTCACTTCTCCGGATGGACAAGCATCAGCGGTTCGCATTGATCCTTCGGGTCGAGCGTACGTCGAGTTTAAGATTCCTGCCGGATATAAAGGGTCTCATAAGATTGCCATTTACAGTGAAACTGGTCGCCTTAAAGGATGGTCTCCGGTGACAGTGGGAACAGCATCTTCAGAAGCAACTCAGACGATGTATCGCCTGTATAACCGAAATTCT
>NZ_RQSP01000088.1:2027-2251 GCF_009078285.1 Bifidobacterium jacchi
GGCGAACATTTCTATACAGCGAACGGCGCGGAGCGCAACATGCTCGTTGCCAAGGGTTGGAGGTACGAAGGAGTGGGTTGGATTGCTCCAGCCTCCTCTAAGACCCCGGTGTATCGTTTGTATAATCGAAATGCAGGCGACCATCACTATACGATGAATGCGGCGGAGCGCAACATGCTCGTTGCCAAGGGTTGGAGATACGAAGGTATTGGCTGGTATTCGGA
>NZ_RQSP01000089.1 GCF_009078285.1 Bifidobacterium jacchi
CGAACGCCTCCTCCACACCCACACCCCGACCCCAACACCACCACACAAACTGGCGAAGACTCTATATAATATGGTCGACTATTCAACTAGGGTGAAATGAGGTATAAAGATGAGGGGAAAATCAGGGAGGCTCATTGCTGTAGTTGTTGCAGTTTTAACGGCGTTTGGCGTGTCTGTGCAACCTGCCTATGCAGATTCCGGCTGGCAACCAATAAAAGGGTACAGTGACGCTTGGTATGGTTGTAACCAGTATGGGTGTGATTGGGTGTGGTGGTCTCCTGGCGAGATCTCTCGTGATGTTCTGCTGCTTATGAAGCAAGGACGAGCGGTGACGATGTATCGTTTATATAATCCCAATTCCGGAGAGCATTTTTATACGTCAAACACAGTTGAAGTTGAAAAGCTATCTGGTCCGATGAGCGGTGGCGGTGGTTTTTGCGGAGTAGGTAGCGACGGACAATTCAAGTGCTGGGGCATCAATCGCGGTGCTGGATGGAAATTGGAGCAGAATGCTGGATGGATTGCTCCTACGCAGGGAGCGCCTGTCTACCGGCTTTACAATCGCAATGCTGGCGATCATCATTACACCCTTAATGTAGCAGAACGCGATATGCTAATAAAAAAAGGATGGAAATACGAGGGCATCGGGTGGCGCAGCGGAGGTTCGTGGCCGTTATACAGGCAGTACAATCGTCGTGCTCGTAGAGGAACACATAACTATACTGTGAGTAAGCCTGAAAATGACATGCTTGTGCGGTTGGGGTGGAAAGCTGAAGGCATTGGCTGGCATGCTCTCTCTCCAGACTTTGCCGATAAATATGCGCATGGCATTGGATGACATTTTTGAATATTGACTTTTCAGGTAAGTGTTCTGGATGGGGTAACTGTTATTGATTGTAAGTAGCGTCTAGAGTTCCGATCGTCACCGGTATCGTTCAGATCACGGTTCGCGGGTCCGTCTATCATTATCGGTTAGCAAGCAGCAAGACAGTATGACTACCGACTCGCGGCCTGTGAAGGTTGAGCCGCCAGCGAAACGAGGAATGATCGGATATGCGTTTATTCATACAGATACCGTGCTTGAACGAGGAAAAGACACTGCCGATGGTGCTCAAGGATATCCCCAAGGAGATTCCCGGCATTGACGACATCCAACTGCTCATCATCGATGACGGCTGCTCCGACAATACGGTGGATGTTGCTCGCGCGCTTGGCGTGCAGCATGTGGTCCATCATGCCAAGCCGATGGGTCTGGCGCGTGCGTTCCGTGACGGCGTTGACTATGCGCTCAAGCATGGCGCCGATATCGTCGTCAACACGGATGGCGACAACCAGTACCCTTCGGCTGCTATCGCGGAGCTCGTGCAGCCGATCATCCACCATGAGGCGGATATTGTGGTCGGGGACCGCCAGACCTCCAAGATCAAGGAGTTCAGCGCGTTCAAGAAGACTATGCAGCATTTCGGATCATGGGTGGTCAACAAGGCAGCCGGCACGCATATTCCTGACGCTGCAAGTGGTTTCCGCGCGTATTCGAAGTCATCGCTGATCAAGCTCAACATCGTCACCGAGTTCAGCTACTGCATGGAGACGATCATCCAGGCGGGCAACAAACGCATCGCCATCACCTCGTACGCTATCACCACCAACCCGAAGACCCGCGAATCGCGACTGTTCAGCAACATCTTCGAGCATATGGCCAAGTCGGGCGGCGCGATCATCCGCAGCTTCCTCATGTTCAAGTCGAACGTCATCTTCAAATGGGCGGCGATTGTGTTCGGCGTGCTCGGGCTCATCCCGTTCGTGCGTTATCTGGTGTTCTTCTTCCAGGGCAATTCGCAGGGCCATATCCAGTCGATGCTGGCTGGCGTTGCGCTGATTCTGCTTGCTGCATTCTGTGTGGCGCTGCAGATCATCTCTGAAGTGCAGCGCATCCAGCGCAGACTCGTGGAAGACCAGCTAGAGCGAATCAAGGAGATCGAGTATTCCGCTCCCATGCAGAAGGTGTGGGCCGATCAGGACGAATGGGGCGGCTACAGCGGCAAGCCCACCGGTGGCACGGTAGTGCCCGGATTCTTGCGCACTTTGGTCTTCGCCCGGCTCTGTGACGATGATCAGTCCGCTGCTGGTATGGTCTCACCGAGCCGGGACATGTCGAGGTAGCGGCGCG
>NZ_RQSP01000090.1 GCF_009078285.1 Bifidobacterium jacchi
CTCGTCTGCGCGCGCGTCCGCTACGTGACCTCCAGCGAGTGGTCGACGCGCCGCTACCTCGACATGTCCCGGCTCGGTGAGACCATACCAGCAGCGGACTGATCATCGTCGCAGAGCCGGGCGAAGACCAAAGTGCGCAAGAATCCGGGCACTACCTGGCATGTTGGTTGCCAATTGGCAACTAGTGTGCCGCGTTAGAAGTTCGTTGATCATATTGTTGGCTCCCCTTGTCAGGACGTTGCCGTTAAGCAAACAGCGGAGCTGTTTGTAGGCAACGTGCGAGCCGACCGGCGAGCCAGTAAAGTGCGCGCGTAGCGCGTCCATAATTGCTGGACGTTGCCGTTAGGCAAACAGCAGAGCTGTTTGTCGGCAACGTGTGAGCCGACAGGCGAGCCAGCATGATGCGCGCGAAGCGCGTCCATAATTGCTGGATCGAGCTGGCCCGCGAAGCGGGACTGAGGGGTAGTGAATTCGTCAACGAATTTCCGACGCAGGACACTAGCCGGTTTCGCTGCCATCCTTGGCTGCAATTGCAATCACGGACGCCCTCCGCACGCGCAGTCTGCCGACTCGACTGTGCTGGCTTGACTGTGCTGGCTTGACTGTGCTGGCTTGACTGTCGTCGAGCAACGTTGCCTACAAACAGCTCCGCTGTCTGCTTGGCGCCCCAGCGCAAGAAATTCTCGAAGGAAACGGCCATCTCGAGATTATCTTGCGCTGGCGCCTGGCGCATGTTTTTCTCGAAATCATCCTTGAGCTCGAGAAAAACATGCGCGACCAAGGCCCCAAGCAAAAGCTCCCAGACCAAGGACCCCAGCGCAAGGCACCAGGCCACATCACACTGCGTCCCACTGATTCACCACTGATTCGTGGGACGCAGCGCAAAACAACGCCCATTCCGCATTCCGTCCCACTCGCATACCGACCCATAGCAGACATCCCATGACGGCACCGCTTGCAAACAGCCATTTTCCAACGATTCCGCCTGAACATTCCCTGAACGCACGCTGTGACACGAGCGCAGCCGTGGGACGCAATGCGGAATCGACCCATCACGGCGTTGCATCCCACTGTTCCGTGGGACACAACGCAAAAACAGGCCAGAATCACGTTGCATCCCACCGATTCGCGGGACGCAACGCAAAACAACGCCCATTCCGCATTGCGTCCCAATGGCGTGGCGCGGGCTCGGTCACAGGGAGCGGGTCGCTCCCCGTGGCCACTTGATAAAAACCTTGATATTTCAACACTGACACCCTGGTCACAGGGTGCGGGCGCTCCCTGTGACCGAACCCGCTCCCTGTGACGCGTAGAACAAGCATCATCGACAGCAGACGACACAAGCCGTCTCACAGAAGAGACGAAACCATAATCAAGCCACTTCATGCAGCAGGATGCGACAAGCCGCCAGATGCCACTCGTGCGCGCGGTCCTGATAGTGGCCTTGAGTCCGAGGCGATGCCGAAGAACGACGGAGAAACGGGGCGGAAGCCGAAGTCCCCCGGACGGCATTGTCGCCACGCGGATATGGCATGTTGGTTGCCAATTGGCAACCAACATGCCATTGCGGGAAACACACACCCGGCGTCCTTAGTCAAAGGTTCGTCGGGCAACAGGCAAGCATGCGAACAAGCCCGCGAGCCGACACACCGAGCGTAGAGCGCATCTTGCCGGCTCGCCGGTCGGTTCGCACAGCACCTACAAACAGCTCCGCTGTCTGCTTCACGGCAACGTCAGAGGGGCCAACATCACTCAGCTAATTACGAGAATGATGCGAAACACGAAGCAAAAACTAGTGTCTAGCGTCAGAAGTTCGTTGATTATAATGTTGGCTCCCCTTGTCAGGGGAGCTGGACCGCGAAGC
>NZ_RQSP01000091.1 GCF_009078285.1 Bifidobacterium jacchi
CCGAGCCCGCGCATGATCCGGGCGACCTGGTCCCTGCCGATCTCCTTCGGATCCCAACCCTGGCGGACGAGCTGATGCCAGACCTTGCGGTACCCGTACACGCGCATGAACTCATCCTCCCGGATCATGGTGATGTCACGCACCAACGCCTCATGCCGCGCGGCCATGCGGCTGGGCGGCCGCGTCTTGAACGCCCTGTAGCCGCGTTCGGTCAGGAACCCGCAATCCAACGCGTCCGACAGGACCCTGCAGATCGGCCCGACCCCGAAACGACCCCGGTACGCGTCGATATACGCGACCTTCAACGCCGTGTCGGGTCGAGCCTGGCCGCGAAAAAAGCCGACGCCGTCGTCAGGATCTCGTTCGCCCTGCGCAATTCGGCGTTCTCCGCCCGCAGACGCTTCAACTCGGCCGCGGCCTCCTCCGCGCCGGCCGCCGACCGCGCGTCGTCCGTCCGGTCGGCCTTGTTCCTCCACCTGCGCAACGTCTCGGACGCGATGCCCAGACTCTGCGCGACCGAGGCCACGGCCCTCGTCTCCACGAATGATTCGCACGCGACTCCTCCAGAAGCCTGAGCGCCTTCGCCTGGAACTCCTTCGTATAACGGGTCTTTCCATTCATGTTCCTAGTCTCCCATCAATGAGGTGAAACACGGAACAAAAACCAGGCCACATCAATCTGTATGAATAAACGCATATCCGGTCATTCCTCGTTTCGCCGGCGGCTCGACCTTCACAGGTCGCTCGTCGGTAGTCATACTGCTTGCCGCTCGCAATCCGAACATGATAGAAGAGCCGCCGAACCGCGATCGGAGCGTTCCCGATCATGCACGGATTTTCCTTTCACACTCAGCGAAAGGAAAATCCAACATGCAGGAGGTAACAATCACTAAACTACTGTATTGAAAAACGACTTGGTACACACTGCGAAGTGCTACATTATGTAAAGCGACTTCGCAACATTGTTGCGTGTATTACTCGTATTCGCCGGGTATTGTCGTCCACCCTCCGTGCGTATACCCCGGCGCCTCAGCATACCAGCCGATTCCCTCGGCCTTCCAACCCAGACGAACCAACATATCGTTCTCTGCTTTATTCGTCGTGTAGTTGTGATTCCCGCGCCGCGCACGAGGATTGTACTGTCGATACAGAGGATACTTTTTTCCTGCCGAATTCTCCGGAACTGAATACCAGCCGACTCCCTCGTAGCGCCAGCCCTTTGCTACTAGCATGTCACGTTCGGCAGAGCTTCGCGTATAGTGGTGGTCGCCTGCATTACGATTATAGAGACGAAATACAGGATCACCAGTTGTTGGGGCAAACCAGCCAACACCTTCATAACGCCAGCCTTTTGAGCGGAGCATATCACGTTCCTCACTACGACACGTATAGAAATGCTCACCAGAATTCCGGTTATAGAGGCGATACATAACACAGCTACCCGGAGCCCAACCGGCTCCCCCATTATCATATGCACGAGCGTAATTGGGGATAGCGGCTGACGCTATCACGATGAATAGTATTGAGAATAAGGCAGCCACCATTTCCCTCGTTTTAGTTGCAATGCTGCGTAATCCACTCTTCGTCATCTTTTTCTTCTTTCTGTTTGATAGAAGGTCAATAGTCAAATTCTTTCTATAGCCAAATTGGCAGCAAGTTTTCACATGCTCCACTGTATACAGCCTTGAAGTTTTTATATAACTTACCCCCCCAGGACATGGCGGATTTTAGTGGTGGTTGCAACACCTGTGTGTTTTGCCGCTCTTGATGGCGGT
>NZ_RQSP01000092.1 GCF_009078285.1 Bifidobacterium jacchi
TGGAGCCGGATGGGGAGCGGGCACCAAGGATGGCCCGGGCTCTCCACAAGATAAAAAGCTGGATCAATCCGATGGAGGTATTCAGCTGTATTCAGGTGGCTCTGATTGGGGGCCGGGTTCAGCCGGTTCAAATTCTCAGTCTCTAGTTGGATGGGCTTATCGTGACAACAATAATGGTGGCTGGGGTCCGATGAACCTCAGCTCCTTTAAAAAAGCACTGAGTGCAATGGGAGGCATATGGAACGACTGGGATGATGGTAATCCCAATGTCGATTCAGGAACAGCGACAAAAGTAACAAACCAGACAATTGCCGGGGCTAATCAGAACTGTCTAGCGCGATTCGACAAGCTCCACCCTGACCAGAAAGGTAAGGGCAAGTGTCGCATGGTCGGTGTGGGCGTTAACACCACATTGTCGCATAAATATGACGGTACGGGATTCGCGACAGCAAACTTTTGGGAGGCCCAATGGAACAAGACCGTTGCAAATAAAAAGTATCACAACAATAACAAAATATATTACACCAATGATGCTTTTTTCAGATGATCCAGCTTGGTCGGTAGACAAGCTGGCGGCAAAAGCTTGGAACAACACTGTTCCATTTCCGCCCGTCGTCATCGTCATCGCCCTCAACCAGTACGAGCCATCACCAACCCCGCCGCCGCAGAACTACAAGCTGACGGTCAGCACGAAAGCGTCCGGCAGGTTCGGCACGGCGGGCGGCACCAACCCGGTCACCGACGCGATCACACTGAAAAACAATGCGAACAGCAAGGAAAAGGTCACCGGACAGATCACCCTCACCGCCATCACATTGGACGGCAAAACACACGTGAGCCCGTTGAAACGGTTCACCACAAGCGTCGCCAGCACCGTCAACGTGAAATTCAGTCCCGGTGACGTGGTGAAATCGTGGAAGACATGGCCTGCGGGCGAATACTGGTTCGACGTGGCGATCCCCAAACAGCAGCATATGAGCGCCGAAGCCCGTCATAACGGGCGCAACGACAAGAACGAATCATGGAAAGCCAGCTACAAGCTGACCATCAGCACGAAAGCCACTGGTCACACGTTGACCGGCGGCAGTCAGCCCGTCACGGACACGATCACCCTATCCAACAATGGCATGGCCTCACAGTCCGTGAACGGTACGATCACGTTGAACGTGAACACCACCAGCGGCACGTTGAAGAAAGCCAAACAGTTCACCGGAAAAAGAACGAAAACAGCAGCGTGTCCTTCACGCCGAAGGATGCGCATGACAGAGCGCCGTAAGGTTTCAATACGCAGCAACGCGACGCAAAGTGACCGAGCACAAACTAAACCGTCGCTACAAAAGCCAACTCATGGTCCGTCTCTTAAATAATGGAGGGGTTGAACTTCTTCTCTCCCCCAGCCAGCTTCGCTGACAGCCCCCTCATCAGAGGGGGCCAATCAGCACTCAATACACCATAAGACGTGACGTAGCCAGCCACCGAGGATGCCGAAGCAAAACCACCCTTTCGTTCAGGGGGGGGACGGCCTAGCGATTGGTCGGGAAATACAAACAAGGGGTGTTCCTTGTTGGGAACACCCCTTGGTAAGTGTTGTTGCGGCGGTGTGCTACTCTCCCACATTCTCTCGAATGCAGTACCATCGCCGTGCCAG
>NZ_RQSP01000093.1 GCF_009078285.1 Bifidobacterium jacchi
TGACGCTAAACGGGTACCGTTATATCGTCAGTACAATCGACGAGCTCGCCGTGGCAGTCACAATTATACGGTGAATAAAGCGGAGAACGACATGCTGGTTCGCTTGGGCTGGAAGGCTGAGGGAATCGGCTGGTATGCCGTCAGGGTGAAGTAACCGAAGTGGGCTGTATGTGAAAACATGCGGCCCATTTTCCTTCTGCTTGCAAGTCGTCTCAGCGTGAGAGTCTTATATATAATGACTCTTCGGGTGTTTGTGTGGGTTGGTTTCGGGGGGTGTTCCTACTGGTTATTGGCGTCCGGGGAGTTTGAGGTCGAGGCCGCCGCATTCGGGCATGACCAGGCCGATGAGGTTGTCGAGGTTGCGGTAGCCGTAGCCGATTTTGATGGTGGTCTTGATCTTGTTGTTCACGGCCTCGAGTCTGGCGTTGGACAGGCCCGAGCGGATGGTGCGCAGGATATCGAAGAGACGGCGTTCGATCTTCTCGCCGAGCTCGACGAACCCGTCGATGCCGGACAGGACCGCGTCCGCGATCCACTGGCGCAGCAGCGGCTCGGCGTCGTCCGCGGTCTGTTTGAGGATCATGCGCAGCCGTTCCTTGAGCTTGTATGCCTCCCAGAGGGTCTCGTTCGAGTTGGCGATGTACTCCAGCTGGGCCTTCTGCCCCTCGGTCAGGTCCGACGCGTTCTTCGACAGGGCCCATCTGGAGCCCTTGATCGGGTCCTTCGCGCCTTTCCCGGCGACGCCCGCCTTGCGGGCCTCGCGCCAGGCCATGGTGCGGACCCTGTCGAGCGCGTCGGTGGCCCAGGACACGATGTGGAACCCGTCGAGGATGCGCTCCGCCCCGGGGCACCACTGGAACACGCACTCGTCGATCCAGCGGGCCCCGTCGCCGGTGACCACCCGGATCGACTCGCGCTGCGTCTCGGTGAGCGACTGGAAGAACAGGTCGAACACCTTCCTCCCGTGTCCCTCGTGCATCCAGATGACCCGGCCCCGATCGTGGTCGACGACCACGGTCATGTACCTGTATCCCTTCTTGTAGCTGGTCTCGTCCACGCCGATGGAGCGCAGCCCGTCGAACAGGCCCGCCCCCTGCTCGGCCCGCAGGTCGTCGGCGACCCTCCTGCACACGGGGCCCACGCTCTTCCAGTCGATGCGCATCAGCGACGACACGGCGCTTCGCGGCGCGTGCACGCTCAGCCAGGCGACCTGCTGCTCGAAATCACGCGTGTACGCGCTCCTTCTGCGCGCCCACGGCACCATCGCGACCGTGACCCCGTGCTCGCGGCACGTCACGCGCCTCGGCGCGTACTCCAACAGCAGGCGCGCGCACCCGACGTCGAGATGACGCCAGCGACGCACGCCCAGACGATCATACGGCCGGCCACGCAGGCCGCATCTGGCGCACCGGTCCATGTCGTTCGCATACGGACGCACCGGCACGATGACGACGGTCCCGCCATCCGGGCCCTCCTCGACGCGGGGCGTGGACACCACGACGTTGACGGGCAGGTGCAGCATGCGCTTGAGCGCACCGGATGATATCGTGGGCAAGGGCGTTCCTCTGTCTCTACGGTTGTTTCTTTGGCGGACACAAACCTAGCAGA
>NZ_RQSP01000094.1 GCF_009078285.1 Bifidobacterium jacchi
GTGATCGTGCGCTCACGGTACGCCGCATCGTTCACGTCGTTCGAGCCGCGCTTCAACACCACCACGTTGCCGTAGGAGTCCTTGAGCGTGATCTGCTCGTTGCCGCCGTTGACCGAGGCGTCCTTCACACTGGTGGCGTCCAGCGGGCTGTTGACCCACTGCGTCACCTTGAAGTGCTGGATGAACTTCGTCGACACGTCATGCGTGTACAGGTTCGTGATGTACGCCGCATAGTCGTTGCGACCCTGCCAGCCCTCGAAGTCCTTCATGCTATAGCCGCCCAGCAGCGGAGCGTTCGACGGCTGTCCGTACGACGGGTAGTCGCCCATCCAGCTGTCCTTCTGATGATTGCGCAGGAAACGCATCACCTGCGAGTTCTCACCCTTCATCTGCGCGCTGCCACCGGTCAGATCGGCCGCCCAATGGTGGAACGTGGCCTCGTATTCCATGGCCGTGCCATACTCCGTGCCGACGCTCCATCCAAGCGCATTGATGGTATTGGCGATGCGTCGGGTCTCCCACGAGTCCTCGGAGCCGGAATGCTTGGTGCCCCACACATCGAGGTAGACGAAGTCCATGTTGTCGCCGACCTGATCCTTGAGCGCCTGGAAACGGCTTGCGCGGCTACCGGAGGCGAGGTCGTAGATGCCGTTGATGCCGATCGCCTGATCGATCCAATCCCAGCTGTAGTAGAGCGAGCCGTTCGCATTGCGTCGCACCAGCGAATCGCTGAACGCCTTGGCTTCGGGGTACATCTCGGACGCGTTCACATGGATGCCGATGCGCGCGCCATACTCGGCCGCGCCCTCCATCAGCGTGTTCATGTCCGCCGCGCCGCCGGCACGCGCATTGATGTCGCCGTAGTCCGGATGAGCCGAGTCGTGGCCCTCATTGCCATAGCCCTTGAGCAGCACCGACTGGCCGAGGCCATCCGTGTTCAACGCCACCTTCTTGACGTTGTCCAGCGTCGTGAGGAACGGGTTCTGCGCCTGCGAGCCGAAGTTCATCGCGATGCGCCACGAGACCAGCTCGGGCACCTCCTCCGACTTGTACGGATTGTTCATGATGTCGCGGTACGCGATCGCGCCATCCTCCCAATTCACCGCCTTGTCGTCGTTCGCGTCGCCGGCGATCGCCACCGCCATCTTCGGCAGATCGGTCTGCTCAAGCGTGTACTTCCTGCCGTTGGTGTCGCTCACCGTGCGATGCCAGTACCAGGGCGCGCTTGCCAGTCCGAGCGACGTCGCCGAGTCGACCGATTGCGTCGTCGCCAGCACGCGCGTGTTCTGATTGCCGCCATTGTAGCTTTGCGTCGCGGCGCGCCCGTCATGCTCCGAATTGGACCACAGACCGGCGCTCAGGCCTCCGCCCGAGACGAACGCGTACATGTAGTCGCGCTCCGACATCGAAGTGGAGCGTTCGATGGCGAGATTCTCGTCGCCGCTCTTCGTGTTGCTCGCCGACATGATCGCGCCGGTGAACTGCGGATCGCTCTGGTCGGAGCGCACGGAGATGAGGCTCTGGTTCGGGAATGCGATCGTCTGGATCGCGTTCTCCTCCACGTTGCCGTTCTTCTTGGCGATGTTGTTGACGACCTTCGTCACGT
>NZ_RQSP01000095.1 GCF_009078285.1 Bifidobacterium jacchi
ATCAGTCCGCTGCTGGTATGGTCTCACCGAGCCGGGACATGTCGAGGTAGCGGCGCGTCGACCACTCGCTGGAGGTCACGTAGCGGACGCGCGCGCAGACGAGCATCAACGCGCTCCTGCCGTCCGGGAACGAGCCGACCACGCGCGTGCGTCGCCTGATCTCGCGGTTCAGCCGTTCGATCATGTTGTTCGTACGGATCCGCCGGCGATGCTCCCTCGGATAGTCGTCGAGCAGGTAGGTCGTCGTCTCCCCGATGCCCTCGCGCAGGCATTTGGCAGCCTCCCTGAGCTTGCGTGATTCCATTTCCTTGGCAACGGATTCCGCCTTCTCCAGCGCCTTGTCGCGCGATTCCATGCCGAACACGGCCTTGAGCGCGTCCGCCGCCCACTCCCGGTTTTTGGGGTTGACCTTGGCGAGGACATTGCGTTCGAAGTGCACCATGCACCGCTGATAGCGGGCCTCCGGCAGCAATTCGTTCACGGCGGCCACGAGTCCCGCGCACCGGTCGCCCGTCACCAACCGCACGCCCTTCAACCCACGCGCGAGCATGCCGGTGATGAATCCACGCCAGCTTTCCGCGTCCTCCTTCATGCCCTCGGCCACGGACAGCACCTCCCTGTGGCCGTCCATGCCGACGCCGATGGCGACCAGCACGCTCACGCTCTCCACCGAGCCGCCCCAACAGCGCTTGTGCCACACGCCGTCCATGAACACGTACGCGTACTCCTGCACCAGCGGGCGCTCCCGCCATTCGTCGATTTCGGCGTAGATGCGCTTGAGCTTGTCGCTCAGGGTCTGCGAGGGCATGCGGTCGCCCCACAGGAGCTGGCTGACGTCATCGACCTGACGCGTGCTCACGCCGGCCAGATACATGTCGATCAACGCCTCCTCGACGCTTTCCTCTCGCCGCCGGTAGCGTTCGATCACGGCCGACTCGAACACTGCGCCCTTGAGCTTCGGCACCTTCAGGCTCATCTTGCCGGCCTTGACGGTCAGATCCCGCTCGTAATGGCCGGCGCGGTACGCCTTCCGATCCCCGCTGCGCTCGTAACGGGCGGCGCCCGTGATCTCGTCGGCCTCGGCGTCCAGCATCGCGTTCAGGGTCTCCTCGACGCTTTTGCGGACCATCCGGTCCAGGGTGGTCTCCAACATGGCCTGGTCGACCTGTAGAATCTGCTGTGACATGGCTACGTGCCCTCTTTCCAATCGCGATTTGTTTTGTTTGGCGACAGAAAATCGTACACAGGACACGGGCCATGCCCTTCCATCTCAAGCCCAAACCAAAGTGCGCAAAAAATCGGGCCTTATCTGCGGCGTTGATGAGTTCGAGCATCCTCTCGGATGGTTTCCTGTAGTCGAGTGTTTTGCGGGGCCGGT
>NZ_RQSP01000096.1 GCF_009078285.1 Bifidobacterium jacchi
GGGGTGAGCGCGAAATCCTAGTCCTTGTCGGCTTGTGGGGTTTCTGTGTCTTCCGGTTCGACGCCCGCGATCCGGGCGAGCGTCTTGTTCAAGTATGCCATGTCCGGGCCCGCGCGTCTGGCCAGCCGCGCGGTGCGCGGCGCGGCCATGTCCTCGAGCCGGTTCTGGATGTCGTGGATGCGGCGGACGAGCTCGGCGGGGTTCACGGTCGCGAGCGTGTGCTCGATCTCCACGCGTTTGTCGTCGGGGATGAAGCCGGGGCCGCCCGCGGCCCTGTCACGCTCGTCGAACTCCTTGAGCCGCTCCCACGGGGTGCGCGGCCTGTCGTAGACGCGGCGGGGCCGGCCGTCCCGCGTGCTCTCGCGCGCGACCGGCTTCTTGGACGGGGTGAACAGGTTGGTCTTGATGCGCACCAGCTCCCACAGCTCGTTGAGCAGGTCGAGCTCGTCGACGGTGTACCTGTAGTAGAACGCGTGACGGCGCACGACGTGGTTGTTCCTGGACTCGACGGTGGCCTGGTCGTTCTTCCTGTACGGGCGGCTTCTGGTCTGCTCGATGTCGCGCTCGTGCAGCCACGAGATCAGGTCCCGGTTGATGAACTCGCTGCCGTTGTCCGAGTCGTACGAGCGGATGCGGAACGGCAGGCGGGACTCGATCAGCGCCTCCGCCCTGGAGAAGTTCGCGAACGCGTTGTTCCGGCACGACGCGTTCTCGGTCCATCCGGTGGCGATGTCCACCACGGTCAGGGTGCGGCAGAACTCGCCCTTCAGACTCGGCCCGCAGTGGGCGACGGTGTCGGCCTCGACGTTGCCGGGCAGCCCGTCCAGCTCGTCGCCGGCCTTCCTGATCGCGATCGAGTTGCGCAGCAGCTCGCCCGCGGGCCTCGTGCCCGCCAGACCCTTCGGACGCGCCGCGTCCCTCGTCCTCCTGAGATACCGGTCCATCGTGGCCGGGCTCATCGCCATCAACTCGTTGAACGCGAACCCGTCGTACTCGGCGAGCTCGCCGCAGGCCCTCAGCATGGGCATCCACAGAGGCAGCATCTCCTTGAGGTACTTCGCGCACGGCATATCCATCATCAGCCACACCCGTGCCAGCAGCTCGCGTGACTGCTCCGAATACCGCTTCGGCCGCTCGACCTTGCCTTCCGGCAGTCCGCGCGGCTTCCTGCCGGCCTCTGCGAGCCTGCGCCTCGCGGTGCTCCTGCCGATCTTCAGCACGGAGCACATCTCGTCGAGGATGCGCCCCTTGCCCTTCTTCGATGCCTTCATGTACTCGTCCCTGAATCTCAGGGTGACCTGCTGCTTCGTCGCCATGCTGATCTTGCCTTCCATACGACAAGCCAAGCAGGACCGGTACCGTTCG
>NZ_RQSP01000097.1 GCF_009078285.1 Bifidobacterium jacchi
CACCCTCGTCATCACGCGCAGTTACGGACGATTCAGCGACACAACCGCCACAACCCATCATCGGACAACGGCATCGAGCACAAACCGAACAGCAGCGCCACAGCGGTGGCATAAGCCCCAGCGAACAAAATTCGGGAAACACACCCACTGCTCCCGAATCCCGATCGCCACGAGACGCTCAGCGAACAAAAATCGGGAGATCAACCCAAAATCCCCGAATAATGATCGCTGACAACACGCCCCAATACAGCAGCACACCCACTTGACACCGCCACGCATACCAGGCGACCGGACAAGCCGGCGAACCAAACTCGAAACGACCGCACGCCTCACTGGGCTACAGGACACCGCCACAGGACACCACAGGACGTGGAGAACGAGCATCATCGACAGCAGACGGCACAAGCCGTCTCACAGTGGAGACGGCACAGCAATCAGGCCACTTCAAACGTGTGCATGCAACGTACCCATGAGACGCAGGACGACACCCGCCAGCCACGGCAAACCAACGATCGTGTGCACGCAACGTACATAAGACCCCGCAAAATGTGTGCACGGAACGTACATCCACACGATCCTGTGCATAGCACGTACATGCAAGGCGCGCATCCGAGCCCAACGGCAGACGCGCGCCGCCAGTCGTGTGCATACAACGTACACGAAGCGCCATTGATCGTGTGCCTGGCACGTACATCTACACGATCGTGTGCATACGACGTACGCGAAACACCCCAAACACGCTCGCCCATATACGTGCCATGCACACGATCCGAAAACCGCATACGTGCGATGTACACGATGCCGCCCAGCCATCTGCCGTCAGCCGTCAGCGCGCCCGCCGACTTCAGCGGGGTCGGTCACAGGGAGCGGGGTCGGTCACAGGGAGCGGGCGCGCTGCGCGCGCGGCCTGCCGGCTCGCCGGTCGGCTCACACAGCACCTACAAACAGCTCCGCTGTTTGCTTCACGGTGCTGGTCCTGCAATCACGGACGCGCGTTGCGCGCACTTTACTGGCTCGCCGGTCGGCTCGCACAGCACCTACAAACAGCTCCGCTGTTTGCTTCACGGTGCTGTCCCGCAATCATGGTCGCGCTGCGCGCGCGGTTTGCCGGCTCGACTGTCGTCGAGCAACGTTGCCTACAAACAGCTCTGCTGTTTGCCTAACGGCAACGGTCCCGCAATCACGGGCGCGTTGCGCGCACTTTACCGGCTCGCCGGTCGGCTCGCACAGCACCTACAAACAGCACCGCTGTTTGCTTTACGGTGCTGGTCCCACAAAAGGAGCTAGTGTCCTGCGTCAGAAATTCATTGACGAATTCACTACCCCTCAGTCCCGCTT
>NZ_RQSP01000098.1:0-187 GCF_009078285.1 Bifidobacterium jacchi
ACGAGGAAGGCAGCCGCCTCCTCTTCCAGATCATCAGCGACAGCTACGAGACAAGGAGCATCATCTACACCACCAACATCGAATTCAGCGGATGGGGACGCGTCCTCGGCGACAAGAACATGGCCGCGGCCCTCATCGACCGCACCGTCCACCACGGACGACTCATCAGATTCGAGGGCCGCTCCTA
>NZ_RQSP01000098.1:239-1305 GCF_009078285.1 Bifidobacterium jacchi
CGGCCGATACCGCCCACCCCGCGGGAAACCCGCTGCCCACCCTGCGGAAAAACACCGCTCACAACGCGGACACCAACTTGCCAAAACACACGCTCGCCGGCAAGTACGGCGACGAGGCGGCCGACAAGGTGCAGGAGCTCGTCAACCGCATGGTCCAAGGCACCTGGGCCCCCGGCCAGCCCCTGCCCGCCGGCTACGAGTCGAACGAGTGCGTCGTCAAGGCGCCCGCCGGGGACAAGTCCGACAACCAGTCCGACGGCACCGCCCACCAGTCATCCGACAACCGGCAGTCCACCCAGCAACGGCATCACGCCACCAAGGTGTGGATCGTCGACCGCGACGGCCATTTCGAGCCCGTCTTCCAGGACGTGCCCGTCCGCCACGAGGCCGTCGTCCAGACCAGGGAGCATCCCGCGCTCACCCGCACCGAGCGGGTCAAGGTAAGGGACGCCTGGGACGAGAAGGTCACCCACCCGGCCGAGTACAAGGAGGTCAGTCACCCGGCCCAGACCCACGTCGAGCGCGTGCTCGTCACCCCGGAGCACACCGTGCGCCACGAGGCCGAATACCGGGACAAGGTCGTCATCGACAAGGAGGCCTGGACCGAGAAGGTCAAGGTGAAGGACGCCTGGACCGAAACCGTGCACCACAAGGCCGAATACCAGGACCGTGTGGTCATCGACAAGGCGGCCTGGGACGAGAAGGTCAAGGTACGGGATGCATGGGACGAAAAGGTCGTGGACGTGCCCGCGCATACCGTGAACCATCCCGAACAGTCCCACGTCGAGAAGGTGCTGGTGAAGCCTGCATGGGATGAGAGGATCCCCGCCAAATACGGAGACAGGACCGTGGTCGACAAGCCGGCGTGGTCGGAACGGGTCAAGGTGAAGGACGCATGGAGCGAACAGGTGCTCGTCAGGGCCGCCTGGACGGAGAACGTTCAGCACCCGGCCGAATACAAGACCGTCCACCACGATGCCGTCACCCATGTCGAAAGAGTCAAGGTGAAGGACGCCTGGGACGAGACCAAGCTCGTCGTTCGTATCAGGATCTACGACGGGATGGG
>NZ_RQSP01000099.1 GCF_009078285.1 Bifidobacterium jacchi
CCCGTGTCCTGTGTACGATTTTCTGTCGCCAAACAAAACAAATCGCGATTGGAAAGAGGGCACGAAGCCATGTCACAGCAGATTCTACAGGTCGACCAGGCCATGTTGGAGACCACCCTGGACCGGATGGTCCGCAGAAGCGTCGAGGAGACGTTGAACGCGATGCTCGATGCCGAGGCCGACGAGATCACGGGCGCCGCGCGCTACGAGCGCAGTGGGGATCGGAAGGCGTACCGGGCCGGCCATTACACGCGCGATCTGACCGTCAAGGCCGGGAAAATGAGCCTGAAGGTGCCCAAGCTGAAGGGCGCGGTGTTCGAGTCGGCCGTGATCGAACGCTACCGGCGGCGCGAGGAGAGCGTCGAGGAGGCGCTGATCGACATGTACCTGGCGGGCGTGTCCACTCGTCAGGTCGATGACGTCAGCCAATTGTTGTGGGGCGACCGCATGCCCTCGCAGACCCTTTCCGACAAGCTCAAGCGCATCTACGCCGAAATCGACGAATGGAGGGAGCGCCCGCTCGTGCAGGAGTATGCGTACGTGTTCATGGACGGCGTATGGCACAAGCGCTGCTGGGGCGGCTCGGTGGAGAACGTGAGCGTGCTGGTCGCCATCGGCGTCGGCATGGACGGTCATAGGGAGGTGCTCTCCGTGGCCGAGGGCATGAAGGAGGACGCGGAAAGCTGGCGTTCGTTCATCACCGGCATGCTCGCACGCGGGTTGAAGGGCGTGCGGCTGGCGGTGGGCGACCGGTGCGCGGGGCTCGTGGCCGCCGTGAACGAGCTGCTGCCCAACGCCCGCTACCAGCGGTGCATGGTGCACTTCGAACGCAACGTTCTCGCCAAGGTCAACCCCGGAAACCGGCAGTGGGCCGCGGACGCGCTCAAGGCCGTGTTCTCCATGGAATCACGCGACAAGGCCCTGGAGAAGGCGGAATCCGTCGCCAGGGACATGGAATCGCGCAAGCTCAGGGAGGCCGCCAAATGCCTGCGCGAAGGCATCGGCGAGACCACGACCTACCTGCTCGACGACTATCCACGCGAGCACCGCCGGCGCATCCGCACGAACAACATGATTGAAAGGCTCAACCGCGAGATCAGGCGACGCACGCGCGTGGTCGGCTCGTTCCCGGACGGCAGAAGCGCGTTGATGCTCATCTGCGCGCGCGTCCGCTACGTGACCTCCAACGAGTGGTCGACGCGCCGCTACCTCGACATGTCCCGGCTCGGTGAGACACTACAAACAGCGA
>NZ_RQSP01000100.1 GCF_009078285.1 Bifidobacterium jacchi
GCCCGCGAAGCGGGACTGAGGGGTAGTGAATTCGTCAACGAATTTCTGACGCAGGACACTAGCCCATCCTTCCAACTGTTTGGGATCCCTTCGCGGCCGCTGGTGGTGCGGCCGCTCACCTCACCTACGGACGGTTCGCTGGACCGTCCGTTGTACGGTTCGGCCAGGCAGTTGGATCGGCTGGGCTTTTTGTGGTCTGCGTCGCACATGATTGGTGGGGCTCGACTTGTGCATCTCCGTCCAGTCAGCTTTTCGTTGTCGTCTCCAACGTTCGTGTTCCTTGCTTTGCATCGCAGGGGTTAATGCCGCTCGATCATGTGTAGGACGGGCCACGGCGCATGTGTGCATTGCAATGGCATGTTGGTTGCCAATTGGCAACCAATGGACCGGGCGATAGGTGCGCTTCTGTCGTTATCATGGGTGGTGATTCGTTGCTGAGCCGTTGGGACGGTAGGGGAAGGGCGCTCTTCGGATAGGATGCACATCGACCAAGAAGAACCATGGAACTCGCGTCAAGTGGTGTCCCTGCGCTGGCGTCCTTCTCTGGCTCTCCTCATGCACCTCTCTCGCTCGTGCTACTTCTTTCGCTTGCACTTTCCGAGAAATCCTTGCGCTAACGGTCCTCTTTGCGCAAGGATTTTACGAGATGGCCGTTTTCCCCGAGAAATCCTTGCGCTAAAGTGGCGTTCCTCTCTGGTGCCCCACTGCCTCATTCACGAAAACAGTAGAAGTCTCGCAATAGGCCACCGGCGTGTCGGGGGGCGTATTGAAGTGGCCTGATTGTTGGCCCGTCTCTACGGTGAGACGGCTTGTGTCGTCTGCTGTCGATAATGCTCGTTCTTGACGTCACAGGGAGCGGGGGCGGTCACGGGGAGCGCCCGCTCCCCGTGACCAAGGTGCCAGAAACGAGTTGAAATACCAAGGTTTTCATTGAGCGGCCACGGGGAGCGACCCGCTCCGTGTGGCCAAACCTGCACCCCATGCCACGCCAGTGGTACGGGATGCGGAATGCGTGTTGCTGTGCGTTGCCATAGCATGGTTGCCTCGTTTCGATATTATCTTGCGCTCACAGGGCGGTCGGACGCGAGACGCAGCCAGCCGGGCGTTCAGCGCGAGTTCACAGCGAGTCATGCCATGCCGAGCTATGC
>NZ_RQSP01000101.1:0-318 GCF_009078285.1 Bifidobacterium jacchi
GGGGGGTCTCCCTTATGCCGAAGGCACGGGAGCGGTTTGCCGAGTTCCTTGACCAGGATTCGCTCGATCGCCTTGGTATTCTCTACCTGACCACCAGTGTCGGTTTCGGGTACGGGCGCCGTGTGCCCTCGCGACGAAGCTTTTCTCGACGGACGGGATCACCGGATCCACCCAAAAAAGGGCGTCCCGTCACGCCTCGCCCATAACGCCCCCCGGATTTGCCTGGGGAGCGGGCTCGAACGCTTGGCCATGGAAAACCACCTCCACGGCCGGCCGCCTGTCCGCGTCACTCCTCCGCTCGCCGACACCGCATCCACC
>NZ_RQSP01000101.1:440-537 GCF_009078285.1 Bifidobacterium jacchi
CGACCATCCACGCCACACGCGGAACCCGAAGGAACCACACGCGGCATTTCAGGACAGGCCTCAACGGCACGGCCCTTGCGGTCACACGCCGGTACGG
>NZ_RQSP01000101.1:660-798 GCF_009078285.1 Bifidobacterium jacchi
CGACCATCCACGCCACACGCGGAACCCGAAGGAACCACACGCGGCATTTCAGGACAGGCCTCAACGGCACGGCCCTTGCGGTCACACGCCGGTACGGGAATATCAACCCGTTCATCCATTCGACTACGCCTGTCGGCC
>NZ_RQSP01000101.1:839-1132 GCF_009078285.1 Bifidobacterium jacchi
CTCGCCTTAGGACCCGACTCACCCGGGGACGACGAGCGTTGCCCCGGAACCCTTGGTCATCCAGCGGACGGGATTCGCACCCGTCTCTCGCTACTCATGTCTGCATTCTCACTCCCCCCAGGTCCACCATCGGCTCACGCCACGGCTTCGCCCCCCGGGGGACGCTCTCCTACCCAGCACGAAACGTGCTGCCGCGTCTTCGGTGGTGTGCTTGAGCCCCGCTACATTGTCGGCGCGGAGCCGCTAGACCAGTGAGCTGTTACGCACTCTTTCAAGGATGGCTGCTTCTGAGC
>NZ_RQSP01000102.1:0-434 GCF_009078285.1 Bifidobacterium jacchi
TGGGGGGAGCCGTCTAAGGTGAGGCTCGTGATTGGGACTAAGTCGTAACAAGGTAGCCGTACCGGAAGGTGCGGCTGGATCACCTCCTTTCTACGGAGATTTCAGGCTCGTGTCTGCGAGCCGTCGTGTGCCCCTGGGGTCGGGTGGTCCGGCCTGTGGGGGTTGCTGGCGAGGAATGGTCGTTGGCTGTGTCCGGTGCCTGTCGTGGGCGTCGGGGTGGTATGGGCATGCTTTTGGGTTCCCGGATCGCCGGCCTCCCCTGTGGGGGTGGGTGTCCGTGGCCCCGTGGCCCGGGCTGGCGCGCGTGTGGCGTGTGTGGCTTGGGGTTTCGGGTGTCGTGGTGGTTTGAGAACTGGATAGTGGACGCGAGCAGGGCCGGCCTTTTTTTCGGGTTGGTCTTGCTGTTGATTTCGTCGGGCCCCGCCTTTTTTTGG
>NZ_RQSP01000102.1:579-676 GCF_009078285.1 Bifidobacterium jacchi
GTCTTGCTGTTGATTTCGTCGGGCCCCGCCTTTTTGGGTCGGGGTTCGAAAAATTGTTTTTTTGTTGATCGTTTTGCGATCGTCAGTGTGATGATCT
>NZ_RQSP01000102.1:805-1013 GCF_009078285.1 Bifidobacterium jacchi
GAATGCCGGGCCGTGGAGGGTGATGGCCCCGTAGCCGTATGCACGTCGTCCCGTGATCGCGTGTCCCAAGTAGCGCGGGCCTCGTGGAATCCCGCGTGAATCCGCCCCGACCGTGGGGTGAGCCTGAGTATACCCGTCTGACCGATAGCGTACGAGTACCGTGAGGGAAAGGTGAAAAGCACCCCGGGAGGGGAGTGAAAGAGTTCCT
>NZ_RQSP01000103.1 GCF_009078285.1 Bifidobacterium jacchi
AAATCCATTCGGTCAAGGACGGCGGCGTCACGCTCGCGTTCGCGGTGGACGGTACCGGCAGCGCGGTCAACGCCGGCGCGATCACGCTGAGTGCCGGCGACGGCTTCTATACCGATGCCAGCGGCAAGGCGGCATCATTGGATGCGGACGCGCTGGATGCGCTCAAGACATTCGACGGCAGTACGCTGACGCTCACGTTCGCCGATCAGGGCTCGTATGATCTGAGCAAGCTCAGGATCGGCGTCAAGGATGCGGCGGGCAACGCGCAGGCCGATAATCCCAAGGCGGTGAGCGACTACAAGACCGCGGGCGCTGCGGCCAGGAACTATACCAGGATCGCGGTGATCGCCCGGTCAACGCTCAAGGGCGCCTACACCGTGCAGGTGGACGGCGAGAGCCTCAGGGCCGGCGACAACTATCTCAACAAGGCGCCGCAGTCCGTCGCCGTCAGGCTCCAGCCGGCGGCGGGCGTGAACGCCGATCAGTTCCGCACGTCGATCGACGCGATCTGGCCGTCGCTGGCCGGTCGGACGCTGCTTACCAGTACGCGTGACGGTGATGCCAGCGTGCAGGGCGTGTGCGTGATTCCGGCCGACAATCCCGGATTCGACAACGGCACCTACACGATCGTCTGCGGCGATCCGGCCGGTGACGACAAGCCGATCACCATTGACGGCGCCGACGGCACCTACACGTTCAGCGCCGGCACCGACGTGCTGGTCAGCGATCTGCTGTCCGGCCGCGCCGCCAACACCGGCGACACGATCAAGCTCGACACCAAGGCCCCGACCGTCGCGCTGCAGCAGTTCAAGGCCACTGCCGGTCAGGATTTCACGACGGGCACCGAAATCCATTCGGTCAAGGACGGCGGCGTCACGCTCGCGTTCGCGGTGGACGGTACCGGCAGCGCGGTCAACGCCGGCGCGATCACGCTGAGTGCCGGCGACGGCTTCTATACCGATGCCAGCG
>NZ_RQSP01000104.1 GCF_009078285.1 Bifidobacterium jacchi
GCAAGCGCCACCACGGCGACCGACGCACCCGTATCAGCCACCGTCGGCCTCTTCGACGGAGTCTGCGGCGCAGGCGACGGCGTCGGCTTCGGGGTCGGCTTCGGGGTCGGAGCCGGAGTCTCGGACTTCGCCGTCACCGACACCACATCCCACAGCAACGCGCCACCGGCAGTCGACACCGCAACCCGATACGAGCCAGCAAGATTCGGAGCAAACGCCTCAACCACGCCGTCCGCACCGACCGTCACATTGCCACGAGAACGCACAACACCAGCCGAATCAAGGAACACCACGACCACCCGACCAGCATGAGCCGCACCAACACGCAACGTCACCGTGCCACCGGCAACCATCGAATCCACCGGAACCAGACCGGCGACACGATTCGACTCCGTCAAATCAGACAATCCCGGCACACTCGGACCAGGATTCGGCTCCGGATCAGGCGTCACCGCCTTCTCGGCAACCGTCACCGTGAACGTGTCGGTCGCCTTGGCGTTGGCCACGGACGCGACGGTCACACGGAACGTGCCCGCCTTGTCGAACGGCTTGGACAGATCAACCGCATTACCGGCCGCATCGGCCGCCTTGACCGTGTACTCACCCGCAGCAAGCTCCTTGACGGACTTGTCGGACATCGTCGCAACGACCTTCAGCCCAGCGAACGTGTCACCGACCTTGTACTCGGTCTGCGCGGTCGCCTTGATCGACGCAACCGTCGGCTCAGTCGGCTCCGGCGTAACCGGCGTCTTCTCGGCAACCGTCACCGTGAACGTGTCCTCCTTCGACGGATCGGCCTTCAGCCTCACCACGATCTGCACCTTACCAGCGCGCTCGAACGGCTTGGTCAGATCAACATCGCCGCCCTCGCCGAAATACGAGCCAGCGACCATCACATCATCGGCAGCCAGCTCACGCTCCGTGCCATCCGACATGAACGCAGTCACCGTCACGCCAGCAAACCTGTC
>NZ_RQSP01000105.1 GCF_009078285.1 Bifidobacterium jacchi
CCACTTCCCCCCGGACAATCGTTGCTGAATCTTCACGGCAGTACCGCTCACCACGCTGAATCAAGCAACACGCACCATGCCCACGCGTCGCGCCGCGTGTGTCATGCGACGCAAAATCAGGGCAAAACGTCGTCGCGTGACAGCCGTTCTGCCAGCCGACCTGCCACAGTTCCGTCACAGCTCTGTCACAGTTCTGTCACGCGGCGATGAAATCATCGAAAAACGCGTCGCGTGACAATCGTCGGCCATCCGTCACCGTGTTGCATTCTCACGAAATGGCGGAATTCCAACATTTCGAGCCGAGCCAAGCAAAGCCGAGTCGAGCCTGCAAGTCGCGAGCGTGTCACGCGACGCAAAAAACAGGCGAAACGTCGTCGCGTGACAGCCGGCCCGCCAGCCGACCTGTCACAGTTCCGTCACAGCTCTGCCACGCGGCGATGAAATCATCGAAAAACGCGTCGCGTGACAATCGTCGGCCGTCTTCGATCATCCCCCACTCAGCCACACCATCGGAGCATGGCGGAATTCCATCATTTCGAGCCGAGCCAAGCAAAACCGAGCTCCGCTGAGCCGGTACAGCGTGTCACGCGACGCAATGTCGGGTCGATTCATTCGGTCACGTGGCGCGGGTTCGGTCACGTGGCGCGGGTCGCTCCCTGTGACCGCTTGATGAAAACCTTGGTGTTTCAACGTTTCTGGCACCCTGGTCACAGGGAGCGGGCGCTCCCTGTGACCGACCCCGCTCCCTGTGACCACTCCCTGACGTGGAGAACGAGTATTATCGACAGCGGACACCGCAAGTCGTCCCGCGGTAGAGATGGAACAACGATCAGGCCACTTCAGCTTTTTTCGCGGCCAGGCTCGACCCGACACGGCGTTGAAGGTCGCGTATATCGACGCGTACCGGGGTCGTTTCGGGGTCGGGCCGATCTGCAGGGTCCTGTCGGA
>NZ_RQSP01000106.1 GCF_009078285.1 Bifidobacterium jacchi
ACGATGACGACACCGAGGAAAACCATCAGCCCACACTGCGGAAAAACACCGCTCAACCCGCCGAACAAACATTGAAGCAATACAGGCGAGCGTCGAGTGGCGGACCGGGTCGACGCCGTACTCGCCGTCGTAGGTCCGCTGCGCCTCGGCGGCCCAGTCGATCGTGACCGCGCACTTGCCGGCGTCGGTGCCGGCGGCCTTCCTCGTGTCCCTGACGTGCTCGCCGGGGAAGATGAGGTCCGGGTTCCCGGAGCGGTAGCCGGTGTAGTCGCGCCAGTCGCCGCCGAACTGCTCGGCGATGGCGGAGAGGGTGTCGCCGGACTCGACGGTGACGGAGCCGTCCGGGTTTGGTGTGGCGCCGAACGCGACGGCCGTGGAGGACAGGAGCCCCGCGGCGATGATGGACGCCAGTGCCGCCGTCATGAGGCGATGCGGCCGCTTCGGGCCGCGTGACGGGTTGTTGTGATTTGATGTGGACATGATGGGTTTCCTTCCTTCTTCCCGAAAGGGAACGGGTCGGTATGAATGGGTGCGGCGGGGCACGGGACGAAGCGACGGACGGATGCCCATGGCGGGCCGTCTTTGTCGTGTCCCGTGCCCCGCCGCGTGTATTGGTGGACGGCCGGATACGGCCGGCCGTCGGTGGGCCGGGCCGCGGGCGTGTGTCCGTGGCCCGGCCGGGTGGCGGAGGTGTGCTACTTCCAGTAGCCTTCGGCCGGGTGGTTGATCCGCTCGTCCCAGGCCGGTTTGTCGATCACGGTCCTGTCCTGGTATTCGGCCTCGTGGTGGATGGTCTTGTACTGCGACATGTCCTGCATTGCGACGCCGTGGCCCTTC
>NZ_RQSP01000107.1 GCF_009078285.1 Bifidobacterium jacchi
TTGAGACTCAGGACACGATTGCTTATTGGGGCGATTTCTCGCAACCGAAGATCGTGTGGGGCAACCTCTGTCTCCATGCCCAGTACGCAATGGTGAAGGACGATGCCATCGTCTGCGCGCCATCTCCGTTCATCACCACCGACGACTGGTTCCTGTTGGGGATGCTGAACTCCAAGGCGGCTGATTGGTACGTACATCAGGTCGGTGTCACCCGCAGCGGCGGCTACATGGAGTACAAGCCCGTCTTCGTGGAGCAGATTCCGATTCCCCAGGATGTGTCGGACGCCACGCGCCGCGAAATTGCCGAACTGGCTCAAAGGGCTCAGGAGCAAGCACAACGGGGAATGCCAACCATGAATGAGGAACAGCGGATCAACGCGCTGGTATACGGCCTGTTCAAGCTTGATGATGCCGAGCAGGCCGCTATCCAACGATCATTGGGCTAGCGAGCGGCGTTGAATGAAGTCGTTTTCCTCCGCGGTCAAACCGATGCTTTTGGCAATGTGGGCATCAATTTCCCGTTCAATTTCCTGTTGCCTAGGCTCTGGACATTGGGAATTGATTCGTTCATGGATGAGTTCCAAGAACTCGTTCCGCTCTGCTCCCTGGGGCATGACAACGGGGAGCTGCTCGATGGTGTATTTCTTCCATCGGACTGTCCCCATGCCAGTGGTGGTTCCCAGCGTGGAGAAATAATATTCGGATAGATGCGAATTCAGGAATCCCAGAATTATCGGAAGCTCAGAACCTACCATCAGGAAGGTCGTCGCTTCGGGCACATATGTCCCTTTCTCATCAA
>NZ_RQSP01000108.1:0-164 GCF_009078285.1 Bifidobacterium jacchi
AAGGCCGGGAAAATGAGCCTGAAGGTGCCCAAGCTGAAGGGCGCGGTGTTCGAGTCGGCCGTGATCGAACGCTACCGGCGGCGCGAGGAGAGCGTCGAGGAGGCGTTGATCGACATGTACCTGGCGGGCGTGTCCACTCGTCAGGTCGATGACGTCAGCCAATT
>NZ_RQSP01000108.1:260-459 GCF_009078285.1 Bifidobacterium jacchi
ACGAATGGAGGGAGCGCCCGCTCGTGCAGGAGTATGCGTACGTGTTCATGGACGGCGTGTGGCACAAGCGCTGTTGGGGCGGCTCGGTGGAGAGCGTGAGCGTGCTGGTCGCCATCGGCGTCGGCATGGACGGTCATAGGGAGGTGCTGTCCGTGGCCGAGGGCATGAAGGAGGACGCGGAAAGCTGGCGTTCGTTCAT
>NZ_RQSP01000108.1:581-793 GCF_009078285.1 Bifidobacterium jacchi
CACCGGCATGCTCGCGCGTGGGTTGAAGGGCGTGCGGCTGGCGGTGGGCGACCGGTGCGCGGGGCTCGTGGCCGCCGTGAACGAGCTGCTGCCGGAGGCCCGCTATCAGCGGTGCATGGTGCACTTCGAACGCAACGTTCTCGCCAAGGTCAACCCCGGAAACCGGCAGTGGGCCGCGGACGCGCTCAAGGCCGTGTTCTCCATGGAATCAC
>NZ_RQSP01000109.1 GCF_009078285.1 Bifidobacterium jacchi
CGAACGCCTCCTCCACACCCACACCCCGACCCCAACACCACCACACAAACTGGCGAAGACTCAGAAAAACTTGCGCGTCCTCCGGGGAGGTGGTGCCTTATATGTCATATCGTCGAGAGATGAAACGTCCGACCGTGGAACGATGAACGTGGTATTTACGTGCAATGTCGGCCTTAGTGCATCCTTGCGCTAGCATGGCTCGAATGTCGCTCTCGTAATCCGACAGTTTCGTGCGTGCAGACAGGCTCCCCACTGGACGCCCCAGCCGCACGCCTTCGGCACGTCGCCGTGCCAACGCCTCCTTAGTACGCTGACTGATCAGGTTGCGCTCAATCTCCGCTGACAGACCAAACGCAAACGCCAGCACTTTGCTCTGGATGTCATCGCCCAGACGGTACCCGTCCTTGATGGTCCACACTCTCACGCCCTTGTCCATGCAACCACTGAGCACATCCATAATCATGAATAGGCTCCGACCTAAACGTGACAGTTCCGAACATACAATCAGATCACCTTTGGCGGCTTTGCCCAGCAGATCACCCAGCTTGCGTTTCTCAGGCGCCTTGGTTCCGCTGATTATTTCCTCTACCCATTCATCCACCACCAGTCTTTCATGCTTGCAGAACCGTTCGATCTCGAACCGTTGGTTCTCCACCGTTTGCATGCCCGTGCTCACCCTTACATATCCATAGATCATGGCAGTCAGTGTCACAGAAGGCACAGGAAAAAACGGGCGATTTCTCGCAACCGAAGATCGTGTGGGGCGAGATTTCCGACAAAGCCAAGTTCGCGT
>NZ_RQSP01000110.1 GCF_009078285.1 Bifidobacterium jacchi
TACGTCGCGTTCGTCACCGACGCGTTCGCTCGTCGGATCGTGGGCTGGGCGGTCGCCAGGACGATGCGCACCGAGGACCTGCCGTTGCAGGCGTTGGAGCAGGCCGTCATGTGGGCACGCTGCCACGGGGGCGCGGACGGGTGCGTGCATCACTGCGACCACGGGTCGCAGCAGTACATCAGTCTCGTGTACTCCACGCACGTGGCGGACGCGGGCATGCTCCCGTCGACCGGCACGGTCGGCGACTCGTACGACAACGCGCTGGCGGAACGCACGAACAACTCGTACAAGCGCGAGCTGGTCTGGGTCAACAGGCCGTACCGGACGGTCGACGAGCTGGAATACGCGACGATGCGGTGGGTGGCGTGGTACAACTCGGAACGGCTGCACGCCTCGCTGGGCTACAGGACACCACAGGACGTGGAGAACGAGTATTATCGACAGCAGGCGGCACAAGCCGTCTCACAGTAGAGACGGAACAAAAATCAGGCCACTTCACCCCAATACACCGCACCCCAGCAGTCCACACCCCAGCAGTCCACACCCCAGCAAAACACGCCCCAGTACGGTGAACTTGGGTATTCTGACGGTACACCGATTCAAGGAGAGCACAAACCCGGTATCGTCACGCCTGATGTTGCAGGCTGACTATTATTGTTGTAAGAATCACGTTCTATACGTCAGTATTGGATGATACGAGGTGCTTCCATTTTCGCTTATTGCCTTTTGTCCGCATAGTGGGTTTCTGTAGCGTCACGCAGATCG
>NZ_RQSP01000111.1 GCF_009078285.1 Bifidobacterium jacchi
CCATTCCCCAGCACCCTCATTCAGCGCAAGTAATTCTCGGAATCATCGGCCACTTCGTAAAATCCTTGCGCAAACCAGCTCCCTAGCGCAAGGATTTCTCGGGAAAAACGGGGACTTCGTAAAATCCTTGCGCTGGGACACCGCTTAGCGCAAAGATTCCACGAACTCAAGGCAAATCCCGAAAAAACCTTGCGCTAAGAGACCTTGAGCCGGCAGCTTGCGCACACACCTTGCGCTAAGAGACCAAGACCAAGAAGCCCCAAGAAGCGCAAGATAATCTCGGATTTTGCCTTGAGTTCGAGAATATCTTGCGCTACGAGGCATCCAAGCGCAAGGTTATCTCGGAACGGGCCCTAAGCCCGAGAATATCTTGCGCAACCAGAGGGCTCAGCGCAAGGAAATCTCGAAATGGCCGTTCATTCCGAGAAAAACTTGCGCTACGAGGGTGTGGTGCGATTCTGCCGGGCACGGCTCTGTCCAGTTCGATTCTTTCGGACATGGTTCTGCCGAGTGTGGTTCTGCCGAGTGTGGTTCTGCCGGACACGATCGGGCGCAACAGCAGGCGCTGACAGACGCAAACGACAGGCGCAAATGGTCGATATCGAGATTGGGGGTACGAAATGGACGCTGGGACCGGACTCAGCGTCCATTTCGTACCCCGAATTGCGATTTCGACCATAAAGAACACCGAATCATCAATAACGTCCGGCAAAACCACCAATGTGATCGGTCACATTGATC
>NZ_RQSP01000112.1 GCF_009078285.1 Bifidobacterium jacchi
ACCGCGTGGAGGACCGAACCCACCTGGGTTGAAAACCGGGGGGATGACCTGGGGCTGGGGGTGAAAGGCCAATCAAATTCCGTGATAGCTGGTTCTCTCCGAAATGCATTTAGGTGCAGCGTCGGGGGTTACATCCGGGGGGTAGAGCTACTGGATGCTTGAGGGCCCGTATCGGGTACCGACAGCAGCCAAACTCCGAATACCCGTGATGCGGATCCCGGCAGTGAGTCGGCGGGGGATAAGCTCCGTCGTCGAGAGGGATACAGCCCAGATCGTCGTCTAAGGTCCCGAAGCGTGTGCTAAGTGGGAAAGGATGTGGAGTCGCCCAGACAGCCAGGAGGTTGGCTCAGAAGCAGCCATCCTTGAAAGAGTGCGTAACAGCTCACTGGTCTAGCGGCTCCGCGCCGACAATGTAGCGGGGCTCAAGCACACCACCGAAGACGCGGCAGTCCGTTTGGACTGGGTAGGAGAGCGTCCCCCGGGGGGCGAAGCCGTGGCGTGAGCCGATGGTGGACCTGGGGGGAGTGAGAATGCAGACATGAGTAGCGAAAGACGGGTGCGAATCCCGTCCGCTGGATGACCAAGGGTTCCGGGGCAACGCTCGTCGTCCCCGGGTGAGTCGGGTCCTAAGGCGAGGCCGACAGGCGTAGTCGAATGGATGAACGGGTTGA
>NZ_RQSP01000113.1 GCF_009078285.1 Bifidobacterium jacchi
GGCCTGGTCATGCCCGAATGCGGCGGCCTCGACCTCAAACTCCCCGGACGCCAATAACCAGTAGGAACACCCCCCGAAACCAACCCACACAAACACCCGAAGAGTCTAAAAAACAGAAAGATGAGGCTGACTCCAACACTAAGGATCATGCAGAATCGGTAAATGCAAAGCGCGATGAATCTGACGGATTACGGTTTGATGCGCAAGCCGAAGTTGGTAATACCGAATCGCGGAATAAGGATGATCTCAGGAGCAAAACTGAGAAGCCTCATGTTAAATCGGGAGAGCAGTGGCTTCGTACGAAGGATGGGAAACTTGTGAAGGATGCTGAAGGGCATAAGCAGCTTCGGCCCAATATTCAGTACGAGCTTGAAGGTAAAGGCAAAGAGGGGATGGGGGAGTATAAGTTCAAGTACGAAACCGATGGGAAGGGACGTATTTGCAAGGTTCATGCCGATTATCTAACATTGAAGAGCACTTATGGGGAAAGTGGGCGGGCTGGTACACCTGCAGATCCGTCTGATAAGGAGTTCATACTTGTTAACGATGAACGTGATAAGGATGCCTTGAAGGAGAAAGGGTGGACTGGCAATCAAATTAAAGGACTCTTCGGGTGTTTGTGTGGGTTGGTTTCGGGGGGTGTTCCTACTGGTTATT
>NZ_RQSP01000114.1:0-219 GCF_009078285.1 Bifidobacterium jacchi
CCGGTTAGCGCAAGGATTTCACGAACTCAAGGCAAATCCCGAAAAATCCTTGCGCTGGGAGATCTGCGCCAGGAGATCAATTAGCACGATCAATTAGCGCACGGTCAATTAGCGCAAGAATTTCTCGGAAACAAGGGGAACTTCGTAGAATCTTTGCGCTGGGACTGGGCTTAGCGCAAAGATTCTACGAACTCAAGGATCTTTCCGAGAAATCCTTGC
>NZ_RQSP01000114.1:324-627 GCF_009078285.1 Bifidobacterium jacchi
CGCTAAGAGGCCTATTAGCGCAAGGATTTCACGAACTCAAGGCAAATCCCGAAACATCCTTGCGCTAACACACTACCCATAAACAAGTCACAGACCCCACAGACCCCACAGCACCTCAGCGCAAGCAATTCTCGGAAAGAACGGCCATTTCGTAAAATCCTTGCGCCGGGAGATCTGCGCCGGGAGATCAACTAGCGATCAATTAGCGATCAACTAGCGATCAATTAGCGACGGACGGTTAGCGCAAGAATTTCTCGGAAAGAAGGGGAACTTCGTAGAATCTTTGCGCTGGGACCGGGCTTA
>NZ_RQSP01000115.1 GCF_009078285.1 Bifidobacterium jacchi
CACACGATCAGCGGTGTCTTATGTACGTGCCATGCACACTATCGACGGCTTGACACGGTCAAGAGGGACTGTTGCACTTCCGTTATGTACGTTGCATGCACACGATGATTGTTACAAGGTGCGGGTCGCGTGCGCTCCGGCCGTGTACGGGTACGCTCCATGCACACGACTGGCTACGGGGGATCCTCGTCACGGTCACAGGGAGCGGGCCGCTCCCTGTGACCAAACCTGCACCATGCCACGCCAGTGGTACGGGATGCGGAATGTGTGTTGCTGTGCGTTGCCATGGCATGGCTGCCTCGTTGCGGGATCATCTTGCGCTCACAGGGCGGTCGGACGCGAGACCCAGTCAGCTGGACGTTCAGCGCGAGTCATGCCGAGCCATGCCATGCCGAGCCAGATCGCCCGCCCGCATGACTCCCGCTTGTCACGCGACGTCAAAAACGCCGAAAATCGCGTCGCGTGACAGACCATGGCATTCCGTCGACATTCCGTCATCATGGGCCATAATCATAAAGTGGCGGAATTTCAATGGTTTGGACCAGGCTGAAGCCGGTTCGCAGCCGGTTCACGTGTCACGA
>NZ_RQSP01000116.1 GCF_009078285.1 Bifidobacterium jacchi
TTCCGTCGTCACGGGCCATAAGCGCAAAATGACGGAATTCCAATGGTTTGGACCAGGCTGAAGCCGGTTCGCAGCCGGTTCACGTGTCACGAGACGTGAAAAACGGGCAAAATCGCGTCGCGTGACAAGTCGGACTGTCACGCGACGCCAAAATCGCCAAAAATGATGTCGCGTGACAGACTTTGGGTGTTTTGAAGTGGCCTGATTATTGTTCCGTCCCCTGGGAGGCGGCTTGTATCGTCTGCTGTCGATGATGCTCGTTCTCCGCGTCGCAGGGAGCGGGGTCGGTCACAGGGAGCGACCCGCGCCACGTGGCCAAACCCGCGCCATGCCAGTGGTACGGAATGCGGAATGGGCGTAGTTTTGCGCTGCGTCCCACGGCTTCGCCCGTGTCACAGTCTGCGTTCAGGGAATGATCAGGTGGAATGGTTGGAAAATGGCGGTTTGCGAGTGCATCCTTCGTGGTATGCCTGCTGTCGGTCGGCATGCCAGTGGGACTCAATGAAATTCTGTCCTGTTTATGCGCTGCGTCCCACGGGACAGTGGGATGCAC
>NZ_RQSP01000117.1 GCF_009078285.1 Bifidobacterium jacchi
GAAGCCCTCTATGGTGAACACACCTTGGAAGGACGATACGGGCGGTTGGAGGCGTTTGCTGCGCGGCGTGCTCGCGGGCACGCTCGCAGTCGCCACATTGGCGGGCACATTCACATCCGCCGCCTATGCGGACCCGATTGGCAGCGGGAGCAGTTCGATCTCGCAAAACGAGACTGCTAGTGTTAATCACGATACATCACAGGCCAATTATTCCGATGCAACGAATCCGTTGGACCCCTTTGCAAAAGCCGGAGCCGGGAACGGGGATAGTTCGAATAACGGCTACGGAACCGCTGAATCACCGATTGAGGAACTTGGAGCCGGATGGGGAGCGGGCACTAAGGACGGCCCGGGCTCTCCACAAGATGAAGAGCTGGATCAATCCGATGGAGGTATTCAGCTGTATTCAGGTGGCTCGGATTGGGGGCCGGGTTCAGCCGGTTCGAATCCTACGGCTCTAATTGGATGGGCTTATCGTGACAACAATAATGGCGGCTGGGGTCCGATGAACCTCAGTTCCTTTAAAAAAGCACTTAGTGCAATGGGAGGCATA
>NZ_RQSP01000118.1 GCF_009078285.1 Bifidobacterium jacchi
AATCCTTGCGCTAAGCACTACCTATCAACAAGCCACACAACAAGCCACAGACCCCACAGCACCTCAGCGCAAGCAATTCTCGGAATGAAGTCTCGAAAAGAGAAAATCTTGCGCTGATGGGTTGCGCAAGATCCTCTCGGGCTTAAAGTGAATCTCGAGATTTTCTTGCGCTGGGGAGTGGTTTTGCGCAAGATATTCTCGGACTGGCGGATTTCGAGAATTCCTTGCGCTGAGGGGTGGGTTTGCGCAAGACAATCTCGAGCTTGGGGTACATTTCGAGAATATCTTGCGCTGGGACCTCGGGTTCCGCAAGAGAATCTCGAACTCAGGGCGAATCCCGAGAAAACCTTGCGCTGGGGAGTGGGTTTGCGCAAGGTTTTCTCGAACTTAAGGCGAATTCCGAGAATTTCTTGCGCTTCGCGGGTGGCCTTACAAGCTCGCTGCTCTCAGGCCTCAGCCCAAGGTTCCAGCTCCCAGCCATCAGCCCTCAACTCAGGCCACTTCACTTCACTTCACACTCTTAGCCCTCAGCCCTCAGCCC
>NZ_RQSP01000119.1 GCF_009078285.1 Bifidobacterium jacchi
CGGAATTCCAATGGTTTGGACCAGGCTGAAGCTGGTTCGCAGCTGGTACGCGTGTCACGAGACGTGAAAACCGGGCAAAATGTCGTCGCGTGACAAGTCGGACTGTCACGCGACGCCAAAATCGCCGAAAATCGCGTCGCGTGACAGACATGGCATTCCGTCGTCATGGGCCATAATCATAAAATGGCGGAATTCCAATGATTTGGATCAGGCTGAAGCCGGTTCGCAGCTGGTTCGCGTGCCACGAGACGTGAAAACCGGGCAAAAAGTCGTCGCGTGACAAGCCGGACTGTCACGCGACGCCAAAAACACCGAAAATCGCGTCGCGTGACAGACATGGCATTCCGTCGTCACTGGCCATAATCACAAAATGGCGGAATTCCAATGGTTCGAACCAGGCTGAAGCCGGTTCACAGCTGATACGCGTGCCACGAGACGTGAAAACCGGGCAAAATGTCGTCGCGTGACAAGTCGGACTGTCACGCGACGCCAAAAACACCGAAAATCGCGTCGCGTGACAGACCGTGGCAT
>NZ_RQSP01000120.1 GCF_009078285.1 Bifidobacterium jacchi
GTCGGTCACAGGGAGCGGGCGCGCCACGTGACCATCATGCCGGAAACGTTGCAATATCAAGGATTTCACACTACAGTCACAGGGAGCTGGGCGCTCCCTGTGACCAACCCCGCGCAAGGTTTTCTCGAACTCATCAGCCACTTCGAGAATCTCTTGCGCTACGATCCCTCTCAGCGCAAGGTTTTCTCGAACTCAAGGCAAAGCCCGAGAGGATCTTGCACTCCGCGGTCGGCCCGCGCAAGATATTCTCGAGATCCGCCCTGATTTCGAGAGAAACTGGCACCAAGAGCCTCTCAGCGCAAGAAATTCTCGAAACAAACGGCGATCTTGAGATTCTCTTGCGCTCCAAGGGTTTCGCAGGCCTTGGCGTGGTGTATGGGGTGACGCATGTGGTTCGGGTGGCGTCGCGGAATGTGCACTGTGCGTCTGTCTGGTGGGCGTGGAGACAGGGCCGGCCGATGCGATCTCCCTCATAGTCATGGAGCCTGATGTGGCGAGCGGCGTGGACGGGTTCATGGATGTGTTG
>NZ_RQSP01000121.1 GCF_009078285.1 Bifidobacterium jacchi
ACCGTGCAGGCGCACGCGCGGCACGGGCGGAGCTTGCCATAGGCGTGTTCGATGCGATGCGAGGCGCGCGACGGGCGCATATCGTCCGTAACTGCGCGCGATGACGAAGGTGCCGCGCAGTTATGGACGAAAACGGCGGTGGAATCGTCCTTAACTGCGCGGGGACGTCGAGATCGCGCGCAGTTACGGACGATTCAACGACACAACCGCCACAAACCATCATCGGACAGCGGCATCGAGCGCGAACGAAGCAGCGCCACAGCGGGGTCGCAGCGGGGTCACCAGTCCCGGCGAACATAATTCGGGAAACAAGCCGCCATCTCCCGAATAATGTTCACTGAGGCCATCTCAGCGAACAAAATTCGGGAAACAAACCCACTGCTCCCGAATTCCGATCCCGAATTCCGATCACTACGAGACGCTCA
>NZ_RQSP01000122.1:0-152 GCF_009078285.1 Bifidobacterium jacchi
CACGCAAACGCATGCAACCGGTCACAACCCACCGCATGACAAAACCCACAGCCACGCGACGACAAAAAGTCCCATTTTCACATCGCGTGGCTGCACAACACACCACACAATCCCGCGTAACCGATCACAACAACCGAATCCACCCTAATCCC
>NZ_RQSP01000122.1:255-422 GCF_009078285.1 Bifidobacterium jacchi
CGCGTAACCGATCACAACAACCGAATCCACCCTAATCCCCAGCCACGCAAACGCATGCAACCGGTCACAACACGACACATGACAAAACCCACAGCCACGCGATCACAAAAAGTCCCATTTTCACATCGCGTGGCTGCACAACACACCACACAATCCCGCGTAACCGA
>NZ_RQSP01000123.1 GCF_009078285.1 Bifidobacterium jacchi
CGAGCCAGATCGCCCGCATGACTCCCGCTTGTCACGCGACGTCAAAATCGCCGAAAATCGCGCCGCGTGACAGACCGTGGCATCCCGTCGTCATGGGCCATAAGCGCAAAATGGCGGAATTCCAATGGATTGAACCAGGCTGACGATGGTTCGCAGCTGGTTCGCGTGTCACGAGACGTGAAAACCAGGCAAAATCGCGTCGCGTGACAAGTCGGACTGTCACGCGACACCAAAATCGTCAAAAAACGCGTCGCGTGACAGACTTTGGTGCCTGCGAAGCGGTGCTTGTCGAGATCAACGGAAGACCTTTCAATGTTGCATTGTGCCCCTGAGACATGATCGTGTGCATGGGACGTATGCCTTGTGCGGTCGTGTGCATGGAACGTATGTGTGGGGCGCGCGATGGGTCTCTCGTGGTGGG
>NZ_RQSP01000124.1 GCF_009078285.1 Bifidobacterium jacchi
TTGCATGTGTTAAGCACGCCGCCAGCGTTCATCCTGAGCCAGAATCGAACCCTCCACAAAAAACATGAAGGACAATCCGAAAACAGACTCTCCAAAAGAAAAAGACAGGACAGTTCCATAAGGCAGGAACCATCCCACAAAAACCTCATTCCGATTCAACCAACCAAGGACCCAACCACAAAAGCCGGGCTCGGAACAAACTGGCAATCATTGACTATAAAGAAGTAGTACAAACACACTCTTGAGTTCTCAAACCACCGACACACCAACACGAGGCCAACCCCGAAGGGAAGCACCACCGCGCCGGGCAGCAAGAGATAAACATACACGACACCACGCGAACACGCAAACCGGCAACACAAAACAACGCCAAACCCCTTGCAAACACACGCCTCCCTCGGCGTGTCGCAC
>NZ_RQSP01000125.1 GCF_009078285.1 Bifidobacterium jacchi
CCACACTGCGGAAAAACACCGCTCAACCCGCCGAACAAACATTGAAGCAATACACGTTTCAGCTCGTTCGCCCACTGCCTGGTCACGCCGTGGCGTCGGGCCGCCTCCGCGACCGGCATGCCGGCGAGAATCGCGTTGACGATGGCCTTGTTGCGCAGGAACTCGCTACGCGCCGCGGGACCGTCATCATTGGAATGTACCTGTGTCTGCTGCTGTGATTGTGTATCCATACACCATCCAACACCCCACAGGCGTCAACCATGCCCCAGGACACCTGTCAACCATGCCCCAGGACACCCCGTCAACCATGCCCCAGGACATGCGTCAACTATCCGCTCGAACAAGACACCGGCATCTCAGCGCAAGGATTTCTCGGAAAGAGCGTTGAGTTCGTAATATCTTTGCGCT
>NZ_RQSP01000126.1 GCF_009078285.1 Bifidobacterium jacchi
ATGTCGGCTGCATCGACTTGCCGCAATCGGCGGCTGGCTGCCCGCGCAGGAAGATAACGATCCGAAGAACGCCATACCATTTAGCTAGTTAACCATCTAAATAGCTAACTGTTCTTATGCATGTGAATAGTGGGATAGATAGTTAACCAGTTAACCGCCATGTGAGAAGTGTATCATCGTCGTCAAGCCTTTCGGGAAACCCTTCCGGAGTCCTTGGGCTACGGCCTGGTGCTCAAGGCGTATCCCGTCAGTTCCCGCAGGTTCGCGGACCAGAAGACGACGACGCCGGCCTGCTGCGCGGCAACGAGGTTATCCACAGCGAACACGCCCTGGAGCACGCACACGATGTTGCCAGCCGTCAGCGCATCCGCCGACAGAAAGCGGG
>NZ_RQSP01000127.1 GCF_009078285.1 Bifidobacterium jacchi
TGGCTGTGAGCGTAGCCACGCGGTGCGTTGTGACCGGTTACGGTTTGTTGCGTGGCTGTGGATTCGGGTGGATTCGACTGTTGTGATCGGTTACAAGGCATCGCGTGGCCTGCTGCGTAGCCACGCGATGTGAAAATCGCTCTTTTTGTCGTCGCGTGGCTGTGGGTTTTGCCATGCGGTGCGTTGTGACCGGTTACGGTTTGTTGCGTGGCTGTGGATTCGGGTGGATTCGACTGTTGTGATCGGTTACATGGAAGTGTGTGGTCTGCTGTGCAGCCATGCGATGAAAAAATGGGGCTTTTTGTCGTCGCGTCGCTGTGAGCGTAGCCACGCGGTGCGTTGTGACCGGTTACGGTTTGTTGCGTGGCTGTGGAAT
>NZ_RQSP01000128.1 GCF_009078285.1 Bifidobacterium jacchi
TTAGCGCAAGGAATTCACGAACTCAAGGCAAATCCCGAAAAATCCTTGCGCTAAGCACTACCCATCAACAAGCCACAGACCCCACAGCACCTCAGCGCAAGTAATTCTCGGAAAGAACGGCCATTTCGTAAAATCCTTGCGCTGGGAGAATTATCGAGAACAATTATCGATCAATTAGCGATCAATTAGCGCAAGAATTTCTCGTGTCTTGTTCGAGAGAATTTCTCGGAAACAAGGGGAACTTCGTAAAATCCTTGCGCTGGGACTTAGTGCAAAGATATTACGAACTCAAGGATCTTTCCGAGTAATCCTTGCGCTGAGATGCCGCTTAGCGCAAGGAATTCACGAACTCAAGGCAAATCCCGAAA
>NZ_RQSP01000129.1 GCF_009078285.1 Bifidobacterium jacchi
CTGTCAGCAGGTGCTGTGTGAGCTGACCGGCGAGCCGGCAAACCGCGTGCGCAGGCGCGGGCGTGGATGCGGACGGGTGTGGTCACAGGGAGCGCCCCGCTCCCTATGACTGTGACGAGGATCCCCAGCCCATCGTGTCCCCGCAGCCAATCGAGTCTCTCCACAGCCCGTCGTGTGCATGGGACGTATACCGTGTTGGCATCGTGTGCATGGAACGTATGCGAGCGGGCTCGAAACAGGCGTTTCACGTACATTCCATGCACACAATCACGCAAACATACGTCCCATACACACGATCAGCAACGCCTCATATACGTGGTATGCACACGATTGCGGCTTCGAGCCACC
>NZ_RQSP01000130.1 GCF_009078285.1 Bifidobacterium jacchi
CAGCAGGCATACCACGAAGGATGCACTCGCAAACCGCCATTTTCCAACCATTCCACCTGATCATTCCCTGAATGCAGACTGTGACACGGGCGAAGCCGTGGGACGCAACGCAAAACAACACCCGAATCACGTTGCATCCCACTGTCCCGTGGGACGCAGCGCATAAACAGGACAGAATTTCATTGAGTCCCACTGATTCGTGGGACGCAGTGCAAAACTGTACCCGAATCGCGTTGCATCCCACTCGCATGCCGACCGACAGCAGGCACACCACGAAGGATGCACTCGCAAACCGCCATTTTCCAACCATTCCACCTGATCATTCCCTG
>NZ_RQSP01000131.1 GCF_009078285.1 Bifidobacterium jacchi
GCCCCCGTTGCGCAAGGATTTTACGAGATGGCCGTTTTCCCCGAGAAATCCTTGCGCTACAGCAGCGATCCTCGCTCGCGTCTCTCTCGTGACCCACCGTCCAACCCACGAAAACAGCAGACGTCTCCAATCGGATACCCCGCAGTCACCCAACGAGCACCGGTCACAGGAAGAGACTTCGGTCACAGGGAGCGGGCGTTCCACGTGACCATCATGTCAGAAACGTTGCAATATCAAGGATTTCGCACCCCGGTCACAGGGAGTGACCCGCGCCCCGTGACCTCTCCCCGCATACACCACCACACACCGCCGCATGCGAGCGTCACC
>NZ_RQSP01000132.1 GCF_009078285.1 Bifidobacterium jacchi
GAAGCCCTCTATGGTGAACACACCTTGGAAGGACGATACGGGCGGTTGGAGGCGTTTGCTGCGCGGCGTACTCGCGGGCACGCTCGCACTCGCCACATTGGCGGGCACAATCACGTCCGCCGCCTATGCGGATCCGATCGGCAGCGGGAGCAGTCCGATCTCGCAAAACAAGACTGCTAGTGTTAATCACGATACATCACAGGCCAATTCTTCCGATGCAACGAATCCATTGGATCCCTTTGCAAAAACCGGAGCTGGGAACGGAGATAGTTCTAATAACGGCTACGGAACCGCTGAATCACCGATTGAGGAACT
>NZ_RQSP01000133.1 GCF_009078285.1 Bifidobacterium jacchi
CGATTCCGAGAAAAACTAGCGCACCGGCCCTCTCGGCGCTACGAGCGTTCCCGATCCTCTCAGCGCAAGTCCTCTTAGCGCAAGAAATTCTCGAAACAAACGGCCACCTCGAGAATATCTTGCGCTACGACCCCTCGCAGCGCAAGGTTTTCTCGAACTCAAGGCAAAACCCGAGAATATCTTGCGCCCAGCGGCCGGCCCGCGCAAGATAATCTCGAAATCCGCCCCGATTCCGAGAAAAACTAGCGCACCGGCCCTCTCGGCGCTACGAGCGTTCCCGATCCTCTCAGCGCAAGTCCTCTTAGC
>NZ_RQSP01000134.1 GCF_009078285.1 Bifidobacterium jacchi
ACCCATGAGACGCAGGACGATACCCGCCAGCCACGGCAAACCAACGATCGTGTGCATGCAACGTACATAAGACCCCCGCTCAATGTGTGCACGGAACGTACATCAACACGATCCTGTGCATAACACGTACACGCAAGGCGCACATCCGAGCTCATCGGCAGGCACGCGCCGCCAGTCGTGTGCATACGACGTACACGAAGCGTCATTGATCGTGTGCATGGCACGTACATCTACACGATCGTGTGCATACGACGTACGCGAAACGTCCCAAACACGCCCGCCCATATACGTGCGATGCACACGAT
>NZ_RQSP01000135.1 GCF_009078285.1 Bifidobacterium jacchi
TACCAGCAGCGGACTGATCATCGTCACAGAGCCGGGCGAAGACCAAAGTGCGCAAGAATCCGGGCACTACCGCAAACGGCGAAATTCCGCCACAATGCGTAACGACCTGATCCGGTCGATTCCGACAGCTTGTCACGCGACGCGTTTTCGACCCTTTTTTGCGCCGCGTGACAGACGGCGTTGCCACGCGACACGAAAATACGCCTGAAACACGTCGCGTGACAGATAGCTCTCGCAGCAAACGGCGAAATTCCGCCACAATGCGTAACGACCTGATCCGGTCGATTCCAACGGCTTGT
>NZ_RQSP01000136.1 GCF_009078285.1 Bifidobacterium jacchi
TAGCTTCCGGGTTCGGAATGATGCCGGGCGTCTCCCCTGGGCCATGACCACCGCAAGTCTGTTCAATTCTCTTCCCACGCCCAGGGCGTGGGGGAAACGTGGTGGTCCGGGAACCGGATACTGGACGCGACTTGTCGTTCGTGTTGATCGCAGTGGATCGTCGATGCTACTAGTCGTCCGGCCGTGATGCCGGACTCGTGCGCGCCGCTCCATTGAAGGAGCGGTGTGATTGCGGTTCGACCATTAGTACCGGTCGGCTCCACCCCTTGCAGGGCTTCCACCTCC
>NZ_RQSP01000137.1 GCF_009078285.1 Bifidobacterium jacchi
TATCTTACGAACTCAAGGATCTTTCCGAGAAATCCTTGCGCTACGAGACCTGTTAGCGCAAAGATTTTACGAACTCAAGGCAAATCCCGAGAAAACCTTGCGCGGGGATAGGCTGGGATGCGATGGGGATGCCACTTAGCGCACTTAGCGTACACGCACTTAGCGCACTTAGCGCAAGGATTTCTCGGGGAAAACGGCCATTTCGTAAAATCCTTGCGCTGGGATGCGGCTTAGCGCAACTATCTTACGAACTCAAGGATCTTTCCGAGAAATCCTT
>NZ_RQSP01000138.1 GCF_009078285.1 Bifidobacterium jacchi
CATGGCGCGTACGTGAGTCGTTGTTGATCGTGTGCATGGAGCGTATATCTACGTGATCGTGTGCATGTGGCGTACATGTAGCGCGCGTTTTGCGCCTCTACGTATCCGTTGTATGCACGCGATGCCTCCAACGACATACGTCCGATGCACACGATGGGTGTGGAAAAAGGGATTTACTGTGTTGTGACTGTGTCGTGCTGTCGGTTGTGTGCATCGCACGTACGTATCAGGGATGCGATGTGCTCTTCCGGCCGTTGT
>NZ_RQSP01000139.1 GCF_009078285.1 Bifidobacterium jacchi
ATGCACTCGCAAACGGCCATTTTCCAACCATTCCACCTGATCATTCCCTGAACGCAGACTGTAACACGAGCGAAGCCGTGGGACGCAACGCGGAATCGGCCCATCACAGCGCTACGTCTCACTGATTCGTGGGACGCAACGCAAAACAACGTCCGAATCGCGTTGCATCCCACTCGCATGCCGACCGACAGCAGGCACACCACGAAGGATGCACTCGCAAACCGCCATTTTCCAACCATTCCACCTGATCATTCCCTG
>NZ_RQSP01000140.1 GCF_009078285.1 Bifidobacterium jacchi
GGCATACCACGAAGGATGCACTCGCAAACCGCCATTTTCCAACCATTCCGCCTGATCATTCCCTGAACGCAGACTGTGACACGAGCGAAGCCGTGGGACGCAACGCGGAATCGGCCCATCACAGCGCTGCGTCCCACTGATTCGTGGGACGCAGCGCAAAACAGCACCCGAATCGCGTTGCATCCCACTGTCCCGTGGGACGCAGTGCAAAAATAAGCCAGAATCACACCGCATCCCACTGGCATGCCGACCGAC
>NZ_RQSP01000141.1 GCF_009078285.1 Bifidobacterium jacchi
CGAGCCAGTTCAAGAAACATTGGAATTCCGCCATTCTGCAATCACGTGACTCAGCGATGGACGCGCGGAACTCGCTGCATCCTGTCACACGACGCAAAAAACGACGATTTCGATGCCGCGTGACAGATCGACAGCAGATTGATGACGACCCGACTTGTCACGCGACGACGTTTTGGACGTTTTTTGCGTCGCGTGACAATCCACAGGCGACCATCCACTGGCGTCCACGGGCGTATCA
>NZ_RQSP01000142.1 GCF_009078285.1 Bifidobacterium jacchi
CAAGGCTAAAACTCAAAGAAATTGACGGGGGCCCGCACAAGCGGCGGAGCATGCGGATTAATTCGATGCAACGCGAAGAACCTTACCTGGGCTTGACATGTTCCCGACGACATCAGAGATGGTGTTTCCCTTCGGGGCGGGTTCACAGGTGGTGCATGGTCGTCGTCAGCTCGTGTCGTGAGATGTTGGGTTAAGTCCCGCAACGAGCGCAACCCTCGCCCCGTGTTGCCA
>NZ_RQSP01000143.1 GCF_009078285.1 Bifidobacterium jacchi
CCTCGCCAAGGTCAACCCCAAAAACCGGGAGTGGGCGGCGGACGCGCTCAAGGCCGTGTTCGGCATGGAATCGCGCGACAAGGCGCTGGAGAAGGCGGAATCCGTCGCCAGGGACATGGAATCGCGCAAGCTCAGGGAGGCTGCCAAATGCCTGCGCGAGGGCATCGGGGAGACGACGACCTACCTGCTCGACGACTATCCGAGGGAGCATCGCCGGCGGATCCGTACGA
>NZ_RQSP01000144.1 GCF_009078285.1 Bifidobacterium jacchi
CGCGTGACAAACCGGACTGCCACGCGACGCCAAAAACGCCGGAAATCGCGTCGCGTGACAGACTGTGGTGCTTGCGCAGCGGTGCTTGCCGAGATCAACGGAAGCCCTTTCAGTGTTGCATTGTGCCCCGCGGAGACGTGATTGTGTGCATGGGACGTATGTCTTGTGTGGTCGTGTGCATGGAACGTATGTGTGGGGCGCGCGATGGGTCTCTCGTGGTGGG
>NZ_RQSP01000145.1 GCF_009078285.1 Bifidobacterium jacchi
CCTGTAGACCCCATGGAGAACACGTGGTCGATAGGCCGGAGGTGGAAGCCCTGTGAGGGGTGGAGCCGACCGGTACTAATGGTCGAACCGCAATCACACACCACCCTATAGGGTGGCGCGCACAGTCCGGCATGACGGCCGGGCGACTAGAGAGCATTAGACGATCCACTGCGATCAACACGAACAGGCGATAGTCTCGCGTCCATTATCCGGTTC
>NZ_RQSP01000146.1 GCF_009078285.1 Bifidobacterium jacchi
CAGCGCACCGGGTCGAACACCGTGGACGGCAACGGCGCCAACGCCGCCCTGTCCTCGGCGAACACCTGCGTGACGGGCACGTCCATCAGTCTCGGGCAATACGACGACGCCGCCAGGGCGTCGCACCGCTCCAGCATGAGACGGCTCAGCTGCTCGTATGATTCCGCTCGCATGGGCGGGACCATGATGTTGCGGCGCAGGAACCCGACCGCG
>NZ_RQSP01000147.1 GCF_009078285.1 Bifidobacterium jacchi
GAGTAAAGATGCTCGTTAAGCGCAGAAGGACGAAAAGACCCCGGGACCTTTACTATACCTTGGTATTGGCGTTAGGCGCGGATTGTGTAGCATAGGCGGGAGACTTGGATCCATGGACGCCAGTTCGTGGGGAGTCGCAAGGTGAAATACCGCTCTGTTCTCGTTTGACGTCTAACCACGAGCGGTCATCCCGCTCTGGGACAGTGCCTGGCG
>NZ_RQSP01000148.1 GCF_009078285.1 Bifidobacterium jacchi
GCATGTGTTAAGCACGCCGCCAGCGTTCATCCTGAGCCAGAATCGAACCCTCCACAAAAAACATGAAGGACAATCCGAAAACAGACTCTCCAAAAGAAAAAGACGAGAACATCCTTAAGGAAAGGACATCCTCACAAAACCCCGCCCCCCATCAACCAACCAAGGACCCAACCAGCAAAAACCGGCCAGGCGGGAGACGGACTGGCAATCATT
>NZ_RQSP01000149.1 GCF_009078285.1 Bifidobacterium jacchi
ACGAGACCACCAGGCAATGCGTCTCCGTCTCACGCCCCGCGACGGTGGCCAACGCCACCCCGAAATCGACCTGCATCACGCCCGGAGCCCACGACAGGTCCAGGAATGCGGCCGAGGACTCCCGGTTCGTCTCCCGCCAGCGCTTCACGTACCGCTGCACCACGGAATACGAGCCCTCCCACCCGTGTTCCGAGACCAGCCGGTCGTACACGC
>NZ_RQSP01000150.1 GCF_009078285.1 Bifidobacterium jacchi
TAAAGATGCTCGTTAAGCGCAGAAGGACGAAAAGACCCCGGGACCTTTACTATACCTTGGTATTGGCGTTAGGCGCGGATTGTGTAGCATAGGCGGGAGACTTCGATCCATGGACGCCAGTTCGTGGGGAGTCGCAAGGTGAAATACCGCTCTGTTCTCGTTTGACGTCTAACCACGAGCGGTCATCCCGCTCTGGGACAGTGCCTGGCG
>NZ_RQSP01000151.1 GCF_009078285.1 Bifidobacterium jacchi
CTCGACCTGCTCAACGAGCTGTGGGAGCTGGTGCGCATCAAGACCAACCTGTTCACCCCGTCCAAGAAGCCGGTCGCGCGCGAGAGCACGCGGGACGGCCGGCCCCCGCCGCGTCTACGACAGGCCGCGCACCCCGTGGGAGCGGCTCAAGGAGTTCGACGAGCGTGACAGGGCCGCGGGCGGCCCCGGCTTCATCCCCGACGACAAAC
>NZ_RQSP01000152.1 GCF_009078285.1 Bifidobacterium jacchi
GTGCACGCGCCGCGAAGCGCCGTGTCGTCGCTGATGCGCATCGACTGGAAGAGCGTGGGCCCCGTGTGCAGGAGGGTCGCCGACGACCTGCGGGCCGAGCAGGGGGGCGGGCCTGTTCGACGGGCTGCGCTCCATCGGCGTGGACGAGACCAGCTACAAGAAGGGATACAGGTACATGACCGTGGTCGTCGACCACGATCGGGGCCGG
>NZ_RQSP01000153.1 GCF_009078285.1 Bifidobacterium jacchi
GGAACAAAAATCAGGCCACTTCACGGATCAGTGGGACGGAACGCGATTCACGGGGATTTCCGCGTTGCGTCCCACGATTTGCCGTGATTTCGTGGGATGGAACGCAAAAGCGGGCTTGTTTCGCGTTGCGTCCCACGGATCACCGGGCATCACAGGATATGTTCAGGTGGCATGCAGGTGAAAACGTTGGAAAATGGCGGTTCTCTGG
>NZ_RQSP01000154.1 GCF_009078285.1 Bifidobacterium jacchi
AGTAATGCGTGACCGACCTGCCCTGTACTGCGGAATAGCTCCTGGAAACGGGTGGTAATGCCGCATGCTCCGCACTGCTGCATGGTGGTGCGGGAAAGGTTTTTCCGGTATGGGATGGGGTCGCGTCCTATCAGCTTGACGGCGGGGTGATGGCCCACCGTGGCTTTGACGGGTAGCCGGCCTGAGAGGGCGACCGGCCACATTG
>NZ_RQSP01000155.1 GCF_009078285.1 Bifidobacterium jacchi
CAAACCGCCATTTTCCAACCATTCCGCCTGATCATTCCCTGAACGCAGACTGTGACACGAGCGAAGCCGTGGGACGCAACGCAAAAACAGACCAGAATAACACTGCGTCCCACAGATCCGTGGCGATTCGTGGGACGCAACGCAAAACAACACTCGAATCACGTTGCGTCCCACTATTCCGTGGGACGCAGTGCAAAAACAGGCC
>NZ_RQSP01000156.1 GCF_009078285.1 Bifidobacterium jacchi
GCCGTGAAGCAAACAGCGGAGCTGTTTGTAGGCAACGTCGCTCGACGACAGTCGAGCCAGCAAACCGCGCGCGCAGCGCGTCCATGATTGCGGGACCGTTGCCGTGAAGCAAACAGCGGAGCTGTTTGTAGGCAACGTCGCTCGACGACAGTCGAGCCAGCAAACCGCGCGCGCAGCGCGTCCATGATTGCGGGACCGTTGC